>CAZPWT010000007.1:0-119648 GCA_964590435.1 uncultured Planctomycetia bacterium
CAGCTGAAATGGTCGTTTGCCGAAAACAAATGAAGATCGCATCGCGCCTCCGGAGTGCTCGAGAGTTTGGTGACACAACCTCATCGGCACACGGAGGCGCTTTTGTTTAGCGAGCCAAAGTCAGCGCCATTCTTTTCATCCCTTTCCATCCGCGACCCCGCTGTTCTTTTCTGCCTTTCCAACTTCTCGAGTCCGCGTCCAATCCGCCTGACAGCCAGAAGGGAGAGCCCGGCCCCATGCACCGCCCCCTCTGGTACGCCTTTCTCGCCCTCTGGGCCGTCTCCCTCCTCTGGTACGGCGCCGTCTCCCCGCCCGCCGTCGCCGCCCTCGCCGCGGGAACCGCCCTCCTCTGGATCGCTTCCGCCTTCCTCCTCCCCGAACCCCTCCGCCTCTCCCGCCCCACGCTCGCCCTGCTCGCCGCCGCCTCCGCCCTCGCCGCCCTCCAGCTCCTGCCGCTCCCCCCGGGGCTCTTCCCCTACACCGACGCCCTCCGCGCGCGCCACGGCGTCGCGGGAAGCGCCCCCGGCACCGGCGACCTCTTCCTCACGGTCCGGCAGCTCGCGCAGGTCGGCGCGTACGTGACGGCGGGGATGTTCGTGAAGCGGCTCGTGGACGCGGGGCTGCGGCGGATGGAGATGGCGGCGGGGGTGCTGGCGGTGCTGGGGGTAGAAGCGGTGTACGCGGTGCTGCAGGTGGGGTTTTCGTTCCGGACGATCCCGTTCTACGGCGAGCGACCGTACGGCGACAGCGCGTCGGGGACGCTCGTGAACCGCAACAACTTCGCGGGTCTCCTGGCGATCGCGCTGGTCCTGGCGGTGGCGGGGGCGTGGGCGCGGTTCTCGTCGCCGCGCCGCCCGCGGCAGGCGTGGGGGATCGAGGGCGGCCTTCCGTGGGCGCTCGGCGCCGCGCTGTTCGCGGCCTGCCTCGTGATGACGAAGTCGCGCGGCGGCACGCTCGCCGCGGCCGCGGGGCTCGTCCTCCTCCCGTTCATCCTGCGCCGCAGCCGCGCCGCGGCCTCCGCCGCCGGCTTCGCCCTGCTCGCCGTCCTCGGCGTCGTCGCCGTCGCCGCGTCCAACACCGAGCCCCTCGTCCAGCGCTTCGAATCCCTCGACGCCGCCGACGTCGCGTCCGACTCGCGCGTGGAGTGCTGGTCCGCGGCGCTCGCCGGCTGGAAACAGCAGCCGATGCTCGGCTTCGGCATCGGCACGTTCCCGGAAACGTTCCGGCCGTTCCAGCCCGCCGGCCTCCCCGGGCAGTTCCAGCACGCCCACAACGAGTACGTCAACGCTCTCTTCGAGGGCGGCATCGCCGGGCTCGCGGTGCTGGCCGCGGGGTTCGCCCTCTGGCTCGCCCGCGCCTTGCGGGGGCTGCGCCGGCTGGAGGGAAGCGAGCGCGCCGCCGCGGCCGCCTGCATCGCCGCCGCGCTCGCGATCGCCGTGCACTCCCTCGTGGACTTCGACCTCCGCATCACCAGCGTCGGGCTGCTCTTCTCCGTCGCGCTCGCCGCAGCCCTGCCGGCCCAGCCCGGCGCCCCACCCCCAACTCCCAAACTCCTCACCCCTCACCACTCAATCCTCACCACTCTCCCCTCCGTCGCCACGCTCGCCGCCGCCGCCGCACTGGCCTTCGCCGACCTCCCCCCCGTCCCCTCCGCCCTCGCCGCCTCCGCCCGCGAACCCGCCCACGCCGAACCGCGCCTCGCGTCCATCCTCCGCCTCTCGCCCTTCGACGCCATCGCCGCTTCCCTTCAGGCGCACCAGGCCGAACGCCGCGGCGACCTCCCCCTCGCCGCCACCCGCCTCGAAACCGCCGCCTCCCTCTGGCCCGCCAACCCCGACTTCCAGCGCGACGCCGCCCTCTGGTTCCTCGACCACGCCGACCACCCCCGCGCCACCCCCTGCCTCCGCCGCTTCTTCCAGCAGTCCCCCTCCGCCGTCGAGTCCACCCTCGCCCCCCTCTGGTCCGCCTCCGACCCCGTCACCCCCTGGGAACCCGCCCTCCCCACCCCTCGCGCCACCGCCCGCTTCGCCTCCTTCCTCGCCCGCAAAAACCTCTGGCAGGACGCCGCCGACGTCTTCCGCAGGGGAGTCCCCCCCGATCCCGCCAACGTCCGCGAGTACGACGACCTCGCCGGCGCCTTTCACCACGCCGGCCAGTGGGGGCTGGAAGCGTCGCTGCGCGAGGACCGCCTCCGCGTCCGCAGCGACCCCGACGCCCACGCCGCCGCCGCCGCCGCCTGGGCCCGTCTCGAAGCCTGGGACGACGCCCTCCGCCACGCCCTCATCGCCGTCCGCATCGACCCCGGCCGCGCCGACTGGCAGGTCACGCTCGCCGACGTCCTCGCCGCGAAGGGCGACGGCCTGGGCGCGATCGGCGCGTTCACCGAGGCCGTGCGGATCAGGCCCGACGACGACGCGCTGCGAATGCGCCGCGCAGGGGAGTACCGCCGCCAGAAACTCTACGCGCTCGCCGCCGAGGACTACCGCGTCGTGACGAAATCCGAGCCGAAGAACCGGGAAGCGGTGATGGGGCTCGTGGAGGCGCTGGCCGGGGCGGGGAAGCTCGTGGAAGCGATCGCGGCGGTGGAGGGGTGGGTGGATGCGAACCCGCAGGACGAGGGGGCGAAGCAGGTGAGGGAGAGGTTGAGGAGGTGAGATTCCGGCGACTCGCGCGAGCCTTGAGTGCCCTTGCTTGCGGGGGATCGCGCGCACATTTCGGCGCGAAGCCCCGCCGTTTTTGGAGGCAGTAAATTGATGTAGAGTGTCTTGCTAAATCGACTTATGTCGAACTTATTGAGTGATATTCAGACGCATAATATCATGTATTGACATAACATCATATTGCTATATAATTCCCCATCATCATCCGCAACGGAGTCTTCGCCATGCTTGCCGCAGATGCCTTCCCCAACCCCTTCCGGCCCGGTGCCGGCCACATTCCTCCTCACCTGGCAGGCCGCAAAGACGAAATGAAAGAGTTCAGGGATCTCCTCAAACAGGACGTCATCACACAGAACGTCGTCCTCACCGGACTTCGCGGCGTCGGCAAGACCGTCCTCATGGACACCGAGTACAAGCGCATCGCCGTCGAAGAAAAGTGGGTCTGGGTCGGCGCCGATCTCTCGGAATCTGCCTTCGTTGACGAAACGGCCCTCTGCAACCGCCTCCTCACGGACGTCTCGCTCTTCACGTCCCGGCTGCAGCTTCCCGAAACCTCCTTCACAGGTTTCAAACCCAGCGTCACCAGCAACAGCCTCGATTACGCCTTCCTCCTCCAGTACTTCAACGCCCAGCCCGGCCTGGTCGTGGACAAGCTGAAGGCGACGCTTGAGTTCGTCTGGAAGGGAGTCCGGGACGTCGGCCAGCGCGGCGTCATCTTCGCCTACGACGAGGCGCAGGTCGTGCAGGACCGCAAGGACAAGGACCAGTACCCGCTCGCGCTTCTCCTCGAGACGTTTCAGTCCCTTCAGAAAAAGGGCGTCCGCTTCATGCTTCTCCTGACGGGACTTCCCACCTTGTTCCCGAAACTGGTGGAGTCGCGGACCTACGCCGAGCGCATGTTCAAGGTCCAGGAAATCGGGAAGCTGTCGCGCGAAGCGTCCGCCGACGCCATCGGGAAACCGCTCGTCCGTTCGCCGCACAAGTTCACACCTGAATCCGTCGCCACGATCATCGAGGTCTCCGGGGGATACCCCTACTTCATCCAGTTCATCTGCCGCGACGCGTTCGACTTCTACGCAGCGGGACTCGTCCAGGGAACCGCATTCGAAATCCCGGTCGACACCATCGTCCGCAAGCTCGACACCGATTTTTTCGCGGGCCGCTGGAGCCGCCTCCCGGACCGCCAGCGCGACCTGCTCTTCTGCATCGCCAGCCTCCAGGAATCAGAAGGCGAATTCACCATCGGTGAGGTCGCCTCGATTTCCCGGTCCCTGGGCGAGTCCATCCGGAAGCCGTTCCGCCAGGCCGACATCAGCCAGATGATGCCGCGCCTCATCGAGTCAGGCCTCGTCTACAAGAACCGCCACGGCAAGTACTCGTTCGCCGTGCCGCTCTTCTCGAAATTCATCCTCAGGCAGTACGCCTGAGCGGCGTGGCCTGGACCTACCCCAGCACCCCCTCCACCACCCTCGCGACATCCTCCTTCGTCATCCCCGTCCCGCTCGGCAGGCACAGCCCCCGCTCGAACAGCCGCTCCGAAACCTTCCCCCCCACGCTCCGACACCCCTCGAACACCGGCTGCAGGTGCATCGGCTTCCACACCGGCCGCGACTCGATGTTCCGCGCCTCCAGCCGCAGGCGGATGTCCTCGCGGGAGGCGCCGAACGCCTCCGGGTCGATGAGGATCACGCTCAGCCAGCGGTTCGCCTTCCCCCACGGCGCTTCCGGCATCATCGTGATCCCCGGCCGCCCCTCGAACGCCGCGCGGTACTGGTCGAAAATCGCGCGCCGCCGCGCGACGCGCTCGCCGAGCGTCTGCAGCTGCCCCCGCCCGACCGCCGCCAGGATGTTGCTCATCCGGTAGTTGAACCCGATCTGCGAGTGCTGGTAGTGCGGCGCAGGGTCGCGGGCCTGCGTGGCGAGGAAGCGCGCCTGCGTCGTCACGGCGGGGTCGTCCGAGCAGAGCATCCCGCCATTCGACGTCGTGATGATCTTGTTCCCGTTGAACGAGAACACGCCGAACCGGCCGCGCGCCCCGGGCTGCGCCCCCTTGTACGTCGCCCCCAGCGCCTCCGCCGCATCCTCGATCAGCGTCACCCCGTGCCGCTCACACGCCGCCCGGATCGCGTCCGTGTCCGCGCTCTGCCCGTAAATGTGCACCAGGATCACCGCCCGCGGCAGCCGCCCCTTCTTCGCATCCACCTCCAGCTCCGCCGCCAAGAGCGCCGGGTCCATGTTCCAGCTGCGCTCTTCCGAGTCGATGAAGACGGGGGAAGCGCCCTCGACGATCGCCGGATTGATGCTCGCCGCGAACGTCAGCGTCGAGCAGTACACCGAATCCCCCCGTTTGATCCCCGCGATGCGCAGCGCAAGGTGAAGCGCCGCCGTCCCGGTCCCGAGCGCCGCCGCGTTGCGCGCCCCCGTCGCCTTGCAGAACTCGCCCTCGAACGCCTCGATGTGCGGCCCGACCGGGGCGATCCAGTTGGACGCGAAGGCTTCCTGGACGAGGGGGAGCTCGGCGCCGGTGAGGTGGGGGGGGGAGAGGAAGAGACGTTCCGGTTTCATGATTTGGCCACCGATCGGATCACCTTGGCAGGGATTCCAACGGCCACGGAATTCTCAGGAATGTCGGATGTGACGACGGCGCCCGCGCCAACGATGGAGTTCCTTCCGATCCGCTTGCCTGGAATCACAACGCACCCGGTTCCGAGGTCCACGCCCTCCTCGAGGTGAGAGTGTCCGCTGAGGTGAACACCGGGTGACAGATTGCAGTAGCTCCCGATCACCACGTCGTGCCCGATCGTGCAGTGAAGATTGATGTTCACGTGGTCGCCGATCGCGATCTGGGTTGTCAGCGTGCTCCCGGCGCAAATGACGCTGCCGACTCCGACGGTGACGAACCGGGAAGCTCGGACAGAGGGGTGCCGCACGGAACAGAAGGTGAGGCCGAGGTCACGAGCTTGCTGTGCGAACTTGCGACGGACAGCATTCAGTCCCGTCCCTGAAACAACACACGGATGGGACTTCCTGCCCTTGAACCACTCGAATCCGCCGAGGACGGGAAGCTCACAAACTATCTGACCATGAGCTTCGGGATTTTCGTCGATGAACCCGAGGACATTCCATGTCCTGCGTTCAAGATTGCAGTCCTCGAAAACCCAGAGGACCTCTCGGGCAAAACCGCCGGCTCCCAGGATCACGACGTCATTCATTTCGAATCTTCCTTCCCCGAAAGACCACCCATGAATTCGGGCATTGTTGCCTCACCCTTCGCAGAAACCCCCGAGCCTGCAATGACTCGCCAGACCGTAAGAGCGAGGATCCTGAGGTCCAGCCCAAGGCTGACGTGGTCAACATACCAGACATCCAACCTGAACTTCTGTTCCCACGTCAGCGCATTGCGGCCGTTCACTTGGGCCCAGCCCGTGATTCCTGGCCGGACCTCGTGCCGCCGCGCCTGCTCGGGGGTGTATCGGGCCAGGTACTCCATGAGGAGCGGGCGCGGGCCGACGAGGCTCATGTCTCCAAGCAGAACATTCCAGAGCTGGGGAAGCTCATCGAGGCTGGTGCGACGCAGGAAGCGGCCGAGTATCGTGAGGCGGTCGCGATCGGGAAGCGGGCGGCCCGCGTCATCTCGTCGATCAGACATCGTGCGAAACTTGAGCAGGAGGAACGGGCGGCAGCGAAGACCGGGGCGCAATTGGGCGAAGATTATCGGCCTTCCCATGGTGAGCAGGACTACAACCGCGATTGCGGCCATGAGAGGAGCGGTGAGAGCCAACAGCACGAACGAGATGGCAATATCGAGGAGCCTTTTCATGACCGACTTGCTGAGTGCCCCCACAAGGTGACTCGGTAGTAATCCAGCAAGGCGGCAGTCACCGCTTCCTTCGGGAAGTCTCGTCGGGCACGAACCAAGGCATTCTCGCCCATCTGCCTTCGAAGTCCGGCATTTGCGGCGAAACGGAGCATTGCCTCTGTCAGCAAGTCCACGTTTCCTGGCTCGTAGAGCAACCCCGTGACGCCCTCCTCGACCGCATCGGTGACTCCGTAGATCCTCGTGGCGATCGCGGGGACTCCGGCGGCCGCCGCCTCGATGATCACACTCCCGAATCCTTCGCGGTAGCTGGGGAGGCAGAGCACATCCGCGCTTGCCAAGTACTGTTGCGGGACAGGCGTTTGTCCGACATGATGAAGCGCTTCCGGGCAGGAAATGCAGGCGCGGCGAATGAGGGGGAGCATGTTCTCTTCATCGGGTCCCACGTAGAGGAGGCGCACGTCGGCGCGAACGGCGCGCACCTTCGAAAACGCCTCGGCGAGATCGACGACTCCCTTGTCCCGGTTCAGGCGGCCGAGGAAGAGGAACAGCGTGTCCGTATCACAGATTTTACTCTGCGCCCTGGTTTTGGAGCGCGCCTCGGGGTCGGGACGGAACCGGGCAGTATCAACTCCTGAGATCGACCCCTTCGCGAGGACGACGGACTTGTCTCGCGAAATCACCCTTTCCGCGACCAGGAAGTCCCGCTGGGAACGACTGTCCACGAGGATGTGGGTTGTCAGTGCGGCTACGAGCCTGTCAGCGCGTTTCAAGAGCCAGCGAGACAACCCACTTCGAGTGACCCAGACCTGCCCCGTGAAGGTGTGTATGCGGACAGGCACCCGGGCGAGAAAACCTGCCAGAGCGGCCAGCAGTCCCGCCTTCGGCGTGACGGAATGGACCGCGGCGAACCGTTCTTTCCGGAACAGACGGGCGAGGGAGACGAGCGCCGACAAGTCTTGGAAAGGCGAGATTCTCCGTTCCACCCGCGTGGAGAACACCCTTGCTTCAATACCGTACTTCGACAGGAAATCGGTACTTCGTGTGTTGGCTGCGACAGTGACGTCGTAAAGACGACTCAACGCCGAAATGTGGTCCAGGAGGAAGGCCGTGGCGGTCAATTCGCTGGCGACAACGAAGCAGATTTTTCTCTCGCGCCTGATTTCCACGGGCCTACCCCAGTCCCGGGACTCTGGTGGACAACACTTGGGCGATCTCCGCATGCACACGCGCCAGCAGCTCGGGATCGGAGATCCTCCGACATCGCGCCTTCGATGTTACCTGGGACAAGAGTCCGCACAGGGAGCATATCCAGAGTATCTCAGTGCGTGCGTGAGAGCGCAGCAGCTCAAGAAGGGTCGCTCTCCTTCCGATCGTAGAAGGGCCGTATCTTCTGAGTAGTTTCCTGATAACGACATGCGAGCACCGGACCTTCTCGAACGTAACCCCGCGATCCTCTCCGGAAAAGTAGAGCGGCTCCTCCAAGATCCTCAGATTTCGTTGAGTGAGCTGACCATTTTGAAAAGTGCGGCACCAGAGTTCAATGTCCTCTCCTCTTATTGCGTCCACGTCATATGGATTTCGCTCGAACCAGGAGGCTCTGCCTAGTAGAGATGGGTGAGCTATCTCGCGGCCCCGGATCAGTGTTTGAAAGTTCAGAGTGTTGCCAACACGTCCGCGGTACCCGGTCGGCAAGTGATGGCTCGAGAGCATACACATCGCGGAGCTTACGATCTGGACCTCAGGATCCTGTAGAACCTCCAATTGCCTGGCGAACCGGTGCGGGGACATCATGTCATCCGCATCCATGCGTCCGACCAGTTCATACGATGCTTCGCGAACGATCTGATTCAGGCGATATGCCAACTTCCGGTTGCATCCGTCCGAAATCACTCGAACACGGGGATCCTTAACCGCCCGCGCGATTTCCAGCGACCGATCAGTTGAGCCATCGTTCACGAGGAGCAGTTCCCAATCCGTATGTGTCTGAGCGAAGACCGACCGGATTGCATTGGTCAGGGTCGACTCGGCGTTGAAAAATGGAATGCCTATTGTGATTAGCATGGTTGTCCTCTACTTGTCTTCCCCCTTCGAAGGAATTGAAGACTTGATCCAACACGCCTCCTACGCATCCTGACTTGATGATCTTGACTCATGGGCGAGGGAACAGGCGCCCGGGAAGGCCCCTGGCAGAAAACGTTTGCGCGCCGACCAGCCGCCAGCTTGCCTCGAACAGGATGCGACGTGAGTATCGGTGTGCGCGTCGGCGCCCCACAAACAACCCTAATCCGTTGATCGCCGCCCATCGAGCCGCACTCAGGACTAGACCAGGCGGTTGTGCGGAAAAAGAGTCGTGCCAGGTCTTAAGGATTTCAGCACGTCGGGCCGCCGTGGGAGAGCCCCCGCGGACCTTAGCTGCAATCGCGAATCCTAGGACCTCCTCAAGCCTGCGTTCATATGTGTGCTCGGCTCGGGTTCGTTCGAAACCTGCGAAAGCGACTTGATCGCGTCGTTCCGGATTCTTCAGGTAAAAGCGGGCCTTTTCGACAAACTCACCAACGTCGCGGAAGGAGCTAACTTCGACATCGTTGCGGAACCACTGTTCTTGGCCTGGTGCATGCTCAGAGAGGAGGAATCCACCTGAGCCGGGCACCTCGAAAAGTCTGGCCTTGATTTGTTTGGGTCCGCCGCGAGAACCAGCAGCGAGGTTCAAGCTAATACGCGATCGGCGCATGATAGTTGGGATATCGGAAGCCGCGACTGATCCGCTGGGCCACCCGTGACCAAAGCACTGAATCGCAACGCCCAGTTTCTGCGCTTCGGCAACGAAAGCCCGACGCTGAGAGCTGGCCCCTCCCACGAAAGTCACATCGTAATCGCACTGATTCGCTGGTAGAGGATGAACCAAGTACTTCGAGTTCGCAGCCCACTGGGTCAGCAACACATTCCGAATGTCATTTGCCGCATAGTCCTGCAGCCGATCTGAATAGGTCGTTGTTATTGCGTGATAGTGGGGTCCGATGAATCTGGACACTTGGGGAAACTTCCAGCTGTCGTCAGTTGTCCAGGTAACCGTAGCTACATCGCCTCGGAACCGCAAGACGTCCAGGGTCTCTGTCCAAATCTCGTAGTCCGTTTGGACTGAGAGTAGGACTTCCGGACGTTCACATTCAACTGTCTGCAGTAACGCTTGGTTGAGCGCCGCGAGACCGGTATACGAACTCAAGTCCCATGATTCAAAGTGGGTCACTTGGTGGCCAAGCGCCTCCAAAGCAGTGGCGAAGGCATGATGTTCCGTTGATTCTCCGCGGGCCGGATCGCCGTACTGGTGACGGCCGCAAACTAGTAGAACTTTCATGACAGATCTCCCTGGGTCAGTTCCTCGTCTTGAGGACGGACGGTCACCACGCGGTCTATGATCCAGCCGAAACCCAAACAGATCGGCATCCCTGCCCTGATAAATTCGTTGTTGGCCGATGCCATCACGCAGGCGAACATCACATATCCAAAGCCGACGATAGCCCACAGGCGCTTCGATTCTGTAGCGCTTGTAAAGTAGATCGTGGAAAATGCACCGGTAACAAACGACCCTAAGACCACACCAAGCAGGCCGAAGTCCATTAGGTAGGCGTCGAGAAACGTGTATAGATTTGTTGACACAAAGGTGGGTGCTTTGGGACGCACTAGGTCCGGATGGCTTTCGACAAGAGACAGCTTCTCCAGCGGCACATAGAGGAAATCGAGTGAGTAAAAGCCATTGTCATCGAATAGTCGTTGGTTGTGAAGCAGTTCATCGAAGGCTTGTGGCGACGCGGCAAAATACCCGCTTACTGCGTCGTTCAATTCAACATTTGAGTTCTTGTTCGCTTGCAGAATGAACTGCTGTGACACAACAAAGAACAAAGACACTAAAAGGACAATGCCCGACCCGACGACGAGTTGCCTTCGTTGCGATGGTTGTTGGACCACGGTCCACGCGCATCCCGCTACGACAGCGGTCTGCAATAGGGGTGCGCGCGTGAACCTAGGTAGGGACATGACAAGTGCTGCGATCACGGATGCACAAAGAAGTCGGCCGGAGAGACGCCGTTGGCCGTGCAGGGCGAATGCAAGCGGCAGGTAGTAAACGTGCGACCATCGGAACAATCCTAAGGGACCTGGAAAGACCACTGCCCTTGCGCCATGTTGTGAACGCGACAAGGCCAGTTCCTCAAAAGTTCCCGGAATCCCCCCGGAAGAAGCGAACGATAGTTCATGCCAGACCGCGACAGCTTGCAGGGCAATCAGGGAGAACAGCAGGAGGCGGCCGACGTGTGGTCGAAGAGCAAGGGTCGGGATGCTGTCTTGCGCGACAGGTGGGTATTTCGCGTGGACCAACAGGCATCCGAGCAAGAAGAACCACCAGGCAACGACGAGTATGGCAAGACCGTAGGTCGACGGCGCAAGTCGTCCGCTCAGGGCGCACTGGCTCGCCAGCAAGGTGGTGCCCCAACCCAAGGAGAACAAGTGCGCAGGCGTCGAAGTGGTTCCTGAGGCAGTCCTGATACGGCATAGGAATAGAAAGGCTACTGCCGCACCAAGGACGAGGATGAAGATGTCGCTCATGCGGCCCCCCCCCTTGAACGCAGAGCGAGGAGCCAGCCAAGAACCGTTTGGAGCAGCCACTTGCTTGCGAAGTCGACGGCTCGCACGGCGACGAGCAGTCGGCAGGCAAACGAGCTGGACTTGAGATACCGGCGACAGTAGTGAACTTGGCTTCTTATTGCATGAGCGTGCATCGTCCAGTTCATTCTGCTGCCACGCTGTTCGGTAGAAAGACCCTGATAATGATCGACAGTGACCCTGGTGACAAGCGCACATCTCTTGCCCCTCAGCGAGATCTGCCTGCCAAGGATCATTTCCTCGAAGTAAAGGAAGGTGCCTTCGTCAAAGTATCCGATAGATCGAAAGAACTCAGCTCTGATCAAGAAGCAGCTTCCGTTGATTGAGTCACACTCAAAGAACGTATTCGGGCTAAACGGCATGACCTCGCCGTAGATGTGAGAATAGTGAAACCGCGCCAGGCCCGGAATTCGACGAAGCCACCAACTTCCGATGATGAGGCAACTCAAGAAGCCGATATTGCGTCGGACTTGAATTTGTTCGTTTGCCGAAGCAGTGCTCGAGAGCGTGTGAACCAACGGCGACACTGCGACCACATTGACATCCGATTCGAGCGCCGCGACCAACTGAGCGACGTCGTCGGTTTTCGGGAGAATCACGTCGTTGTTGAGAATCAGGATGTAATCAGGAAGAGGGAGCTCATCGGTGCGGCACCCAACGTTATTTCCGGCGGCGTATCCGCTATTGGTTGGATTCAGGATCAAGTGCGCCTCTGAAGGCGTGGTGAGACGCAGCTGCTCGGCGCACGCTGCAGTGGAATAATTGTCAACTAGAACTACGTCGAGCGGTGTCCATGACTGGCTCAACAAGGACCGCGCGCATTCGGCGGTTGCTACTGGCTGGCCGAAATTCAGCACGACCGCACGAACTCGTCGCCTATCTGATGTGCAGGGTTTGGTCATGCGACGGTCCTCAACCTAAGGCGCATGGTGAGGACAGCCCGGGTAGTCCCATCCAGAAGAAAGAACCATGCGAGTGGGATCCAGAGAAGCAGGGCAGTTGCCAGGAACCCAACTTGGACACTAAATCTCTCAGGAAGGTAGGCAAGCGCGAGCAGAGCGGCTCCCACACTGAGCGGGAAACCGGGCATCTTGTTTTCTAAGAACTCACGAGTTACTATGCGACGCGCGGCGCAGAGAAGAAGTGTCGCATCGAAAAGCATGCGAAACATCCAGAGTGTCGCCGCGCCCTCAATGTGCCACCGTGACACCGCAATGCACAGCGCGGGTAAGTACAACATCAACTCGAGAACGCTGAGTTTGGCCGGCACATCGGGGCGATCAGCAGCTTGGAGCAGTACATTTGGAAAGTAGGCAATTGCATTGAATAACACGCCGCATGATACAAATTTGAGGGCGAGGTGGCCATGTGCCGCAAAATCTTCGCCAAGCCACCAGGATAGTCCCGGACGAGCGAAAACAACAATTGCTAAAGTCACCGGGAATAGAAAGAATAGCGTGACTTTCAGCGCGCGGTCGTATGTGCCTACGATTTCGGTACGAGCCTGCTGAAGTCCTCGGGTGAACGTAGGGAAAAGCACTGCTACGAAGGCTGCCGGAACGACGAGCATCTTTGAAACAATTTCGAGTGGCGTGGCGTACCACGCGACCGCGCCGACTGAAATCAGTGAAGAGATGAAAAAACGATCAGCATTGGACAGGATCGGTCCAAGGAAGTTGCTCACTAACGTCCATCCCCCAAATCGCAATAGCGGACGAACGGCACATCGCGAGAGAGCCACACCGAGTCGCATCTCGGGCAGGCTCCTCAGAAGGAGTGTCGCATACGCTGCTGCGACGAGCAGCCGCGATAGGACTAGCACGATGAATACGCCGACAAGAGATGGAGAGCAGGCGAGGGCAACGAGCGGTCCTGCGAACGTGGCAGCGCCAAGGCTAGCCCGAACAAGATTTACCGCAGCGAATTGGTGTTGACCCTCAAGTGCGCCGCGAAGGCCAGCAGACAGCGTAGTCAGCGGAAGCGCAAATGCTAGCACCATGAAACCATTGCGGGACTCCTCATGTAGCCTTGCCGGGATCTTGAGGGCGCCAACCAAAAGGCCGCTGGATGCAGCTAGCAAGATTGCAGTAATCAAACCGAGTCCCGCCATGAGAAAAAGGCCAGTCCATATGGTTGAAGCGAGCCCGGTATCCGTTTGGGCACGGCCGGCGACCGCATGGGTGAGTGCGCGGCCTATGCCGAGGTCGAGAATACTGAAGTACCCAACCAATGCCCAGGCGAGTGTCAGAACGCCAAATCGCTCAGTGCCAAGGCCGCTGATTGTCAGGGGGATCGTGAAGAGCCCGACCAACAAAGGTAATCCGATGCCGCCGAGACTCCAGGCGACATTGCGAAAGAGCGCACGACCGGATCCCGGGGCGACCGGGCTAGTGGCCGCATCCTGTCTCAAGGGGCTTCATTCCGGCTTGCAATCGCGCTTGTCATGAATCGCTACTGCGCAAGAAGACGTGGAGTAGAGACGTCGTCCGTCTTGCTTGGTAGGCCGCGTTCATCGCGCGGCCCCAGCAGGCAATGGTCCGACGCGAGCGACGGGAGGTCTCGGGGGAACGTTTCGGGGGTGCGACAATTAGATGGGTTGAATTCACGCGGAAGCCACCCGATGGTGTGAGGTCCGTTTGCTGCTGACTGCTTGGAGTCCCCCCTCTTCCGCAAGCGGCTGGAAGTCCGGCACCAGGTCGCTGAGTGCCCCAACGATGCGATCACGCCCAACGTTCGACGACGCAAGCGATTCCAGCTGGAGGATCTCCTCCCGCGCCGGATCGTCCAGACGGGCCGGGGCGACCGAGTAGACTTGGGTATGCGCGGTCCGCTTCATGACTTCGTTGTCTAGGCGCAGCTCTTCGAACAGCTTCTCCCCAGGGCGGACGCCAGTGAACTCGATCTTCACGTCGATGTTCGGGATCAAGCCGGAGAGCCGGATGAGGTCTTCCGCGAGGTCGAGGATTCGGACCGGCTCACCCATCTCGAGGAGGAAGGTTTCGCCGCCCTGGCCGAGAACGGCTGCCTGGAGGACGAGTTGGACCGCCTCCGGGATGGTCATGAAGTAGCGGCGCATGTCGGGGTGGGTAACGGTCAGGGGGCCGCCCTGCGAGAGCTGCTGCTTGAAGATCGGTAGGACGCTGCCGTTGCTCCCGAGGACATTCCCGAACCTGACGGACATGTTGCGGACGGCAGAGTGGCGCCGATTGTTCATCGTTCGGACCAGGCTCTCTGCGATCCGCTTGGTCGCGCCCATGACGCTGGTCGGGTTCACGGCCTTGTCGGTGGAGATGAGCACGAACGCGCCGCAGCCCGCAGCGGCCGCCGCGTCGACGACCGTCCGCGTCCCGCCCACGTTGACGCGGACTGCTTCCCGCGGGTGCCATTCCATGACGGGGACGTGCTTGTAGGCCGCGGCGTGGAAGACGACCTCCGGCTTGTGCGCGGCGAAGATCGAAGCGATCCGGGCCGCGTCGGTGATGTCGGCGAGTTCGGGGACGAGGGGCGGGGGCGGGCCGCCGCGTGTGGTCAATTCGCGGTAGAGGTCGTGCATAGGGGTTTCCGCGACGTCGAGCATGATGAGCCGGGCGGGGCGGAGATCCAGGACTTGCCGGCAGATTTCGGAGCCGATGCTTCCGGCGGCGCCGGTCACGAGCACGACCTTGCCGCCCACGAAGGCTCCGATCGCGGACATGTCGAGCTTGGACGGTGGACGCCGGAGGAGGTCTTCGATCTGCACGTCGCGCAGTTGCGGGAGCATGCGTCCCTTGTTCGACAGCCGTGACAGCGGCGGGAGGACCTTGATCGCCATCTGGGCGGCCAGGAGCTGCGACGCCACTTTCCGCAGGACGTCGCCCCCTGCGCTCGGGATCGCCACGTAGGCCTTGCGGACGCCGTGGTTCACGGCGAGCCGCCGGGCATCCGAAACAGGTCCCAGCACCAGGACGCCGCGGATCGAAGTGCCCCGTTTCTCGGGGGCGTCGTCCAGGAATCCGACGGCGCGCACCCCGGCGCCGGGGTTGCGCTGGAGTTCGCGGAGCAGCCCTTCGCCGGCATCGCCTGCACCCACGATGAAGATCGGCTCGAATTCCCCGTGTTCGTCGGCCCTCGACCGCCCCAGCACCTCCCGAAGCTTTCGCAGCGCGCAGAACATCGCGGTGACGGCCGTAAAGGTGAGGATGGCGTCGGCGAGGAAGACGCTTCGAGGAGTAGCCATTTCCGGAAGCAAGGCGAAATTCGAGGCCACCATCGCCCCGGTGGCCAGCGCTGCGGACTGGCCGATCCTTGCGACATCGCTCAGCCCGAAGTACGGCCAGTGGATCCGGTAAACGCCCAGCCCGTAGAAGCAGAGCAGCTTGACGAACAGGACAATCGGCAGGACCGAAAGTAGAAGCGTCGCGTACCGCGGAGGCAGCTCGAAGTCGAAGCGCAGCAGGAACGCCAGGGTCCAGCTTCCAGCGCAGAGGAGGAGGCTCGTCGTAACGAGGACGAGGTCCACGCGGCGGCGGGCGATGGTGACCCAAGGACTCGCGAGGTCAAACGCACGGCCGGAGATTTCGGGAGTTCCGGAAGACGCGGTCACGGAACGGTCCGTGATCGGCGCGGGGGGGACCGAACTAGGAGTGGGCCGCATCATCGACGGAAGGTGGGATAGGGAATGGTGAGAAGCGAAGGAGATGGCGCCAGTGGGTCCCTCTGCCGGGGCAGTCTGGCCCCAGTAGGACCGCCGGCGCCTCTCCGATTCGTGTCGGTCCGCTTCATGACCGTGTCGTCTCCTTCGCGTCCGTCCTGCCCTGCTTCTCGCCGTACCCATACCCGTACCCGTACCCATACCCATACCCGTACCCCCCGCCCTCCGGCGCCGCGCAGTTCAGCACCGCGCCGAGCAGCTTCACGCCCATGCTCTTCAGCCGCTTCACCGCCGTCTTCGCGATGTTGCGCCCGGTCCGGCCTTCGCGGACGACGAGGATGGCGGCGTCGGCGCGGCGGGCGACGAGGGGGGACTCGGAGGCCTGGAGGACGGGGGCGTTGTCGACGATGACGAAGTCCCAGTTGGCGCGCGCGGACTGGAGGATTTCGTCGAAGAGCGGGGAGCCGGCGAGCTCGGCGGCGTCGGAGTGGCCTTCCTCCATGCCGACGATGGAGACGCCGGGGATGGTGGAGAGCTGGGCGGCCTCCTCGAGGGAAGCGCGGCCCTCGAGGACGGCGTCGAGGCCGGGGCCGCCGGCGGCGGCGAGGAACCCCTTGAGTTTCGGGCGGCGCATGTCGGCGTCGATGAGGAGGACGCGCTTGCCTTCCATGGCCATGACCTTGGCGAGGTTGAGCGTGACGGTGGATTTCCCTTCGCCGGGGAGAGGGGAGAGGATGGCGAGGATCTTGCCGCCGGGGATCTTCTCGAAGCGCGTGCGGATTTCGGCGCGGAGGCCGCGGAACGACTCGAACTCGGCGATGGAGGCGGCCTCGCCGAGGAGGGTCGGGCCCTCGGTGGCGGCGCCGGAGAGTTCCGGGATGACGGTCAGCACTTCCATCCCGACGAACGCCTCGACCTCGGCGGGGGAGACGATGCGGTTGTCCATCTGTTCGGCGACGAGCATGGAGCCGGTGCCGAGGAGGAGGCCGGCGAGGCAGCCCAGGGCCATGTTGAGGAGGACGTTGGGCTTCCAGGGCTGTTTCGCCGGGCGGGCGAAGTCGATGACGCGGACGCTGGAGACGCCGGAGCCGGCGGTGGCGGATTCCTCGCCGTGGCGCTTGAGGTACGAGGCATAGATCTCCTTGGCGCCGACGAGCTCGGCGTCGAGGCGGCGGAACTCGGAGAGCTGGTTGCCGGCCTTGGCCATCTGGGCCTCGAGCGCGTCGATTTCGCCCGCGATCGCCTTCTCCTCGGTCGAAGCGGCGAGGACGTCGGTCTGGTACGCGAGGAGGGCGCCTTCGACCGCGGCCGTCAGCTTCTTCTGCACCTCGTCCTGCTGGGCCTTGAGTGCGATCACCACCGGGTGCCGCGCCTTGTGCTTGAGGAGCTCCGCCGCCAGCGCGACGAGGAGCCGGTCCTTCTCCTCGGAGAGGCGCTCGAGGACCTTCGTCTGCTGGAGCGTCGGGTTCAGCTCGGCGCCGGTCCCGTCGCTCTTGTAGCGGGAGAGGGCGTCGAGCTGCGCGGCGAGGCTGATCCGGCGCAGGCGGACCTCCTCGAGCGTGATCGTCGCCTTGCGCCACGAGTCGACCAGCGCCCTGTACTGCTCCTGCAGGTCGATGAACCCGCTGGCCACGCGGAACGCCTCCAGGTCCTTCTCGGCGTCCGCGACGCCCTTCCTCAGCCCGGGAAGCGTCTCTCGCGAGAGCGATTCCACCGC
Source organism: uncultured Planctomycetia bacterium (assembly GCA_964590435.1). Taxonomy (GTDB): domain Bacteria; phylum Planctomycetota; class MHYJ01; order WSZJ01; family WSZJ01; genus WSZJ01. Next base: position 17,487 of record CAZPWT010000007.1, read on the forward strand.
TTCTGTCTTTACGTCCCGCATGCGGCGGTTGGTGTCCTCGAGGTAGAGCGACACCAGCGTGTTGGCGATCTGCGCGGCCTTCTGCGGGTCCTTGTCGACGATCCCGACCTTCATGACGAAGCTCGTCCGCACCATCTCGATGTCGATCTGCTTCGTCAGCGTCTTGAGCGCGTCTTCTTCCCCTTCGTACTCCCTGCGGATCGGCTCCGGGAGCGCCTTCAGGCACTGCTCGACCAGCGACGGCCCCGTGAGGATGTTCTCCTGCGTGCGGTAGTACGTCTCCCACATCGTTCCCGAAGCGGCGCTTCGCAGCGACGGGTCGTCCTCGGTGACGACCACCGACTGCTCGGGGCGGATCTCGAGCGTCACCTGCGGCCGGAAGAGGCGCTTCTGCGTGAACGTGAACACCGCGGTGGCGCCCACGACCGCGATCCAGACCGCGGCCAGGAGTTTCCAGCGCCGCCTGAGGATCAGGAGGAGCTGTCGGGGGGAGGTGCCGGTTTCGGGGGAGGGGGTCACTTCGGTTCCGGGATCAGTAGGAGAAGATCACGCCGAGGAAGACGATCCAGTTGTCGTAGTTGTCGTTGGTGACCTTGTGGGTATTGCCGACGCGGGCGGTGGCGCCGCCGTTGACGGCGAAGTTCGGGGAGAACTGGTAGCTGGCGTCGAACCCGGCGCTGAGGTAGGTCCGGATAGAGGAGTTCGAGGGGCGGACGCGGTCGGCCTGCCCGCGGAGCTTGACCTTGAGCTTCTCGACGGGTTCCCACTCGATGAACGCCAGCACGCGGTCGAGGGTCTGGTAGGAGGACGTCCCGCCCGCGAACCCGAAGTGCCGGGTGTAATCGGCCTGGAGGAGGAGCGACTCGGCGGCGCGGTAGCGGACGTGAAGCTCGGCGTCGAACCCCTGGCCGGAGTTGCGCTCGTCGGTGCCGGGCTGGCGATGGAACGGGTGGATCCGCGAGTACCCGAGCCCGGCCTCGACCAGCAGCTGCTCGACCGGCTCGCCGCGCACCAGCGCCTGCGCGAACCACCCGTCCGCGTTCGGCGTCACGTCCGATTCGCGGTAGCTGATCCGGAGATATCCTCCCGACGCGCCGAGGCTGAAGTTCTCCGTCACCTCGACCAGCGCCGAGGCGCCCGCGCGGTAGTTCTCGTTCTCGAGCGCGTTGAAACGGCGTCCCTCGAAGTGCACCGTCTCGATGTTCGCGAACGCTTCGAGGCGGATCAGCTCCTTGATCTTGATCCCGACGCGGGGAAGTGTATCGGTCACCCACCGTCCGGCGTGCTCGGTGAACACGGCGTCGACGGGGTCCGATTCGTGCCGCGCGACCTCCACGAGCTGCGCGTCGAGGATGCCGTCCACGAAGCGCAGCTTCCCGTAGAAATGCTCCTGGTCGTTCCGGGGAGCGTACGTGTCGTAGTAGGCGTCGTAGGACAGGAGCAGGTCGGCGGCGGTTTCCCATCGGGCGTCCTGGTAGTCCACGCGGCCGCGGAGGAACGGGACCGCGACGTAGTCGTCCTTGCGGAACCGGTTCGGCGTCAGGAAGACGTTGTCCGTGTAGTACCCGAACACGCCGCCGTAGACGTGCCACTGGAGCGGCTTGTCCGAAAGCGGACCGTCCTCCTGCTGGACCTCGTGCGTAACCCTGTCCATCCAGTCCAGCGCGACGGGGTCCGCAAAGGCCTGCATCACCGGAAGCAGAATCAAGGTGAGAACGACGCAAGGACTGCGCATGAACACTCCTTCACTCGAAGTTGGCAATCCGGCACCGAAAGCGGCGCCGTTTACGGCATGGATGCGGCCGGCGTTCCTCCCTCCGGGGAACGCCGGCCCCTTCAGATCAGAGACCCGACGGGCTCACGTCTCCCGAACGCTTGACGTTGTGCGCGTCGGTCGGCTCGGCGCCCGGACGCGGGTCGATGTAGACCACGCGCCGGATCGTCATGTGAGGCGTGCCGGCGGCGGGCGGCGTGGAAGTGCCCGCGGGAGGTGCGTCCGCGAGGGCGACCCGTGTGCCGTCCACCGGCTGCGTCAGCGCGACGCGGAGCGTGTGGCCCTCCAGCGCCTCGCCGGTCCCGGTCGTCCAGCCGTTTTCGGAGGCCGTGATGGAAGCGGGGCTCTGGACGGCGAGCGAGCCGTTCGGCGTCGTGAAGACCATGGGCCGACGGGCGTGCGTCGAGAGTTCGTAACCCGAGCTTGTGCGCGTCAGGCGGATGCCGGGCTCGATCGCGACGACGCCGCCGTCGACGGCGACCTCGACGACACCCCCGAGCGATTCCACCGCGTCCCGCGAGGCCAGCACGTGCCCGCCCTCGACTTCGCGGACCTGCAGCACCGTCTCCGCGACCGTCGTCCCCCCCACCCGCACGCCGCCGTCGCCGAAACCCACGTGCGCGACCGACGTCACGGTGCCCAGCAGCGCCCCCAGCGCAATCAGACTTTTCAGCATCGCCAGCTCCTTACCAGGTCCTGCAAAGTAGTGAAGGCCGTTAAGCAAATGCCCGGACGGAACGTCGTAACGAAGCACCCAGCCGGGGTGAACTGTTCCCTGCGACGACCCGGATCCCGGACGCGCCGATCCTGGCCGCAGCTCCGGACCTCTCCCTCTCGGGCGCTTTCCCCCACCAAGGAGGCGCGCACCCCCATCAGATTTCCGGGTTTCCAGGAAGCGATCCGCAGATAAGGAAATCGCGCGTCAGGCCCTCGCTTTCCCCGCTTCCCGCCGGCCGCTCGCCGGTCCGCCCCCCTGAGGGCGAACCTGGCCAGACAGCCGGGCCCGGGTCCTGCAACTGGGGGGGAACTCTAGTGGACGGGAGGAGGGCAAGTCAAGCCCTCCTACCACGTCCTCTTCCTCACCGGCTTCCACACCGGCTTCGGCGGCGGGGGCGGCGGCGGCGGCGGGAGGGCCGGCGTCGCGGGGTCGAGCGTTTCGCGGGCGAGCGCCAGGAGCTTGCGCGGGTCGTTCGTCTCGGGGTCAGGGACGATGTGGAGGTTGGCGTCGTCCACGATGCGGACGCGCCCCGGGAACTTCGCCTTGAGCATCTCCGCCGTCGCGCGAATGCGGAACTTCGCGAGGATGCGCGTGCCGCCCTGACCGATGGAGCTGAGGTCGTGGCGTGAAGCGTTGATGCGGATTTCGGCGAGCGTGAGGAGGGTCTGCACCGGCTCGGGGGCATCGCCGAAACGGTCGCGGAACTCGACCTTCACGGCCTCGAGCTCTTCCTTCGACTTGGCGCGGCAGATGCGGCGGTAGAGCTCGATCCTCACGCGGTCGCCCGGCACGTACTCCTCGGGGATGAACGCGTCGACGGCGAAATCGACCGCGGCCTCGACGTCGAGCGGCGGGGGGAGCTTGCGCGCCTTGCGGACGGCCTGGTCGAGCATGCGGCAGAACATCTCGTAGCCGACGGCGGCGATGTGGCCGGACTGTTCCTTGCCGAGGATGTTGCCGGCGCCGCGGATCTCGAGGTCGCGCGTCGCGATCTTGAAGCCGGCGCCGAGCTCGTTGAACTCCTCGATCGCGCGCAGCCGTTTTTCGGCGTCGTGCGAGATCGGGCGGTCCTCGGGGATCAGGAAGAACGCGTACGCCTGGTGCGCCGACCGGCCGACGCGGCCGCGCAACTGGTGAAGGTCCGCCAGCCCGTACATGTCGGCGTCGTCGATGATGATCGTGTTGGCGTTCTGGATGTCGAGCCCGCTCTCGATGATCGTCGTCGTCACCAGCATGTCCACGTCGCCGTTCACGAACGCCAGCATCCGCTCCTCGAGCATGTCGGGATTCATCTGTCCGTGCACCACCGTCGTCTTCGCCTCGGGCACGAGGTCGTTCAGGTGCTTCTCCACCGCCTCGATGTCGTAGACCCGGTTGTGTACGAAGAACACCTGCCCGTCGCGGTTCAGCTCCCGCACGATCGCGTCCCTCACCCGCTTGTGGCTGTACCGCATCACTTCCGTCTGGATCGCGCGCCGCCCCTGCGGCGGCGTCGACAGCGTGCTGATGTCCCGCACGCCGAGCAGCGCGAGATGCAGCGTCCTCGGGATCGGCGTCGCCGTCAGCGTCAGGATGTCCACCGTCGCCCGGAGGCGCTTCAGCTTCTCCTTGTGCTCCACGCCGAAGCGCTGTTCCTCGTCGATGACGAGGAGGCCGAGGTCCTTGAAGCGGATGTCGTTGGAGAAGAGGCGATGGGTGCCGATGACGATGTCCACGGCGCCGGCGGCGGTGGCCTCGACGGTGAGTTTCTGTTCGGCCTTGGACTGGAAGCGCGAGAGGGCGGCGATGCGGACGGGGTAGGCGGCCATGCGTTCCTTGAAGGACTCGTAGTGCTGCTGCGACAGCACGGTGGTCGGGACGAGGATGCAGACCTGCTTCCCGTGCATCACCGTCTTGAACGCGGCGCGCATCGCGAGCTCGGTCTTGCCGTAGCCGACGTCGCCGCAGAGCAGGCGGTCCATCGGCTTGGGCCGCTCCATGTCCTTCTTGAGCGCGATCGTCGCGTCGATCTGGTCCGGCGTGTCCTCGAACGGGAACGCGGCCTCGAACTCGCGCTGCCACGGCGTGTCGGGCGGGAACGCGGTGCCGAGTTCCTGCTCGCGGATCGCCTGCACTTCGACCAGCTCGCCCGCCAGCTTCTCCAGCGCCTCCGCGACTTTCGCCTTTTTGGCCTCCCACGCCGCGGAGCCGACCCGCGACAGCTCGGGGGACGTCTCGGCGCCGCCGCCGACGTACTTGTTGATCTGGTCGATCTGCGACGCCGGGACGTAGACGCGCACGCCGCCGTTGAACTCGACCTGCAGGAATTCCTGCTGCCGCCCGTCGCGCGCCATGCGGGCGATGCCGATGAACTTGCCGACACCGTGCACGTTGTGGACGACGTAATCCCCGGGCTCCAGGTCGAGGAACGCGTCGATCGCGCGCGTCTCGCCCTTCTTCTCGACCGCCCCCGGCATCGCCGCGTGATGCCGGTGCGGCCGGTTGAACAGCTCGTTGTGCGGGATGAACGCCGCCGACAGCGCCGGCAGCACGAACCCGCGGTGCAGCCGCCCGCGCTGCGGCGTCACCTTCGACTCCAGGTCGCCTTCCTTCAGGATCTCCTTCAGCCGCTGCACCTCGCCGTCCGCCTCGCAGACGACGATCACCCGCCGCACTTCCGCCGCGACGCGCTGCAGCTCGCCCAGGATGTTCTTGAGGTCGCCGCTGAAGCGCTGCGTCGAGAGCGTGCGCAGGTTCAGCCGGTGCGCCGACTCGTTCACCGGCAGCGTGTGCGTCCGCACCGCGCCGTGCTTCGCGGTCTTCTTGAGAAGCGCCGCGAGCGGCTCCAGCCCCACGCCGGGGATCGTGCTGAGGTACCGCCGCGCTCGTTCGTCGAGCTCTGATTCCTCCCGGAACATAACGCCGTCTGCTTCGCCCAGGTAATCTACAATCGAGTGCCCTTCCCCCGGCGTGAGGAAGAACTGCGACCGCTTCACCAGCCCCAGCGTCGCTTCCCGCTCCGCCCGGAACGACTGCTGCGTCGCCGGGTCGAACGGCTTCACCGTCTCGACGTTGTCACCGTCGTACACGATGCGGTATGGCCGCTCGTCCGAATGCGCGAAGACGTCCACGATTCCACCGCGCACGGAGAACTCGCCGGGCGCCTCGACCTGCGGCACCCGCACGAACTCATGGTCCACGAGCTGCTGGGCAAGAGTGTCGATGGGAAGCGGCTTTCCGGGGCGGATCTCGAGCAGGTTGCCCCAGAGCAGGTCCGGCGGTGGCACGCCCTGCAGCACCGCCTGGATCGGCGCGACGATGATTCGCGGCGAAGTGCGCCCCGGGATCGCGAGGTCGAGCAGGACGTTCAGGCGGCGCGCGAAGATCGCGGGGGAGAGCCGCGAGTCCGGGCCGGGTGCGGCCTCCCACGACGGGAATCGCGCGACCGCGCCGTCGAAGAACGACTCGATGTCCGACGCCGTCTGCTCGGCCTCTTCGACGCCGCTGGCGATCACCAGCCAGCGCGGCAGCGGGTCTTTCTTCTTCGCGTCCTCGTCGGCCGGCGCGCTCGCCAGCGCCCCCGCGACGAGCGCCGCGCTCGACCCCCACAGCCCGCCCAGGTCCACCGCGCCCCGGTCGCGGACCACCACCATCGCCGCCTGGATTTCAGGCAGCGTCCGCGCCAGCAGGGCGAATTCCTTCACTTTGAGCCCCGAAACGAAAACAGCGCCGCGGCCGAAGGGGTTTTCGGGCCCCTGCGGCCGTTGCGAGGAAGATCACGATAGCCTTCACGGGCGGCGGAGGCAACCGCGGCGATCAGGTAACCCGCGCGGGCACCACGACCACCGTCCTACCGGCCCACTGCAGCCGCTGCTGGATCGCGAACGCCGTCTCGTTGTGCAGGAACGGCTGGTACCACTGCTCGCGTCCGAACAGCACCTTGCCCGCAAAGAACACGGCTCGCCTGAATTCCCGAGACACTTCCTCGCACAGCTTCTCGCATTCCTCCACGGCGTCGGTTCCGAATGCCATCCGGTACGTCGCCGGGATTCCCTGCCTTCGGGCGAAATCGACGTACTTCTTCAGCGACTCGCGCACATTCGTGCGAAGCGCCTCCATGGTTTCCTCGCCCTTGAACTGCTGCGAGTCGATGACACCGACGGAAATGAAGACCACGCCCTTGAACTGCCCCGGGAAATCCCGGAAGGCGCCGAGGAACGTGTGAAGACCGAGCCCTCCGTACCCGGCCACGAGCACGGCGGCGACGGGAAGGGAGGCGTCGACGTTGCCGGATGCGGGCTCCGGCGCCGTGGGGGCGTCGAGCAGGCCGCGGTAGAGCAGGGCGAGGCGGGCGCTCACCGCGTCGTAGTGCCGCCGGATCAGGAGGCAGGCCGTGATCACGCCGCCCGTGATGGCGAGGGTCAGCCAGCCCCCTTCCTCGAACTTCTCGAAGACCGTCACTCCGAGAATCGTCGCGCACATCGCGAACGCAACGGCATGGATCGCCGACTTGCGCTTCCACTTCGCCTCTTTACGCCTCTGCCGGAACCAGTGCACGACCATGGCGAGGGTCGTCATGGAGAACGTCAGGAACACGTTGATGCTGTACATGACGACCAGCGCGCGGACGTCGCCGCCGGTGTAGAGGAGCGCGCCGACGGATGCGGCGCCCATGAGCACGACTCCGTTCTGCGCGGAGAGCCGGTCGGAGAGCGCCGCGAATCGGCGGGGGACCCACGAATCCACGGCCATGTTGGCCAGGACGCGCGGGCCGTCGACGAAGCCCGCCTGCGCGGCGACGAACAGCAGCGCGCCCTCGGAGGCGATCGTGACCCAGACGAAGGCCCGGCCCGCGGTGCTCCCGCCCGCGAACCTGTCCGCGAGAACCCAGTTCATCGTCTTCCCGGCGACCGGCGACACTTTCCACAGCAGGTAGCAGAGCAGCAGGCCGCCCGCCGTGAAGGCGAGCGAAGTTGCCATGTAGAACATCGTCCGCTTGCCGGTCTTCACGCGCGGCTCCCGCATGATCGACAGCCCGTTGGAGACGGCCTCAATTCCCGTGTAGGTGCCGCCGCCGAGCGAGTAGGCATGGACGAACCTCAACAGGATCCCGCCCAGCCCGATCGCCGCGAGGTCCGCGGAAAGCGACCTCGACGCCGAGCGCATCACCGCAGGCGCCTCGGCGACGTGGGCGAACAGCCCTCCCCCGATCAGGACCACGTGCGTCGCCACGAAGATGAGGAAAATCGGCGTGAGGACAAGCACCGACTCCTTCACTCCTCGCAGGTTCAGGATCACAAGCGCTCCCAGCAGCGCCGCTTCGACGGGGAGCTTCCATGCCAGCATTTCGTGCGGCACGAGGCTGAACAGCGCGTCGCCAGCGGCCGCGATCGAGACCGTGACCGTCAGGACGTAGTCCACGAGCAGGGCAGAACCTGAGACGAGCCCCGCCCGCTCCCCGAGCAGCTTCGTGGCGACGACGTATCCGCCGCCCCCGTGGGGAAACGCTTCGATGACCCGGCTATACGCCGCGGCAATCACCAGCACCGTCAGGGCCATCACCACGGCGAGGCCCAGCGCCAGGTACGAGTGCTCACCCAGCGTCCGGAACGCTTCTTCCGGCCCGTACGCGGAAGAGGACAACCCGTCGGCGCCTAGCCCGACCCACGCGAGGAACGCGACGAGCGCCAAGTGCCGGAAGATCGACCGGTCCTTCAGGTCGCGCGGTGGGCCGACGAGGAATCGAAGGGTGCGGCGGAACCAGCCGCCGTCGGGCGGCTCGGGCGCACCGGACGGAGTCCGGGCGAAGAATGGAACCGGATTGCCCATGGGGGCACTCCTGAACGTGGAGCCCCCGCCGGTTGCGGTGTGCTCCGGATGACGCCTGCGGGGTTAGCTGACGGGTTCGGGCCTTCCGGATGGCCCTGTTCTCCTGGAGGAGAAGTTCACCCCGACGTCCTGGGTCCCCCGTTCCGATTCCTATGGGAAGCGGATTCGGCGCTTGAAGGGGGCAGATTCTAGCGCCGGGGCCCTGCCGGATTTCGCGAAATCCACTTGTCCATCGCAACCCTTTCGTCCGCAAGTGGTTGCGCCAGGCTGCGATGCCCCTGTTTCGCCCTCAAACGGACTTCGCTGCGCCTACACCCGTCGCATTGATCGTCTCGAACGCGATCCGCGCCGCCTGCTGCTCCGCGTCTTTCTTCGTCTTGCCGCCGCCCGGCCCGTAGGTCCTGCCCGCGACGTCCACCGTCACCTCGAACGACTTCTCGTGGTCCGGCCCCGTTTCGCCCACGACGCGGTACTGCGGCACGCACGCCAGCTCCTTCTGCGTGTGCTGCTGCAGAAGCGACTTCCAGTTCTTGGCGTGCTGGTCCTTCAGGACTTCCTCGATGCGCGGCCGCAGGATCCGAAGCACGAACACCCGCGCCGCTTCCAGCCCGCGGTCCATGTAGATCGCGGCGATCGTCGCCTCCAGCGCGTTCGCGAGCACCGAGTCCGGGATCGTCTTCTTCTGGAGGATCCCCTTGCCGAGGATCACGTAGTCCGCGAGGTTGAGCGTCTTGGCGCACGCCGCGAGCGACGTCGCGCTCACGACGACGGACTTGATCGCCGAGAGGTCGCCTTCCGGGAAGTCCGGGAAGAGGTGGTACAGGTGCTCGCTCACCACCAGCCCGAGGACCGAGTCGCCGAGGAATTCCATGCGCTCGTTGCAGGGAAGCGTCGCGTCCTTCGCCGAGGAATGGACGAGGGCGCGCATCAGCAATTCGGGATTGTCGAACCGGACCTCGAGCGCCTCCTCGAGCGTCCGGAGACGCTCGGGGGGGAGCGAGGTCCGCGGGGCGGGTGTATCCACGCGGGGCTCCTTTTGAGGAATTCGCAGTGTACTCGCCGTCTTCCGAATGAGGTAGCAGACGCCGGTCGTCAGTGGACGTTACCGCTCCGATTCGAGAATTTCTGAAGCTCCTCACAGAATCCAGCCACGCCGTCACCGAACTTGCGCACGTCGTCGGCGATGGCCAGCAGAACGAAGGAGAAGGCAAGGAGGACAACTCCCAGCACGATCCCGAACCAGGCCCTGACTCTGCCAGACACCTGGCCATTGGAAGCGGAGATTCTGAAGAGAGCAGCGATGCCGAGCACGATGCCGGCGATGCCACCCGGGATCCATGCGTACACGAGCAGCAGCAGGAAGACCCCCGCGAACAAGGAAACGACCGAAACAGCCATGGATGCCGAGGCCCAACCCGAGGTGCGCGCAAAGCCCGGCAGTGTCGCAACCGGCGGACGCGGATCCGCGAGACGTCGGCGCGGCGGGACGGCTGCTGGAGGCGGCGGCGCAAGCTGTGCCATCGGCGGCTCCGGCTCCTCGGTCTTCTCCGCCGCGTTCGTGACCACGAAACACACGGGGCAGCGCACGGGCTTGCCGGCGAGTTCCTCCGCGACTTGCAGCTTCCGCCCACACGGGCACGAAAAGACGATGGCCATGAATCCCTCCGTTCACCGTCAATGAAACTCAGAGACTCCCCGACCCTGCGCGGATCCTACTTTTCCCCGGGGAATTTGACCACCGCGTCGATCGGCTCCGCAAACCCCTCCGGCCGCCGCGTCGCTTCCCACACCGCCGCCAGCACCCCCGCCGCGACCTGCCGCAATTTCGCCGGCGAGCACAGGTCCGCCGTGTCGTCGGGCGTGTCGCATTCGGGGAAGCGCGAGCAGGTGAAGAGGATCGAGGGGACGCCGGCCTCGTGAAGGGGCCACTGGTCGGAGCCGTGGCGGAAGGCGAAGTCGATCGGGTAGTTCCCCTTGGCGGTGGTGGTCTTCACCGCGAGCCCCGCGCGCTCCATCGCGCCCTTGGCGACCGTGAACACGTCCGGCGCGAAGGCGCTTCCCACGATCGTGATCTCGCCCTCGGCGTTGCGGGCGGCCATGTCGACGTTGAACGCGCAGAGGGCGCCGCCGCGGAAGCCGGGGAGGGCGGCGGCGAAGGCGCGGGAGCCGTGGAGGCCGAGTTCCTCGCCGCCGAAGGCCGCGAAGATGACGGGGCGGAGGAGGGGGCGGGAGTCGCGGGCGAGGGCCTCGGCGACGGCGAGGAGGACGGCGACGCCGGAAGCGTTGTCGCAGGCGCCGGGGTAGGGGCGGCCGCCGGGGTGGATGCCGTGCGAGTCGTAGTGGGCGCAGACGATGACGGCGGCGCGGCCCGGGAAGCTGCCGGGGAGGAGGCCGATGACGTTGGTGCCGGCGAGAGGCTCGTCCTCGGCGGCGACGGCGAGGTGCGCGAGGGCGCCGGCGGACTCGTCGAAGCGCCGGCCGAGGTCCCAGGAAACGAGGGCGGCGGGAATCACGATCGGACGCGGCGGCCGCGGCGCGCGCGACTGCGCGCCGACCGCTGCCCGGTCGCGGCTCCAGCCCCGCACGCCGTCCGGCTCCGCCGCGAGCCGCGCCTCCGTGCGCTCGTCCAGCCGCGACGCCCACGCCGCTTCACCGCCCCCCGACGCGTCGCGGAAGTCGGCGACGAAGATGACGCCGGCTGCGCCGAGGTCCTGGTAGAGCAGCGTGCGCTCGGCCAGCGTCGGATCGTACGAGCGGTAGGTGCCGGGCGGGCCCGACAGGCGCTCGACCGCGATCGCACCGCCCAGCGAAGCCGTGTCGCGGCAGATGCGTGCCGCGAGGCCGGACGTCATCGGCCCGGTGGCCGCGCCCTTCCCGCTCCACGTGAGCGGCGCGAAGTCCCTGCCGGGCGCGAGCGTTTCCTTCCCGACCTGCAGCCACGTCTCCGCGAGCAGCCGCCGCCGCGGGATCTCGAAACCCTGCTTCTCGACGCGCAGCCCCAGCGACCGCAGCCGCAGGTGGATCCAGTCCGCCGCCAGCGCGGCCCCTCCCGTCTCCTCGGCGCGCCCCTTCATCCCGGGCGCCGACAGGTCCCGCACGTCGTCGAACATCGCCGCAGGGGTGCGGATCTCGGGAAGAGCGGCGGCGGGAAGCGGGCGGGGTTTCTCGAGCGAAAGAAGCACGAAGCCGCCCAGGAGGACGGAAGCGCCGAGCACGGCGAGGACGGCGGGGGAGGAGCGCGGGGTCATGGGGGGAGCGTCGCCGAAAGGGGGAAAACGTCAAGCACCGCGGTTAGCCCCCGACGTCGCCGTTCCGGTGGGCCGCTTCGCCCCCGAGATGCAGCAGCGTGAGGATGCTGGCGGGATCGATAAAGTGATCGGGGCCGCGGTTCTCGACGGGGTCGACCTGGCCGCGGCGGGACTTGTTGGCGAATTCGCGGACGAGGCGGGCGAACTGGGCGAGGAGAGCGGGGGTTCCGCTGAGGGTCGCCTCGGCGGGAGTCGCGCCGATCAGGAGCTTGGCGCGCGTCTCGGGCCGGAGCGCGATCCGCTTCAGCCGGACCTCGCCCCGCGCGGCGGCCCCCAGCGTCCCGCACTCGACCGCCCCGGCGCCGGATTCGAGTGCGTCGGCGAACGCGAGCCACTCCCCGGTGCTCGCGGAGAGCTCGAGCTCGCGGACGGCGCCCTCGGTCAGCGTCGCGCGCACGGCCTACTTCACGTCCACGGCGAGCGGGTTGGCCACGGCGAACTCCCCGCGTGCGGCGATCTTCCCGTCGCGCCAGACGAGCCACGAGTCCCACGCGTAATAAAGGAGCAGCCGCGCCGGCTTCAGCGCCGCCGGGCTCGCGGGGAAAAAGAGCGCGGCCTGCTGCGAGGCATCGTCCGGCGACTCGAACGACACGAGCAGCCCGCGATCCTGCCCGAGCTTCACGTCCTCCTTGTCCGCCGTCCACCCGTCTTCGCGGATCTCGACCCCCGCGAATTTCAGCTTCCCGTCCGCCGCCCAGCGCTTCGCCAGCGCGTTCGTGTCCGGGCCGCCGAGGACGAGAAGCGCCCGCCCGGCGAGTTTCTCCGGCGTGGCTTCGGCGCCCCGGATCTGCTCCCAGCCCTCGAGGCGGACGAGCAGGTCCTTGTACGCCGCGGTGTCGCCGTCCGGCAGGATCACCGCCTGCTTTTTGGCGACCACGACGCGGTTCAGGCAGCGGGGAAGCTCCTCGGGCGCGAGCCGCCGGAAAATGTCCGCCTCCGGGTCCGCCTCGACGCGCGTCGCGTTCGCCGGGATCTCCCACTCCGCGACGCCGTTCTTCACCTCCACGTCCGTGTCTGCCGACCCTTCCTTCAGGGTCGTCCTCACCCGCACCCTCAGCTCCTTCAGCGGCCCCGCCACCGTCAGCTTCAGCCCCTTCTCCGTCCGCGCCAGCGCCAGCTCCGGCGCGCCCTTCCCGTCCAGCCACGCCGCGAACAGCTTCGACAGGTCCTCCCCGGACTCCGCTTCCATCGCCATCCGGAAATCGTCCCACGACGCGCGCGCCCCGGTCCGGTCCTTCACGACGCGCCGGAGCGCGGCCCAGAACGCGGCGTCGCCGATGCGGCGGCGGGAGAGGTGGAAGAGCATGGAGCCCTTGGAGTAGCCGATTTCGTTGTCGGCCTCGTTGACCTTGCCCATGAACTTGCGGACGGGGTAGTCGTTGGCGTCGTTGACGTGCATGGAGAAGCGGACGCACTGGTGGCGGCGGTACTTGCGCGCGGCGTCGTTCCCCTGGGTGAACTCGACCCAGTGGTAGTTGGAGCAGTAAGTGGTGGCGGCCTCGCACCAGTTGCCGCCGTCGATGAAGACACCGTTCCCCCACCAGCAGTGGAGGACTTCGTGGCCGAGGCCGCCCTCGCCGAGGTAGCGGGGGCCCATGCGGATGACGTCCTGGCCGAGGAGCGTGAAGGACGGCATGCCGTAGCCGGTGGAGAAGAAATTCTCGACGACGGAGAAGTCGTCGTACGCATACGGCCCGAGCAGCTTTGACCAGTGCTCGACCCAGTCTGCGGCGGCCTTGCGATACGCCTCGGCCTGCGCGGCGTCGTCCTTGAAGAAGTACGAGCGGATCGTGACGCGGCCGGACTTCAACTCCTCGGCGACGTACGGCCCCGCGACGACGTCGAGCCGGTCCGCCGGCACCGGGTCGCACCACGTCGCCTTCTTCGTCTTCGGGTCGTACTCGTGCCGCGCGCCCTGCCCGATGACTTCCCAGTCCTCGGGGACCTTCGCGGTGACGGTGAAGCGCGCCATCTGGTTCGGGAGGTCGGGGTACCACATCGCCGATCCGGGGAGGAACGCCCCCTCGGCCTGGATCGTTCCGTCGCACTTTTCGCCGACGACGAAGCGGACCTCGTCCCGGTGCGGCGGGTCGTGGAGCACGCCCTTGTAGGCGACGGTGACGGTGAAGCGCTCTTCGGACGGCGCGGGGAATTCGACGTGCAGCGCGCCGTCGTGGAATTTGAATTCGGCGGCGAGGCGGCCGAAGTTCACGGAGGCGACCTGGAACGAGGGGTTCAGGTCGAAGTCGAGCGACTTCGCGCCCGCGCCCTCGAGGTCGATCGCGTCGCTGGCGTCGAGCGTGTGCGTCGCGGGATCGAGCGCGATCGTGAGCGTGTGGGCGACGATCTTCGGGGCCGCCGGCGGTGGCGGGTCGGCGGGAGGCTTGGGGTCGGGATCGGGCGGGCCGTTCGGCCCCGGGTCCGTCGCCTGCGGCGGCGGGTCGGATGGAGGAGGCGGGGCCGCTTCGCGGTGCGGGGGGTCTTTGGCCGGGGCCGGGTCGTTCGAGCAGCCGGCGAGGAGGAGGAGCGCGGTGAGGAGGGAGAGGATTCGCATGGGGGAAGTGTCGGCCCGGGTGGGGAAGGGGGTCAAGGACAAGGGTTCGTCGGAGGTCGTTATCCGCGGCATTTTCCGCGTGATCCGCCTTTATCCGCGTATTCTGTTTTTCTGTCTGAAAGGAATACGCGGATAAAGGCGGATGACGCGGGAACGACCGCGGATAACGGCTATCTACTTCCTGACCTCCCACATCCCCTCCTGCGGCTTCCAGTCCGCGCCGAAATACCCGATGGCGCGCACCGCGTCCGGCCCCTTCTCCTGCACGTCCGCTCCCCAGCACATCACGTCCGGCGACCCCGTGTCCGGATGCCACCAGCCCAGCGCCTGCCACGCGCGCCGCCCCGCCGGGCCGCTCGCGCCGATCACCGCGACGAGCCGCGTCGGCGCCTCGGGATTCGGGTAGACCGCGGCCAGCGCGAGATCGCCCTTCAGCACGTCCGCGCCCACCCTGATCTCCCCCGCCGCCGCGCGGAACGGCAGCCGGTCCGCGATCTTTTTCCAGCACGCATTCGACTCGGCGCTCCCCAGCAGGATCAGGTTCGTGTTCTTCCAGTCCTTCGCCGTGACCTCCACGTCCGTCACGACCGCCGCGCGGCCGTTCCCGCGATACCACCAGACTTCGGCGTCGAAGCGCGCCCGGGCGATGGCGTCGGCGGTTTCCTCGGGGGAGCCACCGGTGGGGACGACGAAGAGGAACGGGCGGTGGAAGGCCTGCGTGAAGGGCCCCTGGAGTGCGGGGGTCTTGCGCAGCCCGGCCGGCGTCCCCGCGGCCCATTTCCCGTCGGCGCCGCGGTGATACTCGCCGGCCTTGAGCGCCTGCCCGTCGAGCGTGAACTCCTTGGGCTCGCGGACGCGAAGATGCACCACGTTCTCCGTCTCGAAGAACCGCGCCGAGAACTTGTCCTGCCACGCCCGGACCCGCGACACCGCGTACGGCCGCTTCTGCGCCAGGATCTCCACCCCGCGGCACGACGACGACACGTCCGGCGAGAACGTCCGGAACTCCCAGCTCGCGAGGTTGTCCGGCCGCCGGCGCCGCTGCATCCAGTCCGACATCTCCGGCAGCGTCAGGCAGTCCACGCCCGGCGCGTCCCCGTCCCACCAGTGCCCCATGCCTTCCTTCGTCACGTACCGCCAGTCCGTGTGGAAGCCCTTCAGCGCCGCCACCATCATCTCCGCCTGCGCCGGCGGGACGTTGTCGTCGGCGGTGCCGTGGAGGATGAAGACAGGGAGGCCGTCGAGGTTGCGGACGAGGCCGAGCGTGTCGGCGGGGGAGGCCGAGGCGCGGAAGAGCCGCGCGTAGTCGGCCGCGGCGTCGCGGACGCCGAACGGGTACGTCCAGATCGAGACCCAGCCGGCGGACGGCGCGACGCACGCCCAGCGGTCGGGGTACGTCACGGCGAAGTGCCACGAGCCGTGCCCTCCCATCGAGTGGCCGGTGAGGCAGATGCGCGATTCGTCGACGTGGAAGTCCTTCTTCCCCTGCTCCAGCACTTCCAGCCCGTCCAGCCGCCCCCATTCCTCCCAGTTGAACCCGTACGGGCGGCGGTTCGTGGGGGCGACGACGGCGCACCAGTCGCGCGGCGCGTAGGCCATGGCCTGGCCCTCGGCGCCGACGCCGGCGCCGTGGAGCGAGAGGACGAGCGCGTACGTCTTCGACTTGTCGAAATTCGCGGGCGGCGTTTCGCCGTAGTACTGGACCGAGCGGTCGATCTTCGACCGGAACGTCTTCTGGATCCCCGCGCCTTCCTTGGGGACGACCAGTTTCCACGTCCGTGCGTGCCGGCTCTTTTCCCACGCGACCGCCACGGTTACGTCCTCGCCCTCGCCGACGAGGAACGGCGCCTTGTACACGGCGAGCGGGGGAAGGGGCGGCAGCGGCGCCCTGACCTTGCCGTACTCGAGCGTGGCGCCGCGGACCCAGTCGTTCGTCGCATTGACGACCGGCACCGCTGCCCACGTTCCCTGGTTCACGCCGCCGATGCGCCACGGGATCGTGACGTCGGCTTCCATGAGGTAGACCGGCGCCGGCGGGTCGGTGATC
This sequence comes from uncultured Planctomycetia bacterium, assembly GCA_964590435.1. Taxonomy (GTDB): domain Bacteria; phylum Planctomycetota; class MHYJ01; order WSZJ01; family WSZJ01; genus WSZJ01. The sequence continues at coordinate 33,696 of CAZPWT010000007.1, forward strand.
GACAGCGACAGCGATCCTCGCCCCGCCCGGCACACGACGTGGTTTTCGCCCTTGCGCAGGAACACCGGCACGCCGTCAAATTTGGACGCGTATGTGTCCGTCCCGAACGGCGCGCCGTTCACGTACGTCGTCCCCGAACCCGGGCAGGTGAGAATCGCCACCCGGTCCGCGTCCGACATCACCACCGTGTACGCCGCCCCCGGCCCCAACTCCTCGCCGTGGATCGCCCCCTCGGCGTCCGCCGTCATCGGTTTCCACTCCAGCTCGCCGAGCTTGTCGCCCTTCTTCGGGTACCGCGGCGTCTCCCCCCCGAACAGCATCTCCCCCAGCGCATCGCCGCTCACGAGCCCGCGGCCCTTCCCCTTGATCGGGCCGGCCACGAGCCATTCGCGCGGGGCTTCGGCGCGCACCTGAAGCGACAGCAGGACAGCCAGGAGGAGGGGGCGCATGGGCCAGCGAAAATATCACAGGACGCAGGCCCACGCCCGCTTCCTGATCGGCCGACTGCATGACCGGTAACTCATCGAACTCCACAGCGGTCCCCTTGAACCGCAAACTGAATTCGCACGAGCCACGCCCAATCGCATCCTTTCGTGTCCTTTCGTATCCGCGCCAGGCTCGTAGCCCGTCTGTCAGACATTTCATCCGCCGTCTTTGACCTGATTCAGGCACAGAAGTACAAGCCGGGATGACGGCGGGATCTTCCGGGGATACGGCTACGAGCCTGGCACGGATAAGAAAAGACGGGAAAGGATGCGCGGTCGCGCGACGGGAGCGGGCAAGAACGGTCAGGTACCTTGATCGGCCCCGCAAGCAATTCCGGCCTCCCGCCGATATACAATGAGGCCCCGCCATGTCTCCCGCTTCCCAGAAGTCCTGGATCGACATCGTCACCGGCCGCCGCACCGGGCCGGGGGCGGCGTTGGCGCGCCTCGGGCTTTCGGCGGCCTCCGCGCTTTATGGCGGCGCGCTGACCCTGCGGAGCGCCGCGTTCGCCCTCGGGCTGCGCCGCCGCCACCGCCTCCCGGGACCCGTCATCGGCGTCGGCAACATCACGCTCGGCGGCACCGGCAAGTCCCCGATGGTCGAGATGCTCACGCGCCGCCTCGAATCCAAGGGCCTCAAGGTCGGCGTCGTCTCGCGCGGCTACGGCCTCGAGGTCGGCGGCGTCGACGACGAAGGGTTCGCGGCGGGGAAGCGCTACCTCGGCCCGGACCGGCTGGCGTCGGCGCGCAAGGCGTTCGCGGACGGCTGCGACGCCGTCGTGCTCGACGACGGGTTCCACGACCTGCGCCTCCAGCGCGACTTCAACATCGCGATGGTCGACGCCTCCACGCCGTTCGGGAACGGCCGGCTCTTCCCGCGCGGCTTCCTCCGCGAATCGCCGCACGGGCTCAAGCGCGCCGACCTGATCGTCGTCTCGCGCGCCGACATGCTCGACGCCGGCGAGCTCGCCCTTCTCCGCGCCCACCTCACGCAGATCTCCGGCGGCCGCCCGACCGCCGCCGCCGTCCATCGCCCCCGCGCCCCGCACACGCTCGGCGGCGGCCCCGCGGCCGACTCTCTCGCCGGCAAACGCATCCTCGGCTTCTGCGGCCTCGGCAACCCGCGGGCTTTCGAAGCGACGCTGCGGGGGCAGAAGGCGCGGCTGCAGGCGTTCCGCGCGTTCCCCGACCACCACGGCTACTCCAGCACGGAACTCGACGGCCTCGAGGCCGAAGGGCGCGAGCTCGAGGTCGACGCGCTCGTCACGACCGAGAAGGACGCCGCCCGCCTCAAGGAGCGCGAGTGGTCCGTCCCCGTCTGGGTCCTCGGCGTGGACATGGAGATCGTGAACGGCGCCGAGGAACTCGAAGCCGGCCTCGCCCGCGTCGAGGACCGCTTCCGCAGCCGCACTTCCTCGCGCCACGAAGCCTGAGCCGTTGCCGCCCGAACTGCCCGCCGTGCTCTATCCGCAAAGCCGCGATTGGCCCGCCGCTGTCACGGATGTCCGCGACGTCCCACTCGACGCAGACTCCGTTCGACTCACCACGGGCGCAAAGAACCTCGCGGACCTCGCGCGCCTCCCGAAACTCCGGCGGCTCTGGGCGTTCAACCTCAACCCGGCGAAGCTGGAGACGATCGCGGGGCTCGCGTCGCTGGAAGAGCTTCACATCGACGGCCTGCGCGCGGCGGATCTCGGGGGGCTCGCGAACCTGCGCCGGCTGAGGATCCTCCACCTCGAGCGCAACGGGCAGGCGACGTCGCTGTCATTCGTCGAGCGCATGCCGCCGCTCCGCGCGCTCGGCATTTTCGGCTTCATCGGCGTCCAGGACCTCGCGCCGCTGCGCTCCCAGCCGGGGCTCGAAGCGCTCGCCGTCGCCGGCAGCATGTGGACCCGCATGACCGTCGCGACGCTGGCGCCGCTCGCGTCCCTCACGGCCCTTCGCCACCTCGACCTCACGAACCTCCGGGTCCGCGACGAATCGCTCGCGCCGCTCGCCGGGCTCGCGAGGCTCGAGACGCTGCGCATCGCCGCGTTCTACCCGCCGGGCGAGTTCGCGCGACTCGCCCGGGCGCTCCCGAAAACCGATTGCCTGTGGTTCCAGCCGCACCAGCCGCTTCAGGGCGTCGCCTGCAAGCGCTGCGGCGGGGCGGTGGTCGTGCTGACAGGGCGCGGCGCGGCGACGAAGTGCACGGTGTGCGACGCAGCGCGGATCGCGAAGCACGTCGAGGAGTTCAACCGGATCGCCGCGGGGCCGCGGGAATCCGGCACGCCGTTCCCGCGTTAGACACCGGCAGGTATCATTCTTCCCCCATCCCGCTCACGGAGCCCCCATGCGCCTCACGCCGCTTCTGCTCGCCCTGTCCCTCTTTCTCCCGGCGTTCGCGGAAGATCCCGAGCCCGACCCGGCGAAGGTGCCGTCGAAACCGGCCGACTCGCCCGACGAGCTCTCCGGCGCCGTCATCATCGTGAGCTACAAGGGCGCCGTGAGGGCGCTTCCCAAGGCGACCCGCACCAAGGAAGAAGCCAAGGCGCGGGCGGAAGAAGCGCAGAAGGCGGCGCGTGCGAAGGGGAGCAACTTCTTCGACCTGGTGGAGAAGTACTCGGACGAGCCGCGGGGGCGCGGGTCGCTGGGCGTGATCCCGGTCGGGCAGTGCTCGATCCCGCCGCTCGAAGCGGCGCTGCTCGGGATGGAGTTCGGGCAGGTGTCGGACGTGTTCGACTGCGACCTCGGGTATCTCGTGGTCATGCGCTTCGCGCCGAAGGCCGCGGCGTTCCACGTGCTGATCGCGTACAAGGGCGCCGAGCGAGCCGCCGCGAACGTGACGCGGACGAAGGAGGAGGCCAAGGCTCTCGCCGAGACGGCGCACAAGCGCATCGTCGACGGCGAGGACTTCGCCAAGGTCGCGGCCGACCTCAGCGACTGCCCGTCGAAGGCCCGCGGCGGCGACCTCGGCACGTTCCCGCGCGGCGTGATGGCCCCGTCGTTCGAGGACACCGCGTTCGCGCTCGCCGAAGGCCAGGTCTCCGGCGTCGTCGAGTCCCCGTTCGGGTTCCACGTCATCAAGGGCGCCAAGGTCGTGGTCCCGCTCACCTGGCGCGCCAGCCATATCCTCATCCGCTGGAAGGGCACGGAACGCTGCCCGCCGACCATCACGCGCACGAAAGAAGAAGCGCGGAAACTGATCGACGACCTGGTCCAGAAGATCAAGGACGGCGGGGACTTCGCCAAGCTGGCGAAGGAGAACAGCGACTGCCCGTCGGCCCCGAAAGGCGGCGACCTCGGCGTCTTCGGCCCGGGAAAGATGGTGCCGGCGTTCGAGGCGGCGCTGAAGGGGCTGGAGGTCGGGAAAGTGTCGGATGTGGTGGAGACGCAGTTCGGCTGGCACGTGATCAAGAGGACGAAGTAGGCGGCGCTGCCCCAAACGCACTCGGCCGGACTTCACGGGTTGTACAGCTTCATCACCGCCGCCTGGTACTCCGCCGATCCGCCGCCGTTCATGATCGATTCCATTTCCTTCTGCAGCGCCTGGCCGAGCTTCATCGCCTTGTCCTGCAGCGCCTTCGCCTCCGGCGGCATCGCCGCCTGCGACGCGGCTGCGGCGGCGACGCCGAGCTTGTCGTTCACCTCGGACAGCGCCGAGTTCATCGTCGCATTCCCCGGCGCCGCCTTCAGCCCCGCTTCCAGCACGCGCTTCGCCTCCGCCGGCTTCCCGAGGTGGTCGTGGCACGCCGCGAGCTTCACCACGAGAAACGGATCCCCCGCGTGGTCCTTCACCGCGTCCTCGAGCAGCTTCACCGCCTTCTTGTGCGCGTCGGTGTTCATGTACACCGCCGCCAGCGTGTCCACCGCCTTCGTCCAGTCGTCGCAGTCGCGCGGCAGCGTCATCGCGGCCTTGAGCGGGTCCACGGCCTCGTCGTACCGCCCCGTGTAGCGGTACAGCATCCCGAGCATGATCAGCGCCCGCCCGTGGTCGGGCGCGATCTCAAGCGCCTCGAGAAGCGCCTTCTCGGCCTCGTCGGCAATCGCCTGCTCGTCGTCGGAAAGTTCGCCCGCCCGCAGAGCGCGTTCGATTTGCCCCATGAGGCGGACGCCGCGGTTGTACAGGTCGTTCGGGTCACCATTCGGTTTTCTGGCGGGTTTCTTCGGCATGCAAGGACTCCTGGGCTGTTGTCGCTGCTGAGAAGTAACCGGTATGGCCACGGTTGTTTCGCGGAACTGCCGGGCTACCGCAATCCGGCCTCGTCGAGCTCGACGGCGAAATCCACATCCTGCGTAAGCCGCGGCTCTTCATGAAGGATCGAGGCCATCGAACCACCGACCGCGTACGGAATCCGAAGCTCCGCAAGGATGCGCGCCACGTCCTGCGTCACGTCGATGATGTCCGGCAAGAGCTAGTACCCCTCGCGCTCAGGGTCCCAGTCGAAGACCCGCATCATGGTCTCCCGGTCCAGCTTCAGGGCCGCGAGTCGCAGCCTAAGCTCGCGCTCCTGAACGCCGGGGTGACGTTTCCGGATTCCGGCCGCAGCGATCGACTCGGCTGCGGCGTTCATCTCGCGCACCATCTCAAACTTGCGCCAGGCCGGCATCGCCTTCCAGGCCTCGATAAGGATGCGCTCCGCCCCGTTGGAGGTGTCCTCCGCCTGAGTTCGGTAGTCAGCTGCTCTTTCACGGACTTCCATGCCCGAATTCTAACGCAGAGCGGTCTAATTCAGTACTTCGCGACGCGTGCCAGGAGTGGCGCACTCCTCTGCAAGATGCGATCGCCGCATCAGCGGCTTCCCACCTTCAGCTAGAATGCGGGGCATGAAATCCACCGTGACTTCTCCGCTTACCCTCCAGTCGCTGCGCGCGCATCGTGCCGAGATCCTCGGATCGGCGCAGCGCCACGGAGCGCGAAACGTCCGTGTTTTCGGCTCAGTGGCGCGGGGCGAAGCGGACGCGGGGAGCGACGCGGACTTCCTGGTGGACTTGGACCGCGGTCGCAGCCTCGTGGACCTCGGCGCATTTCTCATGGACCTGCAAGACCTCCTGGGGCGCCGCGTTGACGTCGCAACACCGGCAAGCCTGAAGGACCGGATCCGGGCGATCGTCTTGCAGGAGGCTGTCCCCCTTTGAGGGACGCGCGAGAGCGGCTGCTGGATATCCGCCAGGCCATCGAGCGGATCGAACTCCACGCGACCCGAGGCCGGGACGCGTTCGACAAGGAAGAGTTGATCCAGATCTGGATCGTCCACCACCTCCAGATCATCGGGGAAGCGGCGCGCGCCCTGCCCGACGACATGCTCGCGAAAGCGCCGGAGATCCCGTGGAAGGGCATCGTCGGAATGTGGCACATTCTGGTTCACAGCTACTTCCAGATCGACAGGGACATCGTCTGGAAGGTCGTGGAGGCGGACATGGGGCCGCTCAAGGCTGCCGTGAATCGCCTTCTCACGTAGAACTGCGGCGGTCAGGATCGCGGCGCAGCCACCGGTGGAACCGGCCCAGGATCGCCATCGGACGTGTCTTCGGAGAACCGCACGCGGCAGCTCCCCGATCCGCGAAGCCTGTCGAATTCATTTTCACGGAAGCCAAGCGTCTGTCGCTGGAACACGATGGGCGGACTGTTCAGCATCGCGCGCAGTTGAGTGATCGAATACGTCTGCGGGATTCGCCAGACGGCCCCGTGCGCTTCCTCCGGCACGACGAAAGAGAGACCGACCCGCTGGAGGAGATCTGCAGCCGTCCCGGCGTTCGTCACGGACTCCACCACGATTTCGTATCGATCGAACCTGTAGCCGTTCTCGTAGTGCGCTACGGATCGCTCAAGGGGAATTCCGCTACCGAACTGCAGCACTCGTCCGCCTTCACGTTCGACGAGAAACGGGCCATTTCCTGCCAGCGCTGCGCCGGAGTCCCCCTTTTCCACAAATGCCCGCGAGTTCCAGAAGAAGATCCATCCAAATGGGTGCTCTTGTGTGTGGCGCTCCAGCAGCACGCATGGAATGCGGGCGTTCGCCCTCGCAACGTAGTCCTCAGCGATGTGCTTCGCTTCGTCGTAACTGATCGGGTGACCTGCGCGACTCATGGCCGTAATCGTAGTCCGCCGGCCAGAAAACCAGAAGCGCGCGGGAGCTTTCGCCCCCGCGCGCTGAGAGATTTGATTTCACCGCTGCCCCTACCCACCTCCGCTCCGGCGCTTCGCGTCCGAAGCTTCGGCGGGTAAGCGCTCCGGCGACCGTTTCGAGCGGACAACGGCCGGTTGTGGCCCGGCTTAGAACAGATTCCACAGGAACTGGTTCGTCACCTCGTGGTGGAACTGCACTTCCGCCACCTTGACGCGCGTCCCGAGCGCCTTCGGGCAACGCTCGGCCGAAGCCCACTTCAATTCCGCGTACTTCCCGGCGACGTCCTCGCCCAGCAGCTTCAGCGCGAACTCGCTCGTCTTGAACAGGCGGATGGCGTCGTGGATGTTGTCGGGCAGGAAGCGGGTCCGGGCGCGCTTGTCGGCGTCGGCGGCGGGGGCCTCGGGACCTTCGAGGCCGGTGGCGAGGAGGGTGAAGATGGCGAGGTAGGGGTTGGCGTCGGGGGCGACGGAGCGGACCTCGATGCGGGCGGAGCGCTCGTTGCCGAGCGGGATGCGGACCATGGAGCCGCGGTCGATCGCGCTGGCCTTGATCTGGTTCGGCGCTTCAAAGTGCGGGTCGAGGCGGCGGTACGAGTTCACGCTCGCGTTGAGCACGAGGCAGATGTCGTTCGCGTTGTGAAGCAGCCGGTCGATGAACTTCCAGCCGAGCGCCGAGAGGCCGTCTTGGCCCTTCTTGTCGTGGAACAGGTTCCTGCCGGACTTGGCGATCGAGATGTTCGTGTGCATCCCGTTGCCGTTCACGCCGGTGACGGGCTTGGGGAGGAACGAAGCGCTCATCTCCATGCGGTCGGCGACCTGGCGGCAGATGAGCTTGTAGAGCTGGACCTGGTCGGCGGCGATGAGCGCCTGGGTGTAGGAGTAGTTCATCTCGAACTGCGAGGGCGCGACCTCGGGGTGGTCCTTCTCGTTCGCGAAGCCCATGCAGCGCTGGACCTCCGCGGAGCCGTCGATGAACTTGCGAAGCGGGTCGCCGGGAAGCGAGTGGTAGTAGCCGCCGGTGGAGATGAAGTCGAACTTGCCGGTCTCGTAGTAGCGGCGCTCGGCGTTGCGGCCCTCGAACAGGAACCCTTCGATTTCGTTGGCGACGTGGCACTCGATGTCCTGCTTGGCGTAGAGGCCGTCGGTGAACGCCTTGAGGCGCGAGCGCATGTCGGCGCTGTACGGCTTGCCGTCGCGCTCGAGGACTTCGCCGAACACGAGGACTTTGCCGGGGCCGAAGACGTCGGCAGGGAGCCAGTAGAACGCGGACCAGTCGCAGCGGAGGCGCAGGTCGGACTCGGCCTGCTGCGAGAAGCCGCGGATGGAAGAGCCGTCGAACGTGAGGTTGTCCGCGCTCTTCAGCAGGAACTTCTTGTCGTAGTCGAGCATGTGCAGGCGGCCTTCGAGGTCGGTGAAGCAGACCGTGACGGCCTTGATGCGCTTCTCGTCCGCGAGGTACTTCATGCGCGATTCCTGCAGCTTGCCGGCGTCGACGCGCTTGATGCGCGCTTCCTTGACCTCGAGGTTCATCTCCTCGAGCTTGTCGTAGGGGATCTCAAGGAACTGGCGGAGGGCGGGCTGGTCCATGGCAGACTCCTGGGTTCGGGGGATGTTTGGGTCGCTGGAGAAGCGAGGGATATAGACTAGCCGAGTGCCATTTTCAACTAAAAATCACGGCATTTATGCTTATTTTCTTTTCGGATATCTAAAGTGTTGAAGGCTCAGGCCTTAGAGAGGCCCCGACGGACCAGAATTCCGGCCGCGAGCCCGCCGATCCCGAGGTAGATTCCAAAGAGGGCGATCCCGCCCACATTCCAGGCGCCCGGCTGGATGAAATGGTGGATCGCAGCCGCCACGCCGACGGCGTTCCAGAGGATCCAAAACGTCCGCCCCGCCCACGGCGTCCCCGGCTGATACACCTTCCCCTCGCCCGGCGGGAACAGCACGAACGTCGCGCCGATGCACACGAAAATCATCGGGGCCAGGATGACGAAATACGGGATCACCGATACCTCCCGCACCACAAATGCCTTCTCCGGGTGCTGCGGATCGGCCCACGCCGTCACCTGCTTCCCGACCGGGAACTGCGCGAGCTGCTCCCGTGCGCGGTGACCACGACGGGGACTTCCATCCACGTGTTGAAGCGGCGCCGCTGCTCCTCCGCCATCGTCGCGCCCAGGATCGGGAAGAGCGAGCCGATGGCCAGGAACAGGCAGCCGGGGAAGCGCCGCTTCACGCGCTACTTCTTCTCCGCGAGCCACTTCTTCCAGTCGGACGCCTTCGCGAACGACTGGCCGGTGAGGGTCTTGAGCGCGTCGAGGATCGCGACCTTCCGCGGGCTCGTCGGCATCAGCGACTCGGCGTTGGAGAGGCCGGCGACGAGCGTGGCGATGGCGGGATCGCCGCCCATCTTGGCGAGCGATTCGGCGGCCGTGGTGGCGACGCGGTCGGATTTCGTCTTGAGGTAGGCGAGCAGTTGCTCGCAGGCGGCGGGGGAGCCGGTCGTGGCGAGCGCGTCGGCGGCGGGGATGGCGAGCTTCTCGTTGGTCCCCGGGATCCCCTTGAGCGCCGGCAGCCCTTCCGCCCCGCACCGCCCCGCCATGGCGATCGCCGCGAACGCCAGCGTGTCCTCCTCGGACGAAACGTGCGCCTTCGCCAGCCCCGCGAGCTTCGTCCGGTACTGCGCCGGGACGCGCTGGATCGAAGAGATCAGGCCCGCGGCGTCCTGCCACGCCTTCTCCTTCAGCTTCCCCTCGAGCTCCGTGATCTTCTTGCCGACCTCGTCGTCGAGCTTCTTCTGCCGCTCGTCGAGGATCCCGTTCGCCCAGTCGAGCCCGCGCTTGAACGCCGCCCAGTCGATGTCGTGCTTGAGCCCAGGGATGCGCTCGAACTTCACCGTCACGTACACCTTCTCGAGCGCCTTCACGGAGCGCTCGCTCTCGGAAATCGGGACGACGTCGTCGGCCTCGCCGTGGATCACATAGAACGGCAGCCGTCGTACGTCGTCGTTGTCGGGCATGATGCCGGGCAAGCCGCCGGAGCACGGGATGGCGGCGTCGAACAGCTGCGGGTGGGCGGTGCCGAGGTAGAAGGTCCAGTACCCGCCGCGCGAAAATCCGGTGAGGACGGTGCGCGTCGGGGCGTACTCGGCCTTCACGGCCTTCACGAGATCCACCAGCGGGTCCATGTCCGGGTTGTCCCACTCGCCGTTCTGGGAAGCGGTGGGGGCGACGATCACGGCCTCCTTCGGGATCGTGGACTGCGCGCCCGTGATCCAGCGCATCATGTTGTCGCCGTTGCCGCCGGCGCCGTGGAGGGCGAAGAAGAGCGGGTGCTGGCCCTTCACGTACTTGTCCGGCAGGCGGACGTGGTAGGTTAGGCCGCGCGCCGATGTTTTCTTTTCGGGAGGGGCGGCGAAGAGGGCGCAGGCGGTGAAGAGGAGGAGGGTGAGGGTTCGCATGGCGCAATCTTACGAGTCCTCGTCGTTATCCGCGGCCCTTTCCGCGTCATCCTCTTTCATCCGCGAATTCCTTTGCCGCAACGGAATACGCGGATAAAGACGGATTTCGCGGGAACCTCCGCGGATACGGCTTATTCTTCCCGCCTTCATGAGCGCCACCTTCTTCTCCCCCTGCGGCCCCGGCTTCGAGCCCGCCCTCGCCGGCGAACTCCGCGCCCTCGGCGCTTCCGACATCAAGGAAGGCCGCGGCGGCGTCGCATTCCAGGGCGACGCTTCGGTGGCCCGCAAGGCGTGCCTCTGGCTGCGGACGGCGATCCGGGTGCAGGAGCTCTTGTGGAAGGGGCCGGTGCGCGGGCCGCGGGAGCTGTATGCCGGCGTCGCCGAGGTGGACTGGCCGAAGTACATGGACCCGGGCTATACGCTCGCGGTCGACGCTTCGATCCGCGACTCGGAGATCACGCACAGCGGTTTCGCGGCGCTGACGGTGAAGGACGCGATCGTGGACAAGCTGCGCGAGCACTACGGGGACCGGCCGAGCGTGGACGCGCAGGACCCGGACGTGCCGATCAAGCTCGTGCTGCGCGGGGACGAGGCGCTCCTGTACCGGGACTGGGCGGGGGAGAGCCTGCACAAGCGGGGGTACCGGCCGATCCAGGTGAAGTCGCCGTTGAACGAGGCGACGGCGGCGGGGCTGCTGATGCTCGCCGGGTGGGACCGGGCGACGCCGCTGGCGGACCCGATGTGCGGAAGCGGGACGATCCTGATCGAAGCGGCGATGTGGGCGGCGGACCGCGCGCCGGGGCTTTCGCGGAAGTTCGCGTTCGAGCGCTGGCAGGAGCTGGACGAGGCCGCGTGGGAGAAGGAGCGAAACGAGGCGAAGCAGAAGGGCAAGGCGCGGCTGCCGTTCGCGATCATGGGGGCGGACCGGCACCCGGGGGCGATTTCGCTGGCGAAGAAGAGCGCGGTGGCGGCGCAGGTGGAGCGGCTGGTGACGTTCGAGCAGGCGGACGCGAAGGACTGGAAGCCGGCGGTGGCGCCGAAGACGGTGATCACGAACCCGCCCTACGGCGAGCGGCTCGGCGAGGGGGAGGATCTCGAGGGGTCGTGGAAGGCGCTCGGCAATTTCCTGCACCGCTGCGACGGCGCGACGGCGTTCGTGCTGTCGGGGAATTCGGCGCTGACGAAGTTCCTTGGGCTGCGCGCGACAAAGAAGATGCCGGTCATGAACGGCCCGATTGAGTGCCGGATGGTGCAGTACGAGATCGGGAAGGAAAAACGGCAGGGGAAGGGGTAGGAGCGGGTCGGGGCTTGGGTGGGCAGAGGGCTCGGGCGGAGGCTTGGGCAACTCTGGTCACTCGGTGTGAGAACGGTGCCCCAGCCCCCGCCCTCGCCCCAGCCCACCCAAACCCCCGCCCGTCCTCACCCCATCCCCTGCCGTTCTCGGTTATTCTCACCCGCGTGAAACTCGAACGCGACCCCGTCTGGGGCCCCGTCTTCAACCAGTTCGTCTACGGCTTCGCCGACCGGTTGCGCGACCTCGTCGAGTTTCTCCCCGAATCCGCCGCCCGCGCCGGCGGACGCTGGATCGGCAAACTCGCCGCCGGAATCGTCAGAAGCAAACTCAAGCTCGCCGCCGCGCAGGCGGAAATGGCGCTCGGCCCTGGTGGCGCGCGCTTCGCCCCCCTATCCGTCGTCGAGTTCGGCCAGCTCGCGATCGAGGTCATGAAAATCACTTCAACGTACTCGCGCGAGCGCTTCCGGCGCCGCGTGACGGTCGTGGGAGAGGAACATCTGCGGTCCGCCCGGGCGAAAGGGAAGGGCGTGATCGCGGTGAGCGCGCACCTGGGAAACTGGGAAGTCGGCGCGGCGGTGCTGGGTCACCTCGGGCACCCGCCGACTTGGCTCCTGCGCCCGATCGAAAACCCCGTCGTGCAGGACGCGCTCAACCAGATCCGCGCCACCGCGGGGATCCACGTCATCACGAAATGGGGCGGGCTGCGGGAAGCGATCCACGTGCTGCGGCGCGGGGAGGTGCTGGCGATGCTGGTCGACCAGGACGCGCGCGACCAGGGGGTGTTCGTGCCGTTCTTCGGACGCGAAGCCTCAACGCTCAAATCTCCCGCTCTTCTTTCGGTCCGCACCGGCGCGCCGATCGTCCCGTTCGCGGCGCTGCGCCAGCCGGATGGGAGATTCCTGCTGGAGATCGGGGAAGGATTTGTAGCGGAGGGATCGGCGGACCAGGAGGCGGATCTCGAGCGGGCGACGGCGCGCTTCACGAAGGTGATCGAGGACTGGATCCGGCGGTTTCCGGAGCAATGGCTGTGGGTGCACCGCCGCTGGAAGACGCAGCGCCCGGCGTCGGCAGACGCAAAGCCAGCCCCGCCAAGCGCTTAGCGGCCGCGGCGCCTCCGGAAAAACTAACTGGAAAATTCCGGAAACTTCCCGCCGCCGCCGCCGTCATACTTACCGGACAGAGAGACTGTTTCCCGGGGGGGGAAATTCGCCGGCGCGATCCCAAGCGGGCTGCCTTGACGCGGCCCTCAATCGAGGTTTCTCGCATGACCGCAATTCGCCGTGCTTTCGCCGTCCTCCCGCTTCTCGCCCTCGGCGCCCAGCTTTCCGCGTTCGCGCAGGGGATGTGCGTCGACAAGGGGAACGGGTTCCAGTTCCAGCCGCCGAAGGACTGGACGCAGGTGCCGATCCAGGTCGAGGAGAAGTGGATCGCCACGAAATGGCTGTGCGACCGGAAGTACGACGACAAGGAGTCCGGGTTCTCTCACAGCCCACTGATGCGCGTGATCATCTTCGAGAAGGCCGCGATCAATCCCGGCGGCGGCGACACGGATTCGGCGGGGGGGAAGAAGGAAGACCCCGGCGTGAAGCCCGGCGACGAGATCGACCTGTCGCGCCCGTACCTCGACTACAAGGACTACCTCAAGCGCAACTACCACGACGGCGGCTTCTACGTCTCGGCGGAGAAGGACATCAAGATCGGCGAGACGCCGGTGAAGATGCTCGAGGTGAAGATCGAGAAGCTGGTGCAGACGGGGAAGAAGCGCATTTATTGCTGGGTGTTCAAGGCGGACTGGGGAGACCTGGCGATCGAGTGCGAGATCCTCGAGCAGGTCGTCGACAAGCTGCAGCCCACGATCATGAACGCGTTCAAGACGTTCAAGCTCATCCCGCGCGACCCGAACGCGAAGAAGGAAAACGTCGGCGGCGGGCCGAAGCTCAAGGTCGTCGACCCGAACGAGACGCCGGAGCAGCAGAAGAAGCGCCGGCTCGAGATGGAAGACAGGATGTTCAAGAAGGCGATCGCCGACCTGCCTAAGGACTGGACGACGAAGCGCACTGCGCACTTCCTGATCCTCAACCACGCCGGGGCGAAGTACCAGGAGAAGGTGATCGCGCACGCCGAGGCGGTGAGGACGTGGCTGGACAAGGAATTCGGCGACATCGGCCCGGGGTACGTGCAGGGGTGCATCATCCGCATCTGCAAGGACCGGGACGAGGAGCGCGCGTTCAGCAGCGGCTCGGGAGACAGCTGGTCGAGCGACTCGCGCGAGCTCGTCACGAGCGAGAGCAAGGACGGCTTCAACGAGTACGAGTTCCAGTACCTCGGGCGCGGCCTGCTGAGCATGTTCTTCCACGACAAGAACGACGACCTCTACTCGGCGCTTCCGCAGTGGCTCGAGGGGGGCCTGAAGGAGTACATCGGCACGGCGGTGCTCAAGGCCGGCCAGCTGAACTTCGTCGGCGACTCCAGCGAGAAGGACACCATGCGGGAGGGCTGGCAGAAGAGCAAGTTCAAGCCGGTCCGCACGCTGTTCGAGGCCACGATGAAGGACATGTGGGGCGGCGAGGACGGCCGGTATGTGTCGGTCCAGTGCACGTCGCTGGTCCGGTACCTGATGGGCCCGGGGAAGGGCGTCAAGAAGCACGCGACGCTGATCAAGGACTACCTCAAGCACCTCCTCGCGACGATGCAGGAGAACGAAAAGGCGGCGCGCGCGGCGGTCAAGGCCGAGGGCGGCGCGAAGACGGAGGAGGAGGAAGAAGAGGAGTTCCGGAAGCGCCGCAAGCAGGACTGGTCGGCGAAGGAGAAGGAGTTCCTGCAGCAGGTGATGAAGTCGGTGTTCGAGAGCTGGACGGACGCCGATTGGGCCGGGCTGCACGCGTCGTGGGAGAAGTTCGCGAAGTAACCGTTTCCGCCATCCACCGCCGCCCGGGAGCCCTTCGAGGCCGCCCGGGCGGCTCGTTTTCTCGAGGATCCCGATGAAGCCCCTTCGATTCCTGCTCCCTGCCGCGCTCGCCGCGGCCTTTGCCTCTCCCGCCGATGCCGACACCCTGCAGTTCAAGGACGGCCGCTTCGTAGACGCCGCGAAGATCGTCGAGGCCGAGGGCGGGTACAAGATCATCTACTCGGCTGGCGAGGTGTTCGTGAAGAAGGAACTGGTCGTGCTGGCGCAGCTCTCCGACTCGAGCGGGAACTACGTGCCGCAGAACGACGAGGAGAAGGCCAAGGTGGAGAAAGGGCTGGTTCCGTTCGAGGGGAAATGGGTGTCGAAGGCGGACCGGGACAAGACGGTGCAGAAGAGGGCGGACGAGGCGAAGAAGACGATGGAGGAGGCGAAGAAGCACCAGGAGTGGCGCGACCGGTACCAGACGGACACCGCGCACTTCCATTTCGAATACACGATCCCGCCGGCGAAGTGCAAGGAGTACCAGGAGCTGATGGAGACTTATTTCGCGGAGTTCGCGAAGAAGTGGGGGATCAAGGCGGACCCGAAGGCGCCGAAGCTGCCGGTGTGCTTCTACCACGACGAGGACGCGTACTACCAGGTGAGCGGCGCGCCGTACGGGGCGATCGGGTACTTCCGCTTCGTGGCGCCCATCGAGCTGAACTTCTACTACGACCGGAACGACGAGCGGCTGACGCTGGACGTGATGTTCCACGAGACGAACCACTACCTGACGCACCTGCTGAACCCGAAGTTCGACTATCCCGCGTGGGTGAACGAGTCGCTGGCGGAGTACTACGGGGCGAGCACGTGGGATGCGAAGACGAAGAAGATGACGGTCGGGAACATCCAGGAGGGGCGGCTCGTCGTGCTGCAGGACGCGATGGCGGGGAACGAGTGGCAGGGGCTCGAGGAGATGATCAAGATGCCCGAGTTCAGCGCCCTCCAGTACGCGTGGGGCTGGTCGTTCGTGCACATGCTGATGGAATCGAAGAAATACAGCGCGCCCTTCCAGAAATTCTACGTGGCGCTCTCGACGGACAAGAACGTGAAGCGGGTGCCGTACCAGGGGGACATGCTGCAGTGCGAGCCGGACGAGGTGATCCGGCTGCTGAAGCAGTACCTTGGGGTGAAGGACATGAAGGCGCTGGAGAAGGAGTGGTACGACTACGTGAAGACGCTGAAGCTGGAGTCGCACCGCGGGTATGAGGAGGCGGCGCAGTGGGCCGAGCGGTGGGGGTTGCGGATCAAGGCGGGGCGGTACTACAAGACGGCGGTGGAAAAGGGGACGCAGAACCCGCTGACGTACGACAGCTACGGTCAGTGGCTGATGAACGACAGCCAGACGGACGAGGCGATCAAGATGCTGGAGAAAGCGTGCGAGCTGGACCCTCTGAACGCGTACTTCTACCTGCACCTCGGCGCGGCGTGGTCGGACAAGGGGGACAAGGACAAGGGCGACAAGCTGAAGAAGCTGGCGGTGGAGATGGAGCCGAACGACCCGATGCTGGCGTTCCAGGTGAACGGGTTCCGCATCAGGAAAAAGTAAGGGACCGTCGCGCGACAACAGCCCTGCGAGAAATCGCGGGGCTTTTTTTCGCTCCTTGCGGCCCCCGGCCCGTTGCCCCTATCGTCCCGGCGTGAAACTCGAGGATCATCCGGTCGCCGGGCTGCCGGCATCGCTGCTGGTCTACGCGATGTTCCTCGTCGCGCGCGCCGCCATCCTCGTGATGCCCGAAAGCCTCGCCCGCGCGACGGGGCGCTTCCTCGGCTCGCTCTCCCGCCTTGTCCTGCGCGGCCGCGCGCGCACGGCCCGCGAGAACGCCGTCGCCGCCCTCGGGCCGGCCGGCGCCGCCGCCGCCCGCGCTTCGTTCCGCCATTTCGGCGAAGTCCTCGTCGAGATGGTCCGCGCGCACCGGATCTTCGGCGGCGGCCGCTGGAAGGACCGGATCGTCTTCGAGGGGCTCGAGAACGTCGACGCGGCGCTGCGGATGGGGAAGGGCGTCCTGGTGATCGGCGCGCACCTGGGGAACTGGGAGGCCGCGGGCTGGGGGATGTCGCTGAAGGGCTACAAGGTCAACACCGTCGTGAAGCCCGCGCGGAATCGCTTCATTCGCCGCAAGCTCGAGTCGTTCCGGCGCGCGACGGGGCAGGCGACGATCGACAAGAAGGGGGCGATGCGCGACGCCGTGCGGGCGCTTCGGCGGAACGAGCTGCTGGCGATCCTGGCGGACCAGCATGCGCGGCGGGACTCGATCGAGGTGGGGTGGTTCGGGAGGCCGGCGGCGACGTACCGGACGCCGGCGACGCTGTCGCTGCGGTATGGCGCGCCGATCGTGACGTTCGCGGCGCCGCGGCTGCGGGATGGGCGGATCCGGCTGGTTTTCGACCCGCCGTTCGTGGCGGAGGAGGCGGGGGAGGCGGAGGAGTCCGTGCGCCGGGCCACGTCGCGGATCGCCGCGGCGCTGGAGGCGCGGATCCGGGAGACGCCGGGGCAGTGGCTGTGGATGCACCGGCGCTGGCGGTAGGTGCAAGGTCCGGCTTGGAGGGAGCCCCCTCCGCGCGGTATCGTGGGGCCATGAGCATGCATTCCGGCGGGTTCTTCATGTCCGCCGCGTGGGTGGCCCAGTATTGCGTCGGGCGATGCGGCCAGGCGGCCGCGCTGCTGCTCCCCGAATTCGCGGCGCTCGCCGCCGGGCGGGCCATCGCGACGATCCTCTGGACCGTCATGCGCAAGCGCAGCGGGATCGCCAAGAAGGAGGCGACGCGCGTGCTCGGCCGCCGCGGCGATGCCGTCGCCGCGGGCTCGTTCCAGCACCTCATGGAGAACATCGTGCGCACGATGCGCATCCCGATCGACCGCGCCCGCGGCCGCTGGGAGCGCCGCGTCGAATTCCAGGGGATCGAAAACCTCGATCGCGCGATCGCGATGGGGAAGGGCGTCATCGCGGTCAGCGGCCACTTCGGCGACTGGGAGGTCTTCAACGTCGCGGTCGCCGAGCGGGGCCACAAGGTCCACGTCGTCCGGCGCGCGATGGACAACCCGTACATGAACCGCGGGTTCGAGGCGTTCTGGAAGAAGGTCGGGACGAGGGTCATCTGGCGCTCGGGCGCGATGCGCGAAGGGCTCCACGCGCTGCGCGAAGGCGGGCTCCTGACCCTCTACGTCGACCAGGACGCGCGCAAGCAGGGGATCTTCGTTCCGTTCCTGGGCCGCGCCGCTTCCACGATCAAGGCCCCCGCCCTCCTGTCCCTCAAGTCCGGCGCGCCGATCCTCAGCTTCGCCGTCACGCGACTCCCGAGCGGCCGCAGCCTCATCCAGATCGAGGAGCCGTTCGTCGCCGACAGCTCGCTTCCGATGGCCGAGGCGGTGCTGCAGACGACGGCGCGGCTGACGGCGGCGCTTGAGAAGCGGATCCTGGAGGCGCCGGAGCAGTGGATGTGGATTCACCGCCGCTGGAAGACGAAGCCGGGCGAGGCGGCGGTTGCCGATGCCGAGGGTGCCTGAGGCGGGGAAGCAGAGGAGCTGGCCGGACGACATGCCGCCGATGGTGAGGGCGGCGTACTGGCTCCAGTATGCGGGGCCGCGGCTGGCGGTGTCGCTGATGCTGGGGCTGGGTGACCCGATGCTGCGCGGGCTGTCGAAGCTGGTCGGGCGGGTCGCATTCAAGGTGGACGCGCGGCACCGGCCGCGGGCGCTGGAGCACCTGGAGGCGGCGGGGTATTCGCCGCACCGGTCGCGGCAGATCGCGCGGAAGATGTTCGAGCACATGGCGTCCTCGATCATCGAGGGGATGGTGCTGCGCCGGCGGATCGCGAAGGACAACTGGTCGAAGTACGTGCGGCTCGAGGGGCGGGAGATCCTGGACGAAGCGCTGAAGGCCGGGAAGGGCGCGCTGTTCGTGGGGTGTCACCAGGGGTCCTGGGAACTTGCCGGGATCGTGATGAACCTGCTGGGCTATCCGCTGACGAGCATTGCGCGACCCTTTTCGAACCCGTATGTCGACGAGTTCCTGAACAGCGCGCGCGGCGCGACCGGCGGAAAGATCGTGAAGCAGAGCGGAGGGCTGCGGGAGCTGATGCGGGACCTCAAGCGCGGCCGGATCGGAGTGATCCTCTCCGACCAGAACGCGGGAAAAGGCGGGGTCTTCGTTCCGTTCTTCGGGAGGCTTGCCTCTGCCTGGCCGACCCCCGCGGTCATCGCGCTCAAAACCGGCTGCCGGATCCTCCCGTTCTACACGTATCGGGAAGGGCCCTCGCGTTACGTCTTCGGCTGCCACCCCGACCCGCAACCCGCGCCGACCGGCGACACCGACGCCGACGTGAAGGCGACTACCGCGTGGTACACCGCGCTCTTCGAACGCTCCATCCGCGAACACCCCGAGCAGTGGCTCTGGGCCCACCGCCGCTGGCGCAGCCGTCCGCCGGGGGAGCCGAAGCCGGTCCCGGGGGCGAAGGGCGCGCGCTCCTGAGGGCGCTCGACCGATTGCCATTCGCCCCGGGATTCTCCCAACCTAGAATGACGGCACCGAAATGACGGTCAAACTCTTCCGCTACCAGGGCACGCTTCTCGAAGGCGTCGCAAGCGCCGTCGAGATGCAGGTGCTCAACCTTGCCCTGCTTCCCGTGCACGCCCTTCCGCTTCGCGCCGCGCTCGAGCTGGGCCGCATAGTCGGGAGGACGGCGGCGGCGGCGTTGCCGCGCTACCGCCGGCGGGCGGAGGACCAGTTGCGGCTGGCGTTCCCGGGTAGGTCCGAAAAGTGGGTCGCGCGCACGGCGCTGGCGTGCTTCGAGCACTTCGGGCAGCTCGCCGCGGAGCTGATCAAGGCGCCGAGGAGCCCGAAGAGCCGCGGGTGGGCGCAGGTGGTGAGGGCGCCGCACGAGAAGGAGTTGCTGGAGATCGCGCGGCAGGGGAAAGGCGTGATCTGGCTCTCGGGGCACCTCGGGAACTGGGAGCTGGCGGCGCAGTGGGCGGGGCGGAACGACTTGAAGCTGACGAGCATCGCGCACCGGTCGCGGAATCCGCGGATCCACGCGCGGATGGAGAAGGAGCGGCAATCGCGCGGGCACACGACGGTGGAGATGGAAGGCGCGTTCCGCGGGCTGATCCGGGCGCTGCGGCGCGGGTCGATGGTCGCGCTGCTGACGGACCGGAATCCGCGCGACACGGGGATGCTGGTGCCGTTCTTCGGGAGGGAAATCCTGACGGTCACCACGCCGGCGCTGCTGTCGTGCGCGACCGGGGCGCCGATCGTGCCGTTCGCGTGCCTGCGCGAGGGGACGGCGTTCCGGTACACGCTTCATTTCGGCGCGCCGATCTACCCGGACCTGAAGGCGCCGCGCGACCAGGAAGTCGCCCGCCTGACGCGCGAGTCCACGGCGGCGCTTGAGCGGCACATCCGGCTCGCCCCGGAGCAGTGGCAGTGGATGCACCGGCGCTGGAAGATCACGCCGGGCGGGCGCAAGCGCGCCGGTCTCGAGCCGGCGCCGGTTACTTCAGGTCGTTGAGCGCCCAGTCGTACGGCACGAACTCGATCTCTCCCTCGGCCGCGCCGCCGGCCTCGCGGATGTAGACGAGCAGGTCCTTCGCCTTCCCCTTCGACTCCAGCCACTTCTCGAAGTCGCCGCGGTACCACTTGAAGATGCTCGAGAGCCGGGCTTTCCCGCCCTCGACCGACACGTTCCGCGGATCCGTCACGAACGCCTTCGTCTCCCGCGCCAGCTGTTCCTCCAGGCGCGCCGGCTCGAACGCCTCGGCGGGGAGGCGCGGACAGCCGAGGGAAGCGCAGTTGAGCGCGAAGTGGAGCCGCGGCTCGGCGAATTCCTCGCGGGCCCTGGTTTCCCAGGCCTCGAGCGTGTACGACTTGCCGCCGAACGGGTACTCGAGCTTCTTGAAGAAGTCGAACGGGATCGTGCCGATCGACTTCACGGAGTCGCACGGGTAGCGGTCGATCACGCCTTTGACGACGTACGCGTTGTAGGCGTTGACCGCGTACGCCATGCGGTCCTCGCGCGTCGGAAACAGTTCGGGTTTCGACTCCGGGGAGAATTTCGCGACGTGCCCGAGGTACGCGTCGAGCCCGGCGTGGTCGGCCTTCAGCGCGCCGTAGTTCACGAGCCCGTCGCGGCTGTGTTTCGCGAGGACGGCGGTCCAGAGCGCGTGCGGGAAGGGCTCGCTGCGTGAGAGCTCCTTCTCCGTCGCCGGGATCGGGACCCGCGCGGCCGGCCGCAGTTTCCAGAAGGCGATCGCGCCGCCGGCGAGCGCCGCCACGATGCCGATGACGACCGCGGCGGTCCTCACTTCGCGGCCTTCCGGTCGTTCAGCGCCCAGTCGTACTCGGCCCACTGGTGGTCCATCCCGTCGGGAACTTCCCGCCCGGCGCCCCGGATCCAGGCCAGCAGGCCCTGCGGCTCCCCGCGCGCCTCCTGCCACTCGAAAAAGTCCTTCCGGTACCACTTGAAAATGCTCGAGAGCGTCACGACGCCGTCGCCGACGGACACGTTCCGCTCCTCGCCGACGAACGCCTTCGTCTCCCGCGCGAGCTGCTCCTCGAGACGTCCCGGCACGAACGCTTCGGCAGGCAGGCGCGGGCAGCCGAGCGAAGCGCAGTTGAGGACGAAGTGCAGCCGCGGCTCCTTGAATTCCTCGCGAGCCTTCGTTTCCCAGGCCTCCAGCGAGAACCGCTTCCCCCCGAACGGGTACTCGAATTTCCGGAAGAAGTCGAAGGGGAGCGCGCCGATCGATTTCACGGAGTCGCAGGGGTAGTGGTCGACGACGCCTTTGACGACGTACGCGTTATAGGCGTTGATCGCGTAGGCGAGCCGGTCCTCGCGAGTCGGAAAGGCCGCGGGGTTGGACTCGGGGGAGTCCTTCGCGACGTGCGCGAGGTAGGCGTCGAGGTCCGCGGGGTCGGCCTTGATCGCGGCGTAGTCGACGAGTCCCGCCGCGCAGTGCTTCTGGAGCACCTTCGTCCAGAGCTCGTGCGGAAACCCGCCCGGCTCGCGCACGGGGTCTTTCGCGGGCTCGACCGCCACGTCCGAGGCGCATCCGGCGAGCGCGAGCAACAGCAGGAGCCGCTTCATCGGTAGAGCCTCGCCAGCGCTTCCGGCCGCGCGCCGAGCCGATACAGGACGAGGATCGCCCAGTTCAGCGCGCTGGTGCGGAGGCGGCCGCGGCGTTCCCAGCGGCGGGCGCTGGTGCGGACTTCGGCCTTGAGGACGCGGAAGCGCGTCGCGCGGCGGGCGCGGTCTGCGAAGTCGAGGTCCTCGAGGATGGGGAGGGGGCGGTAGCCGCCGAGGAGGCGTAGGGTTTCGCGGCGGGCGAAGATCGCCTGGTCGCCGAGGGTGATGCCCCACCAGAAAGCGCGGGCGTGGGCGAGGGTGGAGATGAAGCGCCAGTAGAGGCCGGGGGCGTCGAAGCGCATGCGGAAGGCGCCGGCGCCGACGAGCGGGTCGGCGAGGACGCCGCGGACGAGGGCGGCGGCGTCGCGGGGGAGGCGGGAATCGGCGTGGAGGAAGAGGACGACGTCGGAGCGGGTGGCGGCGGCGCCGGCGTTCATCTGGGCGGCGCGGCCGCGGGGGGAGAGGACGACGCGGGCGACGGAGGCGGCGCGGTCGCGGGTGGCGTCGGTGGAGCCGCCGTCGGAGACGACGACTTCGTCCGCGCCCGCTTCCCACGCCGACGCGACCGCGGCCTCGATCGAGGATTCCTCGTTGAGGGCCGGGATGACGACGGCGAGGGAGAGTGGCCGCCCGTCGCGCGACGAAGGATCCGTGCGGGGGACGCGGAGACGTGCGGTCTGTGCGGGGGAAAGGGAGGGCATGGAGGCGCTTCTCATTCTACGACGTCCCGGCGTGCGGAATCCGCCATCCCGCGTAGGATGGTGGACTTCCATGATCCCGGTTCCCGATCGCCCGAAGAAGGTTCACCCGCAGGCGGTGGCGATCAGCGCCGGCATCCTCCTCATCGGCATCTGGATGTGTTGGTTCAACCTCAGCGGGGTGTGGCGTGCGCGGAATTGGGAGTCGTGGCGGGAGGTGAAAGGGGAAGTCATCGAAGGGTCGGTGCGCGGGGGCAGGAAGTCGCGGAGCATTTCCTGCAGTTACGCCTACAAGGTGAACGGCGAGCTCTACACGAACAACGTCGTCACGCTGATGAGCAGCGAGGGGTACCAGGGAGGCGGCATGACCGCGGGGGCGGCGGTGACGGTCCGTTACGACCCGGAGAATCCGCAGAATTCGGCGCTCGGGCTGGGGAACCCGCTGAACTCCTGGCTGTGGGGGATCGTAGGGCTGGTCGTGCTGGCGTTCGGCGCGATCGTCGTCGCGGTCTCGCTTTTCCCGGGCCGGCTGCCGCAGTTCATCGGCGCCGAGGATCCCCAGGACCCGGGCGAGCCCGCCTGAACGGCCGGCAACCCGGAAGGGCTGCCGGCCGCGGCGGTTCGATCAATACCTGTAATGGTCCGGCTTGAACGGCCCTTCGACGGCGACCCCGATGTACTTCGCCTGCTCCGCCGAAAGCTGCGACAGCTTCGCCCCGACCTTGGCGAGGTGCAGCCGCGCGACCTTTTCGTCGAGCTTCTTCGGCAGGACGCTCACCGTGCCGGGCTTGAACGACATCCCCGTCAGCGTGTCCTTGCCGTGCACCGCGTTGTTCCAGAGCGCGATCTGCGCGAGCACCTGGTTCGAGAACGAGTTCGACATCACGAAGCTCGAGTGCCCGGTCGCGCAGCCGAGGTTCACCAGCCGGCCGCGCGCCAGCAGGATCAGCTTCTTCCCGTCCGGGAACACGTACTCGTCCACCTGCGGCTTGACGTTCTCCTCCTTGATCTCGGGGTTCTTCTCCAGCCACGCCACCTCGATCTCGCTGTCGAAGTGCCCGATGTTGCAGAGGATCGCGCCGTCCTTCATCGCCTTCATGTGGTTCCGGTTGATGACGTTCACGCAGCCCGTCGCGGTCACGAAGATGTCGCCGCGCGGCGCGACGTCGTCCATCGTGACCACGTCGTAGCCTTCCATCGCCGCCTGCAGCGCGCAGATCGGGTCGATCTCCGTCACCGCCACGCGGGCGCCGAGGCCGCGGGCCGCCTGCGCGCATCCCTTGCCGACGTCGCCGAACCCCGCGATCACGACCACCTTGCCGGCGACCATGACGTCGGTCGCGCGCTTGATCCCGTCGAAGAGCGACTCGCGGCAGCCGTACTTGTTGTCGAACTTCGACTTCGTGACGGAGTCGTTCACGTTGATCGCGGGGAGGAAGAGCTCACCCTTCGCGGCCATCTCGTACAGGCGATGGACGCCCGTCGTTGTCTCTTCGGAGACGCCCTTGATCTCCTTGGCCATCTTGGTGAAGCGCTGCGGGTCTTTCTTCAGCGAGGCCTGGAGCAGCGTGAGGATGACCTTGTACTCCTCGTTCGTCGCCGTGGACGGGTCGGGCACCTTCCCCGCCTTCTCGAACTCCACGCCCTTGTGCACGAGCAGCGTCAGGTCGCCGCCGTCGTCGAGCAGCAGGTTCGGGCCCTTGCCGCCCTTGAACGCGCTCACCTGCCGGTCGATGTTGGCCCAGTACTCCGTCAGCGTCTCGGCCTTCCACGCGAACACCGGCACGCCCGCCTTCGCGATCGCCGCCGCCGCTTCGTCCTGCGTCGAGAAGATGTTGCACGAGGTCCAGGTGACCTCGGCGCCGAGCTCGACGAGCGTCTCGATGAGGATCGCGGTCTCGATCGTCATGTGCAGGCAGCCCGCGACGCGCGCGCCCTTGAGCGGCGCCTTGCCCTTGTACTCGGCGCGGAGCGACATGAGCCCCGGCATTTCCTTTTCCGACATGCGGATCTTCCGGCGCCCCAGCTCGGCCTCGCCGAGGTCCTTGACCATGTAACCGGGGAACTCCGTGCGGCTGTCCATGCGCGTTCTCCTCTATCGGGAATGAAGTGGTTTCTGGTTCGTGACTATCCGGACTTCCGCAGTACCGCGAGGTGCCACGGGAGGTGGTGATCGGGTTCGGTGGGCGCGAGCCGGGGCGCGAAGGGCTGGAGCGCTTCGACGTGCAGTTTCGCCGCGGCCGCGAGGTCGCGGAGCTTGTCGGGGCTGAAGCCGAGCCAGACGTCGCCCTGTTCGCGCATGGCCTCGTCCTCGTGCGGCAGGTAATCGACGACGAGGACGCGGCCGCCGTCGCGGCAGAGGCGCGCCGCGGCCGCGAGCGTTTCGTGGGGGCGGGCGGCGTGGTGGAGGACGCGGGCGAGCAGGACGAGGTCGGCGCCGCCGCCCGCGCGCTGGACTTCCTCGTAGAGCGCGGGGTCCTCGACGTCGCCGGCGCAGAGGCGCACGTTGGCGATGCCGAGCGCCTGCAGCCGTGCCCCGCAGCGCGCGAGCCGCGCCGGGCTGCGATCCACGCCGATCACTCGCTCGTAAAGCGCCGACAGCATCGGCAGGAACGCGCCTTCGCCCGTGCCGACGTCGACCGCCAGCGCCCGCGCCGGCAGCAGGGGAGCGATCACCGGCAGGAATGGGAGAAGCGCCGATCCTTCCACGACGACCGGCCCCTCGGCGGCGGCCTCGAAAAACTTCCGGCTGGTGTCCTCGCGCTGGGCGACGACCCGGTGGATGCGGGCCAGCGCGCCGCTTCGTGAGGCGAGGGCTCTTCCTTCGCTCAGCGCGGCCGCGACGACCGGGTCGGCGACGTGAGCGATCTTGAGCAGCGTCCGGGTGCCGTCCTTGCGCGTGAGGAGCAGGCCGGCATCGCGAAGCGGCTGGGTCTTCTTGGTGATCTGGGGCTGGCTTTCGTGCAGGAGGGTCGCCAGTTCGCTGACGGCCAGTTCTTCCTGGGCGCAGAGGGCGAGCAGGCTGAGGCGATCCTCGTCGGCGAGGAGCCGGAAGAGATCGGCGCGGGGGAGAGGCTGGGCGGTGGGGGCGTGTACGACCACGGCGCCACTATATTCCATAATGCGCATATAGGCAATACAAGTCTGGGTCGATGACCGGTATCGCACGGAACCATCTTTTCGTGTCCTTTCGTATCCGCGCCAGGCTCGTGGCCGTTTGTCAGACACTCCAGCGGCCCTCTTCGACTTCTTCCGTGCACAGACAAACAATCCGGGATGATCGAGGGATTGTTTGGGAAAAACGGCCACGAGCCTGGCACGGATAGTAAAAGACAGGGAAGGATACGCCGCCGCGCAACGGGAGCAGGCAATGACGGTCACGCAGGCCCCGTGACTGCAAGAACGAGAACCCTCCCGGCCCGCCGGATATACTCCGCCCATGCGCAACCTCTCCGTGCTGTTCCTCGCCGCGGCGGTCGTCTTCGCCGGCCCCCCCAAGGCCGACAAGGAAACCGACCTCAAGAAGAAGATCGCCGGCGGACTCGTTGAGCTCGCTTCGTGGTGCCAGCCGAAAAAACTGAACGCCGAAGGGCGCGCGCTGGTGGCCGAGGCGCTGTCGCTCGATCCCGACAACGCGAATGCGAAGGCGTTGACGCTGGACGGCGACTCCGCGGCGTCAGACGCTGACAAGGCGGAATACGCGAAGAAGTTCGCGACCTACGGGAAGGCGCTCGCGCTGATGTACCGCGAACTCTCCACGCAGAAGCACGCCAACAAGGACGACGCCCGCTTCGACGGCTACCTCGTCCGCGCGTTCGAGCTCGACCCGAAGTCGATGGGCCCGGTGATCGACGCGGAGTGGCAGGCGTCGTACCAGAAGCGCGACTGGGAGCGCACGCAGCGGCTGATCTCCGGCGCCGAGAAAGTCCAGTCGAGCCCCGCCCGCGCCAAGGTCGTCCGCGAAGTCGAGCTCAAGTGCGCCGAGTCCGGGCCGATCCTCCGGACCGCGAGCACGCACAAGATGCAGTACTACCTCCAGCTTCCCAAGGGCTGGACCCCCGCGAAGAAGTACACGATCGTCGTCGGAATCGAAGGCGCCGGGAGCAACTTCAAGGGGATGCTCAGCGCGCTCACGTCCAACCGCGGCGACCTCCCGGTCATCTGCGTCACCCCCCAGACCTTCTCCAGCACCAACAGCCTCGCCGGCCAGGCCGCCAAATACACGTACGCCCCCGACCTCGTCGCCGAATACGACAACGGCGACCGCTTCAAGTTCGACGAGGAAGGGCTTCTCGCCGTGATCGCGGACGTGAAGAAGGACTTCTCGGGCGAGGACAAGTTCTGCATCACCGGCTTCTCCGGCGGCGGCAACCTCACCTGGCTCTTCGTCTTCCAGCACCCCGACATGCTCCTCGGCGCTTCCCCTGCCTGCGGCAATTTCGCGACGCGGAAGTACGACATCCCGGACGTCCCCGAGAAGGCGACGCTTCCGGTGCACGCGTTCCAGGGGGACAAGGACGAGTACTGGCACAACCCGCCGAACCTGGAAGTGCAGTGGGTGGCGGCGAAGAAGCTCGCGGACGATAACGGCTACAAGCTGGTCACGCGCGACATGCTCCCGGGGGTCGGCCACTCGGGGTGCGGCGACAAGGTGATGGCGTTCTTCGGGACGCTGATCAAGAAGTAGCCCGGCCGGGAGGGGAAACGGCAAAGGCAAAAAGGAGAACTCTCAAGCAAGCGACAAACGGCAAACGACAACTACCGGGTTGCAGGATCCGTGAATTTTGTTCGCTGTTTTGCTTTTGGCGTTTGGCTTTGCATTTCGCAGTTTTGATTTTGCCGTTTCGCGGCCACGGCTCGACTCAAGTCCCCCTCAAAAGCTGCCGCGATTCCGGTCATGCGCCCCCGCTGATTGCCTACCCGACCGGGACCTTGACCCCCGCCCTCTCCTCCAGCCACGCCCACAGCCGCTGCGGATCCTCCTCGCCCAGCCGCCGGTACCTCTCCGCCTCGCGCGCTTCTTCGTCCGCCCCCTCGAACAGCCCGCCCGCCGTCCAGTGGAAGAGCAGTTTTTTCACGCGCCCCGCCGCGCCGAGGTCGTTGAATTTCCGCCGCGTGCGAAGCGCCTCCGCGTACTCGAGCAGGAACGTCGCGGCATCCGCGGGGCCGACCTGCCGGCCGCTGAAGATCCACGGGTCCCCGAGCGCCGCGCGGCCGATCATCGCGTACGCACACCCCGTCTCGCGGCGCACCCGCTCGAGCCCGTCGTGCGTCTCGATGCTCCCGTTGCCGCACACCGGGATCTTCACCGCCGCCACCGCCCGCGCAATCCGCGTCCAGTCCGCGCAGTCCCGGTACTTCTCCTCCCGCGTCCGGCAGTGCACCG
The DNA here is from genome assembly GCA_964590435.1 of uncultured Planctomycetia bacterium. GTDB lineage: Bacteria > Planctomycetota > MHYJ01 > WSZJ01 > WSZJ01 > WSZJ01. The sequence continues at coordinate 61,197 of CAZPWT010000007.1, forward strand.
TCAACATCACCGCCCCCCCCGCCTCCGCCGCCTGCGCCACTTCCTCCAGCCGCCGGTCGTCCGCCACTCCGCTTCGCATCTTCGCCGTCACGGGCACGCGCCCCCCCGCCGCCGTCACGCACGCGCGCACGATCTCCTCGACGCGTTCGGGGTGGGCGAGAAGCGCCGACCCGGCGCAGTCCTTGAAGGCGCCCTTCGAGGGACAGCCGAAGTTCAGGTCCACCAGCGGCGCGCCCGCGCAGATCGCCGCGTCCGCCGTCGCCGCCACCGGCCCCGGGTCGCTCCCCATCAGCTGCAGCCCCACCGGCTGCCCGAACCGCCGCGGCCCGAGGTGCTCCGCCAGCTTCCACTCCGGGATCGGCAGCAGGCTCACCCGAACGAATTCCGTGTACGCCCCCCCCAGGTCGCGCGGGTTCTGGCGCTCCAGCACCAGGTCGCGGTAGCACGGGTCCGTCACGCCTTCCATCGGCGCGAGGAGCCACGGGGCGGTGAAGGGGAGTGAGGTCGGCATGGGCGGGGCATTCTACGTCCTGGGCGCCCGCCGTGGGCGAGGACGACGTCCGCAGCATCGTTCTGTACGGCGGACGAGCCGTGCATTATCTGCGCTGGTAGGATGATCAAGTTCATGGACTGGATCACAGATCGCATTGCTATCGGAAACTACCTGGATGCCCAGGACCGAACGCTGTTGCAGGCTGAAGGGGTTCGAGCCGTCCTGAGCCTGGACGGAACGCTTGAGGCGAACCGCACGGCCGACTTGGGTGTGCAGGAGATCGCCTGTCATCGACTCGAGGATGGCCCCGGAAACGACCTGCGCACCTTCCTCCGCGCTGTCGACGCGCTCGCCAGGCTCGCGAGTGAGTTTTCACGAGTGCTGGTCCAGTGCCATGCCGGGCGAAGCCGATCGGTCGTCATCGTGGCCGCCTACCTGATGCGAAGCCAAGGGCTCGATTCCGACTCGGCGGTGGAACTCATCGCGACGAAGCGGGAAGTCAGCATTTCACCGGCGCTGACGCAACTTCTGCATCGGCTCGAGGAATAGCCGGTCGGATGCGATTCGCGCGGAGGGCTGGTCTGCCAGCGCCGGCACGTCGGATCCTTACCCTGAACGGAACGCGGCGGCTAGGATCCTTCCCGTGAAACGGAAACTACCCCTCATCCTCGCCTCCGCTTCCCCCCGGCGCGCCGAGCTGCTGCGCCAGCTCGGCCTTCGTTTCGACGTCGTCCCCAGCCGCGCGGCCGAAATCGAGGGCGGCCACCTGCTCCCGGCCGAAGTCGCGATGGCCAACGCGTGCCGCAAGGCGCTTCCCGTCGCGTCGCGCCATCCGCGGGCGCTGGTGATCGGGGCGGACACGGTGGTGGCGTTGGGGAAGCGGCTTTTCGGAAAGCCACGGGACCGGCGGGAAGCGGCGCGGATGCTGGGGGCGCTGTCGGGGAAAACGCACGAGGTGGTGACGGGGGTTTGCTTGGTGCGGGGGTCGTCGGCGGAGCTGGAGGTGTTCGCGGAGCGGACGCTCGTGACGTTCCGGCGGCTTACGGCGGGCGCGATCCGGGACTACCTCGACCGGGTGGACGTGCTGGACAAGGCCGGGGCGTATGCGATCCAGGAGCACGGGGACGCGCTGGTGCGGAAGATCGCGGGGTCGTTCACGAACGTCGTCGGGCTGCCGGTGGAGCGGCTGCGGGTCGCCCTGGCGAAGCGCTGACTATTTCGCGGTCGCCACGCGCCGGAATCGCGGCACCGCGCGCCCCTTCACCCTCACCGTCTCCTCGAACATCGCCCGCGGCCGCACCCACAGGCCGCGCTCGCCGTAGAGCGCGCGGTAGACGACCAGCTCCTCCAGCGTTTCGCTGTGCCGGGCGACGCCGACGACCTCGTACTCGTTCCCCTTGTAGTGCCGGTAGAGGCCGGTCGCCAGGGGTTTCACCGGAGGGAGAATTGATTCACTCTGGCTCATCGGAATTTCCCTCCTCGCGTCAATGCAGGCGATACGGACGATGCATCATTCCCGAAACGTGACCTGTCTCCGTTTTCCGTCAAACACGGTGACCAGGCGATCGAGCACGTCGGTGCGACCCAGCAGGATGGGGACTTCATCCGACTGGGCCCAGGCGATTCGGGCGGAGAAGCTGAACGGCCCGATCGTCATGTTGATTCGTTTGAGGAGGTACGGCGTCCCTCCGGAGATTCCACTGAGCGTGGAGGTTTTGGATCGTCCGCCTCGAAAGCCCAGGTTCCAGCCGACGAGGTAGGGAATCATCGTGAGATCCGCACCGGTGTCGACTGTCATGTCCAGGTTCAGCTTCATGGCGCGATGCGAAAGGGCGACGCGCGCAACGGGAATCCAGACAAAACCTATCGCCGTAAGGACGCGTTCGAAGGGAAACGAGACTTTCCTAGGCATTCGCATCGCCCGAGAAGACGCAGACTTTCTTCGGGTCGCGCATCCGGGCAACAAAAGGAGTCTCTTTCGGATTGCGCTGCCTTGCGACCGCGAGGAGCCTCGTGAGGTCGCGACCCGACCCGATCAGCTTCCCCCCAGAGATAACGACGTACTTGCCGCCGTGCTTCTTCGGATTCAGCGACTGGTAGCACTGCCAATTTGGATCGCGCTTCATACCCTTCATTCTACGCCTCATGCTGTTCGCCCGCAAACCGCCGGCGTTCCCGCGGTCAAGCGATCTTCCCGATCGCCTGCATCTCGGCCGGCGTGAGCTCGATGGCCAGCGCTTCCAGGTCCTCCCGCATGTGCTGCTCGTCGGTCGTGCCGGTGAGCGGGAGGATGCCGATGCCGATCGTGAAGGCGAATACGATCTGCGCGGGGGTTTTCCTGCGCGCCGCGGCGATGCGGCCGACGTCGGGGTGCATGACGACGTGGGGGTTCGCGGTGAGGAGCGAGAACCCCTGGTAGACGATCCCGTTTGCCTTGCAGAACGCCCGCACGCCGGCGTCCCAGCCGAAGCGTGCGTAGCAGCGGTTCTGCACGAAGGCGGGGCGGACCTTGGCGAAGCGCCACAGTTCCTCGACCTGGTCGAGGGCGACGTTGCTGGCGCCGAGGACGCGGGCGCGGCCGTCGTGGGCGATGTCCTCCATGGCGCGCCAGATCTGGCGGTCGTGCTCGCCGAGGCCGGAGCGGGTCGAGGGGCCGTGCAGGACGTACGAGTCGACGTAGTTCGTGCCGAGGTGCTCGAGCGAGCTCGCGAACGACTGCTTCACCTGCGTCGCCGCATCGGCGTTCGGGTCGTAGGGCAGCCGGTGGTCCTGCCCGCCGCGGTCGGTGAACTTCGTCTGGAGGAAGAGGTCCTCGCGCTTGACCGCTCCCTCCTTGAAAGCCCGCGCCAGCGCGGCGCCGACGCCGGCCTCGTGGTAGTGGCGCCGCTGGTTGGCGGTGTCGATCGCGCTGTACCCGGCCTTCAGCGCAAGCCCGACGAGCCTTTCCGTCTCCAGTTCCTTCCAGGCCGTTCCGTACACGAAGCGGGGGGTGGCGGTCATGCGCCGATGCTATGCCCCCGTCTGCCCGTGAGCAATCAACAGGAACGAAAAGCCCGGTTACCAACACCCCGAGGCGAGCGAGGCGAGCCGAGGGCTCCGTGTCCTCTGCGCCCTCTGTGGCCAAGCCCTCGCCTTTCGCCAACCCAGCGCCCTCGCCTTATTCGCCCCCCAGCTCCGCGATCACTTCCTCCAGCCGCGCCCTGGCCTCCGCCGACCACTTCTCCCGCGGGACCGTCTTCAGGTAATCGAGGATCGCCGGCCCCATGTCGAGCAGCCCCTGCGTCGCCTTCTCCCGCGCCTCGGCGTCGTCCGCGTCCAGCGCCGCGACGAGCGCGTTGACCCGTTTCTTCTCATCGGCGCCCAGCGCAGGGAACTTCGTCGTCTCCGCCAGTTTCTCGTCGCAGAGCACGCCGCGGAACACGACGTCCGCGCGCGACGAATTCGAGATCTCCACGAACACCGTGTCCTCCTGGCCCGGGCGCAGCACGAGCCGCCCCTTCCACGCGTCCTTGAATTCGCCGCTGCGCTCCTCGCGCCGCGCGAGCTCCTGGCCGCCCGCGCTCACCACGAACGGCCCGTCGCCGTTGCTGTCGCCCGAGTTCAGCCCGGAGTACTCGACGGCGCGGAGGATCCAGACCTTGCCCTGCGGGATGAAGCCGCCGGACACCCACACGGCCGCGTCCTCGCCGATGTCGACGTTCCCGGCCATGTCGATCGGATTCGCGGAGACGTTCTGGACGTACGCGCTCGTCTTGCCGTTCATGTAGGCGCGGCACGGATTGCCGCCCATCGCGCCCGCCCGCACCTGGATCTGCACGCGGCCGCTCCGCATCGCCGCGCCGGGAGTGCGCTCGAGCGCCCGCCACTCCGTCGGGTCGGCGATGACCTCCCACCGCAGGATCACCGACTTGTCCGCCTCCAGCTCCAGCACCTGGAACTTCGCCCAGAGGTTCGTCTCCGTGTCGACGGTGTGCACCACGTACAGGTGCTTCTTCTTCGCCAAGACGTTCTCGTCCCCCGACCCCGCGTTCTGCCCCGCGTCGCTCGCCTGGAACGCGTCGAAGTCCGCTTCCCCCAGGTCCCAGATGCGGCTCGTGTCGTCCGTCACCGTGCGGACCGTCATCGGGTCGCCCTGGCCGTTCCCGTACAGCAGGTCCCAGTCGTTCCGCACCACGTTGTCCGCGTCGTCGCGCGTCGCGTGCTCGAAGCTGTACGTCGCCACCGTGTACGCGCGCTCCTTGTCCAGCGGAAGCGCGAACGTCCGCGACACCAGCGCCGCGACGTGCACCGGCTTCTCCAGCGCCTGCCCGAGGTCCTTCTCCATCGCCGCGGCGCGCGCGTCGAGGCGCTTCAGGAGTTCCGGCAGCGATTCGTCGCAGAAGGCGGAAGCGGGGAAGAGCAGGAGGGCGAGCAGGGCGAGGGGTTTCATGGTTCACCTGTCGTGTTGGGGGCGGGAAGATCGTAGCGGTTCGGCGAGGGGCGGGACAAGCGGGGACAGGAGACCGGGTGCAGGACCGGGCTTGTACTGAACACCACGGAGTTTCCAGGGCGACGCATGGTCCATTGGCACGGCCACGCGAATTCGCATCCTTTCGTGTCGTTTCTAATCCGTGACAGGCTCGTGGCCGTTTGTCAGGCATTTCACCCGCCCTGTTTGACTTCATTCCGGCACAGAGGAAAAAGCCGGGATGAAGGCGGGATTTTCAGGGGATACGGCCACGAGCCTGGCACGGATAAGAAAAGACGGGAAAAGATGAGCCGCTGCGCAACGGGAGCGGCAATTATGGTCGTCCCCATCGCGAAATCTCCTCGGCGTTGCCAAGGCACGGTTCCGTATCATGGGCGGCGGGGAATAACCGCCGACACCTTGCCGAGGGAAAACCATGCTCCGTCACGCGCTCTTCCTGTCGCTGTTCGCCTTCGCGTCCGTCCTCCCGTCGCGCGCCGAGGACGCCGCGCCGTCGATCCTGGTCGAGACCGCCGACGGCTCCGTCCTCGCGGGATCCCTTCCGGCGGGCGCCGAAATCGTGCTGGTGCAGGGGGCGGAGGAGACGCGCGTCGCGGTCCGCGAGATCCGGCGGCTGGCGGTGTCGACGTTCCGCGAGAAGGAGACGGCGGCGCTCGAGGCGGAGGTGATGAAGCTGCGGGACAGGCTGGGGGCGGACGACGCGAAGGTCCGGGAAGAGGCGTCCGCGGCGCTGGCGGCGATCCGGGGGCCGATCGCGCCGTTCGTGTCGGCGCTGGCGAAGGACCCGGACCCGGAAGTGGTGGCCCGGGCGCTGACGGCGCTTCAGTCGCTGAAGACGAAAGGGGAGCTGCTCGACTCGCGGGACCTGGTGGTGCTGGGGAACCGGGTGCTGCGCGGCTGGCTCAAGTTCGAGAAGCTGGAGATCCAGACGGTGTTCGGCGCGGTGACGGTGACGCGCGCGGAGATCCGGACGATCCGGCACCCGGACGTTCCCGAGGCGGGGGGGAAGACGGAGAACGAGGCGGAGTGGCTGCCGCCGATGGCCAGCGAGCCGCCGAAGCTGCCGCTGCAGGTCGTCGTGAGCCTGCGCAACGGATCGCGGCTCGTGGGGCTCGTCCGGGCGGAGGCGCTGGCGCTCGTGGACGACGAGGGGCGCAAGCTCTGCTCCGACCAGATCATCTCGCTGGTCCGCGACGAGGCCGCCGCGGGGTTCTTCAAGGTGACACGCAAGGGCGTCAAGCCGTTCAAGGCGACGCTCGCGGCGGCGGATCTCTCCGTGGCGGGGGCGACGCGGCAGTGGAAAGTCCCCGTCGCGATGATTGACGCGCTGGACGTCGGCCGGCTCCGCAGTCACCACCAGGCCGGCAGCATGGCCGAGCTCGCCCAGGAATGGCTCCGCGCCACCGAGGCCGGCACCGAGCTTCCCACGCAGCGCTTCTGGGTCTACATCAACGGCCAGCCCGCCAACCCGTGGGACAGCGAAGGGAAAAAGGGGATGACCTGGAGCCTGCTGCGGATCCACAACCAGGTGGCGCTCGTCGGTGCGGACAAGAGCACCGACGCCTACAAGGGCGACACTTCCATCGAGGAAGAACTGCCGATCCTGTGCGTGAAGAAGCGGGACCTGCCGGCGCCGGAGGGAGTGGACCCGAACGATTTCTACGCCGGGTGGATCGGCGGGGAGATCCGGCTGACGACGCCGGTTTCCGGCAAGGAGCTGACGTCGCTCGAGGCCGCCAACACGATCATCGTCGACCAGTTCGGCGAGGGGTGGGAGATCGGCGAGCACCACAGCCCCAACGGCGGCGGGTGGCACTGGTGGGGGTACTGGGGGGAAGTGCCGGAGGACGAGGAGAAGAAATAGCCCCTATTCCGTCGCCACCGCCCGGATCGCGAACTTCACGACCTTGAGCCCGGCCTTGACCTCGACGGTCGCCTTGCGTTCGCCGGCGGTCTTGGGGGCGAAGCGGATGGCGAAGCGCGAGCTGGCGGTGCCGTCGAGGGCGTCGCGCGGCTGGGCGGTGATCGTGAACTCGGCGGCGTCGGGGCCGGAGATCGTGACGGCGCCCTTGCCGAGGGTGAGCTTCGCGTCGCCGGTGTTGAGCACGAGGAACTCGCGCTCGACGGCGGCCTTGAGTTTGATGGGGCCGAAGTCGGTGTGGTCGAAGGTGGACGGGGTTTCGTCCGCGTCGGCGATCTCGACCTCGTTCCCCGCGACGGCGAGGGCGGCGGGGCGCGGGGCGGGCGGGTCGGCCGCGGTGACGCGGATCGTCATGTGCGTCACGGCCTCGTCCTTGCCCTGCCCGAGGACCTTGAGCCAGACCTCATAGACCCCCGGCGCGTCGAACTTCTTCGTGAAGACCGGCGTCGTCCCCTCGGCCTTCGGCATCACCTGCTTTCCGGGAGCGCGCGGCGCGAACGCCCACTCCAGCTTGTTGCCGCCGTAGGAGCCCTGCGAAGAGAATTTCACGACCAGCGGCGCCTTGCCTTCCAGTTTGTCGGCCTCGATGTTCGCGTGGACTTTGGGCGCCACGCGCAGCCGGATCTGCCGCGCCTCGTAATTATTCCCGCTCGTCCCGTCCGAGCCGATCACCGTCACCGTGTAGTCGCCCGCCGCGACGTTCTTGGGCACCTTCCAAGTGAACACGTTCCCGTCGAACGACCCCGGCTCGCCGGCGCGCTTGTAATACCGCACCGGGAACCCTTCCGGGTCGATCGCCCGCAGCGGGATCGCCACCGCTTGCCCCGGCTTCACCACCTCGTCCTGCAGCCCCACCACGATCGGCCGCCGGTTCGTGAACTTCGTGTCGTATTTGTAGTCGTCGTACCCGCCGCCGCTCGGGGGCAGGTCCCCGCGCTTGCGGTACACGTTGATCGCCGCCGGGTTCCCGTCGTACACGCCGTTGTTGGCGACCAGGATCAGCGTCGTCCGCCCCTCCGGCAGCGCCTCGTCCCACGGCACCCGGATCTTCCAGACCGCCGTGTCCCCCTCGCGCTCCACCGTCACGTGCCGGTTCCCGTACAGCAGCTTCCACCGAAGCGTCAGCGGCTTGTCGTCGAGGTCGTAGCTCTCCTCCGTCGAGACCCGCAGCTCCACCTCCTGCCCCGGCTCCTGCAGTACGCACACCGTTTTCTTCAGCGCGTACACCGTCTTCCCGCCCTTCTGCTCCACCAGCTTCACCACCGCTTCCGGCGGCGCCACCGTCATCCCCTTCGCCAGCTCGATCATCCGCTTCATGTGCTCGTTGTCGTCGTACTGGTGGAAATCGAGGCACATGTCGCCGCGCGCGATTCCCGCCGCGTCGTAGCCTCCGGGAAACACGGCGCGCTCGCCCACCGCCGCGTACGCCACCCGGTGCCGCATCTCGCTGTCGAACGGCGCGTCGACCGGGAGCGCCGTCTTCCAGAGCCAGAGCATCGCGGAGGCGTAGAGCCCGGTGCGCTTGAGCTTGAGCTTCATCGCGGGGGAGAGGTGCGCCCCGGCGATGACGAGCTTGGTGATCGCCATCGTCTCGCTGTCCGACGAGCCGACCGAGTTGAAGAGCGTCGGCATGTACGCGAGGTAGAGGTCGGTCGCGACTTCGGTCTGCGCCGCGCTCTCCTCGACGAGCGAGAGGTGGCACGGGGACGTGATCAGGCCGGACGAAAAGTAGATCTTCTCGTACGGCTCCGTCTTCTGCGGCCCCATGACGTAGTTCGTGATCGTGTGCGCCATCCCCGTCGTGGACTGGTGGTAGAAGTTGATCCCGAGCTTGAGATGGTTCTCCACCGGGTCGTTGTCCACGAACGCGATGATCGCGTCCTTGATCCCTTTCGCCTCCGTCCCGGCCGGCGACTTCCAGATGTCCCTCACCCATCCGTGCACGTGCGACCAGCTCCCGTAGACGTCGTCCCACGTCCCCGCGTATTTGTCCGAGGGTTTCGGGCCGAGAACGAAGAGCTTCCCGGGCGGCACCGGGTCGGTCGGCCAGAGGCGCTTCGCGGGGTCCGGCGGCTGGATGGTCGAGCCGTCCTCCGCGGGCGGGATGCCCGCCTTCGCGCCGACGATCGGTTTTTCGTCGAGGCGCCAGACGCGCCACTCGGTCTTCTTGAAGTACGGGTTGCGGATTTCGTCGCCCTGGGGGTCGGCGGCGGCGAGGGTGCAGGTGGCGAGGAGGGCGGCGGCGAGGCGGGTGGGGTTCATGGTTAGCGGGCATGGTACCGCTGAGTCTTCACAGGGCACAAGCGGCCGGGCCGCGCCTGTTTGCTGCCGCGTAATCTGTTTCCGCGACTGGAGTTGTGATTGTTTCCGAAATTCAGCCACGGCGTGGTTGAATTTCAGCCTCCCCGAATCGCGGATCATGGCGCCGCGCGGATCCGTACCCCTTCATTCACGTCCAGGACCCGATGACTCCAGTAAAGCCGAGGATCCTCCGCCCCCGCGACCTCGTCGCGATCGTCGCTCCGTCCGGCTGCCCGCCGTACGACGACCAGATCCAGAACGGCGTCCGCTTCCTCGAGGGCCAGGGCCTGCGCGTCCGCGTCGGCGAGTCAGTGAAGAAGTCGCGCGGCTACATCGGCCGCGACCGGGCCCTGCGCGCGAACGACCTGAACCGGCAGTTCGCGGACGGGAAGGTGAAGGGGATCTTCTGCCTCGTCGGGGGGTTTTCGGCGTTCGAGATCCTGGAGTTGCTGGACTTCGCGAAGATCGCGAGGAACCCGAAGGTGTTCATGGGATTCAGCGACAACACTTCGCTCCTGAACGCGGTGCACCGCAAGACCGGGCTGGTGACGTTCATGGGGGAGAACGTGCTCTGGGGGCTGTCGGAGGGGCGCGAAAAGTCGCGCGAGTACTTCGCGAGGGCGCTGATGGATCCGCGGCCGGCGGGGAAGCCGCCGGGCGAAACGCTGGTCTGGCGCGACGCGCCGGTGCGGCGCGGGCTGACGGTGGCGGGGAATCTCTGGAGCACGGTGTGGCTCAAGGGGACCGGCTACGAGCCGGCGTGGCGCGGCCGCGTGTACTTCTGGGAGGACGTCGGCGAGAACGTCGACGACGTGAATAGCGCGCTGTGGCACCTGCGGCTCGGCGGGCAGTTCCGGGCGCTGAAGGGAATGGTCGTGGGGCATCTCGAGGGGATCGAGGAGCAGAAGTTCGGGGTGACGGTGAAGCAGGTGACGCTGAAGGCGTCGGAGGCGGAGAAGTGGCCGGTGGTGAAAACGGAGGCGTTCGGGCATCACGTGTCGAGCTGGGTGATCCCGATCGGGGTGCGGTGCCGGGTGGGTGGGGGAGAAGTGGAGATCGAGGAGTCGGGCGTGGCGTCGTAGCTCCGAGCTGTAAATCAGAATTTACAACTTTACGAAAATCTTAAAGTTTTAAGATTTTTAAGATTGGCCGCTTCCGCGCAAATCCGCCCGCGGGAAGCGCTTCCGCCGACCCGCCGTCGCCGCGACCCCGGGGCACGCCCCTTGCGCTTCGTTTCCCCCGAACCCGCCGCGGACCAAAACGCACATGTCCCGGCCCCCGACCGCTCGACGCCTGATCCGCTGCCTCGCCGTGCTCGCCCTCCTTTCCGCGGCCCTGCTCGTCACCGCGCGGACCCGCCGCGACGTTGCCCGCGCGGCCGGATTCGCCTCGGACGTCGAGCTCGCCGCTTCGAGGGGAGCGCCCGGCCGGGAGCCGTGGGTCGTGCAGGAGATCCGGGAGGCCGCCGCCGTCCGGGGGGTTGCGCTCGAGTTCGTCGACGTCGCCGTCCGTGATGGCCGTGTCTGCGTCCGCGCCGAATACAGGACCGATGCGTGGCTGGGTCCCTGGCACCGCACCCGAAAGCATGAAAAACGAACCTCAGCCCCCTGCGTCGCCGGAAAATAGGCCCCGGCCCCGCCGGGTTCCGCCCGCCCCGTTGCCGTCGGCCCTGCCGCCGCTGGCGCCGTCACCCGCCGTGTTCACGCCGCGGCCGTGCGGCGACGTGATCCCGATCCTGATCCCGCTGAGCCCGGGGCGGCCCGGGGTGTGGGTCCCGGCGCGCGCTTCGAAGCCGCCGGCCGTGGCCACGAAGCCGGTGGCCGACCCGAATGCGGAAACCCGGATCCTGGGACAGGTGCCGTCCGAGCGGCCGAAGTCCGAACTCAACATCACGCTGCGGCTCGAGCCCGCCACGCCGGTCGCCCCGGCGTCGATGACCGACACGCGGACGGTGCGCCGGACCGGACTGCCCTCCACCCGTCCCGCCGCGGATGCCCCGACGAAGCTCATCCCGAAGCTGACCGTCGACGAGCGACGCAGGCGATTGCTGGAAGCGATGCTGGAAGTCGAGGCGAAACTGGAGATGCTGGACGATCCGGTGCCATTCTGAGCCGGGCCGCGCGAGCGTCGCAACTCCAATAGAACGAGCACTTTATGTCAGTCGCATCTTCGTCGAACCGCCCGAGGCACCGCACGATTACAATTCTGCCTGGAACCCAGCGCCCTCCGCGTCGTCTCTGATGGAGACCCCCAGCACGGAGCTCCCATGAACCGCCAGTCTGCCGTCGCCTGCTTCTTCGGCCTCCTCCTCGCCGTGTCCTTCGTCTTCGCTTCCATCGAATTCCGCCGCATGTCTTCTTCCCTCGCGGCTCTCGAAGAACGCGTCGCCAAAACTGAATCCGGGACCGCGGCCCGAACCGAGGCTCCCGCAGGCGCCGACGGCGCTTCCGCGACGGACCCCCGCACCCCCGCACCCCCCGGCGACCTCGCCGCGGAAATAGCGAAGCTCCGCCAGGAAATCGCCGCGCTCCGCAAGGGCGGAACGCCCGCAAGCGATCCGGCCGGCACCGCCGGCCACCCGGACGGCGCCGTCGCTTCCAGTGGCGGCCCTTCGCTCAACAAGGACGACCTGTCGAAGGCGGTGCACGAAGCGCTGGTCCAGAAGGAAAAAACCGACAAGGAAAAGCAGGCCCGCGCGTACAAGAAGCAGCTGGAAGCGTCGGCGAAGAGCTGGGCTGAGAGCCTGTCGAAGAAGCTCGAGCTGACGGAGACGCAGAAGAACCAGCTGACGGCGATCTTTGCCGACCAGTGGGGGCGCATGAACACGATGTGGACGGACTCGCAGGAGAACGAGAACGCCGAGCCGGTCGACTACAACAAGCTGCAGGAAGAGACGAACGAGAAGGTCAAGCTGGTGCTGACGCCGGAGCAGGGGGCGAAGTACGATGAGATGATGAAGAAGGGCAACGGCTGGGGGGCGGGGACGGACGATTCGGCGGGCGACGGTGAGTCTTCGAAGTAGCGCGGGTCCAAGGGAGGCGGGGAGTGACGAAAGCAGAAATCGCGGCGGTGGCGCTGTCGGGAATTGCGGCGATCGGATCGGTCGTGGCGGCGGTGCAGGCGAACCAGGCCGGCGCGGGCGTGGCGATCCTCGCGGAGCGCGTCGTGAAGCTCGAGTCTGCCGCACCTGCCGGGACTCCGTCAGCAGCTCCTTCCACCGCGACTGCAGATCTGCAGCGCGAGCTGGCGGCCCTGAAGTCGCAGGTGGCGTCGCTGGAAGCGCGCCAGGTGGCGTCGTCGCAGGCTCCCGCCAAGGCCGCGCCGGCCGACCCCGCGGCCGCGGAAGAGGCCGCCCGGAAGGCGAAGCTCGCCGAGGAATCCCGTCAGAAAGTCTGGCTTGAGACCTACTCGCGCCGGATCGTCGAGGCGCTGTCCGCCCGGCTGGAGCTCACCGCGCAGCAGGAGTCGCAGGTCCGTGAAATCCTGGCCACCCAGCTCGTGGAATATCGGCAGGCGCGGCTGGGCAGCTCCGCGGAAGACACCAAGAAGTCCGTGGATGCCCTGACGGCGGACACGAATGCGAAGGTGAAGGCGGTGCTGACCACCGAGCAGCAGGCGAAATTCGAGGAAATCGCCGGCCGCCCCGGCGGGATCTTCGCCATCCCCGGCACCTTCGGCGGGGCCCGCAAGGACGGCACGACGACCGAGGCCGCCCCCAACAAGTAGACGGCCGCCCTATTCCCCCGGGTCCAGGAACTTCTCCAGGCTCTCCTTCATGGATTGCCTCGCCCGGAACAGCAGGCTCTTCACCGCAGGCACCGTCAAATTCATCGCCTCGCCGATCTGCTCGTAGCTCTGGTCTTCCCACTTGTTCAGAACGACGGCCATCCGCTGGTTCTCCGGCAGCGCGTCCAGCGCCTGGCGCACGGCGAGCGCCAGCTCGCGGCGGGACGTCTCGATCGCGGTCGGGTCGTCCTGCCCGGGGTCGAGAAGCGGGTTGTCGTCGAGGGACAGGCTGGGGCGGTGCTTCCGGTTGCGGATCTCGTTCAGGCAGATGTTGGTGACGATGCGGAAGAGCCAGGTGGAGAACTTCGCGACCGGCTCCCACGACTTGCGCGCCTTGAAGATCTTGATGAAGACTTCCTGGGCGAGATCCTCGGCGCCGGCGCCGTCGCCCGTGTAGCGGTAGACGGTGTTGACGACGCGCTGCTGGTAGCGCTGGACGAGGAGGGAATAGGCTTCCATGTCGTCGTCGCGGACGCGGAGCATGAGGAGCGTGTCCGGGTCCGGCTCGGGGGAGGGAGAAGGAGCTTTGGGCGGAGGAGGCGGTTTCACGCGGGGGAAAGGATACATCCGCGGGGGAGGAAGGGCGGGACTTCGAAGAGAGGAATAAAAGACCTAATATCAAGTAGGCAATACGAAATATGGAATATGAAATGCCGGGTGCCGTCGTCTGGCCGTCGTGCATTTCATATTACATATTTCATATTACCTATTTGATATTAGTCCGTTCCACGCCAACCAGTCTCCCGCCGTCATCCCTTCAAGACCCGTTTGTCTCCCTGCCTCACCGTCACCCCGATCGCGTCCAGGTGCTCCAGCAGCGGAATCACGTACTTCCGGCTCGTCTTCATCGCGTCCCGGAACTCGCTCGGCCCGACTTCGCCTTTCTCGGTGCAGAGCTTGCGCGCGGTCTCCGCCGCCTCCGCGATCGCGTCGCGGTGGAGGAGGATGTCGTCCTTCAGCTTCACGATCTCGCCCGTCTGCATCATGAGCTTGAGCAGCTTGTCGACCTGCTGCGGCGTCTTGCCGAGCTTGCCGGCCATCTCGTCCACGCGCGGCGTCGCATATTTGTCGGCCAGCAGCAGCTTCCGCGCCGCCTCGATCAGCTTCTCCTGCTCGGCCGTCAGCGCCACCGCGTGCGCCGCCTTGCGCCACAGCCCGCGCTCCTCCGCCGCTCGCCCCGAGTTGCGCGCCAGCGCCAGCGCCGCTTCGAACGCCTCGGGCTCGAGCCCCGTCGCGGTCCGCAGCGGGATTTTCTCCATCCCCACCGAAACCGGGTTCGCCTTGTGGAATTCCTCGAGCGATTTCCCGATCTCGTCCGCCGCCACCGCCAGCCCGTCGCGGTGCATCACCCGCTTCGACTCGGGCATCTCCACCGCTACGCCTTTCTGCTTCAGCCCGCCGACAAGGTCGTAGGCCTGGGCGATCGGGAGAAGCGCCTGCTTGGCGAGCGAGTCGAGGGAGACGGGGTCGGTGCCGGCGCGGCGCAGGAGGTGTTCCAGCGTCTTGCGCACGTCGCCCAGCGCCCCTTCGGCTCCCTTGAGATCCTCGACGAGCTTCGCGCGGTTCATCTTCGGGCGGCCCAGGGTCGACGACAGGATGCGGCCGCCGCCGAGGAAGACGGTGGGGGACTGGAGGCGGAGGACGAAGAGGTCGTTGGCGGCGACGACGACGGGCTCGGCGAGGCGGATCTGGATGAGCGAGTCGGAGCCGGCGACGAGATCCTGCCCCTCGATGAGGTTGAGCGTGCCGAGGCCCTCGACCGTCCCGGTGTGGAGGCGCACGGCGGCCCCGTTCCGGAGCTTGCCGACGTCCTCGTTGAGGAAGCGGAAGCGGGCGTTGACGTGGTCGGCGGCGTGGAGGTAGCCGGGCGTGGCCATGACCATGCCGCGGACGACCTCGGCGTGGTCGATGTCGGAGAGGTTCACGGCCGAAGAATGGCCGGCGCGGATCTCGGTGACGTCGCCCTTGTAGGCCTGGAGGCCGCGGATGCGCGACGTCTTGCCGAGGGGAAGGACCTCGAGCGTGTCGCCGATCTTGGCCTTCCCCGAAATCGGCACTCCCGTCGCGATCGTGCCGAATCCCTTCGCGGAGAACACGCGCTGGATCGGCATCCGGAAAATCCCTTCGGTCGGGCGCGGCGGCGTCGCGGTCGCCATCTTGTTGATGCCGTCGATCAGGGCGGGGTAGCCGTCGCCGGTGTGCGAGCTCACGCGGAAGATCGGCGCGTTCTCGAGAAACGTCCCGCGCACCATCTGCCGGATCTCGTCCTCAACGAGCTCGACCATGTCCGGCTCCGCGATGTCCACCTTCGTCAGCGCGATGATCCCGCGCTTCGCGTCCAGGATCCGCAGGATGTTCAGGTGCTCGCGCGTCTGCGGCATGATCCCGTCGTCCGCCGCGACGACGAGGATCACGCCGTCCAGCGACGTCGCCCCCGCGACCATGTTCTTCACGAACTTCTCGTGCCCCGGCACGTCGATGATCCCGATCCGCCGCCCATCCTTCAGCAGGAACGGCGCGAACCCCAGGTCGATCGTCAGCCCGCGCTCCTTCTCTTCCGGCAGACGGTCCGGGTCGATCCCCGTCAGCTTCCGCACGAGCGTGGACTTGCCGTGGTCGATGTGACCGGCCGTGCCGATGACGATGTTGAAGATCTCGGACATCGGGCGAAGAGTACGCGGGGGACGGGGAGAGGAAAAGGCCCGCGCGCCGAAATTCGGCCCTTGGCGTTTCTCCCGCGGCGGGTATGTTCCCCCCATGCCCGACCCCTCCCGATTCGTCCTCGGCAAGGAAATCGCCCGCGGCGGCCTCGGCCGCGTCGACGCCCCCACCCATCTCGCGTGGTTCTACGGCATCCGCCTCGCCGTCCCCGCATCGCGCGAAACCCCGTGACCCGGCTCGCGGACTTCCAGTTTGATTTGCCCGAAGCGCTCATCGCGCAGCGCCCCGCCGCGCGCCGCGACGAATCCCGCCTCCTCGCTCTCCTCCGCGATCGCCACGAGCATCTCCGCTTCCGCGACCTCCCGCGCTTCTTCGGCCCCGGCGACCTCCTCGTCCTGAACGACACCCGCGTCCGCCCCGCCCGGCTCACCGGCCGCCGCAAGACGGGCGCGGCGTTCGACGTCCTGCTGGTGCGGCCCCTCGGCGGCGGCCGCTGGGAGGCGATGGTCGGCGGGCGCGGGAAGCTCCGGGACGGGGAGGTGCTGTCGTTCGGGGGGTTCGAGGGAAGCGCGCGGCGGGTGGGCGGAGGCTGGGAAGTGACGCTGCCGGCGGACGCCGACGTCGCGGCGGCGGGTCGCATGCCGCTGCCGCCGTACATCAAGCGCGGCCGGGGCAGCGACGCGGCGGACGCCGAAGACCGCGAGCGGTACCAGACGGTTTTCGCGAGGGCGGAGGGCGCGATTGCCGCGCCGACCGCGGGGCTGCATTTCACGCCGGAAGTGCTCGACGCGATCCGGAAGACGGGGGCGGGCGTCGCGTTCGTGACGCTTCACGTCGGGGTCGGCACGTTCAAGCCGGTGACCGCGGAGAACGTGGAAGACCACCGGATGGACCCCGAGCCGTACGTGATTCCGGCGGAGACGGCAGCGGCGATCGCGGCGGCGAAACGCGTGACGGCGGTGGGGACCACGGTCACGCGGACGCTCGAGGCGGCGTGGAAGGACGGCGCCGTCCGCGCCGGGTCGGCCGAGACGGCGCTCTTCATCACCCCCGGCTTCCGCTTCCGCGCCGTCCACCGCCTTCTCACGAACTTCCACCTTCCCGGCGGCACGCCGCTCATGCTCGCCTGCGCTTTCGGCGGCCGCGACCGCGTCCTCGCCGCCTATGCCGAGGCCGTCCGCGAAAAGTACCGCTTCTTCTCCTACGGCGATTCGATGCTCCTCGAGCCGGGGTAATCGCCCCGGATCAGATAGAATCGCGGGGATGATCATGAAAAAACTCGCGGCCTTCGCATTCATGGGTCTCTTCCTTGCCGCCCTGGCCGCCGCGGACACGTTCCTGGCCTACCGCACGTTCCTGAACCGCGACTTCGTCACGACCGAGCTCGAGCGCATCGTCGGCCGGCGCGTGAACCTGAAGGACATCTCCTTCGGGCCGCTCCAGGGCCTCGTCGCGCAGGAGTTCGAGGTCCCCAAGCGCGACGGCTCGGGGTTCCTGCGCGCCGACCGGATCCGCGTGATGCTGGACCGCAACCAGCTCATGGAGGGCAAGGTCGCGATCGCTTCCATTGAGCTCGAGCGCCCGATGGTGCGCCTGGAGATCACGAAGGACGGCCGCGGGGAGCTGATCGAGCTGGTCTCCGACATCGCCCGGCACGCGGGGGAGTCGTCGGCGAAGGGCGGGCCGGTGCCGCGGATCAGCGTCCGCAACGGCGAATTCGTGTTCGCCTACGAGGCGCTCATGAAGGAAGGCCTCGAGATCAACGTGAAGCACGTCGATGTCAACATCCTCCCGTACGGCGGCGGGGAGCAGTTCGTGGTGGAGGGAAGCGCCGATGCCGGCCCGCTGGGGCGCTGGGGGATCGAAGGGCGCATCGACACGGCGACGGGGAAGAGCGACATGCGGCTGGAGACGCGGGCGCTCGACGTCGGGCCGCACACGGTGGCGGCGTTCGGCGACGAGGTGCAGCGCGTGTACGGGATGTACCAGGTGATGGGGGCGGTGGACGCGACGGTGAAGGGGACGTACGACCCGGCGGCGGAGAAGCCGGTGGCGGTGGTGGCGGAAGTGGTGCCGCGCGGCATCTCGGTCGAGTACGCGAACTTCCGGTACAAGGTCCTGAACGTGAACGGGCTCATGCGCCTGAAGGACGACGGGATCGAGTTCCAGGGGATGACGGCGAAGTTCTGGCCGCGCGGCGACGGGGAGTCGGCGACGCCGGTGCCGGGAGCCGAGGCGATCGAGATCGCGATGAGCGGCTCGACGGACGGCTACGTCAGCGAGTCGGCGTACACGCTGCACTTCAACATCGAGAATCTCCCGATCGGCACGAAACTCCGCGGAGCGCTTCAGCACGACGCCGCGAACGTGTACGACCTGTTCAGCCCGGCCGGGCGCCTGCGCGGCAAGGTGGACGTCATCAAGCCGCACGGGGCGGGGATCCCGATCACGCACAACATCGAGATGAACATGGTCGACTGCTCGGCCACGTTCAAGCCGTTCCCGCTGCCGGTCACGAACGTCACGGGGCTGATCGTCCTGCGCGGCGACGAGCTGTCGATCGAGAACGCGCGCTGCCGGAATCGCGATTCGTGGTTCTCGGTCAACGGGCACCTGACGAGCATCGACGCCACGGGCGGCATCGAGGTCACGGTGGACACGGAGAGCGTCCGCCTGACCGACGAAGCGAAGAACGCCCTCCCCGAGGCCGTGCGCGCCGTCTGGAAGCACTTCTCGCCCGACGGGTCGATCGGGTTCCACTGGGTGACGCGGCGCGACCCCGGGGTGGACAAGGAGTTGACGTACGACGTGACGGTGAGGCCCAAGGGGCTGAAGGCGTCGTTCGACGGCGTGCCGTACCCCGTGACGAACATCACGGGCGAGGTGTGGACGAACGCGAAGCGGGTCGAGGTGAGGCGAATTGATGGCGAGCACGGGAAGGCGGAGCTGCAGATCCGGGGAAGGGTGGACGGGCTGGACAGCGAGCCGAGCTACGACCTGACGATCGGCGGGACCAACATCCCGATCGACGGCGACCTGCGCGCGGCGCTTCCGGCGTCGTTCGCGGGGATGATCGCGGACATGAACCTCAAGGGCAGCCTCGACATCGTGGACCTGTCGTTCCGCAAGGGCGGGCCGGACCTGGCCGCCGGGGAGTCGCGGTACGACGCTTCTTCGATCAAGTTGAAGGACGGCGCGTTCGACGCGGGGCTGGAGTACCGGGACATCAAGGCGAACATCGCGGTGTTCGGGTCGATGGGGACGAGCGCGCCGACCGTGCGGGCCAAGATCAACGACGTGGAGATGCGCGTCGAGGACTTCAAGGTCGAGGGCGTGCGGGCGATCGCGAGCCTTCGCGGGCCGGAATTGCGCATCGACGACATCAACGCCACCTGCTACGACGGGCTCCTGCAGGGGAACGTGTCGTTCGACACGGACTCCGCGGACTGGAAGGTCGGGCTCAAGGTCGTGGACGTCGACCTGCTGCAGCTCACGCGGGACACCACGTTCACGGGCAAGAACATCACCGGCCGCGCGAGCGCCGAGCTCAAGATGGCCGGCCGCGGCGGCAACGCCAACGGGTTCACCGGGAACGGCGGCGTGTCGTTCAAGGACAGCGAGCTGTACGACGTCCCCCTGCTCGCCCGCGTGTTCGACGTGCTGAACTTCGGGAAGAAGGACGTCTTCGACAAGGGCGAAGTTACGTTCAACATCGGCGGCGGCCGCTTCAACCTCGACGAGCTCCTCCTGCAGTCCAAGTCGATGGACCTGCTCTCCGACAAGGGCTACCTGGACTTCAACGGCAACATCAAGCTCAAGATGTCCCCCAAGTTCCACGGGCTGGTCGGCGGGACGCTTCTGCGCTTCGTGACCGGCGCCGTCGCGGTGTTCGTGCAGGGGAAGTTCAAGGATCCCGAGGTCGAGACGCGCCTCTCGCCCGAAATCGACAAGATGTTCAAGTGAGCGAAGGGGTGGGCGGTCCGGCCGAGGGGCTGATCCGGTTGACGGGCGGGGAGTGGCGCGGCACGCGGCTGTTCAGCCCGCCGGGGCGCGTCGCCCGCCCGGCGCTGGCGAAAGTCCGCGGCGCGATCTTCAACGTCCTCACGGGGCTGGAAGGCGCGCGCGTCCTCGACCTCTACGCCGGGACCGGGGCGCTTGGTTTCGAAGCGCTGTCGCGCGGCGCGGCCTCGGTCGCGTTTTTCGAGCGCGACCCGGTCTGCGCTGCGGCGATCCGGGCCAGCGCCGCGAAACTCCGGTGCGGCCCGAGGGTGCGGGTGCACGAGGGCGACGTCGAGGTCCAACTCGAAACCGAAGCGGGCGCCGCGGCCGACCTGGCGTTCGCCGACCCTCCCTACGCGTTCGTGGACGAGGAAGGGCCCCGTGCGGTGTTCCTCGGAATCCTGGAGAGGCTCCGCTCGAAAGGCGTCCTCAAGCCCGGAGGCTGGCTGGTCGTCGAGCACCGCGAAGGAACAGAACTCCCGACTCCAAGGGGCTTTGCGCTCGACGAACTCCGCACCTACGGCCAGACGGCCCTTTCCTTCCTCCGCGCAAGTCCCTGACCCTTACCCCCCTCGCAACTCGCACTCGCAACCCGCCTTCGCCCCTGCGGGGCTTCCGCCTTCGCCCTCAGGGCTCCGGCGGACAAGTCGGCGGGCGAGGCTCGCAACTGCAGTTTCGAAGTTTCCCCTAACAACCGCCCCCCGTCTCTTCATAGAATGTTCAGACTTCCATGCGGGGGGAGCCGTTTGGAACGGAGTGAACGATGAAAACGTCCAACCTGCTGTGCATCACGGCCCTTCTTGTCAGTTCCGCGATCGCCCTCGCCGACGGCCCCAAGCTCGACGCGAAGTCGGAAGCGGACCGCAAGACGCTCACGACCATCGAGACGCTCAAGGTGTCGCTGAACTTCACCGACGCCCCGCTCTCCGAGGTCGTGGACTTCTTCCGGGAAATCACCGGCGTGAACATCCTGGTCTCGAAGGGCGTCAAGGACAGCGGAGACGAGCACCCGGTCACCCTCAAGGTGGACGAGCTCAAGGCCGTCGACGCGCTCAGCCTGATCACCAACATGGTCGACCTCAGCTACAAGCTCGAAGAGGGCGTGCTGATGATCGTCACCAAGGAAGAAACGAAGAAGGACACCTACCTCGAGCTCTACGACGTCCGCGACCTGCTGTTCCACCTCCGCGACTTCAAGGCCCCGGAGATCAGCCTGGGAAGCGGCACGGCGGGCGAGGGGGACATCGGCGTGGCGATCACGGGGGCGGAGGACACGGAGGGGTCGCTGGAGGACCCGACCGTCCTCGTCGACCTGATCAAGAACCACACCTGCGGCACGAGCTGGACCGACAACCCGAAATGCTCCTGCGAAATCCAGAACGGCATGCTGATCATCGTGCAGACCAAGGAAGGCCACGAGCAGGTCTCGACGCTTGTCGAGAAACTGCGCCAGTACAAGTAACCTGCGGAGACGACTTCAACGGGGGCGGGCGTCACGGGGCCAGACCCCATCGCCCGCCCCTTTTCATTGAGGACGCCTCCCGATACGGGACCTGCCCATGAGCCCTCGCCTCCTCGCGCTTGCCGCGTTCGCCGCCGTTCTTCTCCTCGGCCGGGATCTCACGGCGCAGGAAGAGCCCGCGAGCCCGATCTACGTCGAGACCGACGAGGCCGAGCCGCTTCTCAAGCAGGCCGCCGACGCCGAGACCGCCGGGCACTGGGACATCGCGGTCGAGCGGTACACCCGCGTGTTGCGGGAGCACCCCGACAGCATGGTGCCGCTGGGCACGAGCGGGAAGTCGTGGCGGAGCGTGCGGCGGCACGTGTTCGAGCGGATTTCGAAGTTCCCCGCCGAGGGGCTCGAGGCGTACCGGACGGCGAACGACGCCGTCGCCAAGTCCCTCTACGAACAGGCGCTCCGCGAGGGCGGCGCCGGCCTCCAGCGCGTCGTCGACGACTACTTCTTCACGACCGTCGGGGACGACGCCGCCGCGCGCCTCGCCGACATCTTCGCCGAACAGGGCCGCCTCCAGGACGCCCTTCACTGCTGGGAACTCGCCGCACGCCTTTACCCGAAGCCCGACGTCGCGATGCCGCCTCTCGTCGCGAAATGGGCCGCCGCCTGCCGCAGGGCCGGCGACGACAAGGGATGGGAGGAAGCCAAGGCTCGGCTCGAGGCCCTGGGCGACGCTTCGCTCATGATGTCCGGCCGGAAAGTCACTGCGAAGGAAGCGGTGGCGATCCTGGAGCACGTGAAGCCGGCGCAGTTGCGGACGGACCGCGGGGCGGACTGGCCGCGGATCGGCGGGAACAACGCGGCGACGCGGGTGAGCGAATCGTCGGCGCGCAACGACGTGCGGATGTGGTCGTTCCCGTCGGGGATGACTGGGGAAGCGCTGACGAACCACCTGAACCAGGCGCGGCAGGTGTGGCAGCGGATGGGGGCGCAGAGTTCGTTCCTGCACGCGTTCCCGGCGGTGGGGCCCGGCGGCGAGGTGATCGTCTCGGACGGCGTGACGATGTGGGCGATGGCGCTGGAGGACGGGAAGCCGCTCTGGCAGTACCCGCTGAAGGAGAAGGAAGAGACGATTTTTACGCAGACGATGGTGGGGCAGCCGCGGGTGATGAGCCTGGTCGCGCCGGTGATCGCGGACGGCCGCGTCTACGCGAACTTCCTGCCCCGCACGGTGAACATGGGCGGGCAGAACGAAGTGACGTTCCTGGCGGCGTTCGGGCTGGACAACGGCGTGATGCGCTGGTCGACGAAGGACGACCCGGAGCTGCAGAACGCGTGGTTCGGGTCCGCGCCGGTCGTCTACGGCGGACGCGTCTATGCCGCCATCACCAACTCGGGGAACGGGTCCCCGTCGGCCGAACTCGTGGTCCTCAACGCGGACACCGGCAAAATCGAACGCAAGGTGTTCCTCTGCGAAGGGCGCCGGGCGATGCCGGGGTGGGGCGGGTGGATGATCTCCGAGGCGCCGGTGATCGCGGAGTCCGGCGGGGTGCTCTTCATCAATACGAACCTCGGCGCGCTGGCGGCGATCCAGGCCGCGACGTTCGAAGTGCTGTGGATGGTGGAGTACGAGACGGCCGCGCCCAAGCAGGGCCCGAACCGGCGCTGGCCGCAGCAGATGGGGGAGCGGAACGGCCGCGGGCTGAGCCCGATCGTCGTGCTCGACCAGCGGGTGTGTTTCCTCGCCGGGGACGCGGACAACTACCTCGAATATGACGCGCGCAGCGGCAAGAAGCTGCTCTCGGTCCCCGCCCGGATCCGCTCCGGGAATTCTTCGACCGGCGCCGACGCCGTGCGGTGGTTCGCGGGGATCCGTGACGGCCACGCGTGGTTCCAGGGGGACAAGTACGCTTTCGCCATCGACCTCACGAAGGTCGACCCCGCGAAACCGGACGACGCCCCCGTCATCTCGCTCACGCAGGGCCGCCTCGCCGTCCGCGCCGCGGGCAAGGGATTCCTCACCGCGAACCGCTTCTACCTGCCGCTCGACGCGGGGATCAACGTGTACGAGGCGAAGAACTTCAAGCTGGCGTTCGACGCGTCGTGGCAGGACGACACGCGGCTGGCCGACGCCGGGACGCTCCTGCTGGTCGGAGACCGGATGCTGTCGCTGAGCCTCGCGGGGATCACGTGCTTCACGGACCGCGAAACGTTCGACAAGGGGTACGGCGACGTGCTGACCGCGGCGAACCCGGACCTGCGGAAGCTCGAGCGGCACGCCGAGGTGCTGTCGAAAAACCCGACGACCTACTCCGGCGCGATCGCGGACTACGAAAAAATCGCTGCGGCTTGCGCGACGACGGACCCGGCCCGCGCCACCCGGGCCCGCAGCCGCATCATGGAACTTCACCTCGCCCTCGGCTCCGCGGACTACCGCAGCGGGCGCTGGGCCGACGCCATCAGCCACTACAAGCTCGCCATCGCCGCCGCCCCCGTCGACGCCGCCCTCGGCGACGTCTTCCGCGACATGGGCGACTGCTTCGAGAAACTCGGCCACTGGAAAGAGGCCGTCGCGGTCTACCAGGAGGTCATCGAGAAGTACGGCGAGAAACTCCTCGCCACCGAGGCCGGCCTCGCCCGCCCCGTGCGCCAGTTCGCCGAGGCCAAGATCCGCGAGATCGTCCTCGAACACGGCCTGGACCTGTACGAGGACGTGGAGAAGCGCGCCCGGGAGATGCTCGAGAAGCTGAAGGAGAAGGGCTCCTCGGACGAGTGGCGGAAGTGGATCGAGCAGTTCCCGAACAGCTCTTCCGCCCCCTCGGCCGCGGGGCAGCTCGCGGACCGGCTGGAGGCGGAGGGGCGGCTGGCGGAAGCGGGGCTGGCGCTGATCGAGGTTTCGCGGCGGCCGGAAATGGCCGCGGGGTGCGGGCCGCTGGTGGCGCGCGCCGGGGAGCTGTTCGCGAAGTCGGGCGCCTGGGACCGGGTCGAGGGCGCGGCGACGCGGCTCGAGCGCTGCCACGCCGCGGAGACGGTCAAGGTGTCGGGGCGCGACCTGCCGGCGGCCGAGGCCGCGGCCGCGCTCAGGGCCCTTCGGCCCGCCGTGACCGCCGTTGCGGGGACGCAGCCCGCGCCGTGGAGGGAGTGGACGGCGGAGGAGGCGGACAAGGCGCGGGTCGCGCGTGATGGCGTTTCCGCGACCGACGCGGGGCCGACGCTTCTGGTGCCGCGCGGGAGATGGGCGGACCTTGACCCTGCGTCCGTGATCTTCGTGCAGCGGGCGGCGGTGCTGGAAGCGCGGGATGCGGTGAAGGACGTGGCGCTGTGGACGTCGATCGATCCGCGCGGCTACCTGGGAGTGAAGTTCAACCCGCAGGCGGACGGTTCGACGTCGTTCGGGACGGTGGTGCCGGGGACGCCGGCGGACCAGGGCGGCGTGCAGGCGGGCGACATCGCCGAGGAGTGGAACGGCGTCCGGCTCCGGTCCGAAGATCACCTGCGCCGGGAGATCTGCCTGGCGGCGGGGAAGGAGATCACGCTCGCGGTTCGCCGGGCCGGCAACCCGGTCACGCTGAAATTCACCATCGGCCGTCGCAACGCGGATACCGAGCCCGCCGAGGCCGCGGACCAGCTGCTCTTCACCGACGGAGGACTGCTCCTCATCGTCCGCCCGGCCTGCGTGCAGGCCGTGCGCCCCGCCACCGGGGAAACCGTGTGGGTCCATTGCCCGGTCCATCCGCGCCGCGCCGGGATCAACCGCGCCGCGACCGCCGACGGGCGCGTCTTCCTGTCGTGGATCCCCGATCCCACGTCGCCCGCGGCCGTGACCCCGGGGGGCGAGAAGGAAGTCTCCGTGGAAGCGATCGACGCGGCGACGGGGAAGCCGCTCTGGCTCTACCGCGAGACGGGCGCGGACATCACCGACCTCATCGCCGTCTCCGGGACCGGCACCGTGGTCCGCTGCGAGCGCCGGGGCGTCGGCGGCGTCGTGCAGGTCCTGGACGCCGCGACGGGGCTCAAGAAGCGTGAACTGGCGGCGGCGCCGATGCCGAGCTCGGCAAAGCTGGCCGTGGCGCAGGACGGCGGGAAATTGCTCCTGCTGCGAGAGGCCAACCTCCTCTCCGCGTACGATCTGTTTACCGGCCTGGAGACCTCGAGGGACCTCGGCGGCCAGAAGGCGATCCCGGATGCGTTCACCGCCTGGGGTGGCGAGGCTGCCCTCGCCTACGGCTCCGCCCGCCGCGTCATCGTCGCCTCCGCGGATGCCGCCAAACCGCGCTTCATGGCCACCCTCGCCGACGGGCTCCCCGCACCGGCGGGGATGGGGTTCGGAAGCGCGAACACGCTCTACGTGCTGACGCGGTCAGGGCAGGCGGGCGACCGGCCCGCTTCGGTCCTGCGCAAGTACGTCATCTCCGGGGCAGACATGAAGGAAGAGTGGAAAGTGACGCTCGCGTCCGGCAATGCCGAGGCCGGGCTGATCTCGACGGGGGCGGACTTCGTGTTGACGTGGAGCGGCAATGCCAAGGATCCGCTGGTTTCGTTCGTGCGCTGCTGGCAGGCGCGGTCCGGGCGATTGCTGTGGGAACTGGAGCCGGCGGTTAACCCCGCGGCGGGGCCTCTTCGCGACGCTGGCCTGCAGGCGGGAACGGCCTGGGTGCAGTACCAGGGTCGGCTGGTGACGTTCCGGTAGCTCAACGAATCCCGAAGAGCGGCACGAGGACGGCGAGGCCGCCGATGATGAGGGCGAAGCCGATCACGTCGAAGACCAGCCCGCGCTTGGCCATGGTCGCGATCGGGATCAGCCCGGTGCCGTAGGCGATGGCGTTGGGGGGCGTGGAGACCGGGAGCATGAACCCGAAGCTGCAACCGAGGGTCGCGGCGAGGGCCGGCTGGATCGGGTCGACCCCGGCCTTGTTGGCGATGGAGATGACGACCGGGAGCAGCATGGTCACGGTCGCGGTGTTCGAGGTAATCTCCGAAATCCCGATGGCGAGGGCGGTGGACGCGAGGGTCAGCGTCCAGAGGCTGGTGGCGCCGAGGTGATGGACGGCGCCGGTGCCGATGGCGTCGGAGAGGCCGGTCTTCAGGATCAGGTCGCCGAGCGAGAGGCCGCCTCCAAGAAGAAGCAGTGTCCCCCAGTCGATCCGCGCGGCCTCGCGCCAGGTCAGGGTCGGGCGGCCCGGCGACGCGGGCAGCACGAACAGGATGGACGAGGCGATGAGGGCGATTGCTCCCTCGGGGAGATGCCGCTCGAACCACTCCACCACCGTCTTCGCGTTGAACGCCTGCGCCAGCCCTGTCGTCACCCAGAGCGATACGGCCAGCGCGAACGCGACCGCCGTGAAAATCTCCCCGCGCTTCCACGCCCCCAGCTTCTCTTTCTCCGCCTCCGCATGCGCCTTCAGGTCGACGTCGCTTCCCGGCATCCGCCACGTGAGCAGCGTGACGAGGGCGACCATCATGGCGGCGCCGATGGGGATGCCGTACTTCATCCAGGAGAGGAACTCGAACTTGAAGCCCGCGAGTTTCTGCATCTGGGAGATGCCGATGAGGTTGGGGGCGGTGCCGACGGGGGTGCCGAGGCCGCCGACGGTGGCGGCGAAGGGGATCATGAGCATGGCGGCGGCGTCGAGCTTCCCGGGGGGCCGGCCCTGGCGGACGACGGCGAGCATGCCGCCGGCGATGGGGATGAGGAACGCGGTGGTGGCGCTGTTGGACATCCACATCGAGAGGATCCAGGCGCAGAACCCGAGGCCGGCGACCATCCGCGCCGGCGAGGCCGAGAAGAAGCGGCGCGAGAGGATCGACATCGCGATCCGCCGGTCGAGCCCGTGGGCGGTCATGGACTCCGCGATGAAAAAGCCGCCCACGAAGAGCATGAGGATGGGGTCGCCGAAGCCCTTGTATGCCAGCGTCACCGCGTCGCGTGCGGTCGCCCCGGGCACGGCGCCGACGAGCAGCGCGAGGCTGGGCCCGAGCAGCGCCGTCACGGCGACCGGCACGGGCTCGCCGATCCAGAACGTCACGACCAGCGCCATCACCGCGGCCAGCCGGTGCGCCTCGACGTTGAGCGGCAGGGGCGCGAGCCAGATCACGGCGAACAGGATCGGCCCGAGGACGACCGCCACCCGGGCGCGGAGCACGTCGATCGGCGCGCTTTCGGGGGGCGAAGGGGAATCCGTCATCGGCAGGGCGCGCCTAGACCGGCATCTGGACGCGGATGACGAAGCGGAAAATCCTCTCCTTGTCCTCGGCGGAGATTTCGGTGAAGCGCAGGCCGAGATGGCAGCGCAGCGACTCTTCCTCGACCGTCTCCACCCACGCGCAGCGCGCCTTGGCGATGACCGGCCGGGTATCCGTCGGGAGCGTGATCTCCACCTCGAGCGAGGCCTTGCCCGTCACCAGTTGCGTGACCAGCCCGATCTCCGGGATCGGCCCGCGCAGGAGCAGCCCTCCCCCGGACAGGTTCGTGGTCGCCCCGGTCATCACCCGGTCCGTCGCGTCGGCGTCCTTCTTCACGACCGAGCGGAACCGGTATCGCACCGGGATGTCCGTCGACACGCGCACGAAATCTCGCCGTTCGGGTTCGAGAGGCATCGCGCTCCGGGACCACCTATGAGGGCATCTGAACCTTGATCACGAACTTGAAGATCCGGTCCTTGTCCGCCTGCGTGATCTCTTTGAATCTCAGTCCCAGGTTGCACTTCATGGTGGTCTCGTCGAACGTCTCCACCCACGCCACCCGCGTCAGCGCCTTGATCGGCGACTCGTCATGGGGCAGGAGCAGGTTCACGCCCAGGACGATCTTCTGCATCAGCAGCTCGGGGATCCAGTCCACGACCGGGATCCGCCCGAGGAGGAGCAGCCCGCCGCCGCCGACGTTCGTCGTCACCCCCTCGTACACGTCGTCCATGGCCGCCCCCGTGCGCGTTTTCGACAGGAACTTGTAGCGCACCGGGATCTGGACGCGGACCCGCACGAATTCGCGGCGTTCCTGGTCGTTGGGAAGAGTCATGGGGTGGGGAGGTGTTTCCTCCCTGCCGGGATTCTAGTGGTTCGGCCCGCTTGTTTCCATCGGTTGCGCCAACGGATCGCGCCCGGTTACGGCCTCGCGGTCGCCGCTTCCAGCGCCACCGCGTCCTTGCCGAAGAACGTCTCGTGCAGGACGCCGACGCTCCTCGCGACCTGGTCGTTGTTCACGAGGAAGGCGATGTTGATGTTCATGGCGCTCTGGCTGATCATCTGGACCTGGATGCCGGCGTCGCGAAGCGCGCCGAAGACGTGTCCCGGGACGCCGATGTGGTTGCGGATCCCCTCGCCCACGACGCAGATGATCGCCTTGCCGCCCTCGACCTGCACCTCGGCGAATTCCTGCAGCTCGCGGATCGCCGGTTCCAAGTTCCGGTCGCTGTCGACCGTGAGCGACACCGACACCTCGCTCGTCGCGATCATGTCCACCACGATCCCGTACTTGCCGAACACCTCGAAGATCCGGGACATGAAGCCGTGGTGCTGCAGCATGCGCGTGCTCATCAGCTCGATCATGAAGAGGTCCTCCTTGTAGACGACGCTCTTCACGATCCCCTTGACGACGACTTTCCGGCGGATCAGGGTGCCCGGGTTTTCCGGCTTGTACGTGTTCTTGAGGCGGATCGGGATGTCCTTCTTCACCG
This sequence comes from uncultured Planctomycetia bacterium, assembly GCA_964590435.1. GTDB lineage: Bacteria > Planctomycetota > MHYJ01 > WSZJ01 > WSZJ01 > WSZJ01. The sequence goes on from CAZPWT010000007.1 coordinate 89,955, forward strand.
CGGGGACGAGCGTCGCGGGGTGGATGCGGCCGCCGTAGTAGGCGAGTTCGCTGGCCTCGTCGAACGACATTTCCTCGATCGAGTGCGCGGTCTTGACGATCGCCGGGTCCGCGCTGCACACGCCGTCCACGTCGCTCCAGATCTGGATCTCCTCCGCCGCGCACGCCGCGCCCAGGATCGCCGCCGTGTAGTCGCTCCCGTTGCGGCCCAGCGTCGTGATGTCGCCTTCCTTGTTCTTCCCGATGTAGCCCGTCACGACGGGGAGCTTCTCGAAGCGCTTCACGTTCCAGGCGATGATGTTGTCCGCCTCCGGAAGCGGGACGGCGCTGCCGAAGTTCGAGTCTGTGATCAGGCCGAGGTCGAACGCGTCAACGGCGGAGGCCGGGAGGCCGGCCTTCTCGAAGGCGGCGGTGACGGTGCGGACGCTCATGCGTTCGCCGAAGCTGAGGACGTAGTCGAGCGTGCGGGGCGTGAGCTCCTTGACGAGCGAGATTCCCTTCAGCAGCACTTCCAGCTCCGTCAGCAGCTTCTCGACCAGCGCCGGCTTCAATCCCAGGTCCGCGATGATCTTCATGTGGCGCTCGCGCACCTCGTCGATTTCCGGCTGTCCCTTCACGGCCTTCTTCGCCAGCGCGATCAGCATGTCCGTGACCTTGGAGTGCGCGCTGACCACAACGATCGGGGAGCGGGAGAGGTTCTTCTTCACGATCTCGGCGCAGCACATGATGCGCTCGGCCGAGCCGACGGAAGTGCCGCCGAATTTCATGACGATCATGGGATTTTCCGGGCCTTTCGCGGGCGTTGTCGTTGGTAAGGGGGTGGAAGTCTAGGCACCCCCCGGGGGGCGAACAAGCGAAATTCCCTCCGGAGTGCCTGCGGAACGGGTTCCGCGGCGCGACGGAAACGATAGGATAGCGGCCATGAAGAGAACCTGGAAAACGCTGGCGCTGGCGGTCCTGGCGTGCGCTTCGCGGGCGGGGGCCGAAGGAGCCGCCCCGGCGGTGACGGATGGGAAAATCGAGGTCAATCACTCCGGGACGAGGCACGCGTTCGTCTTCGCCGCAAAGACGTCGCTTCCCGACGGGACCCGCTTCGACCTGCAGCTGTACTTCGTGCGGCGGTACAAGATTCCCGAGGGGCTGGTGGAGCCGGGGCAGCCGGACTACGACGAGGAGCTGGTGGAGCTGGACAAGGACGACACGACTTCGAAGGACGGCGCGTTCGGCGCCGAGATGGGGACCGCCGACGAGGCGCCGTGGCCGGGGCGGTATCGCGTGGTGGTCTCGTGGCCGGACGCGGACGCGCCGGGCGACGACGGCACCGCCCACTCCCAGACGGACATCGAGACCGGCGACCTCAAGGAACTTCCGGCCCTGCGCGCCCGGATCGACCGCGAGGTCTACGAGGACATGGCGCGGATCGGGCGCATCCTGGACGGCCTCAAGGCGCGCTGGAAGGCCCTCGGGGACGGCGCGGACCCGACCTGGAAGGACTTCCGCGCGGACGCCGACCGGCGGATCAACGGGGTCAAGGAGCGCAACGGGCGGCGCCGCAAGGCGGAGTTCTACTGGATGGAGTCGCGGGGCAAGCAGCGCGTCGACTGGACGTTGCAGAAGCTCTGCCCGCTGCTCGACCGCGCCGGGCTGTACCTCCCGAAGCCTGCCGCCGACCGCCCGAAGGCGGAGGAACTGGACGTCGCGATCGCCGACACGGAAGAGGACTACCAGCACTACCTCGACTTCATGGGGATCGGCCGCATCGTCGATGCCGTCAACGTGGACGCGCAGCTCGCCACCGTCGAGAAGATCGCCGCCGAGATCGGGTCCTGGCGCGAAAAGGCCGCGGCCGATGCGAAAGGCTGGGCGGAAGCCTCCACCGACCTCTCCACGCGCCTGCTGGACGCCGCCCTCAAGCTCTCCGGCGAGCTCCCCGAGGCGTATTTCACCCGCTCCGAATCCGTCCAGCGCGCCGCCCTGCGGATGCTCGAGCACGTCCGCGACCTCTCCGCCGGCCGCAAGCCGTCGACGGAGTGGGCCGAGCTCGAGAAGCGCCTGGAAGCGGCGTCGCGGGAGCTGCGGGACAGCGTTCCCAGGATCAAGGACGAATAGGGGGCGTCAGCGCTTCGCGTCGAGCGTGAGCTGCCACGGGAGGTACTCCACCTCCAGCGGGATGTTCATGATCACGGACCGCGCCCGGACGACGCCGTCCTCCTCGACGGAGACCACTTCCGCCGACTGCCCCGCGAACACGCCCTGAATGATCTGGACCCGGTCTCCCGGTGCGAAAACGCGGGCGGTCTCGCGATGGTCCGACTTCATCAGCTCCGAGACGCACGCGCTGCAGAGGCGCTGCGGACCCGCGTCGGGAATCCGCGCCCTGCATCGCGAACAGAAAATGTCCTGCACCGGTTTCATGAGCCGGGGATTCTGCCAGAGTCCGGCCTCCGCGTGAACAGCCCGGCTCCCTCGGCGATTCCTTGACGCCCGCTTCCCCCACGTTTACACCCGCCGCATGCCGATTCGACTCGACGGGCGTTCGCTGAAGCTGGAGCACGTGGCCGCGTTCCTTGCCGGGGAGCGGGCGCAGGTCGCGAAGGCGGCGTGGCGGCGGGTGGAAGCGGCGCGGCGCGTGGTGGAGGAGCTGCTCGCGTCCGGAGGCGCGATCTACGGCGTGAACACCGGCTTCGGGCGCCTCTCGAACGTCCGCATCCCCGACGCGCAGATCCGCGACCTGCAGGTCAACCTCCTGCGAAGCCACGCCGTCGGTGTCGGCGTGCCGCTGTCGATCCCGGAAGCCCGCGTCGCTCTCCTCCTCCGCGCCAACACCCTCGTCCGCGGCCACTCCGGCGTCCGCCGCCGCGTCGTCGACCAGCTCGTCCGCCTCGCCAACTCCGGCGTCGCCCCGGTCATTCCCGAGCAGGGAAGCGTCGGGGCCTCGGGCGACCTCGCTCCCCTCGCGCACCTCGCGCTGGTCCTCATCGGCGAAGGCGAGGCGTTCCTGCCGTCAGGGAAGCGCGTGCCGGGGGCGCAGGCGCTGGCGTTCGCGGGGCTCAAGCCGCTTCAGCTCGGCGCGAAGGAAGGGCTGTCGCTGATCAACGGGACGCAGATCATGTCGTCGCTGCTGGCGACGGGGCTGCTCGGGGCGCGGCGGCTGGCGGATGCCGCGGACGTCGTGGCGGCGATGACGCTGGACGCGCTGAAGGGGACGACGGCGGCGTTCGACGCGCGGATCCAGGACGTGAGGCCGCACGCCGGGCAGGGGGCGGTGGCGAAGCGGGTGCGCGAGCTGATGCGCGGCAGCGAGATCCGGGTCTCGCACAAGGACTGCGGCAAGGTGCAGGACCAGTATTCGCTGCGGTGCGTCCCGCAGGTGCACGGGGCGTCGCGCGACTCGATGACGTACGCGGAGCGGGTCCTGGGGATCGAGATGAACTCGGTGACGGACAACCCGCTCGTCTTCCCCGACGACGGCGCGATCCTCTCCGGCGGCAACTTCCACGGCCAGCCCGTGGCGCAGGCGGCGGACTTCGTCGCGATCGGGATCTGTGAGCTGGGCGCGATCAGCGAGCGGCGCACGGAGAACCTCGTGAATCCCGATCTCTCCGGCCTGCCGCCCTTCCTCGCGAAGGAAAGCGGGCTGAACAGCGGGATGATGATCCTCCAGGTCGTCGCGGCGGCGCTGGTGAGCGAGAACAAGGTGCTGGCCCACCCGGCGAGCGTGGACTCGATCCCGACGTCGGCGAACAAGGAGGACCACGTTTCGATGGGCGTGACGGCCGTGCTCAAGCTCCGCCGCATCCTCGACAACGTCGAGCGCGTCGTCGCCATCGAGCTCATCGCCGCGGCGCAGGGGATCGATTTCCACCGGCCGCTCCGCACGAGCCCCGCGCTGGAGCGCGTCCACAAGCTCATCCGGTCCAGGGTGAAGCGCCTCGACCGGGACCGGGCGATGTCGGGCGACATCGAGCGCGTGAAGGATCTCGTGGCCGCGGGCGCGATCGAGGCCGCCGCGCGCGGCCGTTAAACCTCTCCGAACTCCCGTCTCCCTACTTCTTCGCCCCGCCCGTCATCGCATCCTTCACCAGCTTCTCCACGCTCGTCCCGATCCATTCCTGCCCGAGCTTCGTCAGCTCCGCCTTTTTCTTCGCCTCGTCCGTGAGCGCCGCCGCTTCGGCGACCGCCTTCTTCCCCTTCTCGACGAGCGCGGCCGTCCCGTCGGCGACTTTCTTCGTCCAGTACTCGTTCGCCTTCGCCTTGCCGGCGGCGGCGAGTTCGAGGAGGAGAAGCGCCTTTCCCGGCTCGTTGTCGCGGATCTGGCCCGCCCGCAGGTACGCGCCGATCGCGGCGAAGTTCCCGACGTTGGCGTCGTGGAACGCCACGGCCTTCTCGACCATCTTGGCGTCCATCACGTGCCCGACCTTCGGGAACTCGTCGTAGTAGCTGTCGAACCCGTTCGCTTTCAGCTCGTCCTTCGTTTTGCGCGCGCCGCCCGTCGTGTTCATCTTGTCGTCGTACATGTCGTTGTCCTGGTCGCCGCAGCCGAGCCAGATCGGCTTCTTCTTGATGTCCTCCGGCGCCCCCGCGTCCACCGGACAGCCGCCCGCCATCACGAGATACCCCGAGAACCATCCGTGGTAGGTGCGGTGCTGCCCGAAATGCATCGTGTAGTTCGCGCCGGCGCTGAACCCGCTGCAGACCAGGTACTGCACGTTCACCTTCTTGAACAGGTCGTTCAGCCACGCTTCCATGAACTGGTACGAGTTCCCGTTTTCGAACCAGTGCGGGCGGTGCTCCGGCGGCATCACCGGCGCCACCGCGATGTACCCCTTCTTCTTCAGCGCCACCACGAACGCGTTGTCCAACTGCCCCCGCGCGTTGTCCGCCTTCAGGTCCACCGTCTTCCCGTGCAGGAACACGATCACCGGCCGGGGCTTCTTCGGGTCGTAGTCGTTCGGGATGTCCAGCCAGTACTTCCCCTCCGGAATGATGACCTCGTTGACGCCCTTCTTGAGGGGCTGCTGCTTCGCGGCTCCCTGGGCGAAGGCGGTGGAAGCGGCGGCGAGGAAGAGGGCGATGGCGGCATGGCGCATGGAAGGGCTCCTGGCAGGGGAGGGGTGTGCAGGAAGGACGCGGGCGGGGGCCGGGTGTTACGGCGGCCCGGGACGAATCCTACCTGCCGGGCGGGGGGAATCAGGAAAGAAGATTTGCGGCGAGGCCGGCGCGGACGGGTTCGAGGAAGAGGGCCTTGAGCGCGGCGTCGGCCAGGACGAACGCGGCCGCCGCGGCCGAAAGCCACCGGATCCGGCGGGGCGCCGGGCGGCCGGAGGCCCGGGCCATGATCCCCTCGGCGACGGCCCAGACGATCAGCAGGTAGCCGATCCCGCGCGCCACGCTCCACGGGTGCCATCCCAACCCCAGCGCGATCCCGGCGCTTCGCGACTGCGTCAGCAGGCGGCCGCAGTAGAAGTTCATGAGGTCGACCTGGGTGAAGCCGTAGCAGAAGGTGACGAGGCCGACGGAGGCGGAGGAGAGGACGAGGACGGCGAGCAGCAGGATGGCGTGAGTGGGGACCCAGACCCGCCATTCGTACTCGGGATCGACGCCGGTCCTGATCCAGGTTTCCTGTTCGCGCCAGTAGTCCGCGCCTCCAGCCACGACCGGCGAGAGCGCCGCGGGATCAAGTTCGGCGAGCAGCAGCACCATCGTCGAGTGCACGCAGAACGCGACGGTCACCGCAGCCAGCCCCTTCGCCGCTTCTCCCGAACGCGCGCAAGCCAGGAATATCGGCCAGAGCAGGAGTCCTGTCACCACGGGATGGCCCGGGACTCCGGACAGGTAGCTGGCCGCGACCGGCGCGGCGCCGGCAAAGCAGGCCGCGGGCAGCCAGCGCCACCCGCGGACCAGCGGCCCGGGCCAGGCGCCGAGCGCGTCGATCTTCTTCCCGAGCCAGCGCATCTACTTCGGGATAAGGACGATCCCGGTCGTGAAGTAGAGGATGGCGTTCCCGACGCCGAAGATCAGGATGAAGATGACCCAGCTCTTGAGCCCGCCGCCGTCGTCGTCTGAATCGGCCATTGACGTCCCTCCCCTTGATCCCTGGCCCGGAATCGTAGCGATCGGGAAGTCGCGAAATCAAGTGCCGCGAGAGGTCGTGGACAAGCGCGGCACCGCCCGCCACCATCAAGCGAGGGAGGCCGGGTGAAGTACCGAGTCATCTCGTGTGCGGCGGGTACCGTCCGTTTCGTCGAGGCCGGAAGCGGCCCCGCGGTGCTGTTCCTTCACGGCGCCGGGGTGCAGGCATCGACGTACTCACCGCTTCTCGTGCCGCTTGCGCGGGACTTCCGCGTGGTTGCGCCCGACCTGCCGGGGTTCGGCGGCTCCTTCACGCCTCCCTCGGCCTGGACTGCCGAGGACTACGCGTCGTGCATCCTCGAGTTTGCCGCGAAAGCCGGCCTCGACCGCTTCGACATCGTCGCGCAATCCTTCGGCGGTTGCGTCGCGCTCGCGGTCGCCGCGGCCACGCCGTCCGTCGGCCGCGTCGTCCTCATCGACCCGCTCGCGGTTCCGCCGCTGTGGGGACGCCTCGCCATGACGTTTCGCTTCTTCGTCCTCAAGAACCTCCCGCTCTACTCGTCCACGATGTTCCCGAGCACCTGCGTCAGCCCGCCGGGCCGCGGCAGGAGCGCCCTTTCGGGGTGCGCGAGGTACTGAGTCCCGAACGGACCGCACCGCGGCGCGATCATCGCCACCCGCTCGCCCGCCTGCCGCAGCCAGTCCTGCGCTTCCCCCGCCATCCCGCGCTTGGACGCCAGCCGTGCCTGCACGGCGAAACAGCGCCACCGGACTTCCTCGGAGCCGCGGGCGAAGGCGGCGCGGATGTGGCGGCGGGAATGATCGGGATCGTGCTGCGCGAGGATGAGGTGGAACCAGGCGCCGCGGCCGCCGGCGCCGGCGTGGCGGCACAGCGCGAGCCCTTCGCGGGCCGCCGCCGCGTCCTGCCCGGCGCGCGCCGCTAGGAGGTCGAGGCGCCCCCAGAAATCGGTGGCGTCCTGTTCCATGAGGAAGCGCGTCTCCTGGGGCGGGAGCTGGACGGTGGTCCATCGGGAGAGGCGGACGAGCGCCGCGCGGGCGGAGGCCCGGGTGGTGGGCTGGTCGACCTTGGGGAGGTGGGAAGCGTCCTCGGCGGCGCGGGCGAAGGACCCGAGGGTTTCGTAGATGCCGATGCGGGCGATGAGGCCGCGGGCCTCGGCGAGTGGGATGCCGACCTGGCGGGCGAAGACGAGCGCGCGTTCGGCGGACGCGAGGGCGTCGGCGTGTCGTCCCTCGAACGAGCAGAGCGACGCCTCGGCGAGCGCGAACTCCGCGAGCATCGCGGGGTCGTCCATTCCCTCGGCGGCCTCGCGCGCCCACGCGAGGCACTCGAGGCCGAGCGCCGGCCGGCCGCATTCGTACGCCGTCCGCGCAAGCCCGAGCGCCGCGGCCACCCGCGGCGGCGGCGCCGACGCTTCCTGGAACGCCCGCGACCACCGGTCGTGCGCCCGCGCGATCCACCCCGCCGCGAAGAATGCCTCGCCGGCCAGCGCCCGCGCCGCGGCTCGGTCGTCGGGCGACGCATGCGCCCGGTCCAGCATGTCGACGAGCCCGTCCGCCGCGGCCTGCGCCTGCCCGGTGTTTCCCTCGGCGATCTGCAGCCGCACCCCCAGCGAGCACCGCTCCGTGTCCGTCCGCGGCAGCATCAGGTCCGACCGGTCCAGCAACTGCCGCGCTTCCCCGATCCTCCCGCGGAACAGCGCCAGCTCGGCGCGCCGGAGCAGCACGCGCCCCTCCGCGCCGCCGCCCTGGATCCCCTCCGCCTGGGACAGCAGTTCCTCGGCCCTCGAAGCGTGCCCGAGCCGCAGGCAGGCCGCCTCGAGGACGAAGATCGCGCGGGCCTCGGCACGCGGATCGCCGGCGCGCTTCGACGCCGCCACCGCCCGTTCCGACGACGCCAGCGCGAGCGAAGCGCGGCCGCACTGGAGGTGGATGAGCGCAATCTCGCAGTGCAGGTGCTCGAGGTCTCCCTGCTCCGCCATGCGCTGCCGGATCTCGATCGCCCGCTCGAACGCCGCCAGCGCATCCGAATGCCGCCCGACGCGCCGCAGCACGCGCCCCCGAGTCCGCTCGCAGTTCACGACCAGGTCGCGGTCCCCGGAGAGCGAGCAGTGCGCGATCGCGTCCTCGATGGCGTGGAGCGCTTCCTGCGTCCGCCCGCAAGCTTCGAGCGCGTACGCCTGCCGCTCGAGGATTTCGCCGGTGGAGTCGTCGTCGTCGCCGCCCGACTTCGCCGCGTCCGCGAGTCGCTGGGCGGCCTCCTCGGGGCGCCCGTCCGCGAGCGCCAGTTCCCCCGCCACGCGGGCCGCCAGCCCCCGCAGCCGCGGATCCGGCGTCGCGCTCACCGCCGGCGCCACCGCCTCGTACTCGGCCCGCGCGTCCGCCGCCCGCCCCAGCCGCATCAGCGTCAGCGCCAGCAGCAGCCGCCCGTGCGCCACTCCCGCCGCCGACCCCGCCGTGTCGATCGCCCGCGTCAGGATCGCCCGCGCCGCCTCCGGCCTCCCGCGCCTCACCTCCGCCATCGCCCACCGCCGCCGCGCGAACGACTCGATCGACGTCGGCATCGGCCACCCCAGCACCGCCTCCGCCAGCCGCGCTACTTCCGTCGGCGGCACATTCGGCGAGTCCAGCAGCCGCAGCGCCGCCGGGATCCCCAGCGTGTCGCCCGCCTTCAGCAGGTGAAGGGCATGCGCCGACGTGCCGCCCTGGTTCTCGAGCTCCAGCACCGTCGCCGCCCGCCCGTGCGCCGCGGCGAATCCCTTCCAGCCCGAGCTCTCCGCGATGCGAAGTCCGGCGTCGGGGAAGCGCGACCGGATATTGACGCGCGAGGCGTCCGTGACGGTGACGCCGGAGGCGGTGAGGGCGAGGCCGATCGCGGCGGCGTCCGCCTCCGGGAGGCCGAAGAGCGGGCCGAGGCGGGCGACCGAGACGGGGCGGCCCAGCACGGCGAGCGACAGCGCCGCTTCTTTTTCGGCCGGCTGCATCTTGTCGAGGCGCGCGTTGAGCGCTTCGTGCAGCGACGCCGGCACGACGTCCTCGCGGGCGATGTCGCCGAGGATCCATCCGCGATTGGTGCGGCGGAACTTGCGCGTGGACACCCACCAGCGCACGGTCTCCTCGATGAACGCGGGGTTTCCGCCCGTCTCGCTCGCGAGCCGCTCCGCCACCACCGGCGGGATCGTCACGCCGAACATCGACTTCACCATCGCCGTCGCGCTCTTCGCGTCGATCGGGTCCAGCACGACCGGGTCGCCCGGGACCGCCACCCCCGGCTTCGATGCCGTCACGACCAGCGCCGGCACCGGGTCGTCCGCGGGCGCCAGCTTCATCATGTTCACGAACCGGTTCAGCAGGTCCCGCGAGTCCTCGTCGGCCTCCTCGAAGTTGTCGAGCAGGATCGCGCACGCCTTCGTCCTGGCCGTGTCGAGGAGGAACGGCAGAGGGTCGCCCTCCGGCGGCGGGCCGCCGCGGCTCGCCGCCATCCCGGCGATGACCCGCGACCACGCCCCGAACCGCGTCCCGTCCGGCATTCCCTCGTAGCACGCCATCCCGCGCACCTGGCACTGGATGCGGAATTCCCGGAGGAAGCGCGTCTTGCCGCAGCCCGACTCGCCGACGACCGCAAATGCGCACGGGACCGGCGCGTTCCCCGACTTGCGCCCGAACTCGCGCGTCACCTCGCCGCGGCGCAGCACCATCCGTGCCCGCATCGCCATCGCGTCCATCAGCTTCTTCAGCGTGTGGTCCCGCGACACCAGCGTTCCGCTCCCGAGGAAGCCGTCCACCGTCTTGCGCATCTCGAGCGACGGCGACTGCCCCGCCGCCATCGCGAGCTCGTTGGCGACCTCGTCGGCGCTCTGGAAGCGGTCGCCGGGGTCTTTCTGGAGGAGGCGCATGACGATCGCTTCGACGCGCGTCGGGATGGAAGGGTTGATCTCGCGCAGGGGGCGCGGCTGTTCGGACAGGTGGCACCCGATGATCTCGGTAGTGGTGACGCCCTCGAACGGCGGCATGCGCCCGAGGATGACGTAGAGCGTGACGCCGAGCGCGTAAAGGTCGACGCGGTGGTCGAAGGGCTGCCCGCGAAGGGCCTCGGGGGCGAGATAGCCGAGCGTGCCGGCGACCTCGCCGAGGTCGTCGAGCGGTTTCGCAATGCCGAAATCGATGACGCGCGTGGAACCGTGGTCTGGAACGAGGATATTGGCGGGCTTCACGTCGCGATGCACCAGGCCGCGCTCGTGCATGAACGACAGCGCCCGGGCGACCTGCGCCCCGAGGTCGAGGCAGCGCGCGAGGTCGACGTTCTCCGTCGCTTCGAAGAGGTTTTTGCCGTCGACGCGCTCCGCCGTGAAAAAGTAGTCGTTCTCGGGCTCGAGCTTCCCGAAGTCGTAGACGCGCTCGATGTTGGGGTGGCGGAAGCGCGACAGGAGGAGGAACTCGTGGCGGAACAGCTCGACGTTGGGGAGCCGGTCGGCGCGGACGGTCTTGAGCGCCAGCACTTCCTTTCGGACGTGGTCCATGACCTCATGGACGACGCCCATCCCTCCGCGCCCGAGGGTGCGGATGACCTGGTAACGGCCGTTCAGGAGGGTGGTGTTGGGTGCCATGGCGTGACAAACTCTGGATGGTAACCCGCCCGACAGGGCGGCGGAAGGATTGCGGGCGACCGGTTTCCCCCCTTGCGCATTCCGCCGGTCGCCCTTATGCCTGCGGCCAGCATGCCCTCCCGCGCCCCCGCTTCCCGGATCGCCCTCGCCCTCGCGGCCGTGTACCTGATCTGGGGCTCGACGTACCTCGCGATCCGGTTCGCGATCGACACGCTGCCGCCGTTCACGATGGCGGGCGCGCGATTCGTGGCGGCCGGGCTGGCGATGTATGCCGTCGTCCGGGGACGCGGCGTCGCGCGGCCGGAACGGGCGCACTGGCCCGGGGCGGCCCTCATCGGAGGGCTCATGCTGCTGGGCGGGAACGGCGCGGTGTGCTGGGCGGAGAAGAGCGTCCCTTCGGGGCTTGCGTCGCTGCTCATCGCGACGGTGCCGCTGTGGGCGGTCCTCATCGGGGCGATGCTCCCGGGCGGGCGCTTCCCCGGGCCGCGGGTGATCGCGGGGATCGTCGTCGGGCTCGCGGGGGTGGCGCTTCTCGTGCAGCCGTGGAAGTCGGGCGCCGTGGACCCGGCGGGCGCGGGTGCTCTCATGTTCGCGGCGGCGTCCTGGGCCGCGGGGTCCGTGCTGTCGAAGCGCGTGAAGCTGCCGGAGTCGCCGCTTCTCGCCACCGCGATGGAGATGATCGCCGGCGGCGCCCTGCTGCTCGCGGTCGGCGCGGCGGCGGGGGAGTGGCCGCGCCTCGACGTTCACGCCGTGACTCTCAAGTCCGCGCTTGCGGTCGCCTACCTGGTCGTCTTCGGCTCGATCGTCGGGTTCAGCGCGTTCGTCTGGCTCCTGCGCCATACCACGCCCGTCGTCGCGACGTCCTACGCCTACGTCAACCCCCTCGTCGCGGTCCTGCTCGGCTGGGCCTTCAACGCCGAGAAGCCGGGCGCCCGCACCGCCGCCGCCGGGGCGCTCGTCGTAGGGGCTGTCGCGCTCATCACGACGGCCCGCGCAAAGGAACAGCAGCAGGCCCCGGGCGAACGCGCCTGAACGCTACTTCTTCTCGCCCTTCTTCAGGTCCGTCGTCGGGATCTGGATGCGGAACGCCGCCGAGAGCTTCCCGCGCGGCTTCAACTCGACCTTGTGCCGCCCCTCCGGCACCGGCAGGTCGAACGTCTCCAGTTGCCCCGGGACCAGCGTCTTCTCGTCCGGGTAGCTGCGCGTGTGGCTGCGGCTGCTCTTCCAGGACTTCTCGGCGGCCACGTTCCCGTCCAGCAGCACCTCGAGCTTCCATTCGGTGGCGGTGCGCATGGAAGAGTCGAAATTCAGCGCGGTCGAAATCCGCAGCGTCGTCGGGCCGGTTACCTCGAGGGTGACGGGCTTCTCCTCGGTGGCGAAGTACCAGGTCCGCTCGCGCTCCTGGTAGATCTCCTCGACGGCCCGCTCGAACGACGCCGGCGTCATCTCCGTCCGCAGGATCTTCTTCTTTTTCGACGGGACCGCGAACGCGCCGCAGGCCCGCAGGTCCGTCCGGGCCACGTAGGTGTGGTCTCCCTCCGGCACGTCGAGGATCAGCTCCGCCCGGCCACCGGGCGCCTCGCCCTCGGCCCCTTCCGCGTACGTCGTTTCCTTCGTGCGGCTGCACTTCAGCTTCGTGGCTTTCGCCTCGCCACCGTCCATCGCCACGCTCAGCGCGATTTCACGTGCGTCCGGGTCGCCGGTCGCAAAATGCCCCCGCACCGAGATCCGGAGCCGGGTCGGCCCTTTGAGGCGCACCGAGGCGCCGTCGCCGTCGAGCGCCCAGTACGTCAGCGGCTTCCCCGCTGAAATCAGCTTCACTGCCTTCGGCGACCCCGCAGGCTTGACCGTCGACCAGACCGTTCGGTCGGGAGGCGAGGCGAGGGCCAGAAGCGACAGCGCGAGCAGGAAGGTGGCGGCGGGTTTCATGGGGCGTGGAACGGTGATTCTATCGGATCGGTCCGCCGGATGAAAGTGGACTACAGGACGGGCTCGCCCGGGTCCGGCCCGCTTCGGGGCGGCGGCGGGACTTCCACTTTCGGCTGCGCGGGCGACGGGGTCGGGCGGCCGAAAATGGCGTGGCGCAAGTCGAGAAGCGCGACGGAGACGATCGTCGCCATCAGCCCGAACAGGGAGCCGAGCACGAGGACGAGGTTGTAGCGCCGCGAAATGAACAACGGCCCCTCGCCGGGCTCGCCGGGTTCCGTGGGTTTTGTCGAGAGCCCGTGTTCCTCGGCGATCTTGCGGAAGTCGTTCAGGTGGATGACGGGCTTGCCGGCCTTGAGGAAGCGAAGCAGGGTCCCCCGGACGGGGTAGTTCCGCTCGACCCACTTGTCCGAGTACCCGGTGGGAATCAGCTTGTCGCCGACGAGATTCGAGCCGACCGAGGCCAGGCCGCCGCCGATGTTGATGTAGCACTTCACCTTCTCGATTCCCCCGGCGGCTTTCGCGTAGAGGTCCATCCTGCGCGAGATTGAATCGACCAGTGTCTTTTCCTCGATGAGCTCGACGCCGTTCCGGGCGACGGCGGCGCGGATCGCCTCGATCGAGGCCTTGTTCAGCCCGATCCCCTTGTCCTTGTCGCCGCCGATGGAAGCGGCGATCGAGCGGTGATGGATGACGCCCGCGTCGAACGCCGCCTTTTCCATGTCGAGCCAGGTGTACTCCGCCTGATTCGCCCCGAACGTGGAGGACCCGACGGACGTGATCAGCACCGGCCGCGCTTCCAGCGACTCGATCGCCGCGATGGCCGCGAGGTTGGCGCCCGGGAACGACCCCGTCATGCCGACCGCGACGACGTCTCCTTTCCCGACTTTCGCCTCCTTCAGCCACGCCACGATCACGGCCGCGAGGTTGGGCTGCGTCGCGATCTGCTTGGCGCGCAGGTACCCCTTGTCCGTGGTCAGCGCCCCCGACTGGTCGTCCGTCCCGATCAGCCCCGTGTGCACCGGGTCCTGCTCGTAGTTGATCTCCAGCCCCGCGCGCTTCCGCCCCGCACGGATCGCTTCCTGCCCCTTGCGCACCGCGGCGACCGCGGCCTTTTTCTCGCGGTAGGCCTCTTCGCGCTTGTCGACCTGGAAGCGCTCGACGGCGATGTAGACGAGCGCGGCGAGGAGGGCCAGGCCGGCGAGGGTGGCGGGGGGGACTTTGCCTTCGCGGAATCTCACAGGACGGCGCCTCCACCGAGGGCGATGAGGAGGAGCCGGACGATGACGCTGGCCATGATGAGGGAAGAGATGGTCTGGACGAGGCCCTGGCGTTCCATCCAGTCGGCGATGAGGCCGGGGACGATGAAGCCGATCGGGACGAGGGCGATGGACGTCTTCTCGTCGACGGCGATGGGGATCGAGCGCGAGAGGGCGCCGAGGGAAAACGCGACCAGGATGATGATGACGGTCCTGCGGCGGCCGTAGATGAGCATGTAGCGCGAGAGGATCCGGACGACGGCGTACGTCGCGAGGGCGACCACGAGCGTGACGAGGATCGTCTTGCCAGCGGCGACCGGGGGCTGGGCCAGCGCGAGCGCGACATACCCCGGCACGATCATCCCGCCCGTCGCCAGCCCCAGCGTCTCCGTGAACGCCAGCGACACCACGAGCCCCAGCGCGATCGCTTCGATCAGGTTGTCGACAGGCGGGGGAGTGCCCGTGGAAGCGCCGGCCGCCCAGGCCGTGGAAGCGGCGAGGAGGGTGACCGCGGCGGCGCGGAGCCAGAGGCGGGGGCGGCGTTTCGTCGGGAGTTCAGCTGGCGGCGGCGCCATGCCGGTCCTCCCCGCGGTTCTGGAAGTAATGGACGATGGCGTGCCCGAGGCCGCCGATGTTCCCGACGCCGACCACGAGCGACCGCTCCGGCGTGGCGTCGAGCACCGCCTCGAACACGACGTTGACCTGCTCCTCGGAAAGGTCGCCGAGGTCGACGATCTTGTCCTCGGGCGCGCCGTGCCGGATCGCGCGGTTCACGACCGCGCCCGTCAGGTCGCCCGCCAGGATCACCGTGTCGACATTCCCCATGTCCGCCGCGATCATGTCCGCGAATTGCTCGGCGCGCTGGATGCGGTCCCCGCGCGAATTGAAGATCACGATGTTCCGGCGGTCCGCGTGCGTGCCGAGGCCGAGCCGCCGGAAGATCATCAGGGTGGAGTCGCGGTCGTTCGCGGCGAACGCGTTCGCGAACTCGATCTCCTTCTGGAAATACCGGATCCGGTGCACGCGCAGCACCCCGGGGTCGGGCGTGCACCTCCGCATCCCCTCCAGCGCCGCTTCACGGGCCACCCCGCAGTGCGCCGCGACCCGGAGCGCCAGCGCGACGTTCTCGCGGTGTTCGACGTACCCGAACGACCGGATCTCGGCATCGGTGACCTCGGACTCCGCGGAAGCGATCACCCGGGCGCCAACGGCAGCGGCGCGTTCCTCGAGAATCGGGAGCAGGTCATGCTCCGCCGTGAACAGGACGCCGCCGGGCGGGATCGTCGCGCTCAGGAAGCGAGCGACGTCCGCGACGGTCGGTCCCATTACGTCGAGGTGGTCCGCGCGGACGTTTGTGATCACCCCCACCGTCGACTTCACGATCCGGTGCTCCGCCAGCCACTGGATGTGCGGCTGGAGCGCCATGCACTCCACGACGATCGCCTGCGACTCTTCCCGCGCCGCGCGCCGGAACACCTTGAGCTGCTCGATGATGTTCGCACGCCCCGGCCTCGGGATGTGCTCTTCGCGCCCGTCGGGGAAGATCATGCGGGGCTCGGTGCCCGTCGTCTTCGCGAACGTCCGGATCCCGCCGGCGCGGAGCCCCGCGGCGATGAGGCGGGTCACGCTGCTCTTGCCGCGCGTCCCGTTCACGTGGATCCGCGTCGGGATCGCCCGCACGTTCTGCAGGTGCCGCCGGTATTCCCACCAGCCGCCGGCGGCCAGCGCACCGGCCATGGAAGCGGCGAGGACGCTCATGCGGGGGAGGCTACCCGTTTTCCGCGGATCAGGGCCACAGGAACAGGAGGGTGACTTCGAGGGAGTTGGCCTTGTACTCGCGCAACCCCTCGGCGTACGAGCCGGACCTACCGGGGAGGTCCACGGTGCGGGCCGTCCGAGTGTACTTGAGTGTCAGCTTCGAGGATTCGCCCAGCCGGTAGCCGATGTAGACGCCGAACTCGTGCGTCATCTGCTCGCGGTCCGCGTAGTTCGGGTCCTGGGCGCGCGAGTGGTCGGTCGTGTAGAAGCGCCAGTCGAGGTGGTACGACCCGCCGACGAGAACCCTCCCGAGCGTGAGGTCTACGTCGAGCTCCGGGGAGAACTGCCGGTACGATCCGTCCCGCTCGTCCCCCGTCGCCAGCGCTCGCCCGACCTCTCCCTCCAGGTCCAGCCCCACCGTGATCCACTTCGCCGGCGTCGCCTGCAACTCCAGCTTGAGGCTGTTCGACTTCACGTCCCGCGCGTTGAAGCTCCCGTTCCAGTCGTTGAGCGCCCATTCGTACCCCAGGGCGGTCGAGAACCCCTTGAACCACCGGAACCACAACCGCCCGCCGATCTCGTAGCGGTCGTAGTGCGCGTGGGCCCGTTGAAACCCGGGGATCTCCTGCGGGTTCAGGTTCCGGTAGAAACGGTCCGGTCCCCACCTCCCCCACACCTTGTAATTCAGGTTCGGCAGGATCGAGTGCTTCAGGTATGCCCCGAACGTGTCCGAACTCAGGTGGTGATTCTGGATGTACCACCGGTTTTCGATCGTCCCCCCGAGGTAAAAACGCCCCAGCGGGTTCTCCGGCGTGATGATGTGGACGTCCAGCTCCGAGTCGACGTAGAAGTCGGCGACCGAGTCCATGTGGTCGAACTTGTCTTGCGGGTCGTTCCGCTTGTGCTCCTCGTACGCGTGGCTGTCGTCGTCGGAGAAGCGCCACACGTTGTCGTCGTAACCGAACGTCAGCCACGAGACCGTCCCCATCCACCAGGTCTCCCGGTGCGAGTCCGGCCCCGTCGTCGACCCGTAGCTTTTCCCCGACGGCTTCGGTTCCTCGTACCGGAATCGGAGGACGACGCCGCTCGCGGCGTCCGCCGGGACGCGGAGGACGACGGTGTGCGACCCCTGCGTGGGGACGTCGATGACGAAGTCGTCCATCACCCCCGGGACGCCGTCGATGCCCCCCTCGAACAGCGCGGTCCGGTGCGCGACGGTCTTCAGCTTCTTGCGCTGCTCCGGGCCGCCGTCCAGCGTCCAGACGACGGCGTACGAAAGCTCCGGCGACGTCCGGCTCTCCATCTGCGGCCGCGCCTGCACCAGGATCCGGTTCTCCCCGCCGATCTTGATCGACATCTCGCCCCCGGGCGGGACGACCCAGGCCTGGATCTCCTTGCCTCCCTCGTGCACCCGCACTTCCTTCACCCCGATCTCCGGGCGCCCGTCCACCCACCGCTGCCCGGGGCGCGGATCCGTCGCGCGCAGTTTCTTCTCGAGATCCCCGGCCTGCGCGGAGGCGTTCGAAGCGCCGATCAGGGCCAGGGCGACGGCAACGGCGATCCGGCGAAGCATCAGGGGTTCCTCATTCGATTCGGGGAGGCCCAGCGTAGAGGCTCCCGGGGCGGCGTCAACCTCCCGCGGCGGAATTCCCGGGCCTCAGTCTTTCCCGAGCCGCTCGATCTCCAGCGTCACCGGCGTCGTCCCCCGGGCCGCTTTCGCCCGCAGCCAGTCCCAGTCATTCGGCGCCTCGCGGCGCCCCTTCACGGGCGACCATTCCACCACGGCGAGATCGTCGAAGAGGATCTCGGCCACCGGGCCCGGGCGATCGTCCGCCGAGATCCGCAGCCGGAAAGCGCGCGCCCCGTCGGGCCGCGCGACCTCGAACGAAAACGGCCGCCATCCCGCGCCGCCTGATCCCATCCGGCCCGCGATGACCGTCGTGAAGGGCTCCAGCGTCCCGGAAGCGCAGAATTCGCACGTCACGTGGGCCGAGGCGCCGCGCGGGGCGTTCCACCAGCCGGCGATCGTGAAGCTCCCCGGGACGGGGATGCGGAAGCGCGTCGATGCTTCGGCCGCGCCGACGAGGCGCAGCGCCGCCGTCCCGCTGCGCTGCCCCGACGGTGAGAGGCGCGCGCCCGGCGATAGCTTCCACGCGCCGCTCTCGAGGACGTCGCCGTCCGCGTCGTCGTCCTCGAAGCCGCCGGCGCGCAGCACGTCCCGCCCCGACTCCAGCGTCTCGCTTGCCTGCGCCGCGACGACGAACGCCGCCGGGTCGTCCGGCGCCACGCGCGCCGGCTGCCCCTCCGCGAGGATCGCCTGCCGCTCCGAGACCGCCCGGTGCGGCGCCTCCAGTGCAACCTCGATCCCTCCCGCGTCCCAATACACCGCGACCCCGCGTGACAGCTCCCCGATCCGCCGCGCCGTCCACCGCGCCAGCGGCCCCGCCGCCAGCTTCGGCCGGTAGTCGTCGTTCACGATCGGCACCAGCCGCGCCGCTTCCAGCCGCCCGTCCTCGAAGTCGGCGACGAGCAGGAGGCCGGGAAGCGCTTCCCAGGCCGACTGGTCGAACACGAAGTTCCCGAGGCAGCGGGCGACGAGGACGCCATCGACGAGGGCGAGGCCCTGGGGCGTGTGGGGGTGGTGGCCGACGACGAGGGCGGCGCCGGAGCGTGCGGCGGCGCGCGCGGCGGATTTCATTTCCGCGGTCGGGACGCTGGAGTATTCGGTTCCGCCGTGGAGGGCGACGATCACGGGCCCGGCGGCGGCGAGGGCGCGGACGTCGCGCTCCAGCCCCTCCGGGTCCATCGGGGCGGCGCCACCGCGCGCGCCCTGGGCCAGCGATGGCACGTCTTTCCCGGGGACTCTGCAGTAGGACAGGAGCCGGAACGATCCGCCCGGCGTCTCGAGCCGCGCAGGCTTGCGGGCGTCTGCCTCGTTTGTCCCCGCGCCGCACGATGCCAGTCCCCGCGACTGGAGCTCAGCCAGCGTGCTCTTCAGTCCTGCTTCACCGTGGTCCCACGAGTGATTGTTGCCGAGCGTGAACGCGTCGACCCCGGCGGCCTTCAGCGCGTCGAGCGCGCCGGGAGGCGTGAGGAAGTTGTGCTCCTTCGTGGAGACCGGCGGGCCGAGGTCCGCGCCCACCACGGTCTCGAGATTCAGGATCGCCAGGTCGGCCGCCTTCAGGACCGGCGCCACTTCGCGCAGCAGGTCCGCCGCGTCGGCGGCGACGGACTCCTTCCGGAGCGGCGCGGCCGGGGGCGCTTCGACGTTGTCCGGGGTGAAGAAGCGGCGCGTCATCATCGTGTCGCCGCCGAAGACGAGGCGGGCCCGGCCGGCGGTGCGGGCGCGCAGCCGGATCGTGCCGATCTCCGCCGCGTCGGTGCCCGCGGGGAGCTCCAGGTCCGCGACGCGCAGTTCGGTGAAGAAGCCGTCGGCGGTGACGGTCAGAAGCGCGTTCCGGCGGGGAAGTTGCTCGACGCGGAACCAGCCGCGCTTGTCCGCCGTCGCGGACCCGTCCGGCGTCGCGACCGTCGCCTTCACCCCGAACCCGTCCTCGTCGACGATCCTCCCCGTGAGCGAGACGGGAGAGCTCTTCCAGGTCTCCCGCGCTTTCGAGTCGAGCGCGAGCAGCTCTTCCGCCGTCTCGGCGCCGCCGCAGATCGCGCAGAGGAGGACCAGGGACAGGACGCGCATGCGGCGCATCTTACTCCCCGCTTCAGATCGGCCGGTCGTAGATCCGGTACACCTTGGTGCGCTTCCCCCCGAAAGCCTCGATGGTGTTGTTCATGACGGCGTTGTCCTCGAGGATCCAGGACATCTCGCATTCCTGCCAGCCGCCCTTGAGGCCGGCCTGCATCGTCTCGATGTAGAAGATCGAGTCGAGGCCGCGGCGCTGGAACTCCGGCAGGATCCCCATCGTGATGTAGCGGAGGCGGCGGATCTTCCCGACGTTCAGGAGCCAGGTGAGCCAGCCGAAGGGGAAGAGGGAGCCGTTCATCTTGCGGAAGACGAAGTTGTAGTCGGGGAGGGTGAGGGAGAAGCCCGCGGGCTGGCCCTTGACCTCGGCGAAGAGGAGGAATTCGGGGCGGACGATCTTGCGGAAGTCGTGGGCGACGACTTCGAACTCCTCCGGGGTCATGGGGATGGCGCCCCAGTTGTTCGCCCAGGCTTTGTTGTAGACCTCACGGAGGAGGGCGAGTTCCTGCTCGACTTTCGTCATGTCGACGGGGCGGACGACGATTCCTTCGCGTTCCTGGAGGCGCTTGGCGACGCGGTACATCTTCTCGGGCGGCGTGAAGGACGGGCGGTCGACGAGCCACGCCCAGAGGTCTTTTGCTTTCGTGAAGCCGCACGCCTCGACGAGGGGGACGTAGAACTTCGGGTTGTAGGTCATCATGAACGTCGGCGGCTCGTGGAATCCCTCGACCAGGAGCCCGCATTCCTCGTTGGTCGAGAACGAGCAAGGGCCGCGCAGGACGGTCATGCCGCGTTCGCGCAGCCAGGCGGCGGCGGCGTCGAACAGCGCCGCGGCGGTTTCGCGCGAATCCTCGCATTCGAAGAATCCCCAGAAACCCGCGCCGTCCTTCCAGGCGTCCAGGTGCGCCCGGTTCACGCAGGCGGCGATCCGGCCGACGACCTTTCCATCGCGCCGTGCAAGGAAGAGCTGCGTCTCGGCATGCCTGTGGAACGGGTGCCCGTTCGACAGGAGCTTCTTCACTTCCCCCAGCAGCGGCGGAACCCAGTTCGCATCGCCGCGATAGATGGACCACGGGAGGCGGAGGAACGCCTTGAGGTCGGAGGAGGTTGCGACGGGGGAGATGGTCATGTTCACGGCGCACAAAACGAAAAACGAAAAACCAAAAACAAAAAAGGAAAAGCCGCGTGTTGCCGGAGCTTTTCCTTTTTTGTTTTTCGTTTTTTGTTTTTCGTTTCCTGGTCTTTCCCCGCCGTCAAATCACCCCCACCGCTTTCCCCACCCCCTGGATGATCCCCAGCGCCTGGTCCAGGATCTCGTCCGTGTGCGACGCCATGTAGCTCGTCCGGATCATCGTCCGGTTCGGCTCCACCGCCGGCGGGATCACCGGGTTCACGAACACCCCCGCCTGCAGCAACCCGAGGTAGAACTCGAACGTCTTCCTCATGTCGCCCACCAGGATCGGGATGATCGGCGACTGCGTGTGCCCCGTCTGGAACCCCATCCCCTTCAGCGACGTCGCCATCTTGTTCGTGTTCCGCCACAGGCGGTCCCGCAGCGGCCCGTACTCGTTCTCCAGGATGTCGCACACCGCCAGCACCGACGCCGCGTTCGAAGCGGGGATCGCCGCGCTGAAGATCAGCGCGCGAGAATGGTGCTTGATGTAGTGGATGATCTGGTCGTCGCCCGCGATGAACCCCCCCAGCGACGCGAACGACTTCGAGAACGTCCCCATCACCAGGTCCACTTCCTTCTCCAGCCCGAAATGCTCGCACGTCCCGCGCCCGTGCTCTCCCATCACCCCGATCCCGTGCGCGTCGTCCACCATCAGCCGGAAGCCGTACTTCTTCTTCAGGCCCACGATCCCCGGCAGGTCCGCCAGGTCCCCCTCCATCGAGAACACCCCGTCCACGATCACCAGGCACCGCTGCGGGTCCTTCACGTCCTTGATCACCCGCTCCAGGTCCTCGATGTCGTTGTGCCGGTACCGCTTCGTCTCGCCGAACGACAGGTAACACCCGTCCACGATCGACGCGTGGTCCGTCTTGTCGATCACCACCGTGTCCCCGCGCCCGACCAGCGCCGTGATCGTCCCGATGTTCGTCTGGAACCCCGTCGAGAACACCAGCGACGACTCGCGCTTCATGAATTTCGCCAGGCGCCGCTCGACTTCTTCATGGAGCGTGAGCGTGCCGTTGAGGAAGCGCGACCCGGAGCAGCTCGTGCCGTAGTCCTCGATCGCCTTGAGCGCGGCCTGCTTCACCTTCGGATGGTGCGTCAGCCCGAGGTAGTTGTTCGAGCCGCACATGATGATCTCGCGGCCCTTGTAGATCGCCTTGGGCCCCATCGCCTTGTCGAGCGCGCGGAAGTACGGATACCAGCCCTCGCGCTGGGCGACGCGGGCTTCCTGCCAGTCGAGCGCCTTCTTGAAGATGTCCACCACGCGTCGCGTTCTAACCGATTCCCGAGGGGGGCGCAAGGGAACGAGCGGGAAGCGGCGCCGGCGCGGGAATCCGCTCATCGACAAAGCCGATAAGGTGCCGCCCGGTTTATGCGTTGAACGGGGATTCCCGCCGGTTCATTCTCCCCGGCCTTCCACCGCGATCGCGCGGCGGATCCCGACGAATCCCCCTTCGGCCCGGAGGCGAATCATGGCGAACATGTGGAAACTGGACGCGGACGGTCAGGCGCTTCTCGAGAAAGCCTCCCAGGTCGCGTCGGACGTCATCGGCCCGGCCGCGGCGGCGATCGACGCGGAGGGGAAATTCCCGAAAGAGGGGATCGACGCGCTGCGCGCGGCGGGGCTGCTCCGGGTCGTGAGCGGCAAGGACTCCGGCGGGCACGGCCACGGGCTGCGCACCGCGGTGGCGGTCGCGGAGCGGATCGCCCGCGAATGTCCCTCGACCGCGATGATCTGGATCATGCACAACGCTTCCACGGCGGTGGCGGAGAAGTGCGGTACGCCGGAGATGAAGAAGGCGATCGCGAAGGACGGAAAGCTCGCGACGCTGGCGTTCTCGGAGTCCGGGTCGAGGAGCCACTTCTGGATCCCGGTGAGCTCGGCGGAGAAGACGGCGAAGGGCGTGAAGCTGAACGCGGCGAAGCAGCTGATCACCTCGGCGGGGGTCTGCGACTTCTACGTGTGGTCGAGCAAGCCGGCGTCCGCGCCGGGGCTGAGCTCGCTGTGGTGGGTGCCTTCGAACGCGCCTGGGCTGTCGCTGCCCGCGAAGTTCGACGGGATGGGGCTGCGCGGGAACGCCTCGGCGCCGATCGCGGCGAAGGACGTCGTCATCCCCGAGGGAAACCGGCTGGGCGAGGACGGCAAGGGGTTCGACGTGATGATGGGCGTCGTGATGCCGTTCTTCAGCATCCAGAATTGCGCCGTGTCGGTGGGGCTCATGGAAGGGGCGCTGGCGAGGGCGGTCTCTCACGTGACGGGATCGAAGTTCTCCTACGACGCCGCGCCGATCGCGTCCCTGGTCCAGGTCCGCGGCCACCTCGCGAAGGCCCGCGTGAAGATCGACCTGGTCCGCGGCTTCCTCCTGGACGCGCTTGACGCCGTCGAAACCAACCGGGAGGACGCCATGCTTCGCGTCCTCGAGGCCAAGGTCGCCGGCGCCGAGACGTCCCTCGAGGTCACCGACCTCGCCATGCGGGTCTGCGGCGGCGCCGCCTACCGCAAGGACGTCGGCCTCGACCGCTACTTCCGCGACAGCCGCGCCGCGACCGTCATGGCGCCCGTCAGCGACGCGCTGTACGATTTCATCGGAAAAGCCGTGTGCGGCATGCCGTTGTTTTAGCGAGGCCCGGTGACTTCGGAAGACGGTCGGGACCACACATGGGAAGCGCGCGTCGTCGCGTCGTCGCGCGGCGCGGCGACGGTGTACGTCCGCAAGCACCGCTTCGAGGTCGGCCCGCCGGTCTCGTTCGACCGCGAACTCCCGCGTGTCACGGCGCTGGAACACGCCCTGGGCGCGCTCGCGTCGGAGGTCGTCGTGGGGCTGCGTGAAGCGGCGGCGCGCCGTCGCCTCGAGGTCGGCGCGATCGAGGCGAAAGTCGAGGGGCGCCTCGGCAACGCGCTCGTCACGCTCGGCGTCGTCGGCGAAACCGGCGACCCGGCGATCGCGTTCGTGAAGCTCCGCGTCTTCGCCCAGTCCCCGCACGACGCAGAGGAACTCGACCCCGCATGGCGAGAGGCCCTCGACCGCGCCCCGCTCTACGCGACGCTGAAAAAGTCCGCGACCCTGGAAGCGTCGTTCACCGTCCAATAACCGGAGAAGCCCTTCATGAACCGCCCCATCCTCGTCGGCGCCGTGCTGTACGACCCCAAGGTCTCGGTCATCTGGGACATCATCCGCGATTTCTTCGAGCAGAACGGCGTCCCGATGGACGTCGTCTTCTACACGAATTACCCGCTGCAGGTGGACGCGCTCGTGAAGGGGCACATCGACATCGCGTGGAACTCGCCGCTTGCGTGGCTGGATTCGCAGCGCCTGTCGGGCGGCAAGTGCCGGGCGATCGCGATGCGCGACACGGACTGCGACCGCGTCTCGCATCTCGTGGTGAAGGCGGCCGGCCCCGTGAAGACCGTCGCCGACCTCAAGGGCCGCACAATCGCCGTCGGCGCCAAGGACTCCCCCCAGGCCACCCTCATCCCCCTCGGCCTCCTCCAGCGCGCCGGCCTCGAGCCCGGCCGCGATTTCAGGTTCCGCCGCTTCGACGTCCTCGTCGGCAAGCACGGCGACCACATCGGCGGCGAGCGCGATGCCTTCAAGTGCCTCGAGAGCGGCCAGGCCGATGCCTGCGCGATGCTCGACCTCAACTGGGACACCTGGACGAAGGACGGCACCATCTCCCCGCGCGACTTCCGCATCCTTGCCACGACGGACCGCTTCGACCACTGCGTCTTCACCGTCCGCGACGACTTCCCCAAGGACGCCGAGGCGAAATGGCTCAAGGCGCTGTTCTCCATGAGCTACGACAACCCGAAGCACCGCGAGATGATGGACATGGAAGGGCTGAAGGCGTGGAAGCAGGGGAGGACGACGGGGTTCAAGGCGCTGAGTGAGGCGACGGAGAAGCAGAGATTCTGGGCCGAAGGATCTCGATAGCGCAGAGAACGGGATTCAGCAGGTGTCTGCTAGTCTTGGATGGTCATCCCGCCCCATGATCCCGAATAGGAGGATTTTTCATTCCCGACGCGTCGCAATGGATTCCCGCCCTCCTGACTCCCGTTGTGGTGCTGCTGCTGATTTCGGCCGCCTTGTGGAGGCGGTTGCGCCACGGCCGGACCGAATTCTGGTCCAAGGGGCGCCACGTCGGGCTCATCTGGATGATCTCGGGTCTCAGCTATCCCGGGGGCATGGTCACCCTTCTCCTGGTCCATCTGCTCCAGCTCGAGAATCACGTCATGGAGATTTCCGGCCAGGTCCAGATTGTGCTGAGCCTGGTCCTCCTCCCGGTATTTGAAGTCGCCAAGAGGCGCCACAATCGGAAGGTAACCGGCCGGCCCGAGGCGTCCATGGGCGACCTAGTGGCCGAGTTGTGGTCTGAAGAAAGACTGGCCGAAGCTGCCGCTCTTGGTCGGGTGGCCCTGGGCCGCGATTCACGGGACTTCTCGCTGGCCGCCAACACAGCAGGCGTCCTTGTGGAGTTGGGTCAGCATGACGAGGCGGCCGCGATCCTCGAGAAGCTCTCCCCGGAGCAACTAACTTCCGAGCAGTCCGCTTTCGTAAGCGACCTGAGGCGGCGGGCGGCACCGCGCCCGCCGTCCAGGCCATTCCCGGCAGGTTGCCTGATTCTCGGGTTGCTGCTCCTGGCGCTTTCATACAGCCGGGACTTCCAGGCTCCCGTGCGGGATTCGTCTCCCGTCCAGTTCCGGTCGGCCGTGAGTTTTGTCGCCGGTCTAGCCATGGGCGTCCTCGTTCTCGCGGTCACGTCCCTGCGGTCGAGATTTCGACGCGACGGGTCCGTCGTGGAGTCGGTCAGGAACCGATTGAAAATCGCCGGGCGGATCGACGAACTCGCGGCGATGAATGCGGCCAGCCAGGGAAGCGCTCAAGCGGTCCTCGTGGATGTCGGTCCGCTTCGGATTGTCCGCGCGCGGGTCGAACCCGAGACGCTCGCACGGCATCGCCGCCGGTGGCGAATCATGGTCGTCGTGGGAGTCACGGTCGCCATTGCGATTTCAGTCACGGTTACATTCTGGCCGGAGGTGTTCACGGGGGAGTACAAGGCGTGGTTAGGCGCCGCGCTCTGGCTCAGCATCCCGGTCGTTGCGACCGTTGCATGGCTCGTGACGGTCTTTTCACGCAAGCCGAAGCCCTGATCGCGGCGCCATGTTCACCGCCGCCTGCCGCCGGTAGTATTCCCGCCCATGCGCTTCCTCGTCACCGGCGGCACGGGATTCGTCGGCTCGCACCTCGTCGATGCGCTTCTGGCGCGGCGCGACGCGGTGACGGCGCTGGTGCGGGACCCGAACCGGCTTCGGTGGCTGGAGGGGAGGGACGTGCGGATCGCCCCCGGTGACACGACGCGCGGGGTGGGGCTGGACGCGGCGCTGGACGACGCGGACGCGGTGATCCACGTGGCGGGGGTGATCAAGGCGCGGACCGAGGCGGAGTTTCTGGAAGGGAACGCCGAGGCGACGCGGAAGCTGCTGACGGCGTGCGCGCGGTCGAAGCGGCCGCTGAAGGCCGTGGTGGTGGTGACGTCGCTGGCGGCGGTGGGGCCGTGCGCGGAAGGCCGGGTGTCGCGCGACGGCGATCCGCTGAAGCCGGTTTCCGCGTACGGCCGGAGCAAGGCCGCAGCAGAAGCGGTCTGCGGGGAGTTCGCGGGGCGCGTCCCGGTCGTGATCGCGCGGCCGCCGATCGTGTACGGCCCGCGCGACGAGGCCGTGCTCGAGATCTTCCGCATCGTGGCGTGGCACCTGAAGCCGCTTCCCAACCCCGAGCAGCGCCTGTCGCTGATCCATGCGCGCGACCTGGCGGCGGGGCTGATCGCGGCGGCGGAGCGAGGGAAGGCGGGGGAGACGTACTACCTGGCGCATCCGGAGGTGATCACGGCGCGGGGGCTGGCGGAGAGGGTGGAGGAAGCGGTGGGGGCTCCGGCGCTGGGGGTGGGGATCCCCGCGGGAGTGCTGAAGGCGGCGGCGGCGGTTTCGGAGACGGTGACGGGAGGCCGGTCGATTTTCAACCGGGACAAGGCGGCGGAGATGCTGGCGGAGGGGTGGGCATGCGATCCGGGGGGGGTGGGGGAAGCGCTCGGGTGGAGCGCGCGGATCGGGCATGTGGATGGGCTTCTTGAGACGGGGAGGTGGTATCGGGACCGGAAGTGGATGTAGGTAAGACGGCCACGAAACGAAAAACGAAAAAGGAAAAACAAAAAAGGAAAAGGCCGGGTCCGCCGGGCTTTTCCTTTTTTGTTTTTCCTTTTTCGTTTTTCGTTTCGTGGCCCTTTTCCCCCCACCTCCCCTTTCTTGACCCCCCCCGCGGCCATTGCTAGCCTTTTTCCTCTTCAACCCATTCTTCCAGGATCAGGAGCCCGCAATGTCGCAGCAGCCCAAGACGGCCGACCTGTCGAAAGCGGACGCGGAATACAGCATCGTGATCGAGTCCTCGAAAGACTCGAAGATCGCGGAGGCGACGGCGGGGTTCGCGCGGACGTTCACGCTGGAGTCGAAGGTGGCGGAGCAGATCCTGAAGTCGGCGCCGATCATCTTCCTGTCGCGGCTGACGAAGCAGGACGTGCGGGTGCTGAAGCCGAAGCTGATGGACCTTTCGGGCGCGGGGATCGAGTTCCGCATCACGGCGCGGCCGCAGGACCGGATCCCGAAGGTGAACTGGCCGATCAAGCCGTCGTTCGGGACGGCCGACGGCGGGAGTCTGGTGACGGCGGTGTCGTTCATCTGGGACAACAACGCGTTCGTGTGCCCGGCGTGCGGCGAGACGTTCGTGTTCCGTCGCGTCGGCAAGCCCAAGCCGGCGCCTGCGGGGGCTGAAGCGGCTTCAGCGCCGGCCCCGGCCGCGGCGAAGCCCGCCCCGGCGCCTGCCCCGGCTGCGAAGCCTGCGCCTCCTCCTCCGTCCAAGCCCGCCCCGGCGCCCGCGAAACCGGCCGCTCCTCCGCCGAAGCCCGCGCCGAAGAAGCCGAGCGACGACGAGGATCTCGGCACGGTGGACCTGCTCGACGAGGTGCCGACGCTCGACCTGGACGACGTCTCCCCGGTCGACGACGTGCAGCCGCTGGACGACATCGAGCCGCTCGACGAGATCGAGGAACTCCCGGTCGAGGAGGCCCCCGCCAAGCCCGCGCCGAAAGGCCCGGCTCCCAAGGGACCGCCGCCGAAAGGCCCCGGTCCCGTCAAACCCGGCGGGATCATCAAGCCGTCCGTCGACATGGACGAAGTCGAGGAAGTCGGGGGCGACCTCGCCAGCGTCTTCCTGAACCGCATCCCGGGCGCGAAGGACCAGGAGACCGCCGCCAAGATCATCGCCGAGGTCCGCAGCTGCCCGATCAAGGAAGCCAAGGAACTCGCCGCGCGCATGGTCATCCCGGTCGTCAAGGACGTCCCGATCAAGGAAGCCGAGGCGATCCTGGCCAAGTTCCAGAAAGCGAAGATCGCGGGACGCCTGACGAAGAAGAAGTAGTTCTTCGCGAGAGGCCGTCGGGCGCGAAGGACTCGGCTGCCGAGGCCGTCGCAAGGCAGTGTTGAGGGGTGAGTGGTGAGTATTGAGTGAAGGCTGCCAACACTTCACTTGCCGTCACTCAATTCTCAAAACTCAATCCTCAACACTGCCGTTACTTGCCGCTGTTCTCGGCCGCGCGCCGCTTCCACCACGCCGACCAGCTCTTCAGGTCGCTCTCCGCATACCCTTCGCCGCTGATCTTGCAGAGGCAGTAGCAGGACCACTTGCGCAGGTTGCCGTTCGAGAGCGAGGAGACGAGTGCCGGGCAGGCCTTGTCGCCGCCGCTGATCATCAGTTCGCAGACGTGGTCGCGCAGCGGGACGTCGATCGAGGCGGCGGCCATGAGCTCCTTGGACGTGCCGATGATCAGGCAGCCGGCGAGCACGCCGTAGGCCTCGGGCGTGCCGATCGCGGCGATGAAATCGACCGCCTCGGTGCGGGTGCGGGCGTCGGCGGTGTGGATGTAGCGGCTCGTGGGCTTGAGGCAGGCGTTGCCGTACGCCGCGAGCGGGCCACGCGCGTATTCGCGAAGATCGCGCATCTCCGCGGCGAACGCGAAGTCGGACATCATCGAGATCGCCTTGTCTTCCTTCTTCGTCGACAGGATGTCCACGCAGTCGCGGCGGAACGCGTCGGTCACGCCCTTGGACTTGAGCGTGTTCTCCGCGCAGCGCACCACGATGTACCCGGGGTATTTCCCGAGCGCGTCCTTGAGCGCGGCCTTCGCCTGCGGGTCCGATTCCGATTTCAGCCGCTCCATCATCGGCGCCGCGAGCCGCTCTTCCTTCGGGATGTCCAGGCCAGAAAGCGTCACCGAGAGCTCATTCGGGCCGCCCGTGCGGATCGTCTCGAGGACCCCCGCCGGGTCGCTGCCCCCCGCCGCCTTCGGTTCCGCAGGCTTCGCGTCCGGCTTCGCGGGATCGGCTTTCTTCGGCGGCTCGGGCTTCGCCGGGTCCGCCGTCTTCTTCTCCGGCGCCGCAGGCCCGTCCATCCGCTGCCCGTCCCGGCACATCTTCCTCAGCTCGTGCATCCGCGTCAGCACCCCGTCGAACTGCTTCTTCTCCGCCGGGTACACCTCCGCCGCCTCCTGCGCTTCCAGCTCCGGGTCGAACAGCAGGTCCGCCGCTGCCTTCATGAACGGATTCGGGTCCGCCGCCTTCTTGCCCTCTTCGTACTTCGCCATCGCGGCCTGAAGCGACTTTTCGAGCTTCTCCAGCATCGCCTCCGGCTTCGGATAGACGACCTTCACGTCGGCCTTCTTCACCACGACGCCGTCAGGGAAGGCGGCATTCTTCACTCGAAGCGAGTCCCCCTGCTCCGTGACGTCGCCGATGTAGCGCTCGCCGGATTTCATGAGGACGGCGTCGGCGAGCGCCGAGAGGGACAGGGCGGCGACGAAGGCGGCGGTGATCCACGGTTTCAAGGCGGACTCCCTTGCAGAGAAAGTCGGTTGTCCGGATAGGACGCCGGCCGGGCCGATTCGTTCCGGGCTTTCTTGAACACCCCGGAAGAGAAAGAGGTGCGTTCAATCTTGTCCGGTGTGCCGAGGAAAGTCCGTTCCATCACGTGGACTGGGAGGTGTCCACCAGGCGAATTACCCGTTCAGCCTGTAGCGGAGCGAGCGTGCCCAGAAGCAATTCTGGACCACGAAGCCTCGCCGAGCAAATGCGCGAGCC
>CAZPWT010000008.1:0-198879 GCA_964590435.1 uncultured Planctomycetia bacterium
TGCTTCTTCCTCCGTCCTGCGCTGCCATTTCCCGCACTCATGTCCTGCCTCCTCTCGGGGTCCAGGAGGACCCGGTTGAGAGGCGTCAGAGTGTCAAGGGATTATCCCGGCCGGACCGCTAATGGCGCCGCCAGATGAACACCGTTAGGCACGTCGGCCCATTCGATGGAGGGTGAGGGATTCGAACCCCCGGACCCCTTGCGAGGTCTCCGGTTTTCAAAACCGGTGCTATAAACCGCTCTGCCAACCCTCCTCAGCGCATCGGGTCTGGGTTTCGAAAAGCGGGATCGGGGCGGCGCACCTGGCGCGCCGCACCCGATCCCACTTCAGGCCCTCCCCGATCCTCTGCGCTGATCTACGGCGACGGCTAGGATATCCCTGTATCGATCGCGCGCAAAGCCGGGGATTTGGGGCATTCATCGGGTTCGGATCGCCGCTGACTGTCCGCAATGAGCGATGGCGGTCGGCCAGGAACGCTGATTTCGTGAGCGGAGGTCGCCCGAAGGCGGGCGGCGCCGGTGCGTCCGGCGCGCTGGGTTTGGGCCGTTTCGACCTAACCGCTCCCGCGCGCGCCGGACGCCCGGCGACGCGCGCCGAAGGGCGGCCTTCGCTCACGGAATCAGAATTGAAGGCCGATCCCCACCGACGGCCCGTGATACAGGAAGTCGAGCAGCCGCCCGTTGTCCGTCGAGTCGCCCTTCTCGATCGACCGGAAGTCGTAGTGGTAGCCCAGGCCGATGTAGAAATGGTCGTCGATGAAGACCCGCAGCTCGGCGCCGGCCTCGAGCGAGCGGTAGTCCCAAGTGCCGATGCGGAACTGCATCCCCGTGACCCAGGTCTCCAGCTCGAGGAAGTTCAGGAGGCCGAGCGAGACGGTGAGCCCCAGGTCCGGCGCGGCGGCGACGACGCTCGAGCGGTAGTGCTCGCCGGACGCGGAATCCCGGATCTCCGCTTCCATGCGCGTGATGCGGCCGCCGATCAGGAGCCCGACCTCGAGGCCGATCTTCTTGGAGCTGCCGAGGTCGAGCGGGATCCACTCGAAATGGGCGCTTCCCTGGAAGGCTGTGAAGCGGAAGAGTGCGTCGTCGCCCTTGAGGAAGACGTGGCCGTCGAAGCCTTCGTCGCTGGCGAATTCGCCGCGGACGTGGTCGGAGGCCCACCAGCAATCGAAGCGGATGGCGAGTTCCTGGAAGCGGAGTTCGGCGTCGACCCAGGGCATGTAGAGGCGGTTGTCGAGGTCGGTGTCGTCGAAGAGGTCGATGAGGCTGCCCTGCTGGACGGTCTTGGAGTCCTGGATTTCGGCGCCCTGGTCGGAGGACCAGGCGCGGCCGCGGGCAGAGAAGGTGTAGTCGTCGATGGATTTGCCGGCGAGTTCGACGAGGCCGCCGGCGGGGGCGGGGAGGGCGGAGGCGAGGAGGAGGAGGGCGGCGAGCGGACGCATGGGGACTCCCAGGGGGGTTAGGAGGTTAAACGCCCGGGAGGGGCGGGGGTTGGCCCGCCTTCGCCCTTCGGGCTTCGGCGGGCTTCGGCGGGCTTCGGCGGGCTGCGCCCTCCGCGTTACTGGGGCCCGATGGATTCGAGGACGGATTCGTCGACGAAGATAGGGGCGCTGGACGAGATCGCGAGGGCGATGGCGTCGCTGGGGCGGGCGTCGACCTCGAGTTCCTTGCCTTCGTGCTCGAGGATGAGCTTGGCGAAGAAGGTGCTGTCGCGGAGTTCGGTGATGACGACCTTGGCGAGGCGGGCGCCCATCTCGGCGATGACGGAATTGAGGAGGTCGTGGGTGAGCGGGCGCTGGGTGCGGTGGCCCTTGATCTTGCGGTCGATGGCGGCGGCCTCGTAGATGCCGATCGAGATCGGGAACGAGCGTTCGCCCCCGG
Organism: uncultured Planctomycetia bacterium; assembly: GCA_964590435.1. Classification (GTDB taxonomy): domain Bacteria; phylum Planctomycetota; class MHYJ01; order WSZJ01; family WSZJ01; genus WSZJ01. The sequence goes on from CAZPWT010000008.1 coordinate 1,881, forward strand.
TTTCCTTGAGGACGATGACCTGCTCGTCGTTGGTCTCGCAGATGACGATCCGGGAGAGCTCCATCTTGACCACGGGCGCGGGCCTCGAATGAGTGGGGCGATGCTAGCACGGGGGGTGGGAGAAACGGCAACTTCAAGACGACGAAGTTCCAAGGAAACGGAGAACTTCAAAGGGACAACGACAAGCAGGCCGGGCAAGGCCTGCCGGTTGAAGTTCGCCTTCTTGAAGTTGCGGTTTCATTGGAAATTGCCTTCTTGTCGTTGCCGTTTCCCGGCGCAGTTTCACGCCGCGCCTCCGCAATCAATTTGTCTCCAATCCCCGCGCACCCCACCGTTAGAGTTCTCCTTCCGCCGCGCTTCCCCCGGCGCGGCCCCTGGAGGAAAAACCATGCCGAGCAAGGGCGACGTGGAATTCGGCGCGCTGGCGGTGAAGGAGAAACTGACGACGAAGGAGCGCGTCGAGGAGTGCCTCAAGTTCCAGGACGAGATCGAGAAGGAAGGGCGGCAGACGACGGTGGACCGGGTGATGCTGCAGAAGGCCTACCTGACCGAGGCGCAGGTGTTCGAGCTGAACAAGAAGCAGGGGCGGCGAGTGGTGTTCTGCACGAAGTGCGCGATGAAGATGAACGTCGCGGGGCTGGCGGTGGGTCAGAAGATCAAGTGCCCCAAGTGCGGGACGTCGAACGTGACGCCGGAGAAGATCGCGTTCGAGCTGGTGGAGAAGTCGAAGCCGATCGGCGAGGTCGCGCCCGCCGCGCCTCCGCCGGCCGGGATGCCGTTCGAGCTGCCGGCGCCGGGAACGCAGGGCGCGAAGCCGCCGACGGTGAAGATGGACCTGCGGGCCGCGCCGGCGACGATGCGCGTGACGCTCACCGAGGGGCAGAAGAACGAGATGGAGCAGATCGCGCCGCCGCCGGTGCCCGAGGCCGCGGGCGGGGAGAAGATCTCGGACGCGCCGAAGTCGGGGGAGAACCGCGCGGACGGCAAGGGGAAGAAGTTCGCGGGGCGGAGGTATGGGAAGCGGTAGGGCGCGAAAAGGCAACTACAAGACGGCGAATTTCCAATGAAAGGGCAACTTCAAACGGAGAACTTCAAGACGGCATGGATTGGCGCGCGGCGTGTTTCGCCCGCCCACTTTGGAGTTATCCCGTTGAAGTTGCCGTTTTCTTGGAAATTCGCCGTCTTGTAGTTGCCGTTTCCGGCAACCCCGGTTGCCGGTCCTACTTCACCGCCAGATGGTGCTTCTTCACCTTGCGCCACAAGGTCACATACGGCACCCCGAGAATCCTCGACGCCTGCGCCAGGTTCCCCCCCGTCCACGCCAGCACTTCCCGGATGTAGGACAGCTCCACGTTCTCCAGCGTCCGCGACGGCGCTTCCGGCTCCCGGTCCGGCCCGGGGGCGCGCTGGAGGCTGCGAAGGGCGAGGGCGGCCTGTTCGGCGAACTCGGTGGCGAGGCGGAGGTCTTCTTCGCGGAAGGGCGCGCCGGCGAGGGAGTTGTCGAGGCAGAGGGCGCCGAAGTTCTCGGCGCCGACGGACAGCGGCACGAACATCGTGCTGCGCAGGCCGAGGCCTTCGGGGTTGGAGCGGACGAGGTCGGCGCCCTCGCCGCCGACGACGGTGCGCTGCGGGACGGAGACGAGCTTCGCCTTGTCGATGAGGTCGCGGTAGGCGGGGCCGAGGAGTTTTTCGGCGTCGAAGCGCCGGATGGCGGCGACGCGGGTTTCGCCGTCGGAGCGGGCGAGGAGGAAGCCGCGTTCGGCGCCGGAAAGGAGGGCGGCGCCGTCGAGGATGCGGCGGTGGAGGGACTCGAGGGAGGTCTCGGTGAGCAGCGCCTTGTTGATCTCGAGGATCTCGCGGAGGCCGCGTTCGCCGTGCCAGGAGGTCTGGCCGGCCTGCGACGACGTGGACATGACCGACTCGCGCATCGCCGGGTGGCGGAGGCGGTAGGTGACGCGGTCTTCCTCGATGTGCTTGCGGATGAAGCCTTTGCGTTCGGCCTCGACGAGCAGTTCGCCCATCCGGGCGCGCTCGAACCCCGCGCTCTCGGCGATCGCGTTGAGGTCGACGGGGCGGCGAAGGGCCGCAAGGACGGCGAGGATGCGGCGGGCGTCCGTGGAGATGTGGGACAGCCGGCGGACGTAGCACTCGGCGAGCGAGGCGGGGAAGCGGAACTCGGCGGGCTGCTCGAGGTTCGTGCGGAACCGCGTCGTCTCGCAGTAGAGCGCCCGCTCTTCGATGAGCAGCTTCATCAGCTCCTCGACGAAGAGCGGGTTGCCCTGGCAGTCCTGGATGATGCGCTTCACGAGCGGGATGGTGCTGCGGTCCATCTGGAGCATGTTGCGGATGAGCTCGGCGATCTCGATGGCCTTGAGGCCCTCGAGGCGGACGTCCTTGACGCGGCCGGCGGCGCGGAGCTGGGCGAGGAGGGGGGAGAGGGCGTGGGCCGGGGAGAGGTCGCCGTAGGTGGAGCCGACAAGGATGAGGCGGCGGGCGGGGTCGGGGGCGGCGAGAGCGAGGTCGCGGAAGAGGGCGAGGGTGTGTTCGTCGGCGAGGTGGAGGTCTTCGACCGCATAGACGGCGGGGATGACGCGGGCGGTGTCGGCGAGGAAGGTGTAGGCGGCCTTGTGCCAGGCGGGGCCGCGGGGGGGCTCGGGGGTGTGCCCCTCGGCGCGGAACTCCGGGATGAACGGGGTCAGGGCCGCGCGGTGCTTGTCGAGAAGCTGGGCCAGGTTCTTGGGGATCGCGGTCTGGGCCAGGAGGCGGCGGGTCTGGGAGCCGACCATCGGGCCGGCGGCGCCGAGGGTCTGGTGGACCATCCGGCGGATGATGTCGAGGAACGGGGAGGAAGAGACGTCGTCGTCGTGGGAGGTGGCCATGAAGAAGCCGACCTCTTTCATCAGGGCGTGGTACTTGAACTCCTGCAGGAGCCGGGATTTCCCGATCCCCGGGGGGCCGGTCATGATGAAGACGTCGTGGGCCGCGGGTTCGGGCTGCAGGATGCGCCGGGCAATGAGGTCTTTGAACGCCTGGAATTCGGCGTCGCGACCCACGAACTTGGCGCTAGTGATGGTGAGCAAGGGAGGGCCGTTGTGAGGAGAAGCTCGCCTTGAGGGGGTCGGCGTGCCACCCGCTCACAACGACCATTTCAAATTGTATGACGCTCGGGGAGGGCGATTCAAGCGCATTTCATTTTGACGATAGCAAAATGATCATATCGCAAAGCATTGATAAATAACGACTTGTGTCAATCTACGAGAAATGTCCGAGGAATTCCTTCAGCCGCGCCCCCTTCGGCCTCTCCAGAACTTCCTCCGGTTTCCCCGCTTCCGCCACCACTCCGCCTTCCAAAAACACCACCCGATGCCCCACCTCCCGCGCAAACTTCATCTGGTGAGTCACCACCACCATCGTCATCCCCTCCCGCGCCAGCCCTTTCATCACTTCCAGCACTTCCCCCACCAGCTCCGGGTCCAGCGCGCTCGTGACCTCGTCGAACAGCATCGCCTGCGGCTGCATGGCGAGCGCCCGGGCGATGGCGACCCGCTGCTGCTGGCCGCCCGACATTTCGGCGGGGTAGGAGGAAGCTCGGTCGGCGAGGCCGACCCGGTCGAGGAGGGCGCGGGCGCGGTCTTCGGCCTGGGCGGGAGAAAGTCCGAGCACCCGGGTGGGGGCGAGCGTGAGGTTTTCGAGGACGGAGAGGTGGGGAAAGAGGTTGAAGCGCTGAAAAACCATCCCCACCCGGGCGCGGTGGGCGTCGAGGGATTCGTCCGGGCGGACGGGGGTGCCCTCGAATTCGACGGTCCCCTGGTCGGGGACTTCGAGGAAGTTGATGCAGCGAATGAGGGTGGACTTGCCGGAGCCGGAAGGGCCGATGACGCAGAGGACCTCGCCCTTCGCGATGTCGAGATCGATCCCGCGAAGGATCTCCTTGCCGCCTAAAGACTTGCGGATGCCCTTAAGACGTATGAGGGGCGGTGCGGACACCGAGTCGAGCCTCGAGTTTGCGGACTCCCCATGTAAGCGGGATCGTCAGCGCCAGGTAGCAGAGCGCAACCACCGTCCAGACCTCAAAGAAGCGGTAACTCAGGCTGGCGTATGCTTTCCCCGACTGCGTCAGCTCCGCGATCGTCACCACGGAGGCCAAGGAAGTGTCCTTCAGCATTGCGACCCCCTCGTTTCCCAAGGCGGGAAGGATGTTCCTGAATGCTTGGGGAAGGAGCACATGTCGCGTCGCCTGCCGGCGGGTCATGCCGAGCGCCCGCGCGGCCTCCGATTGCCCCCGGTCGAGCGACTGGAATCCAGCGCGGAAGATCTCGGCAATGTAGGCGGCATAGCAGAGGCCGAAGGCGGCGGTGGCATAGAAGTAAGGGCTCGCGACCCAGTACTGCCCGATGAAGGACCCAAGCCCGTAGTAGATGTAGAGAATCAGAACGAAGAGCGGTATTCCCCGGACGATCTCGACGTAGACCGTCGCGGCCCGGCTCAGCAACTTGATCGGACCCACCCGCGCCAGCCCGAGCAGCAGCCCCAGGATCAGCCCGATGGCCAGGGACGTCACGGTCAGGAATGCCGTCCGCGCCAGCGCTTTCGGGATGAACTCAAGGTAGGGGTGAATGTCCAAGGCCTACTTCCCGGGGTTCGTGATCCACTTCTCCTTCAGCTTCTGGAGCTCGCCGGAGTCGCGGATCTTCTTGAGCGCCTTGTTGATCTCGGCCAGGAGGGCCGCTTCGCCTTTCCTCACCACGATCCCGTACTGCTCCTTCGTGAACACCTCGCCCACCACCTTGAAACCCGGCTTCACGGCAGCCAGGCGGCGGCTGACGGGCTCGTCGTTGATCACAGCGTCGATCTGGTTGTTGGCGAGATCCTGGAAGGCCATGTTCACGTCCTCGTACTCCTTCACGACGCTCCCGCCCAAGGTCTTCGCCTGGTCCAACCCCGTCGTGTTCGACTGCGCGCCGATCCGCTTCCCTTTCAGGTCGTCCTTGGACTTGATCCCCGATTCGTCCGCACGGACGGCGACGATCTGGCCCGCGTCGTAGTACGGGTCGCTGAAGTCGACCTCCTTCTTGCGCTCCTCGGTAATCGTCACGCAGGAGATCACCGCGTCGTACCGGTTGGTCTTCAGCCCGGGGACGAGTCCCTGGAACTCGGAGTTCGACAATTCGATCGGGCGCCCCATTTCGCGACCGACCGCACGGATCAGGTCCGCGTCGAATCCCTTGATCTCGCCGCCTTCCTGGAACTCGAACGGGACGTACGAGGCTTCCGTGCCGACCCGCACCGCCGCCGGGCCGGGAGCGGGCGCCGGTCCGCAGCCGGACGCGAATCCCAGCACAGCCGCCGCAAGGAGGAGGTTTCTCATGGCGGGAAGGGTACGGAGGGCGGTGGGCGCGAACAACCGAAAACGGTGCGCGAAGATCGGCTGGCGCCCCCCACGCTTCCCTTCGCGCCCCCGACCTTCTAGCATCCGCCCATGCGCGTGCTCCTTCTCCTGATCGTCCTCGCCGCCTCTGCGGCCGCCGGGGAGGTCGAGGACCTCGTCCGCGCGCTCGGGGACGACGACTACGAGGCGCGCGAAAAAGCGGCCGATCGCCTGATCGAGATCGGCGCGCCCGCGATCCCGGCCCTTCGCGCGGCCGCCAGCAGCGAGGACGCCGAGGTCCGCGCGAAGGCCACCCGCGCCCTCGCGATCATCGAGTGGAAAACGGCCCTTCCCGCCGCGTTCCTTGAGAAATACCCGGACGCGCCGGCGGAGATCCTGACAGCGGACGACGAGTCGCTGGTGAAGTGGGTGCAATTGCTGGGGATCACGTGCGGCGGGGCGGAGGCGGTGGCGCCGGCGATGAGGTTCGTGGACCTGGGGACGGGGCGGGTCCGGAAGGATGCGCTGCTGCTGGTCTCGCGGCGCGCGGCGGTTCTGGCGACCGTGCGCGACGCCGACGCCCTCGAACGGCTCGTGCCCCTCCTGACCGACCCCGACACGGGGCTGCGCGTGCTGGCGTTGAGCGTGGCGGGAGAATGGGGAAAGAACTGCGGCGGCCAGGCGGACCGGCTGGCGGAGGTCGTGCGGAAGAAAGTCATGCCTCCGGCGCTCTCGGGGCTGTCCGCGACCGACGGGACCGTCCGATCCGCCGCCGCCCGCACCCTCGGGCGCATCGGCGACTCCCTGGCCGTCCCGAAGCTCTCCGAGGCCGCTTCCGACCCCGTCTCCGCCGTCCGCGTGGCCGCGATCGAGGCGCTCGGCCTCATCGGCGACCCGCACGGCGCCCGCGCCGCCATCGGCGCCCTCCAGGACCAGGGGACCGACGTCGTCCGCGCCGCGATCGACGCCTGCGGGCGGATGAAGGCTCGTGAAGCGGCGCCGGCGATCCGGGAAGCGCTGGCGGTCGAGGGGCGCGCGCCGATCCTCCGGCAGGCGGCGCTGGAAGCGCTGTCGGTGATCGACCCGCCGGCGATCGAGGACGCGCGGCGGTGCCTCGCCGACACGAACGCGACGCTCCGCGCCGTCGCCTGGCGCATCGTGCTCGCGGGGCCGGACGCCTCCGAGGCCGCCCGCGCCGCGCAGGACGAGGACGCCGAGGTCCGGCTCGTCGCCGCCGCGGCGCTCGCCCGCGCGCCCCGCGAGGCCGCCCTCGCGGCCCTTCTCGCCCTCCTCGACGACGATCGCTCCGCCACTCTCCGCGACGCGCGCGGCAACGACCTCATCCGGGGCGAGGTCCGCGAGATCGCGATGGCGTCGCTGGAAGCGCTGACCGCGAGGAAGTCGGAGGGGGCGGAGATGGACGAGAAGGTGGCGGGGTGGAAGAAGTGGGTGGAGGGAAGGAAGTGAGGGGAAACGGCAACGACAAGAGTGCAAATTCCAAGGAAACGGCAACTTCAAACGGTCAACTTCAAGGGGCACGGAACGGGGGTTTGGGGCGCGAGAAAGGCCTTCTAACCCCGGCTTGAAGTTGTCCCTTTGTAGTTCGCCCTTTACTTGAAGATTCGCCTTTTTGTGGTTGCCGTTTCCGGGGCCGTTCCCGGCGCTGTTCACCAGCGCCCGCACCCTCTAAAGTAACGCTCTCCATGGCGACCGCCGACAAAGCGTTCTGCACCCGCTGCGGGCTCCCGATCGAGCCGGGGTCGACGCTGTCGCTCTGCGGGCTGTGCCGCGCAGTGCAGACGCCGCCGACGCAGACGGGACAGGGCGAAACCGGCGCGGGCGAATCCCCGGCCGACGGCTCCGCCGAGGAACCCCTTCCCCGCCAGGTCGGCGGGCACGACATCCTCGGCGTGCTGGGAGTGGGCGGGATGGGGACGGTCTACCTCGCGATGGAACCGGGGTTCGACCGGCTGGTCGCGCTCAAGGTGCCGCGCTCGAAGATCGGCGACCGCATCTCGCGCAAGCTGCTCGACGAGGCCGTGGTGACCGGGCGGCTCGCGCACCCCGGGATCGTGCCGGTGTACCGCATCGGCGAGGACCCTGTGCACGGGCCGTGGTACTCGATGAAGCGCGTCGAGGGCCGCGCGCTGTCGAGCGTGATCGCGGGGCTGCGCGAAAACCGCGCGGAGGACCTCGAGAAGTACACGCTCCCGGTGCTGCTCGGGATTTTCCTGCGGGCGTGCGAAGCGATCGCGTTCGCGCACCACCACACCATCGTCCACCGCGACCTGAAGCCCGGGAACATCATGCTGGGGGAGTTCGGCGAAGTGCTGGTGCTGGACTGGGGGCTGGCGAAGAAGCTCGGGGACAACGAGCCGGGAGGCGGGAAGGCCTCGACGACGAAGTTCTACCAGGCGCCGGGGGCCGAGTCGCCGGGGTCGGACACTTCTGCCCTTTCTCGCGACGGGCAGATCATCGGCACGCCGGCGTACATGGCGCCGGAGCAGGCGCGCGGCGTCGCGGACGAGATCGGGCTCGCTTCGGACGTCTACTCTCTCGGCGCGATCCTCTACGAGCTTCTCGCGCGCTGCTCCCCCGTCGACGCCGCGACGACGCAGGACGCGCTCCAGAAGGTCATCGCGGGCCAGCTCGTCCCGCTCGAAAAACGCCCGCACGGCCGCTCGGCGCCACGGGCGCTGGTGACGCTGGTCGAGAAATGCCTCGCGCTCAACCCCGCGGACCGGCCGCCGTCGGCCCGCGAGGTCGCGCGCGCGATCGAGGACTTCCTCGGCGGCCGCGCGCCGTGGCGCCCGGCGGCCGAAGGCGGCAAGGCGAACTGGCAGGCGCCGGCGGGCAAGTGGGACGTCGGGGCGGACTCGCTGACGTGCCTCGCGGGCCCGGCGCGCGCCATCCTCGAATCGCCGCTTCCCGGCGACGTCCGCATCGCGGCGACGGTGAGGGCGGAGGGACGCACCTCGTGGGAGATCGGCTTCTGGCTCGCGCTGCGCGGCGCGTTCAGCGTCGACGGCTACCAGATCCGGCTTGCGGGAGGCCCCGAGGCGCGCGTGGAGTTCGTGCGGGACGGCGTGATCGCGATCCGCCGCCTCGACCTGCGACTGTCCGCCGGCGCGGACTACGAACTCCTCGTCATGCGCGAAGGCGACCGCATCTCGCTCTTCATCAATGGCGCCCGCGCCCTCGAATACCGCGACGTCTTCCCCCTGCGCGGCAACCGCGTCGCCGTCGCCGCGGACGGGCCCGGGATCTTCCTCCGCCGCGTCATGGTCGAGACCCGCGGCGCGCCGCTCCAGCTCGCGTTCCTCGCCCTCCCCGACAAGCTCTTCCAGCTCGGCCAGCTCACCGAGGCCCGCGAACTCTACCGCGAGCTCGCGCTGTCGCACCCCGACCGCGACGAGGGGCTCATCGCCCGCTACAAGTCCGCGCTTTGCTCGATCGAGCTCGGCGAAAACGACGCCGCCCTCGAGGAACTCCGCCAGCTCGAGGGCACGACCCTCGAGGCCCTCTCCGCGCTCGGCCGTGCCCGCCTCGGCTTCCGCTCCAAGAACATCATGGAAGCCTGGGAAGCCCTCCGCGACGGCTGCCGCCGCTTCGTCGACGCCCCCGTCCGCGTCGAGATCTGGACTCTGCTCATGACGACGGCCGACCGCGTGAGCCGCGAGTCCGCCGAGCTCGGCGCTTCCCTTTATGAACAGCTCCTGCGCGAACCCTGGCTCGAACCGCACGAAACCGGCCAGGTCATCTCCGAGCTTATGGCGCTGGCCGGCCTCATGGGCGGCAAGCCGAAGATCCGCGCCGAGTCGCTCCGGATCCTCTCCGTCTACCCGCACAACGTCCCGGTCCGCCTCGAGTGCCACACGGCGCTCGCCCGCGCCGGGATGACGCCGGCTCTCGTCCAGGGGTCGCGGCTCGCGTTGCACGCGACGCTCGCCCTCGGCGCCCGCCTCGGCAAACGCGACCGCTGGCGCGTCATCCTCTGGCTCTGCGAAACCCTGATCGCTTCCGGCGAACTCGAGAACGCCCGCCGCTGGCTGTCGGTCGTCATGAAGGAAACGCCGCACCCTTCGGTCGAGGGCGCCTGGGCCCGCAACTGGCTCGCGCTGTGCTGGATCGTGGGAAGCGGCCCGCAGGAGGCGCTGACGTCGCTGGCGTCGCACTCGAAGGAGTACTCGGCGACGCCGCAGCCGCAGCACCTGATCGGGGCGATCCTCGAGGCGGCGGCGCTGTCGTGGATGGGGCTGCGCGACCGGCTGGTGCCGTCGCTGGAAGGCGAAGGCGCGCACCCGGAGTGGAAGGCCGTGATGGACGCGCTCTCCGGCCGGGAGCCGATGGACGCGTTCAACAAGTACGCCGGCGGCCTCACTCCGAACCTCCAGGCCGAGTTCTACATCGCGGGCGCCGAGCTGCAGATGGCCCGCCAGCGCGACGCCTCGGCGACGAGTCTCCGCCGCCAGGCGCTTTCCGTCGGCGGCGAAAGGGAATTCGTGAGGAAGCTGGCGAGCGCAAGGTAACCGCGCGAAGACAATTCGGGATGCACGGATGCGATAATCCGCGCCACACCGTGGTGCCCTGGGGGAACGAGGCTTGTCCGGAACCGTCCACTGCTGTCCGCAATGCGGCGCCGAACTCCCGGCCGGGGAGCCGTCGCGCCTCTGCGACCGCTGCCAGCCGCCGTCGGCGGCGAAACCCGCGACCGTCCCCCCCGTCGCCGTGGCCATGCCCCAGGGCCAGCCGTCGCGCATCGGCAACTACGACATCCTCTCCGTCCTCGGCGAGGGCGGCATGGGCACCGTCTACCTCGCCCACGACCCCGTCCTCGACCGCGACGTCGCCCTCAAGGTCCTCCGCCCCGACGTCTTCTCCGCCGAATTCGCCGAGCGCCTCTCCGAGGAAGCCATCGTCACCGGCCGCCTCGCCCACCCCGGCATCGTCCCCGTCCACCAGCTCGGCTACGACAAGACCTGGGGACCGTGGTACACGATGAAGCTCGTCCAGGGCCGCCCCCTCTCCGACATCCTCGAGGGTCTCCGCGACCGCAAGCCGCGCGAAGAAGAAGCCTGGCCCCTGACCGCCCTCCTCGGCGCCTTCGCCCGCGTCTGCGAGGCGATCGCGTTCTCGCACTTCAATGACGTCGTCCACCGCGACCTCAAGCCCGGCAACATCATGCTGGGAGAGTTCGGCGAAGTTCTCGTGCTCGATTGGGGACTCGCAAGGACGCTCGGCGAGAAGCGCAAGCGCGGGGAGACCAAGCAGATCGTCGCGCCCGCCGAGGGCGGCCTGACGCGCGACGGGATCATCGTCGGCACCCCGGGCTACATGTCCCCCGAGCAGGCCGCCGGCATGGGCACGCTCGTCGGCCCCCCCAGCGACGTCTACTCCCTCGGCACCATCCTCTACGAAATCCTCACCCTCCAGCCCCCCGTCGATACCAGCGACCCCGACGAAGCCCTTCGCGCCACCCTCAAGGCCGAGATCATCCCCGTCCACAAGCGCGGGCCGGGACGCTTCGCTCCCCGCGCCCTGTGCCAGATCGTCGAGCACGCGATGGACGCGGATCCGGCGAAGCGCTACCCGACGGCGCGGGAACTGGCGCGGGCGGTGGACGAGTTCCTCGCGGGGCGGGTCCCGTGGCGCGACGTCTCCGAGGGCAAGGGGGCGGAGGCGTGGGACCAGGTGAGCGGCCGCTGGGCGCGCAAGGGCCGCGACCTCGTCTGCGCCGGCGGCCAGTCCGCGCGCGTCGTCGCCGTCCCGCGCGTCACCGGCGACATCCGGCTCGAGTTCACGCTGTCGGCCGACGTCGACCGCAGCACCTGGGAAGCCTCCGTCTGGCTCGCCATCCGCGGCGGGTTCTCCCTCGAGGGCTACCAGATCCGCCTCGCCGCCGGCCCCGAGGGCCGCGTCGAGCTCATCCGCCACGGCGTCGCCGCCGTCCGCCGCCTCGACGTCCGCCTCGCCGCCCGCACGCGCTACCGCATCCTCGTCCTCCGCGAAGGCGACCGCATCTCCCTCACCATCAACGGCGTCCGCGCCCTCGAGTACCGCGACCTCTTCCCCCTCCGCGGCGACCGCGTCGGCCTCTCCTGCGACGACGAGGGCGCTTCCTTCCGCGACGTCAAGCTCGAGGGGCGCGGCGCCCCGCTCCAGCTCACGTTCCTCGCGCTGCCCGACAAGCTCTACCAGCTCGGGAAAATCGCGGAGGCCCGCGAGATGTACCGCGAGATGGGGGAGACGCACCCCGACCGCGAAGAAGGCCTGCTCGCGCACTACAAGGCCGCGCTCTGCTCGATCGAGCTCGGCGAACGGCTCGAGGCGCTGGAAGCGCTTCGGAAACTCGACGGGACGCCGCTGGAGGCGGTCATCCCGCTCGGGCAGGCGCGCCTCGAGCTGAAGGCGGGGAACAACTACGACGCGGTCGTGGCGCTGCAGGAGGGGTGCCAGCGCTACCCCGGCGACCCGGTGCGCATCGAGCTCTGGACGCTGCTGCTGGAGACGATCGACCGCATGGAGCGCGAGTCCCCCGACCGCGCCGCCGCGATGTACCAGGAGCTCCTCCGGCAGCGCTGGCTCGACGCCGTCGAGGCCGCCCAGGTCTGCGCGGAAATGCTGCGCCTCTGCGGCACTCTCGGCGGCCCGGCCCGCGTCCGCGACGAGGCGACCCGCCAGCTCGCGCGCGAGAAGTTCGCCGTCGAGGTCCGCATGGAATGCCACGCCGCCCTCGCCCGCGCCGGCGTCACCCCGGACCTCATCGCCCGCTGCCGCACCGAGCTCCAGGAAACCCTCCAGCTCAGCGTCAACCTCGCCGCACGCGACCGCTGGCTCACCATGCTCCGCCTCTCCGAAACCCAGATCGCCGAGGGCGACCTCCGCGCCGCCCGCGCTTCCCTCACCGTCGTCATCGGCGGCGCCGCGCACCCCTCCAACGAAGGCGCCTGGGCCCGCAACTGGCTCGCGCTCGTGGCGCTCCTCGACGGCAACCCGACGGAAGCGCTGTCGATCCTCGAGCGTGAAGCGGCGGCGTACGCGGCGAGCAAGTCGCTGCAGGAGCTGTTCCGGGTGCTGCTCGAGTGCGCGGCGCTGGCGGGGATGAACCGGGCGGAGGACGCGATCGTGCGGCTCGCGGAGACGGTGGCGGCGGTACCGGAGTGGTCGCCGGTCGCGGGCGTCATTGCGGGCTCGGAGCCGCTCGAGTCGCTCTGGTCCTTCGCGACCAGCATGTCCCCCAACCTCGCCGCGGAACTCTACCTGCTCATGGCCGAGGTCTTCGCCGGCCGCCGCCAGCTCTCCAAGGCGACCCAGCTCCGCGCCCGCGCGATCCAGGTCGGGGCGGGAAGGGCGCTGGCGCTGTTCCTGGTCTCTCGCCGGGCTTCCAGATAACTAACGGCCCGACGCTAGGCCCAGCCGCCGTGCCGCTCGAGCCGCACCTTGCGGCGGTACTGGCGCCACGCGAGCGTCCCCAGCCCGGCCATCAGCACGTACGGCACAACCATCATCAGCGCCGTCCCGCGCCGGAATCCGGGGGTCTGCTCGGGATCAACCTGATCCTCGCCCGGCTGCGCCTGCTTTCAGCACGACCCGGCCCGCGCTTCCGGCGAGAACGCCAGGAAGAGCGCGAGGACGAAGGCCGAACCGAAGAGGAGACGCTTCATGGTGCCCCGCTAGAGCCCGAGCCGCCCGAGCTGCGCGTCGAAGTGGATGATGTAGAACAGCGCGAAGACGGCGATGAATCCGAGCGCGACGCTCCAGACGAGCATCTTGCGCTCGAACTTGAGGTGCATGAAGAACATGCAGATCACGATCGACTTCACCGTGATCCCCGCGAGGAGGACGGTCTTGTTGTGGATGCTGATCATGACGACGGTCAGGATCAGGAGGAGCAACCAGGCCATCCAGTAGCCCTTGTAACCGTGGGACGCGTGCTCAGCGTGCTGTTCGCTCATGGGTGGCGGTTCCTAGAGCAGGTAGAAGGTTCCGAAGACGAAGACCCAGACGAGGTCGACGAAGTGCCAGTATAGCCCTGCGAGCTCGACGCCTTCGGGACCGGATTTGCCGCGAAGGGCGTTGATGGCGGTGATGAGGAGGATGACGACGCCGGAGAGCACGTGCGAACCGTGGAAACCGGTGATCGTGAAGAAGAACGCGGAGAACGCCGGCGCGCCCCAGGGGTTCGTGTTCAGGCGGGCGCCCTCGTGAATCAGGTGCGACCACTCCACGACCTGCATCCCGAGGAACACGAGGCCGCCGATCGCGGTGAGGATCGTGAAGTTGCAGGCCATCTTGTGATTGCCGGCTCGCGACGCCCCGACCGCCGTCGCCATCGTGGCGCTCGACGTGATCAGCACGAAGGTCATCACGGTGATGAAATTCATGCTGAAGACTTTCGAGGGGTCGGGCCAATCCGTCACCGACATCCGCACGAACCCGTACGCGGCCAGGAACGACCCGAACAGGATCGCGTCCCCGATGATGAACCACCACATCATCAGCTTCTGCCACGTCGTGCCGTAGAACCCGGGTTCGGTATCGTCCGCCGCCCCGTGGTGATGTTCCGCCACCGCCGTCGTGCTCATCGTAGCTCCTAAGCCGGGCCGGGGTCCGCCCTTCGACTTCCACAAGCCTCCCTCAGGCCCGGCTTATCCTGAGCGAGCGAAGCGAGTCGAAGGATCACTTACCGGGAGCACCCTGGAACCCTACCCCGGCCTGTCCCCATCTAGAGAACCGAGATCAGCACCGCCACCCACACCCAGGCGGCTCCCACCACGTGCCACCACGCCGCGCAGAGCCCCAGCGGGGCCTTCCCGGCGCGCCGGAACGCATATCCCAGCACCGTGATCCCCGCGGCGATGTGCACCGCATGGATCCCCGTCAGCATGTAGAAGAACGACGCGTGCGGGTCCGACGTCGCGAAGACGCCCTTCAGCGCAAGTTCCCGCCACGCCAACACCTGCCCCGCCACGAACACGACTCCCAGCCCGATCGTGATCCCCACCCAGCGCCGCGCCGCGGCGGGCTTCACCTTCCGCGCCGCTTCCAGCGTCACGCTGCTCAGCACGATCACCGCCGTGTTGACCCACAGGATCGGCGGCAGGGCCAGCTTCACCCAGTCCGCGCTTTCCCGCCTCACGAGGTAGGACGCCGTGAAGCAGGTGAACAGCATGATGACGCCCGCGACCATGAAGAAGGTGAGGGTCTGGAACGTATCGATGCGCCGTTCTGCGGCGATCGCGCGTTCCCACCCGTCTTCCTGCCAGGCCTGGGCCATGACTAGTCCTTTGCGCTCTGCATGCGGAAGCCGTTGCCGTCGCTCCCGAGGCCGTACTGGTACGGATCGTTCGGCGCGGCGGGGATCGGGCCCTGCCAGTTGAGGTGGCCGGGGGGGGAAGCGGTGGTCCACTCGAGCCCGGTCGCTTCCCACGGGTTCTCGGACGCCTTGGGGCCGCGGAACGCGCTCCAGAAGAAGTTCACGAAGAACACGATCTGCCCGGCGCCTGCGAGGAACGCGAACATCGTGACCGTGTGGTTGAGGGCGACGACGGGCTCGAAGACGCGGTGGCCGTACTCGAAGTAACGGCGGGTCATGCCCCCGAGCCCCTGGAAGTGCTGCACGGTGAAGACGACGAACGTGCCGATCATCGTGGGCCAGAAATGGAGCTTGCCGAGGGTTTCGTTCATGGTGCGCCCGAACATCTTGGGGAACCAGTAGTAGATCCCGGCGAAGGTCCCGGTCAGCGTGACGACGCCGATCATGAGGTGGAAGTGGCCCACGACGAAGTAGGTGTCATGGAAATGGAGGTCGGCGGCGGACGTCGCGAGGAACAGGCCGCCGATGCCGCCGGTGCCGACGGCGGAGACGAGGGCGAGGGCGAAGAGCATCGAGGTCGTGAACCGGATGCGCGCCTTCCAGAGCGACGCGACGAGGTTCACGCCGAGGATCGCAAACGGCGCGGTGATGAGAAGCGTCGAGATCGAGAAGTACTTCCCGAGGAACGGGTTCATGCCGGACACGAACATGTGGTGGCCCCACACGATCATGCCGAGGAAGGCGATGAGGATGAGCCCGTAGACGCTGTACTTGTAGCCGTGGACCGGGCGGCGGCCGAACGCGGGGATGACCTCGAAGGCGATGCCGATGGCCGGGAGCACGAGGACGTACACCTCGGGGTGCCCGAGGAACCAGAACAGGTGCTGGAACAGGAGCGGCGTGCCGCCGACGTTGGCCATCGGGGTGCCGGAGACGATCAGGCCGCTCGGGAGAAAGAAGCTCGTGCCGCCATGGCGGTCGAGGAGGAGCATGATCGCGCCGGCCGTGAGGGCCGGGAAGCTGAGCAGCCCGAGCAGCGTCGCGATGAACCAGGTCCAGACCGACAGCGGCATCTTCATGAGGTTCATGCCACGGGCGCGCAGGTTGAGGATCGTCGCGGTGTAGTTCAGGCCTCCCAGCGTGAACGACACGATGAACATCGCGATGCCCAGCAGCCAGAGCGTCGTGCCGAGGTGCGTCCCGGCGCCGGCGTTGCGCAGCGCGCTCAGCGGCGGATAGGCCGTCCAACCGCCGGCGGAAGCGCCGCCCTCGACGAAGAACGACGCGATCATCAGCAGCGCGCCGGGAACGTTCGTCCAGAAGGACAGCATGTTCAGCAGCGGAAACGCCATGTCGCGCGCGCCGATCTGAAGCGGGATCGCCAGGTTGCCGAGCCCGCTGGACAGCGCCGCCGACACCACGAAGAAGATCATGATTGTCCCGTGCATCGTGACGGCCATCACGTACTGCTCCGGCGTCATGATCTCCTTGCCCGGCCACGCCAGCTGCGCGCGGAACCAGAACGACAGCCCCACGCCGATCAGGCTCATGAACATCGCCAGCAGCAGGTACTGGATGCCGATCGTCTTGTGGTCGAAGCTGAAGATGTACTTCCCGATAAACCCGGGGGCGTGGTGGTCGTGACCGTGCCCATCGCCGTGGCCGTGGCCATCGTGCGTGTGCGCCGCGTCAGATCCGTGCGTATGCGTAATCGCCAAGATGATCTCTCCCTAAGCGAACAAGGGTAAGTCTCTTACTTTGCCAACTGCTCACTTCAACGGCGTCCTTCGACTCGCCCTGCGGGCCCGCTCAGGATAAGCCGGGCCGAGACGGGCATCGACACCAGAAGACTCTTCCGCGGCCCGGCTTAGTCGCCGAACGTCGTTGCCGTTTCCAGCCACTTCGCGAAATCCTCGGGCGTCTTCACGATGACCTTCGCCTTCATCTTGTAGTGCCCGAAGTTGCAGATCTCCGCGCAGGCGATCTCGATCGGTTTCCCGTTCTCGGTCGGCAGAAGCGGCGTGACCCTGGTGTGCGTGTAGATCCCGGGGACGGCGTCCTGCTTCGTGCGGAACTCCGGAATGTTGAAGCTGTGCAGCACGTCCCAGGAGCGGATGTTGAACCACACCGGCTTCCCCGCGGGGAGGTACACGACCCCGCGGCTCACGATGTCGTCCTTCCCGTCCTTGTCCTTAGGGTCCAGCGCGAGAGGGTTGTCAGCGGAGTCGAACTTCTCCACCACGCGCTTCCCCCATTTCCCGTCCTTGCCGGGGTAGCGCGCCACCCACTCGTACTGCATCCCCGTGATCTCGACTTCCAGGTCGCCGGCCTCATGCGTGTACACCTGGTTCCACACCGGCGCGCCGATCACGATCGTCCCGATCTCGGACACCAGCACCATGAAGATCACGGGCGCGATCGTGAAGAAGGTCTCCGCACCGTGGCTCATGGGCTTGAACGCCTGTCCTTCCTTCGACCGGCTGACGATGAACTTGGACAGGATGAGGTGCCCCGCGACGAAGATGAACCCCGCGGCGCCCACGATATACGTGATCATCTTGTCCACGCCCTTGGAGTGGACGCTCATCTGGGCCGGCCGCCACTCCCGGTGGAACCACAGCCACACGGTGAAAACCGTGAAGACCAACAGGAACGACGCCAGCAGTACCGGTGTCGCCGCTCCCCTGTCGCGTCGGTGCATGGATTCTCTCGCTGCTTATTCGCTCTTCAGGGCCGGGAAATCGACGGACTTCGTCTCCTTCTCCTTCACCTCCACGTCCACCGTCTGCGTCCCGAACTTCTCGTGCCACACCTCCAGCTTGTACTTCCCGGCCGGAAGGCCCTTGATCTCGAACGAGCCGTCCTCGCCCGTCACCGCGAAGAACGGGTGGTTGAACACGCCGACCACGCAGCCCATCCAGCCGTGGATGTCGCACTTGATCTTCACGATTTCCGCGGAAGAGAACGACTTCTTCGCCTCTTCGCCCGCCTTCGTCTGCGCGAAGTTGAACTCCTGGCTCTTCTTCGGCAGGGCATGGATGTTGTGGGCGATCGAGTCGCTGTTCTTGATGATGATGTCCTGGCCGGCGACGACGCCGAGGACGTGCGGGAGGTACTGGCAGCCGTGCTGGTCGATCGTCGGGCTCGGGTTGACCGGCGCGTACTTCCCGGAGAGACCTTCCTTCACGTAGACGAGGCAGTTGGCGACCTTGCCGTCCTTGACCCTGTAGTACTCGGACTTGAGGCCGTCCGGATGCTTGCCCTTGCAGAAGTCGTCGCCGTCGATGCCGAGGGCCTTGTCGTTCGGGGGCGTTCCGTCGAACTTGATGACGCCCTTCACCACCGCGCCATTCGCCACGTCGGCCGTCTTGGCCGCGCCGCCGCCGCCCGCATCGCCGCCGCCGGTGTTGCCGCCGCCGCCCGCCGCATTGTTGCCGCCGTCCGCCGGCTTCTTGCTGTCGCCGCAGCCCGCCACGAGCAGGGCGCTGAGGATGATCGAGGCCACGAGAAGGGGAGTCTTGAGCATGAAGTGCGTCCTCCTTGATGGGGAAAAGCCCGGTGCTTTCCGGCAAGCCGAGCCGCTGGTTTTCAGGATCTGCCGCGCGTTTGCGGGCGGGTCACGACACAACATCTGCCTCGGAACGGCAAGGAAAAATCGCAAACGTGGGACCGCCCGGGAAGTGCCGACTGCGAAGGATGCCGCAGTGCACGCTGAATCGTCGGTTCCCCTTGGCGGCAAAGGGACTTGTGGCGTCGCCGGGCACGGCGGCGCCACTCGTTTTGACGAGGTCCGCGGACTTCCACGCCAACCGAACCTGCGCCGGGGGCGGCCAGTTTGCCGCACCCCGGCGTGGGCGGACTGGCAGACGCGCCGAAACGCCTACTTCGCCTGACAGCCGGCGCCGACTACGCAGGAACTCCTGCTCACGGCCTCAGAATGTTCCCCCGGGGAGTTTGACGTCGAAGTGAATGAGGAAGAAGAGGAACAGGGCGAAACCGAAACCGATCGCAACGCTGTAACGAAGCGCCTTCGACTCATGCTTCAGGTGCATGAACCACAGGCAGATGACCGTCGACTTGATCCCGATCCCGCAAAGCAACAGGGCCTTGTTGTGAACCTGGACCATCAGGACTGTGAGGATCAGGAGCAGAAGCCAGGCGAACCAGTACGACCGGTAGCTGGATACGCCGTGCGTGGCGAGCTGCGCATGCCCTGACATTTCGATCTCCTCGACGGAAGAGCCGGGTTCGCCCGGCTGGTTCCCCTTGATGAAGTCCTATTCGCCCTTGAACGTGAAATTCGCCGTCTGCGTGTCCTTGTCGCCAACCTTGATCGTCAGCTCCTGCGTCCCGTATTTCTCGTGCCAGGCACCCAGCACATACTCGCCCGCGGGCAAGCCCTTGATTTCAAAGGTCCCGTCTTCGCCGCTCACGGCGTAGAACGGATGCTTCACCACCCCGACCCACGCGCTCATCCACCCGTGCGCGTCGCACTTGAACTTCACCATCGTCTCTGCCGAGCTGAACTTCTTCGTCGTCTCGTCGCCCTTCTTGGTCTGCGCGAAATTGAATTCCTCGTTCAGCTTGGGAAGGGAGTGCACGTTGTGCATCGTTTCGTCGTCGTTGTGGACGGTCAGGGGCTGCCCGACCTGGATTCCCATGACGTGGGGCTCGTAACGGCAGCCGTGCTGGGTCAGGACCTTGGCTTCCTTGGGCGCAGGGTAGCTCCCCGTCACGCCCTTCTTCACCCAGACGAACACGTTCGCCAGCGCGCCGTCCTTGACCTTCACGTCTTCCGTCATCAATCCGTCCTTGTGGAGCCCGGCGCAAACGGGGTCCGCATCGACGGCAACCTTCTTGGCTTCCGGCGCCGTGCCTTCGAACGAGATCTTCCCCTTGATGGCGCTTCCCTCCGGCGTCCCGTCGCAGCGGTAGTCGCCGCCGGTTGAGCCGTTGGGCGAAGCGGGACCGCCCTGCGAGGTCGGGGCGCCGCAGCCGGCGACGGCGAGGAGAGCAAAGGTCACGGCGAGGTTTCTGGGCAGCATGCAGGTGACTCCGGATAAGTGGTGAGGTTCAGGGAGAAGCGATTCCGCACCCGCAAAAGGAGGACCACCAGCCGGAAAGCGGAATCGCGGGGAGAGTGGGCGGCGGGAAGGGATCTGTCCGCAGTTGAAGGGGGAAATGCCCCACTCGGTCTGGACGTGGCCGGCGACGCAGACGGACTTGGATTTGCACACCTGTTGCGTTCGCCTCCGATTCCCCTCCCTGGCTTTCGGGTCAGGGAACGACGTCGGGCGGGTTCTCCCGCCCAGGTCCCGCGCTTCCGAACCCGCCGGTTGGAGCGCGGGGCCATTTTTTCGCTGGACCGTTTCGCCAACCCCTTCACGCGCCGCCAGGCGCGCGCGAAATCCCCATCGAGTCGGAGTTTCTTCGCTGGGACATAGTTAACGCGCTTCGGGTTTTTTTCCCATGCGAAGCGCAAATTGCCACGGACCCGCGGGTCGACTAATCGCTTTCGGCGTTTTCAAACGGGAGCGAGGTTTGCGGTAGGCGTGCCGGTCCCGTTCGCGCGCGAAGGCGCGGAAGACCCCCCGAGGAGGCCTGCATGCCCAGCCGAAAGAACCTGTGGAGTCCGGTGGCCATCGCCGCCGTCGCATCGATTATCGTCATTTTCGCCGGCTGTCAGCAGCGCGAATCGAATCGCCCCGCGGCCAGTGGCGGCGACGGCGCCGGCGGCGGAGCGGGCGGCAACGCCGGCGGCACGGGAAAGGTCCTGTTCGAGGCCAACTGCGCCGTCTGCCACGGTCTCCAGGGTAAGGGTGACGGCACTGCCGCCTACCTCCTCTGGCCCCGCCCGCGCGACTTCACCAAGGGCAAGTTCAAGATCCGGTCCACCGAAAGCGGCGCACTCCCGACGGATGAAGACCTGATGGCGGTCATCTCCAACGGCATGCCCGGCACCGCGATGCCCGCCTGGCGCCACTTCCCCGAAGCCGACCGCAAGGCGCTCATCGAATACGTCAAGGCTCTGAGCCAGTTCCAGGACCCCGACATGGACGCGCCCTATAACTTCTTCAAGGAGCGCGGCCAGGGCAAACCGGTCGCCGTGCCCGCCGAGCCCGCTGACGACGAGAAGTCACGCGCGCTCGGGAAGGAAATGTACGTCAAGATGAGCTGCGTCAAGTGTCACGGCGAAACGGGACGCGCGGACGGCCCCTCGGCCGCCGATCTCAAGGACGACTGGGACCAGCCGATCCGCCCGAACGATTTCACCCAGGGCATTTTCCGCGGCGGCTCGACCTCGAAGGACGTCTACCTCCGGTTCGCCACGGGCCTCTCCGGCACGCCGATGCCCGCCTACGGCCCCGACCAGATGTCCGACGAACAGCGCTGGGCCCTCGTTCACTACGTGATGAGCCTGTCGGGCGAAGCGCCGAAGAACCTGGCCGCGGCGCTGCCGAGCGGAAGCCAGCTCCCCGCCACGAAGGTCGCGGCTCTTCCCAAGGACCCGACCGATCCGGCCTGGGACGCGGTTCCCGCCGTTGAAGTCCCCCTTCAGCTGCTGTTCAACCGCATCTCCGCTCCGCGGCTGCTGCGCGTCCGGGCGGCCCACGACGGGAACGCGGTGGCGTTCCAGCTCTCCTGGCTGGACGGGGCCGACAACCACGCGCCGCTCCGCGCCGAGGATTTCCGCGACGCGGTCGCCCTGATGTTCGCGCTCGAGGGGATCGACACCCCGGTCACGATGGGCTCCGCGAAGATGCCGGTGAACCTCTGGCAGTGGAAGGCGGACTGGCAGATCGACCTGGGGAAGTGGCAGGACGTCGAGGGGATCCACCCCGGCATGGCGGTTGAGATGTACCCGTTCGAGAAGAACGACACGACCACGGTGAACAAGGGGAACCGCCCGTCGGCCATGCCCGACCACGACCCGGCCTACCAGTCCGGCCGCGCCGCGGGGAACCCCTTCTCCAATCCCGACCGCAAGTCGCCCGTCGAGGACGCCGTCGCCGCCGGCTTCGGGACACTCACCAGCCTTGCCGCGGACAAGCAGTCCGTGGCCGGGAACGGCGCCTGGAAGGACGGACGCTGGACGATCCAGATGAACCGCTCGTTCGCGCCTCCCGACCCCTGCTGCATCACGTTCAAGGCCGGAACCGAAATCCCGATGGCCTTCGCCGTGTGGGACGGCGCCGCGGGTGACCGGGCCGGACAGAAGTCCGTCACGACCTGGTACCGCCTGATCCTGAAGTAACAGAGGGAATCCCAACGTGGAACTCCGATACGCCCCTGAGTTGCTCGAAGAAGCGGTCG
This sequence comes from uncultured Planctomycetia bacterium, assembly GCA_964590435.1. Classification (GTDB taxonomy): domain Bacteria; phylum Planctomycetota; class MHYJ01; order WSZJ01; family WSZJ01; genus WSZJ01. Next base: position 23,879 of record CAZPWT010000008.1, read on the forward strand.
CGCGCGAGGTGCTTCGCCGTGACGACGCCGGGGACGCTTCGTGGTCCCGCGACCTCCACGTTGTGACCGACCCCTACTACTCCATGCAGGGACCGGAGCGCGATGCACGCTTCCGCGATGCCCACGCCGTGTTCTTCCGGCATCTTGGCCTCGCAAAGCCGATCGAGATGGCAGTCGCGGACTACCCCTCGATCGCGCCCCAGGTCGACGAACTCATCCTCGACCGGGGAGCGGCGGCCACGGACGAGGAGGCCGACCTGCTCGTGCGTGACGGCGGCAAGCCGCACGTCCGCATCCGGATCCGCGTCCAGAGGTTCGACCAGCCGGAAGGACTTGCCGGGTTCCTGCGGCACGAGTTGCGGCACGTCGAGGACATGCTCCGACCCGAGTTCGGATACCGTGCCCTCGGTCGAATCGCCACCCGCCCTGCCGAGGAAAACCTCGTCCGCGCCCGTCTCCGCCTCCTCTGGAACCTCGTCGCCGCCGGCGCCATCGCAAAGTCCGGAAAGGTCGGCGCTGCGACGCGCGAAGAGTGGGGAACGATGGTGACGCGGAACTACCCGGGTTTTCCGGCCAGCACGCGCGAACGGATCCTGACGAAGTTGTGGGAGACGCCGCAGGCGACTTGGTCCCAGCTCATCGAGCTGGCCCTCGACCCCAAGAAACTCCTTCGCTTCTGCGGCATCCAGCAGGACGAAACGCCCCGCGGCCCCGGCTCGCTCTGCCCGCTGTGCAGCTTCCCAACCTTCGAGTGGCACGACGACCCCGCCACTCTTCCCGCCGGCGTTCTCGCCATGGTCCGCAGCGATTTCCCGCTCTGGAACATGGCCGACGGCGCCTGCCGCCAGTGCCTCGATTCCTACGTCTTCCGCACGCGGTTCGCGCCCACCGTGGCGACCCGCTCATCCAACCTGGTTCAGGAGGGCATTCATGGCCATTAACCGTCGCGACTTCCTGAAGTCTGCAGGATTCGCGGGAAGCGCCGCGTGGCTCGCCTCGGGCGGCCTCAGCCTGGAGGCGTTCGAACCTTTCCCCGACGTCGACCCGCTGGCGGCGTATCCGGCGCGCGACTGGGAGAAGGTGTACCGCGAGCAGTTCCGGTACGACTCCAGCTTCGCATGGGTGTGCTCCCCGAACTGCACCCACTCGTGCCGCATGCGCGCCTACGTCCGCAACGGCGTCGTGCTCCGCAGCGAGCAGAACTACGACAGCGGCCGCGTCGGCGACCTCTACGGGAACAAGGCTACCGTAAACTGGAACCCCCGAGGCTGCTCCAACGGCTTCACGATGCAGCGCCGCATGTACGGCCCCTACCGCCTCCGCTACCCCATGATCCGCAAGATGTGGAAGCAGTGGGCCGACGACGGGTTCCCCGAGCTCACTCCCGACAACCATAAGAAGTACAAGTTCGATTCGCGCGGAAGCGACGAGCTCGTGAAGATCGCCTGGGACGACGCATTCAAGTACCTCGCGAAGGGCGTCGTGCACATCATGAAGAAGTACTCGGGGGACCAGGGCCGCAAGCGCCTGATCGACGAGGGCTACCCCGAAGAAATGCTCCTCCACCACGAGAATTCCGGCGCCCGCGTCTGCAAGGTCCGCGGCGGCATGGGCCTCCTCGGCGTCATGGGCAAGTACGGCATGTACCGCTTCGGCCAGGGCCTCGCCCTCGCCGACGCCAAGATCCGCGGCGTGGAGGAGAAGGACGCAAAGGGCTCGCGCATCTGGTCGAACTACACCTGGCACGGCGACCAGGCCCCGGGGCACCCGTTCGTGCACGGGCTGCAGGCCTCCGACTGCGACCTCAACGACTTCCGCTTCTCCAAGCTCCACATCCAGATGGGCAAGAACCTCATCGAGAACAAGCGCGCCGACAATCACTTCTTCACCGAATGCATGGAACGCGGCGCCAAGATCGTCGTCATCACGCCCGAATACTCGCCGCCGGCATCCAAGGCCGACTACTGGATCCCCATCCGCCCGAACAGCGACACCGCGCTCCTCCTCGGCATCACAAAGCTGATGATGGACGAAAAGAAGTACGACGAGGCGTTCGTGAAACGCTTCACGGACTTCCCGCTCCTCGTCCGTCAGGACACGCTGAAGCGGCTGCAGGCGAAGGACGTGATCAAGGACTATGCGGCGCCTGACCTGTCAGAAGGGGCGTCGTTCAAGATCCACGGGATGACGAAGGAGCAGCGCGAGAAGATCGGCGATTTCGTGGTCTGGGACACGAAGTCCAACGGGCCGAAGGCGGTCACGCGTGACGCGGTCGGTGCGCTGTGGGACAAGCTGGGCGTCGAGCCTGCGCTCGAGGGCTCGTTCAAGGTGAAGACGGTGGACGGTAAGGAAGTGGAGGTCCGGCCGCTGTTCGACCTGTACAAGAACGTGCACCTGAAGGACTACGATCTCGACACGGTGCACGAGATCACGCGGGCGCCGAAGGAGCTGATCCGCCGGCTGACGGACGACATCGCGACGACGAAGCCGGTGGCGATCCACCAGGGCGAAGGCATCAATCACTGGTTCCACGCGACGGAGGCGAACCGGGCGAGTTACCTGCCGCTGATGTTGACCGGAAACATCGGCGTCCCCGGCGCCGGGTCGCACACGTGGGCGGGCAACTACAAGGCGGCCCTTTTCCAAGGGTCGAGTTGGACGGGCCCGGGGTTCAAGGGCTGGGTCGCCGAAGATCCGTGGCACCTCAACCTGGACGAGAGCGCGGACGGCAAGGACATCCACGCCCACGCCTTCACGCAGGACGAGGAGCCGGCGTACTGGAACTACGACGACAAGCCGCTCGTGGTCGAGACGCCGTCGGGACACAAGTGCTTCACCGGCAAGTCCCACATGCCCACGCCGACGAAGTTCCTGTGGTTCACCAACGTGAACCTCTTCAACAACGCGAAGTGGGCTTACCAGATGTTGATGAAGACGAACACGAAGATCGAGATGATCTGCTCGACGGACATCGAGATGACCTCGAGCGTGGAGTACAGCGACCTGGTGTTCGCCGCGAACTGCTGGATGGAGTTCCAGCAGTACGAGGTGACGGGGTCTTGCTCGAACCCGTTCCTGCAGATCTGGGGGCGCGGGATCAAGCCGGTGTACGACACGAAGGACGACCCGGTCATTCTCGCGAACGCGTCGAAGGCGGTCGGCGAGTTGATCGGCGAGCCGCGGCTCACGGATCTCTGGAAGTTCACGCACGAGGGGAAGACCGAGGTCTACATCCAGCGGCTGCTCGACGCGTCCACCACGGCACGCGGGTACAAGGTGAAGGACATCGTCGAGGGCAAGTACGGCGAGCCCGGCGCGGCGCTGTTCCTCTTCAGGACCTACCCGCGCGTGCCGTTCTACGAGCAGGTGACCGACAACCTGCCCTTCTACACCCCGACCGGAAGGCTGCAGGCCTACAACGACGAGGACGAGGTGGTCGAGTACGGCGAGAACTTCATCGTGCACCGCGAGGGGCCTGAGGCGACGCCTTACCTCCCCAACGTGATTGTGAGCTCGAATCCGTGGATCCGCCCGCAGGCGTACGGGATCCCCGAGGACGCGATGGGCTGCGGGGAGCGCCAGGTGCGCAATATCCGGAAGCCGTGGAGCGAGGTGAAGAACACGAAGAATCCGCTCTGGGAAGCGGGGTTCAAGTTCTACTGCATCACCCCGAAGTCGCGGCACTCGACGCACTCGCAGTGGCAGGTCACGGACTGGCAGTTCATCTGGAACAACCAGTTCGGCGACCCGTACCGGCGAGACAAGCGGCAGGCAGGGGTCGGCGAACACCAGATTCACATCAATCCGGCGGCGGCGAAGGACATGGGAATCGCGGACGGCGACTACGTGTACGTCGATGCGAACCCTGCTGACCGGCCGTTCATCGGGTGGAAGCCGGACGACCCGCAGTACAAGGTCGGGCGACTGATGCTGCGCGCCAAGTACAACGCGGCCTATCCCTACAGCGCCGTGATGATGAAGCACGCGCCGTTCATCGCGACGGAGAAGTCCGTGAAGGCGCATGAGACGCGCGAGGACGGCCGGGCCCAGTCCGAGGGGACCGGTTACCAGTCGAGCTTCCGCTACGGCTCGCAGCAGTCCGTCACCCGCGGCTGGCTCATGCCGATGCACCAGCTTGACTCGCTCTTCCACAAGACCAAGGCCCGCATGGGATTCATCTTCGGCGGCGAGGCGGACAACCATGCGGTGAACACGACTCCGAAGGAGACGCTGGTCAAGATCACGAAGGCCGAAAACGGCGGGTTGAACGGCGTGGGCGTGTGGGAGCCCGCCGCCAACGGATTCGGCCCGGGCGGGGAGAACGACTTCATGAAGAAATACATGCAGGGGAAGGTGACCAAGGGTTAGCGGCCAGGGGCTGTGGAGCAGGAGGACACGATGCCGGAAAAAGAGACGGAACAGGACGACCCGCTGGAATTCGTCGGAATGGCGATCCCGGCGGGGCCGCAGGCTGACGAAGACATGACCCGTGCGGTCGTGGAGGAGTTCCTGTTGAACGGGTTCGACCGGGAGCGCCTCGTACGGCTGTTCCAGGACCCGTTCTACGCCGGCACGCACCGGGTGTGGGCGACGCGCGGGCAGCAGTTCGTGGAACGGGTGATCGACGACGTGCTCCGCGAGTGGAGCCCGTCTCCGCAGGCGGGCAACTAAGGAGGCTTCACGCATGTCCCAGGTCTATAACTGGCAACTCGGACGGCAGATGGAGTACCCGTACGAGGAGCACCATCCCGATCACCAGTTCGCGTTCGTCTTCAACACGAACCGCTGCATCGCGTGCCAGACGTGCACGATGAGCTGCAAGTCCACCTGGACCTTCTCCAAGGGCCAGGAACTCATGTGGTGGAACAACGTCGAGACGAAACCCTACGGCGGATATCCCCAGAACTGGGACAAGAAGATCCTCCAGCTCCTGGACGAGGCCCACACCCGCGCCGGCGAGGAAATGGCCTGGGGCGGCAAGAGGACGGACAAGACCCTGTATGGCCAGTACAAGGGCATGACGATCTTCGAAGCCGCAAAACGGGCGGTCAACCCGGCTTCCCAGCAGCGCGTCCTGGGCTACGTCCCCACCGAGTCCGAATGGACGTCCCCCAACATCTTCGAGGACAACGCGACCCCGTACGAAGGTGGCCCGTTCGGCATCTCCAAGGACGGCGCCTCGCTCCCCGAACACAAGACCTGGTTCTTCTACCTGCAGCGCATCTGCAATCACTGCACATATCCCGGCTGCCTTGCGGCCTGCCCGCGCAAGGCGATCTACAAGCGCCCTGAGGACGGGATCGTGCTGATCGACCAGGAGCGCTGCCGCGGATACCGCAGGTGCGTGGAGGCATGCCCCTACAAGAAGGCGATGTACCGGCCGTCGACGCGGACATCGGAGAAGTGCGTCGCGTGCTACCCGCGCATCGAGGGGAAGGATCCCCTCTGCGGCGGCGCGCCGATGGAAACGCGCTGCATGACGAGTTGCGTCGGGCAGATCCGCCTGCAGGGACTCGTCCAGGTGGAAAAGGACGGGTCATGGACGGAAAACAAGAAGAGCCCGCTTTACCACCTGGTCAAGGTCGCCAAGGTCGCGCTGCCGCTCTACCCGCAGTTCGGGACCGAGCCGAACGGTTTCTACATCCCGCCCCGCTGGGTCCCGCGCGAGTACCTCAAGCAGATGTTCGGCCCGGGCGTGGACGACGCCATCGAGAATTACACGATCCCGAACCGCGAACTCCTCGCCGTCCTCCAGCTCTTCCGCAAAGACCAGCGCATCATCTACAGCTACGAGATCGAGCCCGGGGAGAAGCGCTTCGAGACGACGATTCGTGGAAAGAAGTTCGAGCTCTACAACGACACGATCATCGCGTTCGGGAAGGACCGCCAGGAACTGTTCCGGACCGCGGTGGAAGAGCCGTTCCACATTCGGCCCGACAAGCACGCCAACTCCATCTAGGGGAATCCCGATGCCCGCCACCATCTCGGAACTTGCGGCCGACGCAGAACTCGCCTTTCTGCGCGCCGGATACTATCGATTCCTGGCCCGGTCGTTCGCGTATCCGCGCTCCGGGATGGCGGAGTCGCTTCGGGGGGAAGTTCCAGCGTCCGGAACGGCGGAGGTTTTCGGGGAAGCGGCGCCGTTGATTCGTGAGAGGCTGGAGGCGGTGAAGCGGGTGCTGAAGGACATGACGGATGCGAGGCTGGAGACGCTGCATCTGGAGACTTACGGTCACACGATCTCCGAGACGTTTCCGCCGCACGAAACGCGGTACGGGAGTGCGCATCCGTTTCAGGAGACCCAGGATCTGGCGGATGTGACTGCATTCTACCGTGCGTTCGGACTGCAGGTCCGGGCCGGCGCCGGGGAGCGGGCTGACCACGTGTGGATGCAGCTCGAGTTCATGCACTTCCTGGCCGTCAAGCAGTTGGTGGCGCTGGAGAGAGGCGAAGTAGAAGGGGCGGAGAGGACGATGGAGGCGGCGCGTGGATTCCTGAAGGACCACATTGGGCGATGGGGCCCAGTGTTCGGGGAAATTCTCGCGAAGAAGGCCACGAGCGACCCCCACCGCGCCTTGGGAGCGCTGTTGGCCTCAGTTTTGCAGGCGGATACGGCTCGCCTTGAAGTCACGCCGGGCGAAGTCAGCGCGGAACCGATCGCGATTCCGCCGGAGCCGTCGGCCGAAGGCGAAGAAGTTGAAGAAGACGAAAGCAGCGACTGCGGTGTGTAGACCACGGTCGCTACAGGAGTCGGCGTCTGTGGCGGGCGCCGACTCCGCTTTTTTTTTGCCCCTGTGATGGGGCCCGGCGCCGCGCCCGGTCCGCGTGCCCTGCTTCGCGTCCCGCCACGGCTCCCCCTGCACCCGTCGTCCCGGGCTTCGGGGCGAGTTCCGCCTCGGGCGGAATAAGACGAGGACGTTGGGGAATTGGCGCACGCGTCGCGCCGAAACGCCGCATTCAGACGTGCATCGCTTCGGCCCAAGGCTTGCTTTCTGCGAAATACCCCGATTCACGACCAGGGAGCCGTGAGCAACGACATCCTCAATGAAATCGTCCAGGACCTGAACGCCGGCCGCGGCTTCCAGGAGATCCTCGATTCCATCTATGCGCGGATGCGCGGCCACCTGCCGTGCAACCGGCTCGCGGTGTCGGTCTACGACGCCGCCCGCGACACGCTCACCATCCATGCCTGCCGCAGCGACGGTCCCGTGCTTCTCCACGAAGGCTACAGCGCCCGGCTGCGCGGTTCCTCCCTCGAGCCCCTCCTGCGCACCGGCGAACCCCGCATCATCCCCGACCTCGACGCCTACGTCCGCGCCCACCCCTCCTCCGAGGCCACCCGGCTCATCGTCCGCGAGGGCATGCTCTCCTCCCTCTCCCTCCCCCTCATCGCCCGGGGCAACCCCTTCGGCGTCCTCTTCATCTCCTCCCGCCAGCGCGACGCCTACACCCCCGATCACGCCACCTTCACCCGCGCCGTCGCGGGGCACATCTCCGTCGCCCTCGAGCGGTCCCTGCTCGTCGAGGAAATCCGGAAGAGCAAGGAGCACCTCGAGAACATCCTCGAGAATTCAGCGGATGCGATCGTGACGGTCGACCAGTCGGACCTGATCCGGAGCTGGAACCGCGGCGCGGAGCGCATGTTCGGGTGGCCCGCCTCGGAAATCCTCGGGCAGCCGATCGAGTCGCTGATCCCCGAGGAGCTGCGCGATGCCGGCGAACTGCGCCGCATCCGTGCGGAAGTCGAACGCGAGGGGTTCCTCGAAGGCTATGAATCGGTCCGCATCTCGCGTGACGGCCGCCGCCTCGCCGTGAACATCACGAGCACGGCGATCCGGGACAAGTCAGGGAAGATCGTCGGGCGAAGCGCGATCCTGCGGGACATGACGAAGATGAAGCGCCTTCAGGCCGACCTGGTGCGGTCGCAGAGCCTGGCGGCGGTCGGCGAGCTGGCGGCGACGGTGGCGCACGAGATCAAGAACCCGCTCGCGGGAATCAGCGGGGCGATCCAGGTCATCGCGGACGCGATCCCGGCGACGGACCCGCGGCGCGAGATCGTCTCCGAAATCCTGGCCCAGGTGCGCCGGCTGGACGAGACCGTCCGGGACCTGCTGGTCTTCGCTCGACCCTGGACCCCGGAGCCCCAGTCGACGGACCTGGTGGAGCTCCTGGGAAGAGTCACTCGGATCCTGAAGCAGCAGGAACGGATGTCGACCATCACCCTTCGGTGCGACACGCCGCCATCGCTTCTGCTCTCCGCCGACCCGCGCCTGCTCCAGGAGGTGTTCTTCAACATCCTGCAGAACGCGGTGGACGCGATGCCCCGCGGCGGGGAGATCGTGGTCGACGTGCAGGAGACGCCGGGACTGGCGGTGGTGCGGGTCCGCGACACCGGTTGCGGGATCTCGCCCGACCACCTCCCGCGCCTGTTCTCGCCGTTCTTCACGACGAAGACGCGCGGCACGGGGCTGGGGCTGGCGATTTCGAAGCGCATGATCGAGGCGCACGGCGGGCGGGTCGACATCGACAGCGAGCTGGGGAAGGGGACCGAGGTGAAGATTACGCTGCCGCTGGAGAGTGCCGCGGCGCGGGTCGGGATTGGCGGCCTGCGGTAACCGGCCGGGGCCTACGCGGGTCGGGCGCCGGCCCGTTCGTGGCGCAGGACGCCGGCTTCGGACCCCGAAAGCGGCGTGAGGCCCAATCCCAGCCGATGCGCGAGGAAATCCGAGAGCCCGTCGGCATCGGTCAGCGCGAATATCGGGACGCTCTGCTCCGTCCCGGGGGTACGCGACACGGCCGCGATGATGTCCTGGTCCGCCGCGGTGCAGGCCGGCAGTTCGCCGGCGCCGAACACGCGAACCCGCGGGATCGCCACGTCGCGGAATCCCTCCACGATCGCCACGTCCACGCCGGGAAACGCTTCCTCCGCGATCCGCACCGGGTCCGCCTCCGGCTCGCGCCGCCGCACCGCCCATTCGCCCGGTCCGACGACCGCGACGGCCGCCGCGCCGCCCTCCCAGAAGCGGCTGGAGTCCTTCCCTTCCCGGTCCAGCTGGTAGCCCTTGGAGCAGTGCTTGACGACCCCGACGCGCAGGCCACGGGACGTCCAGAGCCGCACGAGGCGCTCGATCATCCAGGTCTTTCCCGAATCCGACGGCCCGCAAAAGGCGATGAGTTTCATGGCACGGTCTCCCGAGGGTGACGGAACAATTGCGAATGGGGTGCCGTTGCGGGCGCGACCGGAAAGCGGATGCGACGGTCCTCAATGCGAAGTAGTCCGCTCAGCCGGGGAAATACGCGCAATCCGTCGCCTACCCCGCGCTCCGCGCCACCAGCAGCGGCACCGGGCTCGATCTCAGCACCTTCTCCGCGACGCTTCCCAGCACGGCCCTCGCGATCCCGGTGCGGCCGTGGGTCGAGCAGGCGATGAAGTCGGCTTTCTTCTGCGCCACGGTGTAGAGGATCTCCTCCGCCGGGTCGCCGGTGCTGATCAGGCTGTCGCAATCCACGCCTTCGTCCGCAAAGAGCGCCTTGGCGGTTTCCACGACGCGCTCGGCGTGCGCCACCGTTTCGCCCAGGGCGGGCTTGGGCGGCAGGACGTGGACCAGGACGACCTCCGCCCCGAACGCCTTCACCAGCTCGGCGACGTGCGGCGCGATCCCCAGGGCGAGCGTGCTCCCGTCGATCGGCACGACGATCCGGCGGATCCGGAACTGCGCGGGCTTCTTCTTCTCCTCGGGCGTCCGCACGACCAGCACCGGCACCGGGCTCGTCCGCAGCACGCTCTCCGCGATGCTCCCGTACGCCAGCCGCGCCAGCCCCTTCCTCCCGTGCGTCGCCATCGCGATCATCCCGTTCGCCTTCTCGGCGGCCGCCGCCACGATCGCCTCCGCCGCCGGCCCCGGCTTGACGATCCCCCGGCACCGCACGCCCTTCTCCGACAGCCTCTTCTCCAGCGCCTTCACATAGCCCTGCGCCTCGGCACGCGCGTCGTCGGCCCGTTGCGGGTCGAGCGAAGCGGCGAGCGGCGCCTCCGCGACGTGCAGCAGCACGACGTCCGTCCCGGCGCGGGCCAGGAGGGGAACAAGGCCGTCGAGGACCGCCTCCGCCCCGGCGGAGGCGTCGATCGGCACCAGGATGTGCTTCAGCATGTCCACCCCCTGCGTTGGCCCGGCCCGCTCAGATCACTCGCATGTTCCGCTTCCCGCCCAACGGCCGCTTGCCGTCTTTCCAGAGGGCCCGGGAAGCACGGATGATGAGGACGGGGGTCGGGCCGTGGCGGACGACCTTGTCGGTGATGCCGCCCAGCATCCAGCGCTCGATTCCCCCGGCGCCGCGGGTCGTCATGACGATCACCCCGCAGCCCTTCTTGAGCGCGTACTCCACGATCGCCTCGGCCGGGCTGTCGCTCTTCTCGACCGCCTGGACGACGTTCACGCCGCGCGCGACGAGGTCGCTGGCGGCATCCTTGAGCTGGTTGGCGGCGAGGTCGACGGCGTCCGAGGTCGCATCCTGGGCGACGACGCGGACGAGGTGGACGCGGGTGCCGCCCTCCGCAAACTGGCGGAGTTCGCGAAGAGCCTGTGCGGAAAGCGGCGAGCCGTCGAGGGTGACCATGGCATCGCGGAACATCCGCAGGGCGCCGGCCTCGGCCATGGCCCGGGTCCGCTTCTGCGGCGGATGGATGACGAGGACGGGCGTGGCCGCGAGGCGGACGACCTTGTCGGCGACGGAGCCCATGACCCAGCGCTGGACGCCGCCGCGGCCGTGCGTCGTCATGACGACGAGGTCGGCCTTCGTGGCGGCGCGCTTGATTTCATCAACGGGAAAGCCGATGCGGACCTCGGCTTCGACGGGGACCTCGGCGGAGGCGTACGACTTGACGAGGCGGTCGACCTCGGAGTGGGCGAGCTTGCGGGCGGAGGCCTGGACCGAGACGGGGATGTCCGTGACGATGAGCGACTCGGGCATGGCCCTCAGAAGCCGGACGCGGCCCTTCGCACGGCGGGCGATCTCGATGGCGAAGGGGATGGCGTGCTCGGAGAGGGAAGAACCGTCGATGGGAACGAGGATGGTTCGGTACATGGGTTCCTCCGCGACTGTAAGAGAAAAGGGACCGACTAAGCCGCAAAAGCAAGGCCGCGCGGGTGGCAGGCAATTCGCGCATCGCAGCCCACAGGATGGTGAATTCTGCCATCCCAAGCGTGATTTTTCGCCATCTTCCTGCAGGGCCCTGAGCGCCCGGGGTGATAAGCTCCGGCACAGGTTGTGCGCGTCTTTTTATGTGGCAAGGGGCTGCCGGCACGGCGCCCCCATTTCGTGAGGTGACCCATGCTCGAACGCATCCTCGTCCCCCTGGACGGCTCCGAAGTCGCCGAGGCGATCCTGGGCCAGGTCTGCAGGCTGCTGCGGCTGAAGGACGCCAGCGTGGTGCTGTTCGAAGCGGTCCCCGTCCCTGTGCAGCCGGGCGTCGAATTCGCGCCGCTCCTCTCCGACCTCAAAGCCGAGGCCGAACGCTACATCGCCGCCCTCGTGGGGCAGCTGGCCAAGGAAGGCGTCAAGGCGCGCGGAGTCGTGCGCGTGGGCGGCGAAGCGACCGCCATCCTGGACGCGGCGAAGGAGGAAAAGGCGAGCCTGATCGCCATGGCGACCCACGGCCGCAGCGGGTTCTCGCGGTTTGTGTTCGGAAGCGTCGCGGAGAAAGTGCTGAGGGCCAGCGACGTCCCCGTCCTGCTCGTGCGGTCCTACAAGGCCAGCGGCGTGGGTGCCGACCGCACCCCGGTGCAGGAAATCCCCTTCAAGAAAATCCTCGTCCCGATCGACGGAAGCGACAAGTCCCTGTCGATCCTTCCGCACGTGAAGGCCTTCGCGAAGAGCGTCGGGGCCAGCGTGCTGGTGCTCGGGGTGGTCGAGCCGACGTCCGAAGGCAAAGCGGGCGAGGGCGAACCGCTCGTGCGAATCGCGGTCAAGGACCTGGCGCAGGCAGGGATCCCCGTCGACCCGGTGGTCCGCCTCGGCGATCCGGCCTCCGAGATCCTCGACGCCACGAAACGTCACGACGTGGACCTGCTGGCGATGAGCACGCACGGCCGCAGCGGCCCTTCGCGTTGGGTGATGGGAAGCGTGACGGAGAAGGTGCTGCGTTCGGCGACGGTGCCGATGCTGGTGGTGAGGTCGAAGTAGCCGTCAGGCGGTCTGGCCGACGACGAGGCGGAACGCCGTCCCGCTGCGGCCGTCGCTTTCGACCGTGATGGTGCCGCCCATCGCCTCGACCGCGGAGCGGCAGAAGGACAGCCCGAGGCCGGTGTCGACGCGCAACCCGGCCTCGCGCAGGGCCTGCCCGCCGTACCGCTCGAACAACAGGTGCTGCACGTTCTTCGGGATGCCGGGACCGTCGTCGACCACCGAGATCTCGGCCTGCCCCGACGGCGCCCCCGTGACCCTCACCAGGATCTTCGTGCCGCGCGGCGTGTGCCGCACGGCGTTGCGGATCAGGTTGTAGAACACGCGCTTGAGCAGCGACTGGTCCGACCGGACGGTCAGCGACCCCGGCGCCTCGATGGAAATCGGACGCCCTTCCTGCCCCGCGTGCAGGTCGAACGCCGCGACGCTGCGGCGCGCGAGTTCCGCCACGTCGAAGTTCTCGACGTTGACCTCGAGGCTGCCGGCCTCGGCGCGGCTGACCTGGAGGACGTTCATGATCATCTGGCCAAGGTCGTCGCAGCGGCGAAGGGCCTCGGTGAGGGCCTCGCCCTCGTTGGCGCTGAGCGCTGGTTCGCGGGAAGACAGCAGCTCGAGAAACGCCCGGATCCCCGCGAGCGGATTCTGGAGATCGTGGATGATCATGTCGCTCAGGATGCGCTTCGCCCCCTGCAGCCGGATCAGCTCGGCGTTGCGGTTGTGCAGGGTGGAGTGGGCCTGGTCGATGTAGGAATCGATCGCGAGGCTCATGTCGAGCGTGATGATCTTGCCTAGCGCCGCGACGGTCCGGTGATAGCGCGAGTCGCCTGGGGGGAAGGCGTTCCGGAGCACGTCGGAGGCGATCTGGAAATAGCGGTGATAGGCCCCCATGTACAGCTCGGGGGGCAACCCGACCTTCTCGTGGGTCAGCCCGACGCGCACCCGTTCGCGGAAGTACTCCGCGTCGTAGTTCCCCGCCGTCAGGCGCAGGAAGTACGTCCTCTGCAGCGCTTTGAGGCGCTCGACCATGCCCGGCGCTTCGAGCATCCTGCGGGTCCGGTCGTGGGAGAGCAGGAACTCATAAAAGCGATTGATGAGGGTGTCGGCGTGCAGGGAGAGGAGCGGGTGGACTTCGCGCAGGAGCCTCTCGTCCTCGGCGGTGAGTTGCACGAAGGCTTTGCGAGCATGGATGTCGCGATCGGTCAGGGAGAGCATGGCGGGCGGATTCTATCCGGCTGGGTGAAATTGCACAGACCCCGATCGCGGAATTTCGCTCGAGAAGGTCAGGAGGAGCGCTTCTTCTCGCGCAGGTAGACGTACCAATAGACGGCGGCGACCATCAGTCCGCCGCCCGCGATGTTGCCGAGGGTCACGGGGACGAGGTTGGCGGCGAGGCCGGACCAGCTGACGGGGGCGACGGCGTCGGGGGTCCAGCCGCCCGCCGTGAGCACGGCGGGTTCCGAGCGCAGCAGCATCCCCAGCGGGATGAAGTACATGTTCGCGACGCTGTGCTCGAGACCGAGCGCGACGAACGCCGTGATCGGGAACAGGATCGAGAGGATCTTGTCGGTCGTGCTCCGCGCGCTGAAGCAGAGCCAGACCGCGAGGCACACGAGGGCGTTGCACAGCGCGCCGAGCACGAACGCCGTCCCGAACGGAAGCGTGCACTTGGCGAGGGCGATGCGAAGCGCGGTCGCGCCGGGCTGCGCGCCGGCGTCGGCCCAACGGTGCGACGCATAGAAGGCGGCGGCGGTTGCCGCGGCGCCGGCGAAATTTCCCGCATAGACGCAGCCCCAGCTCCTCAGCAGCTGCGCCGTCGTCACCCGGCGGCTCGCCCACGCCATGATCACGAGCACGTTCCCCGTGAACAGCTCCGCCCCGGCGATCACGACGAGAATCAGCCCGAGCGAGAACGAGAGCCCGGTCAGCAGGCGCGTCGGCCCGTACCCCAGCCGCGGGTCCGTCGCCGCGACCGTCGAGAAGGCCGCCCCCAGCCCGATGAACGCCCCCGCCAGCACCGCAAGCGCCAGCATCGAGCCCATCCCGAGGGCCGCCTTCCGCACCCCGGTGTCCTCGACCCGCGCCGCCATCTCGGCCGGAGCGTACGCGTCAACCCCGGTCGGTTGATCCATCGCTCACCCCCACCCTGCGCCGGCCGGCCCGCGCCCTAATGGTGCGCCTCTTCGCCCTTCATCAGCCCGAACTTCTCCATCCGGTACCGGATCTGGTCCCGCGTGATCCCCAGCAGGTCCGCCGCGCGCGTCTGGTTCCCCGCCGTCCGCTCCAGCGACTGCACCACCAGGTCCTTTTCCAGCTCCTCCAGCACGATCCCCTTCGCAGGCAGCTTCAGCAGCCGCGCCCCCTCCTCCCCCGTCGTCGCCGGCCCCGGCCGCCCCAGCGCCAGGTCGTCCGCCCCCATCACCGTCCCCTGCCCCAGCAGCACCGCACGCTCAATCGCGTTCTTCAGCTCGCGCACGTTCCCAGGCCAGTCGTACGCCGCCAGCTTGTCGTACGCCTCCTTCGTCAGCTCCTTCACTTCCTTGCGGAATTCCTCGGCGAAGCGTTTGAGGAAGTGCTGCACGAGAAGCGGGATGTCCTCCTTGCGCGACCGCAGCGGCGGGACGAGGATCGTGATGATGTTCAGGCGGTAGTACAGGTCCTCGCGGAAGCGTCCCTCGGAGATGGCCTTCTCGAGGTCCTTGTTCGTGGCGGCGATGACGCGCACGTCGACCTTGATGTCCACGGTGCCGCCGATCCGCCGGAACGCCTTTTCCTCCAGTGCGCGCAGGACCTTCGACTGGAGCGTCGGCGACATGTCGCCGATTTCGTCGAGGAAGAGCGTGCCGCCGTTGGCCAGCTCGAAGAGCCCCTTCTTCTGCATCTTGGCGTCGGTGAAGCTCCCCTTCTCGTGCCCGAACAGTTCGCTTTCGAGGAGGGTGTCCTGCAGCGCCGTGCAGGTGATGTTCATGAAGGGCTTGTCGCAGCGATTGGACTCGTAGTGGATGGCCTTGGCGATGACGTCCTTGCCGGTGCCGCTTTCGCCGCGGATGAGGACGGTGGAGGCGCCGCTCTGGGAGACGCGGCGGACGAGGTCGATGACGTCGCGCATCGACTTGGCCTTGCCGACGAGGTTGTGGACGCCGAAGGACGAGCGGCGTTCGGAGACGTGGGCGCGGACGTCGCGCTTGAGGGAGCTGGTCTCGAGGGCGCGACGGACGGTGATGGCGAGTTCGTCCATGTTGAACGGCTTGGCGACGTAGTCGAACGCGCCGAGCTTCATCGCCTCGACGGCCGTGTCGACGGTGGAGTAGGCGGTGATGACGATGACCGGGATCTCGGGGCCTCCCTGCGATTCCTTCTGGATCGCCCGGAGGATGCTCAGCCCGTCCGTGTCGGGCAGCTTCATGTCGAGGAGCACGAGTTCGGGAGTTTCGCGGTGGAAGGCCTCGAGGGCGGACTTGCCGTCCTCGGCTTCGGTGACGTTGTGGCCTTCGCGCGTGAGGCGCTCCTTGAGCGACCACCGGATGAGCTTTTCGTCGTCGACGACCAGGATGTTCATGGGGGCACCGCGAATAGGGTGGGAACTACCATGCAAGGCAGGTGCCGTCGCAATCAGGCGAGAATGTGGGGGATGGGACCCTTTGGACCCGCGATTTTACCCAATCGTGGGGAATTTGACCCGCCGACGCGGCAACTTCCGATGCCCGCGCAGAGGGAAGTACCCCTGCGGTCTCCCCTTTGCAGCAAATAATCTCTTCAAGTATGAAGACCATTGCCGGCTTTCTTCGCGCCCTCGCGCGCTCCCACACCTACAACCTCAGGCGCAACACCTTCGCATGGTTTGGGTTCGCATGGGGACTGCCGATCCCGCTGTTTTCTCTTTCCCTCGACCACATGCTCCTGGACGACTGGGGGCATCGCTCCTTCCGGATCATCCTGATGGAACACCCCTGGCATTTCATCTTCCTCGCCCACCCCCTGTTGTTCGGCGTCGTCTTCGGCGCCATCGGAACGCTGTTCCACGACCTGGATGCAGACAATCGTGACCTCATCTCTCGCCTCGAACGGGAGGCCACGACCGACTCCCTCACCGGCGCCCACACCCGTCGATTCGTCCTCGAAGAACTCGAGCGCTCGCTCGCGCGCTCGGAGCGCTCGATCGAGCCGGTCTCCCTCATCCTCATGGACATGGACAATTTCAAGGAGGTCAACGACACGCAGGGGCACCTTGCGGGGGACAAGCTGCTCCGGGATGTCGCCAATGCCCTCAAGGAGGCCTTGCGGCGCGGCGACACCCTCGGACGCTACGGCGGCGACGAATTCCTGATCGTCGCGCCCGGGGGACGGGACGGGGCCACCACCGTCAGCGAACGCGCCCGGAAAACGGTCGAAGAGCGCACGGGCCATACGATCAGCGCCGGCATCGCCGTCAGCGGCGAAAACGGCCGCTCGACCTCGGAACTCATCATGGCCGCCGACCAGCACCTGTCGCTGCGGAAACGCGAACACAAGACGCGGCGCTTCGGCGCACCCCCGGCGTAGCAGCCTCACGCTTTCGCGGGAGCCGCTCCTTCGATCTTCCGCAGCCGCAGTTGCCCGCACGCCGCCGCGATCCGGTCGCCGCGCGCCCGCTGCACCGGCGCCGGGATCCCGGCGGCCTCGAGGATCCGCGAAAACTCCGTCACGTCCTTCGCCCGCGGCGCTTCGTACGGCAGCCCCTCGACCCCGTTGTACGGGATCAGGTTCACCTTCAGCCCGCGACCCGAAAGCCGCTTCGCCAGCTCCCGCGCGTGCTCCGGCGCCGAGTTCACCCCGCCCAGCATCACGTACTCGCAAGTGACCTCCTTGCCGGTCTTCTGCTGGTACTTCACGCCCTCGGCGATCGTCTCGGCGACGGAGAGCGCCTTCGGGAAGGGCACGACGCGGGCGCGGATTTCGTCGTTGGGGGCGTGAAGGGAGAGGGCGAGGTTGGGGGCCAGCGGGTGGGCGGCGAGCTTCATGACGCCCCCCTCGACGCCGACGGTGGAGACGGTCATGCGATTGAGCCCGATCCCCATCCCCCAGTCCGCGTTGAGCCGCTCGATGGCGGCGATGACGCGATCGAGGTTGTAGAACGGCTCGCCCATCCCCATGAAGACGACGTTGGAAATCGGGTGGTCCATGCCGTCCCAGCGGCGGCGCACGAAGCGGCCGACGCGGATCGCCTGCTCGACGATCTCGGCGGCCGTCAGGTTGCGGGCGAGCCCGGCCAGCCCGCTCGCGCAGAACACGCACCCCACGGGACACCCCGCCTGCGTCGAGACGCACACCGTCCGCCGCTCCGGCGGCGACTTCCCCGGCGGCTCCGGGATCAGCACGCACTCCACCGGCTGCCCGTCCGCACACGGCACGAGCAGCTTCGCCGTCCCGTCCTTCGACTTGTTCTCCTCCGGCTCCCCCGTCGCCATCACGGGCAGCTCGGCCTTGAGCTTCTCGCGAAGCGCCGCGCCGAGGTCGGTCATCTCGTCGTACGACGTCGCGCACCGCTTGTAGACGTGGCGCAGCACCTGGTCCGCCCGGAACGCCTTCTCGCCCATCGTGACGAAGGCGTCGCGCAGGCTGTCGCGGTCGTGGGACGTCACGGTGGCGGCGGTCATGCGCGCAGTGTAGCCGCATTCGTGCGGGGCGGTCTCGCGCTACAATGGCGACCATGAAGCGCCTCTCGTTCGCGGCCTTCCTGCTTCTACCGCTTCCTTGCCTCGCCTATGGCGGGTTCCCGCAGGGCGCGACGGACGCGGAGCTGCTGGGCGGGCTGGCGTGGAGGTTCGCGCTGGGAATGCTGCTCGTCGCGGGCCCGTGGATCGCCGGGTCGATCGCCCTCGAACGCTTCAAGGGCATGCCTCTCATCGCGATTGCCGGAGGCACCGCCCTGCTCGGCTACGCCATCGCCGTCCCACAGCTCGCCGCCATGGGGACGTTCGGGTACCCGCACCTCATCATGCCGATCCTGGGAATCGGTTTCGTCACCTTCCAGATCTACTTCATCGGAAAGCTCCTCTGGGTCGTGATCCGTCAACCCGGAGCGGAAGCGCAGCCGTTGCCTGCGCGGTAGCGATTGGAGGAGCGTCGCCCATGTGGAATTCCGCGATCCGGATGGGCCGCGCCGCAATCGGGCTCCTGTCCCTCGCCTGCATCTCATGGGTCGTGCGCGAGTTCTGGCGGCAGGATCATTCTCAACCCCGCTACGATCCCACGGCCGGAGTGGCCATAGGGGTCGCGGTCAGCCTCGTGTGCTATGCCGCTCTATCGGCTGGAATGGAACGGGTCGAAGGCCGCGAGAGATTCGTCTTCCCGGCGCTTGGACTAGTGCTCTGGGGGTTCACGTTCGGACAATTGCTCCTGTACCGCTCGTCGGACGCCCTCTTCGCACTCCTGATTGCGCTTCTCCCTGCGATCCTCTTCGTCAAGGCCGTCCAGCTCGTGGCCCGGGATGCGGAGCTCATGGAGAAGAACCCCGCGTCCCCGGCCGACGGCCCCCAGGTTTAGCTCCCCCTCTCCAGCCCGATCTGGTAGGACGTCCCGATGCCCCGCTGGTCCCTCCTCATCCCCGCCGCCGGCTCCGGCCGACGCATGGGCGGCAGAAAGAAACCGCTTCTCCGCGTCGACGGCCGGCCGCTGATCGTTCACGCGCTGGCGGCGTTCCGCGGGATCGCGGACATCGTGATCGCGGTGCCGCCGGGCGAGACGGCGCGCTGGAAGAAGCTGCTCGGGATCGAAGCGACGTTCGTGGAGGGTGGCGCGCGGCGGCAGGACTCGGTCGAGCGCGCGCTGGTCGCGGCGGAGGAACCGACGCACGTCCTCGTGCATGATGCGGCGCGGCCGTTTCCCGGGAGGGAGACGGTGAAGCGCGTGATGGAGGCGACGTTGAGGATCGGCGCCGCGATCCCCGGCTTGGCCGTAGCGGACACGCTCAAGCGCGTGAAGGACGGGCTCGTCTCGGAAACCGTTTCGCGCGAAGGGCTCTGGCGCGTCCAGACGCCGCAGGGGGCCCGCGCCGACTGGCTGCGCGAGGCGTTCGCGAGGGCCGCGCGTGAACACTGGGAGGTGACCGACGAGGCGATGCTCCTCGAGAAGGCCGGCCGCCCGGTCGCCGTCGTAGAGGGCGACCCGCGCAACGCCAAGGTCACCACTCCCTCGGACTGGAAACTACTGAAAGCCCGCCCCCGCGGGTAGAGTGCCCGCTTCCCTTTCGCTCCCCTGGAGGCACCGCATGCGCTTCCCGCTCGCCGCACTCGCCGTCCTCGCCGCAGCACTTCCCGCCGCCGCCGAAAGCGCGACCAACATCAAGGCGCCGGCCGCGCAGGGGGTGGAGGTGTACGGGGACCTGTTCATCAAGACGTTCGGGCGGAACCGGGCGATCAACCGGGTGCTGGACCGGCAGTGCGTGGGGGGGAACGAGTCGTCGAGCGACAACGGGAGCTACCTCACGGCGCGGATCGGGCTACGGGTGCTGCTGGAGAAGCGCGTCTCGGTGGTGCTGGAGGTGGAGAACCGCGAGCTGAACCGCGAGGGAGAGGGGACGCAGGCGGTGGCGAGCCTGTGGGGCGGAGAGCGGAACGCGGACTTCGAGGTGCGGTACGGGCAGGCCTACGTGAACATCCAGGATGTGTTCATCACGGGGTTCAACTTCCGCGCGGGGATCCAGGACTTCAAGGTGGACCCGGCGGGGACGGGGAATCCGTTCTTCATGGACCTGCGGCACAGCGAGTCGGCGTTCTGGTCGAGCGTGCAGGAAGGGCAGCTGGTGCAGGGGAACGCGGCGGCGGGGTATGACGGGCAGCCGTCGACCGACGGGCTGTTCAAGGACCGGCAGTACGACGCGGGGGGATTCAAGCTCGGGTACGCGCTGAACGAGAACGTGGAGATCTCGGGGTTCTGGTTCACGACGTTCGAGCGGGGCGTGACGCACCGCGACCAGATGTTCTACGGCGCGCGCTTCGACATGAACTTCCTCGACAAGGACAAGCCGTCGAACCTCGTGCTGCTCGCGGGCGTGTTCTCGAACCACGGGAACCAGTACCGGGTGTACACGTACGGCGGCGGGACGGGGCTGCGGCTGAAGGACCTGACGTTCCAGGTCGAGGCGTACGGGCAGTTCGGGCAGTACGGCGAGTTCGAGTCGGCCACGGACGAGGACGTTGTGAGGCAGCGCGCGTGGGCCGGGATCCTCGGCGTCCATTACCGCCCCGAGGTCACGGCCGACGCCAAGGACTCGAAGGTCCTCGTGCCGTTCTTCTCGTTCAGCGCACGCGCCGTCAGCGGCGACCACGGCAAGGACGCGATCGCGGACGCGACCGGCAATTCGCCCCGGCGCCGCACGAACCGCGACTTCATCAGCATGGAAGGCAACAACGAGCTCATCGTGCTGGAAGACGACGTGCTGGGCCTGGACGTGGACTCCAACTACTGGTCGCTCCGGGCCGGCGGCGGCGTCCGCCTGAGCCTGCTCTCGCCGGCCGACTTCGAGATCGGCGCGATGTACGCCTACAGCCGCCTCCTCAGCACCGTCAACTTCGGCATCGGCGGCGCCGACACGTTCCGCCAGCTCGGGCACGAAGTCGACCTCCGGCTGCGCTGGCACCAGTCGGAACTCGTCACGTTCGGCACCGGGTTCGGCGTGCTGTGGGACCCGAAGTTCTTCGGGACGAGCCGGAGCGATTTCGACTCGCTGGGCTACCGCACGGGGAAGCGCACGATGTGGGTTTGGACGTTTGAGGTGGGAGTCACGTTTTAGGGCGGAAGAAACGGCAACTTCAAGAGGCCAACTTCAAGTAACTTCAAAAGGAGAACTTCAACTTCAGGCGTACGGACGCGCTCCCTTGAAGATCGGCGTTTGGAGTTGAGGGTTCCTTGAAGTTGAAACGTTGATGTTGCCCTTTCCGCTCCCGGCCCTCCCCCGCTCCCTGCGGCTCGCCGCGCTCGCCGCGCTGGTCGCCATCGGCGCTCCTTCCGCGTCTGCTCAGACTCCCGAGGCGAAGCAGAAAGCGGTGGACCGCCTCCGCGTCGACTTCTTCCTCGACGCGGAACTCCCCGGCGTCTACCGCAGCCACGCGATCACCCGCGTCCTCGACCGCGACGACACGCAGGACTCCGAGGCCTTCCTCGCCCCGCGCTTCACCATCCGCGCCGAGGCCCGCCTCCCGAAATCGGCCGAGGTCGTCGTGGAAATCGAGAACGCGCGCCTCCGCGCCAACCTGTTCGACGACGACACCTGGGGGACGCGCGCCAACCGCGTCGTCCCGGGGCGCGCCGACGAGTTCCGCGCGCTCCTCGAGCAGGCCTATCTCCGAGTCGACAACCTGTTCTGGGACCAGCTCTCCGTGAAAATCGGCCTGCAGGATTTCGCGCTCGCGCTGCGCGGCCCCGGCGATTCGTTCTTCGCCGACCTCCAGGAGAGCGAGTTCGCGCTCGTCTCGCCGGTCGCCGAAGCGGTTGTCCCGGGCAGCCTCTACGGGATGCGGCCCCCCGCCGGGACCGCGCCCGCGGCCGCCGGAATCTTCCGCGACCATGCCGCCGCCGGCGGCGCGCGCGTCACCTGGAACGTCGCGCGAAAGTCGCTGCTCTTCGTCGACGCGTTCTTCTTCACGACCCTGGAGGGAAGCACCCTTCGTGCCGACGAGCGCTTCTACGGCATCAACGCCGACCTGCTCATCCCGCTCACCGAAGAGCGCCCTTCCCTCGTCAACGTGATTCTCGCCGGCATCGACAACGACCGGACCGGCTCGCAGATCTGGACCGCCGGGCTCGGGCTCGATTTCTCGCCGATGACGCCCGAGAACCTCGACATCTACCTCGAGGCGTACGGCCAGTGGGGCCGCTACGCCGACACGCCGGACCACGGCGTCCACCAGCGCGCGTTCGCCGGCCGCATCGGAGCCAAGGTTCCTCTCCCGCTGCCGCTCAAGCCGGCGCTCGAAGGCTCCGTCTGGCTCCTCTCCGGCGACCACGGCAACCCCGGCGACCGCACCAACCGCGATTTCGTCAGCTACGAGAACATCAACGAGACCCTCGTCGTCGAAAACGCCCTCTACGGCCTCGACATCGATTCCAACTACTTCTCCCCGCGCCTCAAGGCCACCGCCACCGCAAAAGTCCTCAACCCCGACGACCTCCACTTCGAGCTCCTCTACGCCTGGTTCCGCTTCTACCGCGAACCCGACTACGCCGGCGGCCCCGTCCGCCGCGACCCGGGCCGCAACCTCGGCCACGAGATCGACCTCCGCGTGAAGTTCGATTTCTCCGAGCACGCCTCGTTCTCGATCTTCGCCGGCGCCCTGCTCGACTCGCAGTGGCTCGCGGCGCAGGATGCGTTCAACGCGCGGACGAGAAGGGCGTTCGTCGGTGGTGTACAAATTCAGGTGGGATTCTGACCGGTCGCCTTTTCCGCGCTGTCAATTAGCTCGCCGAATTGCGCCGAGTTCGCGGAGGTCTCTTCGCTTTAGACACGCCTAACTTCTGACCGCACCACGGACAGTAGTTGATGCGAATCCAAGACGAACCCCCGTCATGGACGATGATGCCGGTCGACCTCTGCGTTCTCGAGCGATGAATGAGGACATCCGGGCAGTCGAACTCGTCCCTGTGCGCATCACAGCTGAAGGTCATCCACCTTGCCATCTGGCGGCAGCAGGAAGTTAATTTCATGACTTACGGTCTCCAATCCAGTTGGGCCAGGACAGTTTCATCCCACATATGCCCATCCTTGGACCAACCCGAGGACAGCGACGGTGGGAACCCGGTTCGGCAGTATCCGCGCTCGGCGTCAAAGTCGAAGACGGCGTGTGGGTAGCCATTTAGTAGCAGGATTGCCTTTCGGCCTGTCGAGTCCCACCAGATTTCCAGAACGCCCGGCAGATGCCGATCGACCACGTTCTTTACGTTGTAGATGTGCAATGCGTCCTTGATCGGCATCTCCTTGGAGTCGGTGACCATTGCGTAGAAGTACCCGGTGTCTCCATCATCCTCAAATACGACTGCGAATCGGCCTGAGGGCGACCCCGACTCAACGACTGTGGGTTCGCCTACTTTCATCTCCTCCCGAGTGAGCCTGTGAGCCGCCATGAGAGTGAAGCCTCAGATGTCTGCCAGGAAGGTTGCTGATGCTGCTCGATTGTCGCTTCGTTTTAGTTCGTGCTCATTTGAATCTGGCTCTTTTAATGCTCCCATGCGCCACGGCCTCGGCTTCGACATCCACCGCCTCGTCCCCGGGCGGCCGTTCATCCTCGGCGGGCTCACGTTCGACCACCCGCGCGGCCCGTCGGGGCATTCCGACGGCGACGTGCTGCTCCACGCGCTCGTCGACGCCCTCCTCGGCGCCGCGGCGCTCGGCGACATCGGCGATCACTTCCCGGACACCGACCCGAAATGGAAAGGCACGGCGGGCGAGGTGTTCGTGAAGAAGGCGCTCGAGATGGTGGCGGCGAAGGGCTGGAAACCGGCGCAGGTAGACGCGACGGTGTTTCTCGAGCTTCCGAAACTCAAGAAGCGCAAGCCGGAGCTCGCGGCAGAGCTGGCGCGGCTGCTGGGGGTCCCGAAGACGGCGGCGTGCGTGAAGGCGAAGACGATGGAGGGGCTCGGCGCGATCGGTGCGGGCGAGGCGATCGCGGCGCAGGTGCTGGTGGTGCTCGACGAGGCCGCCGGAAAGGGCAAATCCCCCGGGAAGGCCTCGCGGCGGAAGTAGAATACCGGGACGGGCCGGAAGGCCCCCCGATGATCCGCACACGCACCCTCGAATTCAACGTCGTCGAGCACTGCAATCTCCGCTGCGTGGAGTGCAGCCATTTGTCGCCATTCATGCCGCGCAAGTTCATGGAACTGGAGCCGTTCCTGCGCGACATGTCGGCGCTCAAGCCGGTCCTCAGGTGCCAGAAGTTCAAGTTCGAGGGCGGCGAGCCGCTGCTTCACCGGCAGCTCGTGGACTTCATCCGTGCCGTAGCGGACCTGGGCATGGCCGAGTACATCTCGGTCGCGACGAACGGTACCGAGATCATGAAGCAGCCGGACGAGTTTTTCCGGTCGATCGGCCGCCTGGAGTTCTCGTGGTACCCGGACACGCCGACGACGGCGGAGATGGTGGAGTACGCGCGGCGGAAATGCGCCGACGCCGGGGTCCAGTTCAAGCTGTACGATCGCCCCGCCTTCCGGTCGATGCAGCTCGACGCTCCAAACGACGATGACTTCCTGATGCGGCGCATCTACCGGACCTGCGAGATCGCGCACAAGAACCAGAACCACGTGATCCGGGAAGGCCGCTACTACAAGTGCTCCCGGCCGCTGTTCACGGGGACGTACCTGGCCAGGAAAGGCGTGGTCGCCCCCGACTTCGCGGCCGTGGACGGCGTCGACCTGCACGCCCCGCGCCTCGAGGAACGCCTGCAGGCCTACATCGCCGACCCGGAACCGCTTCAGTCCTGCCGGTTCTGCCTCGGGACCGTCGGCAAGCCCGTGGCGCACCGGCAGATGGCCGTCGCAGAGGTGAAGTCCGCCGTTGCGGACCCGCGACGCGCGGCAGAGCACGTCAACGTGGAGTTGCTGCAGCACCTGGAGTCCGACCGGCGAGCGGCCGGGTCGACGGCCGGCGTGATCAAGGACCTCGCCGTCGCCGACGCCGCGAGGCGGTTGGTGGCCACGAAGCGTCCCCCGCTTCTTCCCCCGGCCCCGCCGGAGAGGTAGCCGGCTGCTTCAATTCCGCGGGGCTTTCGGGTACGTTCGCCGAACCGCCGCCTCCCCCCGCGCGATAAACCCCCGGAGACACCCGTGGCGATCCAGTTCTACAACACGCTGACGAAGCACAAGGAAGAGTTCACGCCGCAGGAAAAGGGCGTGGTCCGCATGTACAACTGCGGGCCGACGGTGTACTCGTACCCGCACATCGGGAATTTCCGGTCGTTCGCGTTCGCGGACGTGCTGCGGCGGTACCTGGAGTACCGCGGGTACGAGGTGAAGCAGGTCATGAACATCACCGACGTGGGGCACATCACGGCGGACGCGGACGACGGCGAGGACAAGATGGAAGCGCAGGCCAGGAAGGAGAAGAAGGACCCCTGGCAGATCGCGGCGCACTACGGCGGGATCTTCCTCGACCTCCGCAAGCAGCTCGGGTTCGCGGACGCGCTGGCGCACCCGAAGGCGACGGAGCACATCCCGGAGATGATCGCGATCATCGAGAAGCTGGTCGCCAAGGGCCACGCGTACGTCGTCGGGCACAACGTGTACTTCAGCGTCGCGACTTTCCCGAAGTACGGGCAGCTCTCGGGAAATCTCATCGACGACCTCGAGTCCGGCGCGCGCATCGAACCGCACCCCGACAAGAAGGACCCGCGCGACTTCGCGCTCTGGAAGCACGACCCGAAGCACATCATGCAGTGGGACTCGCCGTGGGGGCGCGGCTTCCCGGGCTGGCACATCGAGTGCTCCGCGATGTCGATGAAGTACCTCGGCGAGACGCTCGACATCCACACGGGCGGCGAGGACAATATCTTCCCGCACCACGAATGCGAAATCGCGCAGAGCGAGGCCGCCAACGGCAAGCCGTTCTGCAACATGTGGATGCACGCGCGCTTCCTGCTCGTCGACGGCGAGAAGATGTCCAAGTCGAAGGGGAATTTCTACACCGTCGAGGACGTGTTCAAGCACGGCGTCTCGGCGCCCGCGCTCCGGTGGGGGCTTGCCACGAACCACTACCGCAAGCAGATGAACTTCTCCTGGGAATCCATGCAGGAGGCGCAGGGGTCGGTGGACAAGCTGATCGAGTTCCGGCGTCGGCTGTCGGACGCGCACGGGAAGGCGCCGCTGGACGCGGTGAAGCCGATCGTCGAGAAGGCGCGGAAGGACTTCGAGAAGGGGATGGACGACGACCTGAACGTGTCGGAGGCGACGGCGGCGCTGTTCACGATGGTGCGCGAGGTGAACCGTCTGGACCCCGACCCGGCGGCGGCGGCGTACGTGCGGGACGCGTTCGACAAGATGGACACGGTGTTCAACATTGGGAGCGCGCCGCCCGACGTGTTCACGGACGACGAACAGAAGCTGATCGCGGCGCGCGCCGCGGCCCGCGCTTCGAAGAACTGGCCCGAGAGCGACCGGCTGCGCAAGGAGCTGGAGGCGAAGGGCGTCGTGATCGAGGACTCGCCGCGCGGCCAGCGCCCGCGGCGGGCCCGGAAATGAGCGCGGATTTTGTCGCGCTGTTCGAGGGGATGAGGGCGAGCGCCGAGGCGTGCGCGGCGGCGAAGAAGTCCGGCGTGGTGCTGCAGTTCCGGCTGCTGGCGCCGGCGTCGTTCGTGGCGCTGGACCTGTCGGTGGAGCCGTTCACGGTGTCGGGGGACGAACACCCCGAGCCCGGCGTCGAGCTGACGCTCACCGTCGCGGCGGCCCACGAACTCCTCTCGGGCCGCCTCGCCCCCGCGCAGGCCGCCGCCACCGGCGCCGTCCGCGCCAAGGGCGGCATCCTGCGGCTGCTCGCGCTCCAGGCGTTCATGGGCGAAGCGAAGTCGGCGTACGCGGCGAAGTTCGGGGGTTAACGCCTTTCGCCGCGCGGCGTCACTCGCAGGTTGACCTTGGCCACTCCGTCCGCTGGGGCGGGATCCGGAAGTTCGAGCCACGCCTCCGGTTGCCCGGGGAGGAAGAGCATCGCCTTCCCGTTGGGTCGGCGGACCTCCCCCGTCGCCTCCACCGTCACCGCTTCCGGCCGGAACCCCGCGTGCCGCAGCGCCTCGAACACCGCCTCGGGCTCGATCCGCGCGCCGGCGGCCGGGAGGATCGTCGCCTTCCCGCCCTGCAGGTCCACCGTCACATGCGCGACGCCGTCCAGGCGTCCCAGGGCGTGCTCGACGCCCTGCACTCAGGGACTTCACTCCATGCCGGAGATCTCGACGATCATCCGGAGCAGCCCTTCGGTCGGCGCGGCGGGGGCCGGCGGCGCGGCGGCGCAGCCGGCAAGGAGCAGGACCACGAACGGAATGCAGCGCACGATCGCCTCCCAGTCAGAAGTGAATGCTGCCCGCGATGAACCCGGTCCATTGTGCCCGGCCGTACTCGTCGTCGGAGCTGTCGGCGAGGTTGAAGCCGAAGCTTCCCTCGATCGTCAACCACTTCGTCACGTGGAATTGCACGCCGGGCGCGATCCAGACCTGGTCGGCGCTGTCGTCGACGGCCTCGCCGCGCGTGTGGTAGCGGTGGAGGTACCACGCGTCCACGACGAGCCGCAGCTCCATCCCCGACTCTCCCGGCTCGAAGACCGCCGGGAACAGCCGGAACCAGTACGAAGCATCGATGCGGATCACGGGCCCGGGACTGACCTCTCCGCGCGACGTGCTGGCCTGCCCCCACGCGTCGACGGCGACGCGGTGCCGATCGGCGATGTACGTGAACGCCGCGCCGAGCTTGAAGTCGAACGTCCCGCTGCCGAGCTGCAGCTTGCGCGTGAACGGGACGTCGGAGCCTCCGAGCGTGTCGTCCCACGTCCCCGTCGGGAACTCGATCCCCCCGAACACCGCCGCGCGCAGCGACGACATCACCCCGTCCTGCTTGAGGATGTTCACCTTCCCCTGCACCGCGACGTCGCCGAGGCCGCTTCTCCGCTCGTGGTCGCCGCCGATCTCGAAGCGCCTCGTGATGAGCGGCACGAACGCCGCCCCCTCGAACCGCGGATGGAACGCGTAACGGAACTCCCCGACCGCCTGCGCCTCGTCCACGTGGCGCCACTGGCTCCCGCGGATCGTCAGCCGCGCCATCGGCGACTCCGGCGACACGACGCCTGCGTTTTCCGTGACGAGCTGCGCCGAAGCGTCGCGGGCAAGGCAGGCCAGCACGAACGCGAGGCTCACCCGGGACAGGAGGTGCTTCATGCGGCGGGACTCCTCGGAAACGGGGCTCGGTCCCGGAATCTAGCAGAGCCGGGGCGAACCCGCGAGCTACGCCGTCGGCTCTTTCTCCCCGAACCTGACCGTGACGAGGTACTTCCCGTCCTCGAGCCGGGATTCGACCGGTTCGCCGCTCTTGTGGAAGATCCCCATCATCTTCGCGTTGCCGGCCAGGACGGCACCGTTGAAGCCGCGGATGCCGCGTTCGCGGGCGATGTGGCAGAGCCGCTTGAACAGCCACGTGCCGATCCCGCGGCCCTGGAAAGGCTCGGCCACGGTGAAGGTGATGTCGGCGAACCCGGAGGCGCGGTCGAGCTCGTAGCGGCCGAGGGCGGCGATGCGTTCGCCTTCGCCGTCGCGGACGAAGCCCGCGATCGCCATTTCCGAGTCGTAATCCAGGGCGCACTGGTCCTGGATCTGCTGCGGCGTGAGGGATTTCAGCGGCGCGCCGTAGCGCTGGTAGACCGTCTCGGGCGAATGGGAGTAGAAGAACTCGCGCACGAGGCGCTCGTCGGCCGGGCGAAGGGGTCGGAAGAAGACCTCGGCGTCGCCGAATCGTTCGCGGGCCTCGAGTTCGACGGGGTACGGGCGGCCCTTCTCGGGCCACGGCACCTGGTCGGCGGCGACGAGGTGGCGGTTGCGCGCGGCGGCGAGGAGTTCCGCGCGGAAATCGGGGTGCGCGATGCTGATGAGCGACAGGGCGCGCTCGCGGACGGAGCGGCCTTTCAGTTCCGCGATCCCGTACTCGGTCAGGACGGTGTGGACGTCGCCGCGCGTGGTGACGACGCCGGCGCCCTCGGCCAGCGTGGGCACGATGCGCGACAGCGTGCCGCCCTTGGCCGTCGACTCGATCGCGATGATGCTCCGCCCGCCGGCGGAGCGCGCCGCGCCGCGGATGAAGTCCACCTGCCCGCCGATGCCGGAGTAGAAGCGCGTGCCTATGGAGTCGGCGCAGACCTGCCCCGTGAGGTCGACCTGGAGCGCCGAGTTGATCGAGACCATCCGGTCGTTCTTCGCGATCACGAACGGGTCGTTCACGAACTCGCTCGGCAGGAACTCGAAGAACGGGTTGTCGTGCACGTAGTCGTACAGCCGGCGCGAGCCCTTGCAGAACGACGTCACGACCTTGCGCGGATGCAGCGTCTTGCGCTTCCCCGTGATCACGCCGTTCTCGATCAGCTCGATGATCCCGTCGGAGAACATCTCGGTGTGGATGCCGATGTCCTGCTTGTCGCCGAGGTTGGCGAGGACGGCGTTGGGGATGTCGCCGATCCCCATCTGGAGCGTCGCGCCGTTCTCGATGAGGCTGGCGCAGAAGCGGCCGATGCCGAGGGCGATGGCGTCGGGCTTCTCGGGCGCGGACTCGAGGATGGGGGCGTCGTTCCGCACGAACATGTCGATGTCCGAGACGTGGACGAAGCTCGCGCCGTGCGTGCGCGGCATCGTCGGGTTGACCTCGGCGACCACGATGTCCGCCGACTCGACGGCCGCCTTCACCACGTCCACCGAGACCCCGAG
The DNA here is from genome assembly GCA_964590435.1 of uncultured Planctomycetia bacterium. Lineage (GTDB taxonomy): Bacteria > Planctomycetota > MHYJ01 > WSZJ01 > WSZJ01 > WSZJ01. Next base: position 53,476 of record CAZPWT010000008.1, read on the forward strand.
CGACACGAACCCGTGCGCGTCCGGCAGCGTCGTCGACACCAGCGCCACGTCCAGCCGCGCCCTCCGCGACCGGAACAGCCCCGGGATCTCCGACAGGAAAATCGGCGTGTAGTCCGCCGCCCCGTGCGCCACCGCTTCCCGGACGTTCGAGCCGATGAAGAACGCGTTCGCCCGGAACCGCCGCGTCTGCTCCGCCTTCGCGTACGGCGCATGCCCCACCGTCATGATGTGCATCACCTCGACGTCCGCCAGGTCCGGCCGCGCCCCGAGCGCGCCCACCAGCATGACCGGCTCCGCACACCCCGACCCCACGAACACCCGGCTCCCGCGCTTCACGCAGGCCACCGCCTCCGCCGCCGTCACGCTCCGCGCCCTGAAACGCTCTTCCCAATTTCCGCTCATGCGCTCGAGTCTACGGTTAGCATTTAACGGCGTGAAGCAGAGTCCCCGGTTGCCCGCCGCCGTGCTCCTTGCCACCCTCGCCGTCCTTATCTGGTCCGGCATCGCGCCGAAAGACCGCTTCACGTGGCTCCTCGAGGTCGGGCCGGTCCTCCTGGGCGCGCCGGTGCTGATGGCGACCTGGAAGCGCTTCCCGCTCACTCCGCTGCTGTACGTGCTGCTGTTCCTGCACGGTGTGATCCTGATGGTGGGGGGGCACTACACGTATGCGGAAGTGCCGCCGGGGAACTGGGTGCGCGACCTGTTTCACATGTCGAGGAACCACTACGACCGGCTCGGGCATTTTGCGCAGGGGTTCGTGCCGGCGATCCTGGCGCGGGAGGTGCTGCTGCGGACGTCGCCGCTGAGGCAGGGGAAGTGGCTCTTCTTCCTGGTGACGTCGGTCTGCCTTGCGTTCAGCGCGTTCTATGAGTTCCTCGAGTGGTGGACGGCGATGGCGACGGGGACGGCGGCGGAGGCGTTCCTGGGGACGCAGGGGGACGTGTGGGACTCGCAATGGGACATGTTCCTGGCGCTGGTCGGGGCTCTCTGCGCGCAGCTGACCCTGTCGCGGGTGCATGACCGGCAGTTGGCCGGTGTGGAGGCGGCGCGGGCGCCGGAATTTACCCGACCTTAACGGCGCGCTCATCGGCCCTTTAAGGGGCTCTCCTACCTTTCCGCTCACCAACAACGGAAAAGGAGAGTGACATGAACTTCAGCGGTCGTTTCTGGCTCGCTTCGCTGGTCGGTTCCGCGGCCCTGGCGGTGACCGTCGTCGCCGACAGCATCGCGGTGGACTCGGCGATCCCGGCGTACTCGAAGGTCGACGGGATCAAGGGGAACATCAACATCATCGGGTCGGACACGTGCATCAACCTGGACACGCTCTGGGGCGAGGGTTTCAAGAAGGTCTACCCCGAGGTGAACATCAGCGTCGAGGGGAAGGGCTCGGCGACGGCGCCGCCCGCGCTCGCCAGCCGTACGGCGAACGTCGGGCCGATGAGCCGCCCGATGAAGCCCGAAGAGCTGGACACGGTCGCGGGAAAGTGGGGCTACCAGCCGACGGGCGTCAACATGGCGATCGACGCGCTGGCCGTCGTCGTCCACAAGGACAACCCGCTGCAGAACCTGACGATCGAGCTCATCGACGCGATCTTCTCGCGGACCCGCAAGGGCGGTTACCAGGAGGACATCACGACCTGGGGACAGCTCGGCCTGACCGGCGAGTGGGCGAACAAGCCGATCTCCCTCTACGGCCGCAACAGCGCGAGCGGCACCTACGGGTACTTCAAGGAGCACGCCCTCTACAAGGGCGACTTCAAGTCCGACGTGAAGGAGCAGCCCGGCACGGCCGCGGTGGTGCAGGGAGTCGCCGAGGACCTGTACGGGATCGGTTACGGCGGCATCGGCTACCTGACGCCCGGCGTCCGCGCCGTCCCGCTCGCCAAGACCTTCGGCGGAACCGTGTTCAAGCCGACCTACGAGAACGCGCTCTCGGGCAAGTACCCCCTGGCGCGCTTCCTCATGATGTACGTGGACAACGCCCCCGGGAAAGGCCTCGACCCGGTCGTGCGGGAGTTCGCGCGTTTTGTGCTGTCGAAAGAAGGGCAGGAGATCGTGATCAAGGACGGCTACATGCCGCTCACGCCGGCGATGGTCACGAAGGAACTGGCGAAGCTGGAAACCAGGTAGGTCCCTCCGGGGGGCCGGCTTCGCGGCCGGCTCCCCGGACCCCGATCCAGCCATGGCGCACCAGCCAAACCTGAGGGCCGTCTTCATCGACCGCCTGGCCGCGAAGCTGATCCCCGGCGGGGGAATGCTGATCGTGGCGTGCGTGCTGGCGATCCTCCTCTTTCTCGTGGCCGTCGCGGTCCCCCTGTTCCTTCCGGCCCGGGCGACCGCGGCTGCCGCCCTTCGCGACGATCGCGGCTGCCTCAGCGTGGACTTCATCGACGGTCTCGGCGAACCCTGGTGGATCACGCGTGAAGGTGCGTGGCGGCTGGGTGCGGAGGGCCGGCCGGAGCGACTGGTCATCCCGGGATTTGCCGGAGTCGCGCCGGTGGCTGCAAACCAGGCCGGCACTTCCCGCTCGACCGGGATCCTGTTCGCCGACGGGCGCTTCGCCCTGGTGAGGGTGGAGAAGAAGCCGTCGGGAGAAATCGGGGTTTCGGTCCTCGACACGCTCGAGCTCCCGCGGCCGGCGCCCTGCACGATTGCCGCGGCGCGGGACGAGGCCGGCCACGGCCGCGTGGCGAAATTGAGCGAAGGCCGGGTGACGGTCGGCGGCCTCGCGGGGCTGGGCATGGCGGCCGAATCGGAAGTTGCCCCTGCGGGAGTCGTCGCCATCGCCCTGTCCTCATCGGGCAACACGCTGGCGGCGGCGCTCGAGTCCGGCGAGATCCAGCTCTGGGACGTCTCCGACGCCTCCGAGCCGCGCCTCGCGCAGTCCCTGCCACCGGCCCGCGCCCGCTGGACCTCCCTCGCGTTCCTGCTGGGTGACGAGTCCCTCGTGGCCGCCGATGGCCTCGGCACCGTCAGCGGCTGGATGCGCGCCCGCCACGTAACCCTCCGGAACGCCGGCGCTTCCCCCGTCACCGTGCTCGGCGACGTCGTGCCGGCGGGCGGCAGCGTCGTCGTGATCGATCGCGACCATTCGAAGAGGCTGCCGCGCGGCGGACCCGTCACGATCGGCCCCGGCGGCATCCGCTTCGTCGCCTCGCGGAGTTTCCCGAAACTCCCTGCCGCTGCCGCAGCGATCGCGGTCAGCTCGCGCAACAAGTGCTTCGCGGTCGGCGACGCAGCCGGCGGCGTCTCGGTCTACCACGCCACGACGGAGCGGCTCGCCCTCTCGATCCCGCCCGCCGAGGGCAGCGCCGTGACGGCGGTCGCTTTCGGGCCCACCGGGGAGGAGATTGCCGCGTGGAGCGGCGGGCTCAGCTCGTGGAAGCTCCACAACCCTCACCCCGACGTCTCGCTGTCGGCGCTCCTCTCCCCTCTCTGGTACGAGAGCTACCCCAGTCCCGAATTCGTCTGGCAGTCCAGCTCCGGCACGCAGGACTCGGAGCCCAAGTACTCCCTCTGGCCGCTCTTCGCCGGGACGCTCAAGGGCACGCTCTACGCACTGCTCTTCTCCGTGCCCGTCGCGTTTGCGGCCGCGATCTACGTGGCCCGGTTCGCGCCGTCGCGCTTCCGGACCTGGGTGAAGCCCGCCATCGAACTCATGGCCGGAATCCCGAGCGTGGTCGTCGGGATGATCGCCGCCCTCTGGCTCGCGCCGGTCGTGGAGCGTTCCCTTTGCGCCATCCTGGTCGGCGGCGTCCTCCTCCCCGTCGTCTTCGCGGGAGTCGTCGCAGTCTCCGGGCGCATTCCCCGCACGCCCGGCCGCCGGCCGGGGGCAGGCCTCGAACTGGCCGGCGCCGCCGCCGTGCTCGTCCTGACCGCCCTCCTCGCGCTCGCCGTAGACGGGCCCGTCGAGCGCATGCTCTTCCGTGGCGATTTCCGGCAGTGGCTCTTCGACGCCCTCCGCATCCATTACGACATCCGCAACGGATTCCTGGTCGGCGTCGCCCTCGGCTTCGCCGTCATCCCCGTCGTCTTCACCATCGCCGAGGACGCCATCTCCAACGTCCCCGCGTCGATGACCTCCGCCGCGCTCGCACTCGGCGCCACCCCGTGGCAGACCGTCCGCCATGTCATCCTCCCCGCCGCAGCTTCCGGCCTCTTCGCCGCCGTCGTCCTCGGCCTCGGCCGCGCCGCAGGCGAAACCATGATCGTCGTCATGGCCGCGGGCAACACCCCCATCATGGACCCCGCACCCTGGAACGGCATGCGCACCCTCTCCGCCGCCATGGCCATCGAGATCCCGGAGGCGCCCGTCAACGGCTCCCTCTACCGCGTCCTCTTCCTCACGGGGCTCTTGCTCTTCGCCTTCACCGCCGCCCTGAACACGGTCGCCGAGGTCGTCGGGACGCGGCTCAGGAGGAAGTTTGGAAGGGTCTAGCCTGCTGGCGGAGCTCGTGCGCGCCCCGGACGAGCCGCCCGCGGATCCGCCGGTGGCACCGTCCGATTCGATGCCCGCGCCCCGGTCGCTGTTCCAGGTCGACGGGCGGTCGCAGGGACGCGGGTGGATCTGGACGACCGCAGCGGGTCTCGTCGTCGTGGCGGCGATGCTCGCCGGCCTGCTCGCGATCACCCTGGCGGAGGGCTTCGCGCAGTTCTGGCCGTCCACCGTGGTCTCGATCCAGCGCCGCGATGGCACCGCCGCTCTCGGCGAAATCCGCGACCACGGGGTGCGCCGGGAACCCGGGAAGCAGTCCACGGCGAAACGCCGCCTGGTCCATGTCGGGCGACGGGAGATCTCCGGGGTGAACGACTTCCAGTGGATCGACGACTCCGACGTCGCCTACGAATCGATCCCGGCGGATGCCTGGGTCGTCGACCGCGTCGAGTACGGCAGGCTGTTCGGATACCTCGCCGACGTCCGCGGGACTTCCTCGGTCGAGCAGGCGCTTGCCAAGGGCGCGCGCCTCCTGTCCCAGCTGGAGGCGGTCCGCGACGAGATGAACCTGGCGCGCGACCCGGGAACGCTGGCTGCGCTTGAAAAGAAGCGGCGGCAGCTCGAGGACGAGGGGAAGGCGATCACGGTCGACTGGAGGCAGGCGGACGGATCGACGGCGACGGTGCCCGCCATCGCGATCGTGCGCGCCTGGCAGCCGAACCGGATGGGTCCGCTCGCGAAACTCCGGCACTACGCCTCGGGCGCGTGGGCCTTCCTGGTCACGAATCCCCGGGAGTCCAACACGGAAGGAGGCATCTTCCCGGTCATCATGGGAACCCTCTTCCTCGTGACCCTCATGACGATCGCCGCGGTGCCGCTGGGCGTGGTCGCCGCCCTTTACCTGAACGAGTACGCGCGCGACGGCTGGGTGCTCCGGATCGTCCGGCTCGCCATGGCGAACCTCGCGGGCGTGCCCTCCATCGTGTTCGGGATCTTCGGGCTCGGGCTCTTCGTGTACACGCTGGGCGCCGGGGTCGACCGGACGTTCTTCCCCGGACAGGGACACCCGACCTTCGGAACGGGCGGCGTCCTGTGGGGAGCGCTCACCCTCGCGCTCCTCACGGTCCCTGTCGTCATCGTGGCGGCCTCCGAGGGCCTCAAGGCCGTCCCCCAGTCGGTCCGCGACGCGGCCCTCGCGCTCGGCGCCACCCGCTGGCAGACCATCCGCCACATCGTCCTCCCACAGGCTCTCCCCGGGATCCTCACCGGCATGATCCTCGCCGTCGGTCGCGGTGCCGGCGAAGTCGCCCCCCTCATGGTCCTCGGCGCCGCCGTGAAGCTCGCCCCACAGCCCCTCGTCGATTCCGCATTCCCCTTCTTCCACCTCGACCGGAAGTTCACGCACCTCGGGTTCCACATCTACGACGTCTCCATGCAGTCCCCCAACGTCGAGGCCGCCAAACCCATGACCTACGCCAGCACCATGGTCCTCCTCCTCCTCGTCCTGGGCCTCAACCTCGCCGCCATCGTCGTCCGCAACCGGCTTCGCAAGCGCTTCCGGGGCCCCGCGCTGTGATCACAACCAACGAGCCGACCGCCGTCGCGATCCACAACCTGAGCGCCTGGTACGGCGACCATCAGGCCCTCAAGGACATGTCCATCAACATCCCCGCACGCCAGGTCACCGCCTTCATCGGCCCTTCCGGCTGCGGCAAGTCCACCCTCCTGCGCTGCCTCAACCGCATGAACGACGTCATTCCTTCGTTCCGCATGAAGGGGCGCATCCTCGTCGACGGCGAGGACATCGCCGACTCGCGCATCTCGCTGGAAGCGCTTCGGAAGAAAGTCGGCATGGTGTTCCAGAAGTCGAACCCGTTTCCGATGTCGATCCGGGAGAACATCACGTTCGGTCCGCGCATGGCGGGGCTGAAGGACAAGGACGCGCTGGAGCGGATCCTGGAACGGTCCTTGCGGCAGGCGGACATCTGGGAAGAAGCGAAGAACCGCCTGGACCGTTCGGCTATCGACCTGTCCGGGGGGCAGCAGCAGCGGCTGTGCATCGCGCGGACGCTCGCGAACGATCCCGAGATCATCCTGATGGACGAGCCGGCGAGCGCGCTCGACCCGATTTCGACGGCGAAGGTGGAGGAGACGATCCGCGAGCTCCGGAAGCAGTACACGATCATCATCGTCACGCACAACATGCAGCAGGCCGCGCGCTGCAGCGACCGGACGGCGTTTTTCCTCCTGGGGGACCTGGTGGAGGAGGGGCCCACGGGGGAGATTTTCCAGAGGCCGAAGCGCCGCGAGACGGAGGACTACGTCTCGGGGAAATTCGGGTAGAGGAGGAAGCGATGTCGAGGCATTTTGCGCAGGCGGTCGAGAGCCTGAACGAGTCGCTGTCGCGCCAGGAGGACCTGGTGATGCGCAGCGTCGACGACGCGGTGCATGCGCTGGTGACGGGTGATGCGGAGCGGGCGCGCCGGGTGACTCAGATGGACCGGGAGGTGGACCGGGAAGAAGTGCGGATCGAGGAGGAGTGCCTGAAGATGATCGCGCTCTACGCGCCGGTCGCGCGGGACCTGAGGTACATCACGACGGTGCTCAAAGTGAACAACGACCTGGAGCGGATCGCCGACCATGCGAACAACGTCGCGCGCCTGACGCTCTCCCTTCTCCAGGACCGGGCGTTCGCCCTTCCTCCGCAGGCCGGCGAGATGGCTGCGCGCGTCACGGAAGCGATCTCGCGGGGTATCCGGGCGCTGCGGCGCCAGGACGTGGAGGAAGCCCGGCAGGTCCTTGCGGCCGACGAGGCGATCGACAGGCTGGACGAGGAGATCACGGAGGAGGCCCGCCGGACGATGCGCCAGGGGCCGGAACACGGCGACTCGGCGCTTCGGCTCTACCGGATCGGTCGCGAGCTCGAACGGATCGCGGACCTTGCGACCAACATCGCGGAAGACACGATCTACCTCGTGTCCGGCGAAATCGTGCGGCATTCGCGCGGGAAGCGCGACGGCGGGACGCGGCTTGCGGGCGCGTAGGGCCCTACGCGGTTTCGGCCACGGCCCTTGCCGCCATCGAGCAGAGGTCCTCGATGCACGCGGCCGCCGCCGCGAGGTCTCCGGCGACGGGAAAGAGGTCCGCGAGCCCGAGGACGTCGATGACGTGCTGCACCTGCGGGCTGGGCCGGACGAGGGCGATCCCTCCGCCGTGCTCCTGGGCGGAGACGACCGTCCCGAGGAACACCCCGGCGCCCGCGCTGGTCAGCGTGCCCAGCCTCTCGAGGTCGAACACGAACCGGCTGGCGCCGCGCTTCGAAAGCTCGTCGAGCTGCCCTTCCAGCGCAGCCGCCGTCCGGCCGTCCAGCACCCCCTCGAGCGCGAGGCAGGCCAGCCCGCCTCCAAGGACCCCCGTCCGGATCGTGAGTTCAGTCATGGGCACCTCCGCGGTTGTTTCCCCTCACTCCCTGTCCCACCCGGACTATCGGATGCCCGCGTTGCATCCGCGTGAAGGTCCGATCAATTCCGGAACAAAGCCTCCCCCCCACCCTCCATTCTTAACGCGTTCTTTAAGACCCTTTTGTGCCTCCTGAACCCGCCCCCACTACCTTTCCCGCCCATGACACCAACGTGGTTCCCTTTCTCAGGAGGCAAGATGAACCGTCTGTCCAGGACGCTGGGGCTCCTCGCCCTCTGTGCCGGTTTCGCCGGCGCCGAGTCGATCGAGGACCGGGTGAAGGCGCTCGAAGAGAAGATGAAGCTGAAGGAAGAAAGCGAGGGCACGGCCCCGGAGCCCGGGTCGCCGGCCGCCGCCGGGAGCAACAAGATCGACGTGTTCTTCAAGAACGGGCTGCAGGCGAAGAGCCAGGACGGGAACTTCGAGATCAAGATCGGCGGGCGCGTGCTGGTCCACTACCGCGAGTACATGGCCAACCCGGAGCGCGTCTCGGTCGACAACTTCTCGTTCCGAGAGGTCAAGCTGGACCTGAAGGGAAAGATCTGGAAGGACTTCGGGTTCCGGGTCGAGATCAACGGGAGCGGCAACTCGGCCTTCGTCGTCGACGACGCCTATCTGTCCTTCGAGCGGTGGTCCCTGCTCAAGATCAAGGTCGGGCAGTTCAAAGCCCCCTACTCGATCGAGCAGACGACGAGCACGCTCTTCATCGACATGCCCGAGCGCGGCCCGCAGGACCGCCTCGTCCCCGGATACGAACTCGGCGCGATGGTCTACGGCGAAATCTTCGAGAAGATCCTCGAGTACAACCTCATGGTCGCCAACGGCACGTTGAAGGCCGCTGAGAACAACAGCGACAAGGACGTCTACGGCCGCCTCCAGTTCCGTCCGTTCGCGAAAATGGAAAGCGATTTCCTCAAGGGCTTCCACGTCGCCGTGGCAGGCAACGTGGGCCGGCGCGGACTCGCGAAGGGCACGCTTCCCTACACGTACTCGATGCCCACGACCCAGACGACCTTCGTGGCGGCCGGCCCGCGCGCCGGCCAGGTCCGCTTCGATGAGGAACGCTACCGCTTCGAGGCCGAAATCGCGTACCTCGCCGGCCCGGTCGGCATCAAGGCCGAGTACCACAAGACCCGCGACGTCTATCGCTTCCCCGGCCAGACCAGCGACACCGGCGGCCGCGCGGGGCACTGCAATCACGTCGCATTCTTCGTGACCGGGTCCTGCTTCATCACGGGTGAGGACAAGAACTGGGATCGCCCGAACGTGAAGAAGCCGCTCTTCGGGACGGGCGGCGGTTTCGGCGCGGTCGAGCTCCTCGCCCGGTACAGCCGCTTCAACGTGCCCGGCGACCTCATGCGCGACGGGGTCATCTCCAAGACGAATTCCGCGCAGCACGTGGACGAAATGGCCGCCTGCGTCAACTGGTACCCGAACTCGAACGTCCGGCTCAGCGTGATGTACGCGTACGTCCTCTACAACGGGACGCACAACAACCCGATCGTCGTGGCCGGGAAGCGCTTCGACCACGAGGACGTGCTGATCGTGAGGGCGCAGATCGACTTCTAGGCCGGGATGGACCTGCGGGGGAAGCGGACGCATAGGGCCGTTCCCCGGCAGGGCGAGGGCAAAATGCGGGGCGTCCTCTGGCAACTTCCCCTCCGGAGACTTCCCCCTCTGGAACCGTCGGGGGGCGCCCTCTCATCGGGGGGCCTGGCAGAAATGCCGGGTCCCCCGGCTTGTTTTCCGGCGCGGGACTCCCCTGCGGACCTCTCCTGTGAGATAATTCACCCGTGCCCGTCGAGCGCATCACCCGCCAGTGCTCCATCGACGTCGGCGCCGGATTCCGGCGGCGTGTCGAGAACGGCGACCTTTGCCTGTTCGCCACGGGCCGCACCGTCTGGATCGCCCTGTACGAGTCGCAGTTCCGCGAGCCGGAGCGGTCCGTCAACGAGATCTACGCGCCCACCGCGAAGCCCGAGGAGGAGTGGGAGTGCCGGCAGGAAGGGCGTTTCGCGCGCGGGTACATGACGCGCGACGTCGAGGACGGCCGGCCGGTCTGGACGCTGACGACGCTCACGGCCTCGCGGCGCAAGCTCGCGCTGGTGTCGTTCACGTTCGACGCGGAGGGGCACCTCGACTGGGCCGTGCGCGCGTGGGATTCGCTGCGGCTCGAGAAGCCGTGACCGGGGACGCGCGCGTCGCGGAGCTGCTGGACGCCGAGCGCGCGCCGCACGACAGCGACCTCCGGTACTGGGCCAGCCGCACCCGCGGCCGCGTCCTCGAGCTCGGCTGCGGCACCGGCCGCCTCGCCGCCCTCATCCGCCGCCAGGCGATCCCCTACCTCGGCCTCGATCCCTCCGCAGCCCTCCTCGACCGCGCCCGCCGCAACGCTCCCGGCGTCCCCTTCGCCCGCGCCGACCTCACCCGCTTCGCCGCCCGCCGCTTCGGCGCCGCCGTCTCCCTCTACGCCGGCTGGCAGGCGCTGCCGACGCGTGAAGCGCGGGCCCGCTGCCTCGCGTGCGCGCGCGAGTCGCTGGCGCCGGACGGGCTGATCCTGCTCGACCTGGAAAACCACTCGCCGCGCGCGCTGGCCTCAGCCCCGCGGCGCCTCGCGGGCGAAGTCGCCGTCGGCGCGGACCGCTTCTCGAAGTTCGAGACGCTGCGCCGCGATGCCGGCGTCGTCGAGGTGAAGTGGGACTGGTACACCGGCGGAAAGCCGACCGCAACGCTGACGCGCCGCCTCGCCGCCCTCGACCGCCGCGCCGTCGAGGCCGAGCTGCGCTTCGCCGGCTTCGAGCTCTATGCCATCTTCGGCGACTGGCACGAGGGAACGTACGCCGAGCGGGGAGCGCGGATGGTCGTGGAAGCGGCGAAGGTCTGACCCCGGGGTTTCGCCCCTGCGCCTCCTGCGACTACAATCGGCCCATGCCCCGCATCCTGATCGTGGACGACGAAGAAGCGATCCGCAAGACGGTCGCGCAGACGCTGGCGAGCGAGAAGCACGAGTCGGCGCAGGCGGCGAACGGGAAGGAAGCGCTGGAGAAGCTGGAGGGGGACACGTTCGACCTGGCGCTGGTGGACTTGAAGATGCCGGGGATGGACGGGAAGGAGTTCCTGACGGCGCTGAACGACCGGCGAATCGACATCCCGGTGGTGATGATGAGCGGGCACGGGACGATCGACGACGCGCTGGACGCGACGCGGCGCGGGGCGCTGGACTTCATCCAGAAGCCGTTCGACCGGGACCGGCTGCTGCTGGCGGTGCGGAACGCGGCGGCGCACGGGCGGCTGGCGACGGAGAACCGGGTGCTGCGGACGCGGGTGGCGTCGCGGACGCGGATGCTGGGCGAGAGCGACGCGATGAAGGAAGTCCGCGCGATGATCCAGAAGGTCGCGGCGACCGAGGCGCGGGTGCTGATCCTGGGCGAGAACGGCTCGGGGAAGGAACTGGTCGCGCGGCTGATCCACGAGCAGTCGGCGCGCGCCGAGGGGCCGTTCGTGGACGTGAACTGCGCGGCGCTGCCGGACACGCTGATCGAGAGCGAGCTGTTCGGGTACGAGCCGGGGGCGTTCACCGGCGCGAACAAGTCGATGCCCGGCAAATTCGAGCAAGCAAAAGGCGGGACGCTCTTCCTCGACGAAATCGGCGACATGCCGCTCCAGGCGCAGGCGAAGGTGCTGCGCGTCCTCGAGGAACGACAGGTCCGCCGGCTCGGCGGGCAGAAGACCGTCGCGGTCGACGCGCGCGTCGTCGCCGCCACGAACCGCGACCTGCCGGGGATGATCGCGAAGGGCGAGTTCCGCGAGGACCTGTACTACCGCCTGAACGTCTTCCCGGTGCGGGTGCCGCCGCTGCGGGAGAGGCGGGCCGACGTGCCGGTCCTGGCGCGCGGGTTCCTGGCGGACTTCTGCGTCGTGAGCGGGTTGCCGGCGCGGCGGCTGGATGGCGCGGCCGAGACGCGCCTCGCCGGGCATGCGTGGCCGGGGAACGTGCGCGAGCTCAAGAACGTCGTCGAACGCATGGCGATCCTGGCGGACAAGGACGTGATCACCGAGGCCGACGTCTCCAAGGCCATGGGAGGCACGCGCCAGATGGCCGAAGCGGCGCGCGCCGCCGTCGCCGCGACGGACGCCGACCCGATGGGGCCGTTCCGCGCGTGCCGGACCTACGAAGAGTTCAAGGAGATGAGCGAGAAGCTCTTCCTCGAATCCCGCCTCCGCTCGAACGACGGGAACGTGTCGAAGACCGCGGAGGAGCTCGACATGCCGCGGAGCAATTTCTACAAGAAGATGGAGAAGTACGGGCTCAAGTGAAGCGGCGGGAGTGTCCGGGAAAAGGGCACACTGTCCGCGAACCGGGACGGAAGCGCTTTTCAGCCAAATCGCAACTCGTTCAGGGGCAAGGTGTTATAGAATCGGCCTGAGGCACTCGTTTTGCAAACCTGTCCTCCGCGGGAACCCCACACGAGATCCCGCCCCGGACAACCTCCCATGAAGAAACTCATCCCCCTCCTGCTCGTCGCCCTCGCCCTCCCGGTCCTCGCCGAGGACCCCGAGGACGCGGCCATCGCCGTCTTCGAATCCGTCCGCTCCGCCTGGGCCGGCGGCGATGCCAAGGGCGTCGGCGCCAGCTTCGACAAGGACGCCAAGGTCTCTCTCGCCCTCGACGACAAGGGTTCGTACTCCCGCGACCAGGCGATCGCCCGCCTCAAGAAGTACTTCGAGTCCAACCCGACCTCGTCGCTGAAACTCCAGAAGGACGGCTACGACGGCGGGACCAACCCCTCGGCGGTCTACGACTACAAGTACACCGACGCCAACGGGAAGGACCAGGAGGCAACCCTGGTCGTGTCGCTGGTCAAGAAAGGCGACCGCTGGGTCGTGCGCAGCATCTCGGTCATGCGATAAAAAAAGCCCGGCCGCAGGGGCCGGGCTTCCGGATGCTCTTCCGCGCTACTTCTTCTTCAGCTCGAACTCCACTTCCATCTCCACCGCCAGCTCCATCTCGCCGCTCGACTTGATCTTCGGGCCGTCCTCGTCGCCGCCCATCCCCATCATCGCCGCGTACGGGTTCAGCGCCTTCAGCGCCGCCGGCCCCTCCCCCGTCACGTCCTTCACCCGCACCGCCTCCCCGATCCCCATCCCGAGCCGCTTCGCAATCGCCTCGGCGCGCTCCTTCGCCTTCTTCGCCGCCTCGTCCCACGCCTTCTCGACCTGCGCGTCGTAGTCCGAGAACCCGAAGAACACGCCCTGGTTGCCGGAGCCGCCGCCCATGAAGGGGTTGTACCGGTTGGCGGCCGCCTTCATCTCCGCGCCGGCCTCGGTGGTCTTGTCGATCAGCGAGCTGATGATCCCCGCGAGGTCCGCGTCGGCCATCTTGTCGATCCCGCCGACCGTGATCTCCATCTCCGTCGTCACCGCGGTCTCGCCCGCGGCTTCCTGCTGCTGCCCGCCGAGCATGCGGATCTGCGCCATCTCGTCCACGCCGCCCCCGAACGTCAGCCCGTTGTCCTTCACGCTCGACACCAGCCCCTGCTTCCCGTCCAGCACCTTCTTGATCGCGTCCGCGATCTCGGCGCGCTTCTTCCCGAGCTTTTCCACGGCGTCCAACGCCTTCTCCGCCTTCCCCGTCGCGCCGACGACCAGGATCAGCTTGTCCGGGCGGACGCGCACCGTTCCCTTGCCACGGACCGTGATCGTGTTGCGGTCCTCGGCGAACGAAGCGGAAGCGGCGGCGGCGAGGAGCGTGATGGCGGCGAGAATCGGTCGCATGGCGGCAGGCCTCGAATGGAAGTGGTGGAGGATGTTACTGGGGGTCTTCGTGGTGTTCCGAGTCGTCGGGATCCGGGGGCACGTCGTCGGGGCCGGGAGGCTTCTCCGGGTCCTCGGGCTTCGTGCCGTCGTCCTTGGGGTCCTTCGGGACCTCCGGCGGCGGCTCGTCCGACAGCGCGACGATCTCGTGCGGAGAGACGGACAGGAGGAGTTTCCCGGCGAGCATCAGCGTCCCGGGCGTGCCCGCGGCCGGCCAGGGGACTTCGCGGCGCGAGGCGAACCGCCGATCGAAAATGAAGAGCCGCGGGGTTCCGCCTCGGACCGGGACGAAGACCTGGGTGGCCGTGACCAGGCCGCGGCCGCAGTAGACGACGTTGTCGGGGAGGTCTGTGAACGCCTTGTCGACGATGTGCGGGTCGCCGAGGTCGTACTCCTTGCACTCCTTGCCGAGCAGCGTCGCCACGTCGCCGCGGATCGCGACGAAGTGGCGGCAGCGCTCGCGCGCCACGACGGTCATCGCCTTCATCGGGAAATCGACGCGCTTCGAGAGATCCGCGGGCGCCCTGAATCCGCGGCCGGTGAGGGAGTTGACGCGGCAGCAGTGCGTCCCGTCGGCCGGCAGGAAGACGAGGTCGCGGCCGCTGGCAAAGATCGGGCTCAGGTCCCAAGTGTCCTCGACCGCCTGCTCCATCCAGCCCCAGGGGTTGTAGTTCGCGGGCTTGGGGTACTTGGTCGCCCAGACGATCTGGCCCGTGTGGCCGACGCACGCCAGCGCGCCGTTGTTCGTGCAGACGTAGACGTAGCTCCCGGAGGCCGCGATCACCGGCGCGAACACCGGCATCTGCGCCGCGCCGCCCCAGGCATTCCCCTGAGGCTGGTACGCGGAGATGAACGTCTTCCACTCCAGTGCCCCCGACTTCCGGTCGAACGCGAACAGCCACACCTCGCCCCGCTTCGTCTCCTCCCGCGGCACCCCGCCCACGTAGACGTGGTCTCCCCACGCCAGCGGCGGCCCCGTCAGGTCGAAGTCCTGCGCGATCCCTGCCTCCGGCCCCCACGCCAGCCGCGCATCCTTCACGCGGATCGCCCGCAGCTGGCACCACTTCCCGGTCTTCGTCAGATTCGCGTACAGCACCCCGTCGGAAATCACCGCATACCAGCGGTGCCCCCAGAACTCGGGCGTCACGCCCTGGAAAAACCCCTCGGGCAGCTTGAACGCTTTCCCCGGCGTGATGTCCCCCAGCGGCTCCCCGATCCGCCACTGGAATTCCCCCGTCGCGCTGTCCAGCGCGATCAGGCACCGGCCGAGGTTCACGAAGAGCTTCCCGCCGGCGACCGACGGATAGGTCTGGATCGACCCGAGGCCGCCGCCGCGGCGGACCCACACGTTGGGCGCCACCCGCTCGTCCGTCTTCATCCCCAGCTCCAGCCGCCACTTCACGCTCCGCGGCTCCGGCGCCGACTCGGGCACCTCCCCAAACGTCAGGTCGGGGAGGATCACGCTCGTCCTCGGCGCCGGCGGCTTGGCGGCCAGCGCTTCTTTCATCACCTCCGCCACCGTCAGGTCCGCCCCGCGCACCTTGACCTTCAGCGCCCCGTGCTTCTCCACGAGCGCCTTCGCCTTTTCCGGGAACCCGAGCCGCACGTACGCCAGCCCCAGCCGCGCCACCGTCGCGGGCGTCGCCTTCCCCGCCGGGTGCCTCTCGACCACTTCCTCCCAGCACCTCATCGCCAGCTCGATCGACCCCGCGTCCGCGTGCATCCCCCCCAGCCGCTCCATCGCCACGCCGCCGGAGTCCGTGCAGAAGAACCTCTCGGCCGCGATGCGCAGCCCGTCCTCCGTCCCCAGCCCCAGCTTCTGCGCCGCCTGCGCCTCGTACCGGTCCCGGTACGCCGCGATCGCGGGCGCCGGCAGCGCCGCGAGCTTCCGCGAGCACGTCACCGTCGCCGGCAGCCAGATCCCGTCCTCCGCCGGCAGCACCGCGCCCGGGAAGTCCCCGAGGATCTTCTGCCACGCGTCGATCGCTCCCTCCCAGTCACCCTTCTTCAGCGCCGCATCCCCCTTCTCCAGCAGCGCCGTCACGTCGCTCTCCTCGTCGAAAAACACCGACTCCGAGTCCGCCACGGCGAACGCCGGGGCGACGAGGACGGCGAGGGCGATGAAGAGGAAGCGTTTCACGCGGGGAGAACCGACTGGTCCAGCCATGAAAGATACGGACGGGAGCCGTCCGTGAGAGGCAATGCGACGATTTCAGGGACGTCGTAGGGATGAAGGGCGCGGACGCGGGCCTCGAGCCGCTCGAACAGCGCGGCGCGCGTCTTGGCGACGAGCAGGACTTCCGTGGAGTCCTCGACTTTCCCTTCCCACCGGTAAATGCTGCGCACGCCCGGGACGATGTTCACGCAGGCGGCGAGCCGCTCGTCGACCAGCGCGCGCGCGATCCGTTCGGCGGCGGCCGCGTCGGGCGCGGTCATCAGGACCACGGCGTGCTCGGGCATGCTCCCTCGCCGAAAAAAAACCGCCCGGATCGTGAAGGCCTCCGGGCGGCGGTGGTTCGTCGTGCCGGGGACTTACAACGCCGCAACTCCCGCTTCGTCGAAGATGATCTGCAGCCCGTCGTCCTTGAGGTGCGCGCTCCCGCCGACCGAGGGCGTCAGGCCCTTGGCCGCCAGCAGCTCCGCCTCGAGGCTGTCGATCGTCATGCTCATGTAGAACAGCTTCTTCTCGAGGAACGCCCGCTCGTCCTGCAGCTTCTTCAGGTCGTCCTTCATCGCGGTCATCGCCTCGACGATGATCTTCTTCTCCTCGGGCTTCAGGTGCTTGAGGCGGCCGCTCTCGACTTCCTTGATCAGGTCGTCCGCGCGCTGCCCGATGCGCGCCATCATCTGGTGCACCTCGGCGTACTGGTCGCCCGACTCTTCGACCTTCGCCTCGAGCTGCTTCTTGAACTCCTGCAGCTCGCCGAGTTCCTTCTCGGAAGCGGCCTTTTTCGCCTGGGTCTGCGCGAGGGTTTGTTCGACCTGCTGCTTGGCAGACTGGGTCTGGGCCAGTGTCTGCTCGACCTGCTGCTTGGCGCCCTTCGTCTGCGCCAGCTCCTGCCTCGCCTGGGAGAGTTCTTTCTCGACCGACGACTTGTTCCCGGACGTCGTGGAAAGCTCCGCCTCGAGGAGTTTGCCCTTCGACTGCGTCGTGGCCAGCTCCTGGCGGACCTGCGCGAGGTCCTGCTTCGCCTGCGCCAGCTCGCGTTCCGCCGTCTGGATCTTCACGATCAGGTCGGCGAGCTGCTTCCTCGCCTCCGCCTTTTCGGCCCGCTCCTTCTCGATTCCCGCCACCGCCGCCTGCGCGATCTGCGACAGGCGCTCCATCTTCTCCTCCGGCGTCCGCGGTTCCGGGCCGGAAACGAGGCCCATCTCGCGGGCCTTCGCGCCCAGGCCGGCGTCGATCTTGCTGTAGGCGCTGTCCACCGCCTTCGCCACGCCCTGGCCGGTCTCGACGGCGGCCGACTTCTCCTGCTCGAGCGACGCGTACTTCGCCTTCAGCGCCTCAAGCTGGTCGTCCGCCTTCTTCTTCTCCATCGCCAGGTCGATGCGGCCCTTCTCCGACGCCTGCAGCTTTTGCACCAGCTGCGCGATCTGGCCGGAAATCCCCGCCAGCCCCATCTTCGCCGCGTCGCCGCCGCCACCCGCCAGCAGCCGCGCCACCTCGTCGATCTCCGCCTGCATCTTTGCGGCCTGGCCTTCAATCTCGCCCTTCGTCTTCTGCGTGTCCTGGTACCGCTTCAGCAGGTCGTCGAACTCCTTCTTCGCAAGGGCCTGAAGCTTCTCCTTCTCGCCCGTCAGCTTCTGCCCCGCCATGGAGTCGACCGCCATGTCGACCGCCTCCTTGATCAGCTCCATGATCTTGGCGGCGTTGATGACCTTGAACGAGCTCTGCCCCTTCGCCTTCAGCTCGTCCAGCGTGGCCACGCGCGTTCCCTTCTCGATCGCGCGCGCGATGTTTACGAGGTGATTCTGGTCGACCATGGATCCTCCTGGAGTGGAAGGGCCACTTTATCACGGGGGAGGGCCGGTTTGGAGCCAATTTCGGGGTTTTGCGCGGTCGAGGGTCCGCCGGAAGTGCCTTCCCCCGGCGGCTTTACGCCGACGCCCTCGGCGCGGATCAAGATCCGCCCCGCTCCCGGCCGATGACACTTCCACGAGGAGGGTGCTACCCTCCCCGCTCCGCCATGCCCACACCACGGAAAACTCTTCTCGTCCACGGCGGATGCGGCCGGCGCCCCCGGGTCATCCCGGAGGGTCGGGACGCAGCGCTGGCGCGCGCCGTTGCCGAAGGGCTTCGCGGCCGGACGGCCGTGGACATGGTGGAGCGCGCGGCGCGGTTCCTGGAGGACTCGACCTTCTTCAATGCGGGCACGGGAAGCGTGCTGACGCTGGAGGGGAAGGTGGAGATGGACGCAGCGGTGATGACGGGGGACCTGCAGGCCGGCGCGGTGGGCGGGATCACGGGGGTGCGGCACCCGGTGTCGGTCGCGCGGGCGGTGATGGAGCAGACGGACCACCACCTGCTCGTCGGCGAGGGCGCGACGACGTTCGCGAGGCACGCGGGGTTCGGGAAGTACGACCCGCGGACGCCGGAGCGGCGGAAACGGTGGAAGGAGCTGGTGGCGAAGCTGCGGTCCGGGGAGAAGGCGGCGGAGGATCGCTACTGGACCCGGACGCGCGAGTGGATGGAGCGGTACCTGCCGCGCGAGGAGCGCGGGCACCACTCGACGATCGGCGCGGTGGCCTGCGACACCAAGGGGCGGATCGCGGTGGCGACGTCCACGGGCGGCATCTGGCTCAAGCTCCCGGGGCGCGTCGGCGACTCCGCGGTGCTCGGCGGCGGGACCTACGCCTGCGAGCACGGCGCCGTCTCCGCGACCGGACACGGCGAGGGGATCCTCCGCATCGGCCTCGCGAAGCACGCCTGCGACCTGATGAGGACCCTTCCCTGCCAGAAAGCCCTCGACCGCGCCATCGCCTTCGCACGCCGCGAGGGCGTCGAGGCCGGCCTGATCGGCGTGGACGCGAAGGGCCGCCCGGGCGCGGCGACGTGTGCCGAATGGATGCCGACCGCGCGCTCATGACTCTTCCACCCCATCATCTCCCGTCTCCCGTCTCCCATCTCCGCACACGGAAGCGTGCCGGATCCCGATGACCTACCGGAAACAGATCATCTGCCACGGCGGCGCCGGGCTCGGTCCCACGGGCCCGACCGGCGAGCGCCAGTCCGTCCTCGACCGGGCCGCCGAGGAGGGGATGCGCGGGCGCACCGCCGTCGACATGATCGAGCGCGCGATCCGCGTCCTCGAGGACCACCCGATGTTCGACGCCGCCATCGGCTCCGTCCTCACCCTCGAGGGCCAGTGCGAGCTCGACGCCTGCTTCATGACCGACGACGGCCGCGTCGGCGCCGTCGCCGGGCTCCGCCGCACGCAGCACCCGGTTTCCGTCGCCCGCGCCGTCATGGAGAAGACCGACCACCACCTCCTCGTCGGCAACGGCGCCACGCGCTTCGCCCGCCTCCTGGGCCACCCCGACTGCGACCCCCGCACCCCCGAGCGCATCGCCGTCTGGAAAAAACTCCGCGACGACCTCCGCTGCGGCCGCGACGGCCCGAACTTCCGCTTCTGGAAACGAATGGCCAAGTGGCGCAAGGCCTACGGCATGTACGAGACGGTCGGCGCCTGCGCGATCGACGGCCGGGGAAGGTTCGCGGCGGCGACGTCGACCGGCGGGATCTGGATGAAGCTCCCCGGGCGCGTCGGCGATTCGCCGATACCCGGGGCGGGAACCTGCGCGAATCGCTTCGGCGCGATTTCGATGACCGGCCACGGCGAGGGCGTCATGCGCCTCTGCCTCGGCCGCCACGCGGTCGATCTCATGAAGAAAATGCCCTGCCAGGCGGCGCTCGATGCGACGGCGAAGTATGCGCTGAAGCGCGGCGTCGAGTGCGGCATCATCGGCGTGGACGCCAAGGGACGACTGGGCGCGGCGAAGAGCGCCCAGTGGATGCAACTCGGCGTTGCCGGAACTTCTACTCGCCGAACTCCTTGAGCACGGCGTTAAGGACCCGATCCGAGAGCCACATTCCCTTTGTCCGGAGTTCCTCGAGGAACGGCTTTGCCGCCGGAAGGATACCCGCCTTGCGGGCGAGCAGGACGATCCCCAGCGTTCCCGCAACGGGTATGCCCAGCGACTCGGCGCAACGGCGCGCCTGAAGGTCGTCCAGGATCGCCACCGCCCCGGGGTGTTGCAGGGCAAGGGCAATGACCGCCGACTCGCCCGCTCCCAGATCCCAACTCAGGACGCTCGCCGGCGGCGGCGGCGGAGTTCGCCTGTCGAGCCACGTCGCCGCGCCGGCAGCGATCGAGGCAGGATCATTGGGACCGTGAGCCCCAACTTCACCCAGTACAGAAAGAGGGACAAGGACGCGCGGGGCAATAAGCCGCAGGAACTCAAGCCGTCCCGCCGCGCCGAGGAAGATCAGCGGTGATGCGTTGACAACGCAAACATCAGCCACGCCCGATCTCGCGCCTCAAATCGTCGACATCGACCTGGAACACGTCGACCTTCCGCCGGGCGAGCTCCTCGATGAAGCTCTTCCGATCCAGCCCGGCAATTTCCGCAGCCCGCTCCATACTGATGAGCGCCTGCTGATACCAGTGGATCGCGCCGGCCAGGCGCAATTCCGCTGCGAACTCGTGGGGCGATCGCCTGAGGGCGGCAAATGCGGTGTCGGGAAGCGTTACCTGGATCGTCGTCATGGCAACCATTGTACGCGTAGGTGGTCCCTGAGAATCTCAGTGAACCGGAATCAACGTGATTCCATTCGGGTCGAGGCTCCCGCTAGTCGAGCGGATCCTGCCAGACCCGTCTAGGGCATGGACTTCGCGGTACCACGAATTCCGTGACATCAAAGGGTGGAACGTGATCCCGAAGTTCCCGTTTTGACAGGAGAGTCCCAACCCATGCTGGATCCCAACCCCACCCGAGTAGTCCCGATCTCTTGAGTTTCTCGTGCAGTCCAACGGTCATGAGATGGATCCGGTGAGGGTGCGCGGCGTCTCCGAACGCCATGTCGGATTGCGAGAGTTCCCGACGCGGAACTCGCTTGAGCAGAGTCTCTCCCCGAACGAATGTCACCGCCCTCTTGCACTCGCTGCAACGTCGCTTGCGGAGCACTCTCATGGGCGGAACCGCGAGGCGCTCGACCGGGATCACCCTCATCGAGAAATAACGGCCGGCGCGTCCAGACCCGGCATCCTTCACGGCGGTAAACGAACAGCAGCCGGGCGCATTTCTCTCCAGGAATTGCCGCGCGGGCCCTGAAACGATGTCCTCCCAGTCCGTATAGGTCTTGAGAAAGTCCTTTCCCTTCGCACGATCCAGGTTCAGCACCAGTGGGAGCACCTGCTTCCGCTCCGAATAACCGCAACGCGGACACTTCTTGCGGCGGTAGAAGGCGCCATGCATCGACGAACCGTCCACGCCTGTA
The DNA here is from genome assembly GCA_964590435.1 of uncultured Planctomycetia bacterium. Lineage (GTDB taxonomy): Bacteria > Planctomycetota > MHYJ01 > WSZJ01 > WSZJ01 > WSZJ01. The sequence goes on from CAZPWT010000008.1 coordinate 74,682, forward strand.
CCGACAATGGTGAACCGACAGGCGGGAATGAGCTTTGCGCACTCCTTTGAATAGGTGCGCCTGATCCGCGTTTCGCACCAGAATCCACTGGGCAGCTCTGCAACAACCTCAGCTCGAAATCGCGGTAGTTCGGGATCACCCGAGTCGAACTTGATGAAGTGACCGGCGAGGTCGTACTTCGTGGAAGCACGACGATTCCATTGGGTCAGAAGAGGAAGAACTTCCTCGTACTTCACAGCATAGACCTTGTAACAGATGCACAGAATGAACTGATCCGTCATGACTGCCGACTCCTCCATCGCACCTGATCTCGTGCTTTCGATCGTCCGGAGTTCTCGCCGCCGCTTCACGCGGTCCCACGATGAACGCTCCTCAGTCCGTCGTCGGAACACTCGTGGGTCACCGTCAACTGGCCGCTCGCCGCAGGCCGCTGGTCACTTCCCCTTCACCCTCAACACCACCTGCCGCTTCTCCGCATCGTCGATCGCCTTGAGCATGTCTCCCAGGGCGCTCCAGCGCGACGGCGCGATGTCCATCGAGTTGAAGAGCGCGCGGCGTTCGACGGTCAGCGTCCGGCCGTCGAGCGTGTAGGTGAGGTTGTAGGTGCCGAACTCGGTGGCGAGCGCCACGCTGTCGGGGACGCGGATGTCGGCGTAGTCCGGCAGCTCGATGGTCATCTTCCCGTAGGTCGTGACCTGCTGCGCCCAGTAGGCCCGCATCGGGAGCTTGCGCTCGGGCTGCTGGATGAGCTGCTGCGAGAGGTTAAGCGGCGGCGCCATCCCGCGGAACGTGATGACGTCGCTGTCCTTCTTGCGCTGCGCGAAGCCCTTGCACGTCCCCTCGAACGAGATCGCGAGCTCGGGGTTGTCGAGGTCGTAGTCGTTCACGCTCGTCTTGGTGACGGTGACGCCCTTGAAGAACATGTTCGCCCGCTGCTGCACGATCGTCTTCAGCTGCGCCGCGTCCACCACCTGCTCGAGCTGGTTGCGCACCATGCCGGCGATCCCCTGCCGGAACACGAGCGCGCCGCCGACGTCCGACATCGCGTTCTCGTCGATCTTCGCGTGCAGCCGCACCGAGATCACCTTGTCCTCGAGCGGCGTCGACGGCAGGTCGCGGAAGGTCACGTTGCGCCCCTCGACCACCATCGCGTCGCCGCCGTAGAGGTTGTTGGGAAGCGCGCCCCAGCTGTTCCAGCGGCTGGGCCAGAGCCAGACGTCGGACTTGTCGAGGTGCACGAGGAAGATCGGCGTGCCGTACGGCGGCAGCCCCAGCTCCGGGTCGTACTCCTGCCACATCGGCCGCGGCACCCGCGCGAACGCCACCCCGAACGGGATCTCCGCCGCGCGCAGCAGCGCCATGAACAGGTCGTCCGCCTGCCCTTCCTTCTCCACCAGCGTATGGCTCGGCACCCGGTTCTGCCCGGCCTTGATCTCGCTCACCACGAACTTGAAGATCGCGCGCACCTTCGCCTCGCGGTCCGCGCACCCCTTCGTCAGCTCCGCCGCCTTCGCGGCCACGTCCTTCGTCACCGGCAGCCCCAGCGACTGCCCGCGGAACGCCTCGATCTCCGATTCCATCGACGGCTTGCCTGACAGGAAGCGCACCGTCGGGAGCCACTCGTCCTCCGGCGCGGGCATCAGCTCTTCCTCGATCTCCTCCAGGTCGCGGAACTCCCAGGCGTACGTCTTCGCTTCCGCCGTCTCGGTGACCCTGGCCTCGTCGAAGCGGTTGGCGACCATGCGGACGTTCGCGTCCTTGGGCATGATGACGACGTAGCGGCTGAGGCGGACGGGCTCATTGAAGCGGCGGAAGGCGCCGGGGGTTTCGACGGCGAAGGCGGGCTGGTCGACGCCGATGGGGCCGCGCGAGCGGGACACGCGGTATTCGAGGACGGCGCCGCGCTCCAGTTCCGGCATGCGGATGCCGCCGCGGTCCTGCGCGTCGTCGGCCTCGAGCACGCGGCCGTCCGGCGTGAAGACGCGGAGCTCGCGGACGCGGAAGCGTTCCCATTCGCCGCGCCCGAGCGGGAGCTGGCCGTACTGCTCGCCGCCTTCCTTGGACAGGATCATGACGACGCGGTGCTCGTCCTCCTCGATCCACTTGAAGTCGCCGCCGATGACCCGCACGAGGCGCTGCTCGAACAGCACCGCGGTGTGCAGCGTCTTCCCGAACGAGTCCGGCGCCGGGGCCTCCTTCACGAGCTTCGGCACGTCCATGTCCCACGGCTTCGTCCACTCGTCGTTGTCGCCGCCGAGGAAGGCGAGGTACCGGCGGGTGGCCTCGCTGTACGCCATGAGCCGCGCGGGGGCCTTCTGGATGTCGGCCGCGAGCGCCTTCGCCTTGTCGAGCTGGCCGTGGTCGATGTGGAACTGGAGGAGGCGCTGGATCGTGGCGCCGTTGCGCGGGTTCATGGCCGCGGCTTCCTTGATGAGCGCCTCGGCCTCGTCCGCCTTCCCCTGCCTCTCGCGGAGTGCGGCGATCTCGAGCACCACTCCCTCGTTGCGCGGGTAGCGCTTCCGGTAGGCCTCGAGCCCGGCCATTTGCTCGTCCACCTTGCCGGCCTGCCCGAGCAGCTCGATCTCCTCCCAGTACGCCTCGAACCCCTGCGCCTTCTTGATTGCGGCGATCACTTCAAACGCCGCGGGGTAGTTCAGCTCGGCCGCGTGGTCGCGCGCGACCGCGGCCGCGTTGGAGAACTCGCCGGCGCCGCACTCGGCGGCCTTCCGGAGCGCCGCCCGCTGCTCGGCGCGCCAGCCGCGCCCGCCCTGGATCGCGGACAGCTCCGACCACGCCTCGGCGCACGCCGGGTTCGCGGAGAGGACCTGCTGCAGCAGCTCGATCGCCGCCTCGGTTTCCTTCGCGGCCTTTTCACGGGCCAGCGAAAGCAGCGACGGGACGAAGCGCGGGTCGAGCGCGACCGCGCGCTCCTGGTGCGTGCGCGCGACGTTCGCGCGGCGCGACGGCGGCAGGAACTCGTACTCCGCCACGAACGCCCCGCGCCAGAACTGCACGTAGGCCGAGAGCGCGCCCTTCTCGAACGCCCGGCTGCACACGTCCTCCGCTTCCTGCGACAGCCCGATTCCCTGCAGGAGCTGCGAGACCAGGACCGCCTCGCGCAGCGAGCACGCCGACAGGTCCTGCGCCTTCGGCACGAGCGTCGTGAACACCCCCGCGGCCAGCTCCCCGGCGCGCGCTTCCTTCCCGTTGCGCTTCACCTCCGGGTCCTTGTCGACGATCGCGCTCTCCAGGTCCGTCATCGGCCGCCCGTCCGCGTGGTGGATCGTCACGTCGTGCGCGTACCCGAACCCCGGCGCCGTGTACTTCACCAGCAGCACGTTCGCGCCCTTCGACAGCGTCACCCCGAACCACCGCTCGTTGGCGGCCTCGTTGCGCATCAGGTCGTTCACGCCCACCAGCACGCCGTTCAGCCACACCTTCACGCTCATCGTCGTCCGCACCCGCACCCAGCCCTCGCGTTCCTCCGGGCTCGTCAGCGCCGCGTGCGTGAAGAACGTCGTCCCCCGATTCGTGAACGTCCGCACCACCGCCGTCCCGTCCGTGTCCCCCGCCGCGTGCTCCAGCGCCGCCCACACGGCCTTCCCCGTCCCCACCGCATACTCCGCCGCCGGCTTGAACTCCGTCTCCGGCGCCAGCACGTCGTCGAAGCACGCCGCGCCGTACATCCCGAAGAACCCGCACGACTGCCACTTCGCCACGTGCCCCTGCGCCTTCCACTCCTCGAACGCCAGGTCCGTCCTCACCTGCGACTCGTAGAGGTTCTCGAGCCACTGGTGAAGCGCGATCTGCGTGAACACGTTCTTCGTCTTCCCGAGCAGCTCCTTCGCGAACTCGATCCGCTTCGGGATCGTCCACTGGTTGAACAGGTTCTGCTGCACGCGGCCGACGCGGAAGAGCGCCTCGACGCGCGCCGAATCGGGCTCGGCGAGGGCGAGATTCCGGACGGCGTCGGCGCCGATGTCGTTCTGGAGCCGCGAGAGCGACGCGGTGTGGATCCCCTCCCACGCGTCCCCGCTCTTCGGGTCCAGCTCCGCCGCCCGCCGGAACTCGACGAGCGCCCGGTCGGCGTCGTTCTGGTAGAGCAGGATCGCCCAGCCGAGCTTGACCTGGTCCGCGCAGGTCCTCTTAGCCTCGGGAATGCTCGTGAGCTTCGCGGTGGCCGCCTCGGCCTGGTCCTTGTCGAGCCAGAAGATGGACTCCTCGGCGCGGAGGACGGGCGCGGCGAGGAACAGCAGGAGCAGCGCCAGGCGGGCGTTCAGGGCAGGCTTCATGGAATCTCCGGGAATGAGGCGGAAGCTGGTTGTGGGGGGTTACTTCTCGGGCTCGATCACGATCTCGTCGTCCTGCGCCCGGTCGATCTCGCCGGCGAAGTCTCTCCAGGCCTTGTAGTCGCCCTTCGGGATCCGCGGCGCCTTGAGCGTCATGCCGCTCTCGACCTCGATCCGGTTCCCGTCGGCCTTCGCCTTCAGCCGGAACGACCCGAGCGGCGAGTCGCGGTCGACACCCTGCGGCAGGCTCTTCGCCTTCCACCCCGCCGGCAGTTCGAACACCACCTTCTCGCTGCGCGTCCTGGGGAACTCGAGCAGCAGGTCGTGCTCGCGCTCCGAGAGCTGGCCGTAGTTCTCGAGCATCTTGGCCGGGAAGAGCGACGGGCGGATGACGACGCCGCGGCCTTCCTTGCGGGCGAAGTGCGGGACGCTGTACTCGGCCGTGTACTCGACCGGGAGGTTGTAGTTCGAGAGGTCGTTGAAGGAGAGCTTGTCGACCTTCACGGAGTCAAACACGCGGCTGTACCACTCCTCCCAGACCTTCTCGCGCTTGGAGCCTTCCTGGAACCGGCCGCGCATCATGCCGGCGTCCATTCCCGTCACCGTCCCCTTCTCGACGATCTTCGCGCTTCCGTCCTCCGCGATCGTGACGGTGATGACGCGCTGGCGGCCGTTCATCTCGGGCGGGAGCCATTCGCTGATCGTCGCGGCGGCCTTGTCGTCCTGGCGGACGATGAAGACGAGCGCGCCCTGGTCCATCGAGGGGAGGTCCTTCACCGAGTAGTACCGCGCCGTGCCGTCCACGAACATCCCCTTGCCGTTCCCCGCGTCCGGGACCCACGCGATGCAGTGGTCGAACACTTTCATCGAGGGCAGCCCCGTCGCGAGCGCGCCGCCCTGGTTCGTGCGGATCAGGACGAGGTTCGCCTCCTCCCCCGCCTCCCGCATCATCGTCACGAACAGCGTCGCCGTGTCCTTGCAGTCCCCGTAGTGCCGCTCGAACGTCTCGCTCGCCTTGAACGGCAGGTACGCGTGGTTCTCAAGGCCGAGCGCCTCGTACCGCGTGCGGCTGACGAGGAGCTGGTGAAGCGCCTCGATCTTCTCCATCCGCGTCTTCTTGCCCGCGACGGCCTTCTTGACCTCTTCCTTCATTTCCTCGGACGCCTCGAAGCGGTCGCGGACCAGCCCGCTGAACCACTCGCCGACGTCCTGCCAGGTCTTGAAGGTCGAGAAGTGCAGGTACGGGACCGTCTCGTAGAACGCCGGCATCAGCGGCTCTTCCTTGATGTAGCCGACGTTCGAGATCTCCCACGTGGTGACGAGCTTCCCGTCCTTCTGCGTGATCTCGGGCTTGTCCGTGAACCGGACCGCCTCGTGGTAGATCGGCTTCGACTCGGGATGCACCAGCGTGACCTTCGCCGCGGCAACCGGCTGGAACTCCGGCTGGAGCGGCAGGAGGAGGCCGAAGTACCCCTTGTAGCGGGGCTCGCCGCTCTCCTCCATCTGGAACTCCATGACGATCACGTCGCCGGCGTTGGTGTTGGGGAAGCGGCAGTTCCACTGCCCCTCGCGGCGCTCGCCCTCGACCACGGTGCCGTCGGGGCGGATCAGCCGGGCGGTCTTGAACTCCGCGCGGCCGCCGCTGAACGTATCGAAGTGCCCGCCGATCGCGGACGCGAACTGGAACGCGCGCGCCGCGGTTTCGTCGTGCAGCTTGATGACCTGCTGCGTGAAGTAATTACAGGTGCCGTTCTCGTTCACGAAGACCAGGTCGTGCTTGAACACGTACGTCGCGGTCTCGTCGCCTTCCTTCTTCGAGGCCTTCGCGGCGTCGAGGTACGGCTTGAGGTCCACCTCGTACCCGCGCCAGAACTCCTTCTCCTTCGGCTTGAGCGACCGCAGCCGCTTCGTCACGTCCGGCATGTTCGGCCGCACGGCCAGCGCGCCGTCGAACCACGCGATCGCCTCGTCGTTCTTCCCGGCCGAGATCGCGCAGTTCGCGGCGGAGATCATCGCCGTCGTGTTCTCCGGCGAGATCGCCAGCGCCGCCCGGTAGCGCTCCATCGCGCGGTCCCACAGCGCCTGCGACTCGAAAATCGCCGCCGCCAGCAGGTGCGCGTTCACGTCGAACGGCTGGATCGCCAGCCGCCCGTCGCACAGCTCGATCGCCTTCCCGAACTGCCCCGTCCGCCGGTACACGCCGATCAGCTGCCCGCGCACCGAGAAATCCAGCCCCCACCCCGCGAGCCTCTCCTCCAGGTACTTCGTCTGCTCCACCGGCGCCTGGTCCGACATCCGCGCCAGGTCCGCCTTCGCGATCCCGTGGTTCGGGAAGTCCTTGATGATCCCCTGGTAGATCTTCTTCGCCTCGTTCACCCAGACCCCGCCGCGCCGCGCGTAAAGCATCGCCAGCTCCATCCGCGCCATCACCATCCCCTTGCGTGCGGCGAGCGCCTCCTTGAAGCGCGCTTCCGCCTTGTCGTCGATCTGCCCGGCGTGGAATTCGCCGTCACGGCAGAGGAGAAGCGGCGACCCGGGGGACAAGTCGAGGGCGCGGTTCAGCGCGGGGACACGGCGGTTCTTGGCGTCCTCGGCGTTGCTCAGCCAGAGCCAGAACACCGGCTCCCCATCGGCGAGTTTGACGGCCTCGCGCAGCAGGTCGCGCGCGCCGCGGTCGTTTTCGTCCAGCTCGCGCCGCTGCACCTTCAGGAACGCGAGCCGCGCCCGTGACAGCGCGTCCGCCGCGTCGGCCTTGACCTTCTCGAGCAGGACGCCTTCCGACCCGAGATCCACCTTCGCCAGTTCGGTGCCCGACGGCTCCGATGCCTTCAGCGCCTTGGCCTTCTGCAGGTCGCCTTCGCTCTCCCAGCCGGCCAGCTTGCTCCCGCCGGGCTCCGTCAGCCGCAGCGAGAATTCCCACGTGTAGTCCTCGAGGTTCTTCGTGTCCTCGCCGCCGCCTTTCTGGCAGCACTTCACGAGGATCACGTTCCAGCCCTTCTCCAGCACCGCGCCGGCGGCGTCCTGGTCGAACCCGGCCTGCCGGTAGCAGTCCGACGCGAGCACGGCGACGCCGTTGACCCACACCTTCGTGGCGCCGTCGGAAGCGATCCGCACCGCCACCGGCCGCGTCGACTCGCTCTTCACGAGCGCCGCCGCGTATCCGCAGACGTCGGAGTTGAGGCGAAAGAGCTGCGACATGTCGACGGTGCCGAAGCGGGCGCGGGCGGCCGAGCGGAACCAGCGGTTCTTGCCGTGCTTGCCTTCGTATTCGGAGGCGAGGGAGAAGTCCTTTTCGGGCCCGTACGCGGTCTTGAAGCCGGTTTCCGACTCGTTGTCGAACGGCCCGCACAGGAACCAGTCGCGGACGAATCCGAGCTCGACGGCTTCCTTCTCGGCGTCCTCGATCTTGCCTTTCCCGCGGGCGACCAGCATCCGGTAATTCCGTGCCTGGGCCTCGGCGAGCGGGTGCAGCGACTTCGGCAGCAGCCTCTCGATCGCGCGGCCGATTTCCTCGGTCACGTCGTCGTCGGCGAAGTCCGCGGCCTCCATGTAGCGCGACCAGTAGTAGTCGCACATCGGGGAGCCGGCGTTCGCGGCCATAAGCGCCTCGTACGACTTCATCATGGCGTCGAAGTCGCCCGCGAGCATCTGGCGCAGGGCGGCCTCCTCGTCGCCGAGCGCCACCGTCTTCGGCGGCGCGGGTTTGTCCGCCGGCTTGTCGGCGGGTTTCTCCGTCGCCGCCGTGGAGCCGCCGCCCGTATCGGCGGGTTTCTTCTCGGATTCCGAAGAGCACCCCGTGAAGAGCGAAGCGAGGAACAATGCAAGCGCGGCGAAAGGAAGCTGACGCATGGAAGACTCCCGATGGGAGAAGAAACCCTGAGGAAGAAGGGGGGGCACTATAACGCGGGGGAGGGGGGAGACTGAACGGGGAAAAAGGGACACGAAACGAAAAACGAAAAAGGAAAAACGAAAAAGGAAAAGGGAGCTCAACGACGCGTTTCGGCAGGCCGTGCTGTCCTTTTCTTTTTTCCTTTTTCCTTTTTCGTTTTTCGTTTCGTTGTTGCCTTTTTACTTCAAGGGGCTGACTCCCCCCGGCAATCCCGCCACCTTCCTGGCGATGTTGCTCACCGGCTCGGCATCCCCCCAGTACGGGTCGAAGATGTACCACTGCTCCGCGTTCTCGCGGATCTTCGCCTCCAGCACCTTCACCAGCGCCTGCATCATGATCGCCCCCCTCTCCTGCTTCGTCCCCTTCGCCGGGATCGGGATCGGCGGCTCCACCTCGGCCTTGTACTTCCCTCCCTTCCCCAGCGTCACGAACGCCGGCAGGAGCGGCGCGTCCGTCGCGATCGACAGGATCGCCGGGCCCCTCGGGAACTTCGCGCGCCGCCCGAAGAAATCGAGCTCGATCGGGTCGGACTCGACGAAATTCCGGTCCGTGAGCATGCAGACGACCCGGTTCCGGTCGAGCGCCCGCATCATGTCCAGCGGCGACATCTGCCCCGGCGCGATCGTGATCACTTCCAGCCCGTGCGCCCGCCGCATCTCGTCGCGCCACTGGTTGATCGCCGCGTTCGTCGGGTCCGGCACCCCCACCGCCGTCACCTGCTTCCCCTGCAGGCTCAGCGTCACCCCGCCCAGCTCCCAGCACCCCAGGTGCGCCGTCGCCAGGATCACGCCCTTCCCCGCCTTCAGCGCCTCGTCCACCCGCTCGATCCCCTGCATCGGGTGGAACATCCGGTCGACCCACGCGTGCGTCATCCTCGGGATTCGGAAGTAGTCCATGAGGAAGAGCCCGTAGTTCATGAGCAGGCGGTCCGCGGCCTTCGCCAGGTCCGCCCCCGGCGGCAGCACCGGCTCGAGGTTCTTCTCCACGATCTTCCGCACCTTCCCGAACTCCCCGAACGAAATCACCCAGCGCGTCCGGAGCTTCGCGAAGGCGCGCGCCATCCAGCGCGGCATCCAGCCGACGAGGCGGGTGAGCCCGTTGAAGCGCCGGATCTGGCGCGCAATGTCAGCGTCCGAGCTCACCGCGCGCCTCCCGGGATTCGAGGTCCTTGCGCCGTTCCTCCCACTCCGGCAGCGGGATGCCCAGTTCTTTCCAACGCTGGAGATGCCGCAGCAGTTCCCGGTCGTCTCCGCGTTTCTTGATGAGAATCGCCTGGTTGTGCCCGAGTTCCGGCCCACGAAATCCGGCATCCATCGCAAGCGAATAGAAGGCTGCCGCCACCTTCTCTCGACCTTCCTTGTGTTCAGCCGCGCCGTACGCGAAGAACTCCTCAGGGTCGCGTGCAAAGGGCGCGTGGCGCGCCTTCTCGACGAGTTCGAGGGCGCGGCGCTCATGGCCATGGACGGAGGCGGCAAAGGCGGCGGCGGCCAGGTCCCCCGCGTTCCACCGGTTGAAGACGCTGACCGAGGCCAGCCCGGCGAGGGCCGCCAGGAAGGCCGCGAGCTTGAGGGGAGAAGGGCGGTCGGCGAACTGTCCGCGCTGGAACCCGCCGAGCGCCGGAAGTACGGCGGCGGAAATGGCCCAGCCGCCGAACAGACCTCCGAGGTGCGCCGCATTCGAAATGCCGGGCCCGCCGGCCGCGGCCGTCACCTGGTTGATTCCGAGTCCCAGGAAGATGTTGATCAGGACCCAGGTGACCAGCTGCTTCGACCCGGGATCCCGCATCACGGCCTTGAACGACCCCAGTTTCACGCGCTCGAACCGGATGTAGCAGCCGACGACCCCGAAGATCGCCCCCGACGCCCCGACGCTGCCCCGGTCGAAGATCATGCTGGCGAGCGAGGCCGCAATCCCGGCGCCGAAGTAGATCGCGGCGAACCGCGCGGAACCGATGTTCCTCTCGAGAAGCGGGCAGAGCTGCCAGAGCGCGTACATGTTGAGCGCCACGTGCAGCAGGCTTCCGTGCATGAAGATCGACGTGACCGGCCGCCAGTACTCCCCGAGTACGAAGGCCATCGACCGGTTCGCGGCCCAGTCCTTCAGCGCGGCCCCTCTTCCGTCGGGCATCGCAAAATCGGTGGCAACGAACAGGACCAGGCATGCGCCGAGCAGCCCGATCGAAACCGGGAACGCCTCGAGCGGCGAGCGACCCTGCCAGCGCTCGAACCTCATGCCGGCGCCGCCGAAAGCACCAGCTCTCCCTCGGCCGCCACCACGCCGCCGGCCAGCACCCGCACCGCGACCTTGCAGAGCGCGCCGAAGACGCCGGCGACCGTGATCTCGAAGACGACGTCGACGGGCGGCAGGACCGGCACCTTCAAGCGGAACTTCGAGACGTCCGCCAGGAACCCGCCGCCGCCCTTCCCTTTCGCGGCCAGCAGCACGATCGCCGCGGACTGCGCCGCGCCCTCGATCAGCGCGACCCCGGGAACCACCGGATTGCCCGGGAAATGCCCGGTGAGCCACGCGTCGCCTCGCTCGAACCGCTTCAGCCCCCGCCCTTTTACTCCAGGCTCGTCGACCTCGACGGCGTCGACCGTCAGGATCGGGGGCCTGTGGGGGATCCACGCAGAGGGATCGTCGATGCGCATCGCCGGCGCATTCTACCCGTCGCCCTACAGCGCGGCGCGCTTCTCCCGGACGAACTCCGCCAGCGCGTTGACGCTCGCGAACGCCTTCTTGCCGACCTCGGCGTCGGCGATGCGGATGCCGTAGAGGCGCTCGATGCCGACGACGAGCTCCAGCGCGTCGATCGAGTCGAGGCCGAGCCCTTCGCCGAACAGCGGCGCGGCGGGATCGATCGCCGCGGGCGCGAGGTCCAGCTTGAGCCGCGTGATGATCAGGTTCTTCAGGTCCGCGATCATGTCTTCAGCCATGGGGCGGGGAGTGGACCAAACGAACGGGGGGGAGTCAATGAAGGGGTCACTCGCCGAACGGCAGCGCGGCGGGGGCGCGGCCGAAGGCTTCGCTGAAATCGAGCGCGCCGGCGGTGGCGCCGGGGGGAAGGGCGATGCGGGCCTCGACTTTTTCGCCGGGGCGGATGTGACCGAGGGCGGCGACGCGGCCGTCCGCGGCGGCGTCGGCGCTGGCCACGATCGCGGCGACCTGCCAGGCGTCGCCTTCGCCGCGGTTCAGGACGGTGAGGACGAGGGTCGAGCCGGAGACGCGCGCCGTCGCCGCGAGGTCCGGCGCCGCGCCACCCGAGGGGGCGCGCCAGTCGACGCGGGTCCCGTCGGGGCCGTTGAGGACCGCGCCGGGGACGACTTTCGCCGCGGCGGTCTTGCCGCCGGCCGCGGTCTCGAACACGAGGTCGGCGCCGCTCCCCCGGGTCCACGCGACGAGTTCGCGCAACGAAGCGAGCGCCGTGCCGTCGGCGCCGCACGAAAGCCGGGCGACCGCTTCCCCGCGCCCCGAAAGCCGGACGACGACCTCGGCGCCGGCCAGCGGGCCGTCGCGGGCGAGCGCCTCGTCGCGCTCCGCCGTCGACTCGCCAGCATCGTGCTGTTCCGCGACGTAATCGCACGGCCCGTTCCAGTCGTGCCCCGCGATCCACCACGGGATGAACGTGACCACGTCGACCGCGAGCGGCACGACCCCCAGCGCGATGAACGCCAGCACGATCGGGTCGTCGATGCTCCCGTCGTAGTGCGTGAACAGGAACGCCCCCACGAACGACAACGCCACCCACACGTCGTCGCAGACCGCCCAGAACGAGTCCGGCGCCTCGAAAATCCCCGCCACCGCCCGCCGCGCGCACCGCTCCTCGATCCGCACCCGCTCCCTCACCCGCTCATGCCGCGTCCCCGTCTCGTGCCCCGTCGCCACCAGCCGCACCCCCTCCGGCCGCGGCTCCGCCTCGAGCGCCACCGCCTCCGGCGCGTTCCACGACTCCGAGAGCGTCTCCCGCTCCAACACCTCGTGGTGCTCCAGCGTCACCCGCTCGCACGAATGCGCCATCACCCGGCACCCCGCCAGCGGCGCGCACAGCACCGTCACAAGGAGCAGTCGCTTCATCCCGGTCACAATAACAGGTTCCCCCACCCGTTTCCCCGCCTCACCTCGACCCTTCCCCTCCACGCCCTCCCTCTCTTATCCTCCCCACCCATGCGCCGCGTCCTCACCATCGGGCTCTTCCTCGTCGCCGCCGCTGCGCTCTTCATCACCGCCGCCTACGTCCTCGAGAGCTTCCGCCAGAAGGGCGACGTCCTGCTCAAGCCGCGCGAGAAGCCGGGGATGAAGTTCGCGGTGAATGAGACGCTCACGCACGGCGACAAGACCGAGGCCCGCCGCTGGTCCGCCGATTACATGGACGAGATCGTCAACGTCGCGGGCGGCGTCCCCTCCGGCGTACGCCGCACTTACGTCTCCTTCGAGATGGACGCCTCCGGCCCCCCGCGCCCCACCCCGCTCTCCTCCGTCGTCCTCCTCGACTCCCACGGCGCCCGCCTCGAAACCAGCGGCCAGCCCTTCACCACGGCCCCCACCTCCTGGCCCGACCCGTTCTACGGCGCCCTCCCCGACAAGCCCGTCCACCATTTCTCCGAGTGGGAAGCGCCCCAGGCGCAGGCCGTCGCTCTCGCCTCGCTGCTCGCCCGCGCCCCCGCCACCTCCGCCCGGCTCCTCTCGAAGCTGGAGCCCGACGACGTGAAGCTCGACGAGTTCGAGTGCTGGCGCATCCGCGCCGGGCTCGAGGCCAGGCTCGAGGACGGCCGCACGCTCAAGGTCGTCGGCGACCTCTTCCTCGACAAGAAGTCCGGCCGCCTGCTCGACATGGAATGGCGCGGGTGGTTCGACTCGGAAAAGGGCGAGGAGCGCGTCGGCTACATCCGCCAGCGCCGCCCGCGCAAGTAGCCCTTCGGAATCCCCGCCCCCTCCCGTAATATTCCGCCCCTTCCAAAACCACCACTCTTCTCAGGAGGTTCCATGCGCCGTTTCGCCATCGCCGCGCTCGTCGCGGCGCTTGCCCTTCCCGTTCTCGCCGACCCGGTCGAGATCAAGATGGGGCAGAAGCAGGGGGACAAGATCACGCGGACGACGGAGTTCGGCGGTGAGGGAACGCTGACGATCGGGAAGGGCGAGGGGGCGCAGGAGCTCCCGTGCGGGATGAACGACGCCGAGGTCGTGGCGGAGGAGGTGCTGGAAGCGAAGGACGGGAAGCCGGTGAAGATCAAGAAGTACTACACGGTGAACCGGAACGCCTTCACGATCGAGGCGGCGGGAGTGAACCAGGTGAAGAGGAACTCGCTGGTCGGGCACATCGTGACGGTGGAGATGAAGGATGGGAAGCCGGTCGCGACGTGCGAGGCGGGGACGGAGAAGGAGCTGAAGAAGGAGAAGATGGGGGAGGAAATCGACGAGGCGCTGATCCCGGGCAAGCCGGTGAACGTCGGCGACACGTGGGAAGGCGACCCGGCGCAGGTGAAGAAGGCGTTCGCGCCGGACGACGGCGAGGTCGAGGAAGCCTCAGTGACGTGCAAGCTGGAGGCGGTCGAGGAGAAGTTCGGGCAGAAGTGCGCGAAGGTGACGGTGAAGATCTCGATGAAGGCGACGGGGAAGGACGACGCGGGACAGAAGACCAAGACGAAGATCACGCTGGAGGGCCCGGTGTGGTTCGGGCTGACGGCGGGGCGGTCGCTAGGGATGGAGCTGGAGGGCAAGCTGCAGGTGAACGGCAGCCTGCCGAATGGCCAGCCGATGAAGATGGACATCGACCTGAAGGCGAAGGGGGAATCGAAGCCGGGCGTGGCGGACTTCGAGGCGAAGGCGGAGGAGGGCGACGAAGAGGAAGGCGAAGGGGACGAGGGCGAGGAAGAAGAAGGCGGCATGAAGTAGCGGATGCGGTTGATCCCAAGCGCGGGGGCGGCGACGCCTCCGCGCTTTTTTCGTTTCCGGGCCGCGCGGCGACTACACTTTGCGGATGCGCGCTTCCCTCCCCGCGGCCCTGATCCTGCTGGCGGCCTCGTTCTGCGCCGCCGAGGACGCCGCGACGATCGAGATCAGGCCGGGCGTGCAGGCTGGTGCGAAGATCACGCGGACGATGCGGACCTCGGGGAAAGGGACGATCACCGTCGAGGCCGGCGGCGACCCGAAGGAGTTCGAGTGCCGGATGGACGGGGTCGAGGAGGTCGCGGAGGAGGCGCTCGAGGCGAAGGACGGGCGCGCTTCCAAGGTGAAACGCCGCTACGACCGCAAGGAGTCGACGTTCGAGGTGCCGGCGGTCGGGAAGAAGGAAGAGAAGGCGAGCAGCCTGCCGGGGCTGGTGCTGACGCTCGAGCGCAAGGACGGGAAGACGTCGGCGACGTGCGCGGAGAAGAACGTCGAGCCGAAGGAGCTGGCGTCCGAGACGCTGGACGACGAATGGAGCGTGCCGCTGTCGCCGAAAGGGCCGGTGGCGAAGGGCGACGAGTGGAAGCCGGACGCCGCGGCCGTGAAGGCCTGGGCCTCGGCGCGCGGCCGGAAAGTCGAGGAGGCGGCGCTGTCGTGCCGGCTGGCGGAAATCGAAACGCGCGGCGGCCGGAAGTGCGCGCGGATCGAGGTCGATTTCGCCGCGAAAGGGACGACGAAACCCGGGGAGAAGCAGCCGGAGCAGAAGCTCGCGTGGACGCTCAAGGGCGACGTCTGGTGGAGCCTCGACGACGCGCGGGTCGTGGCGTTCGAGCTGAAGGGCGACCTGACGCTCGAGTGGGACGTGCCGGCGGCCGCGGGGAAAGCGGCGGAGCACTGGAAGAGCGCGATGAAGATTGAGCTGGGGGGCGAGGGCAAGCCGGGAGAGGCGAAGTTCGGGGCGGAGCCGGCGGGGAACGGGAAATAGTCAGCGAGAGCTCCGCCCAGACTTGGCCGGTGGGGTGCCAGTCCACCACCGTGCACAAGCAGTCACCTCGTCATAGATTTCGGCGATCGACTTCCCCGAGCGGTCGTCCAACCACTCGCGCCACGGCTTGTCCGGACCGCCCGGCTTCTGGTTGAGATCGAAGAATCCGAATAGCTCCTGCAACACCTCGTGACACCGCGAACGCACGGAGCATGGATGCGTCTGGCCAGGCATTTCCGAGGAGAAAGATGAGGCCTCTGGGTCGCAGATCCTGAGATCCTCAAGCGAGTCAACCATTGCGAGCACAACGGCCGGATCTTCTGTTCGTTCGAAGCGTTCGAAAATCTCTCTCCGGCTCTCAAGACTTCGCGTTCCGTCCGTCGACGCATCAATTTCCATCCGGGCCATCCAGTACGCCTGCTCGTCGACGGGATGCCCGGGCCAGTGATCGGAACCCGGAGCTGTCGCGCAACCTGTTACCGCGGACAGCATGAGAGAGAGCATCGAACAGCGCCTCTTCATCGTCCCGGGTCCCTTCCGCACTCCTCCGTCACCGCCCTCAACCCCGCCAGCCTCTCCCCCACCGGGTGCTTCCCCGTGAACCGCCACCGCCAGTTTCCTTTCGCCAGCCCCGGCGTGTTCATCCGCGCTTCGCTCCCGAGGATCAGCACGTCCTGCAGCGGCGCGATCGCCAGCGCGGCGACGCTCGACCACGCGAGCTTGATGAACCTCCACGCCACGTCGCTCCCGTCGAACTTCAGGTAGAGCCTCACGGGGTGCCGTTCGACGTCGGGGAGCGCTTCCCACCACCCCGTCGTCGTGTCGTTGTCGTGGGTGCCGGTGTAGACGGCGGTGTTGGGGTCGTAATTCTCCGGGAGGAACGGGTTCTTCGGGTCGCCGTCGAAGGCGAACTGGAGGACGCGCATGCCGGGGAGGCCGACCTGCTCGCGGAGGTGGCGCACGGAGTCCGTGATGATCCCCAGGTCCTCCGCGAGGAACGGCAGCCCGCCCAGGGCTTTGCGGAGGGCCTCGAAGAACGGCGCTCGCGGCCCGGGCACCCACTTCCCTTCCTTCGCGGATTTCGCGCCGGCGGGGACGTGCCATGCGTCCTGGAAGCCGCGGAAGTGGTCGATGCGGGTGAGGTCGAAGAGGCGCGCGGCGTGCTTCGCGCGGCGGATCCACCAGTCGTAGCCGGTGCGGCGGAGGGCATCCCAGTCGTAGAGCGGGTTCCCCCAGAGCTGGCCGTCCTTGGCGAAGTAGTCCGGCGGGACGCCGGCGACGACGGTCGAGCGGCGGTTCGCGTCGAAAAGAAAAACATCGGTCGCGGACCAGGCTTCGCAGGAGTCCCCCGCGACGAAGATCGGCATGTCCCCCAGCAGCCGGACGCCCCGCGCCGCGGCGTACGCCCGCAACGCCGCCCACTGCCGGAACCACAGGAACTGCCGGAACCGGTGCTCGTCGACCGCGGCCGCCAGTTCCTTCCGGGACCGCTCCAGCGCCGCCGGCTTCCGCAGCCGCAGCTCCTCGGGCCACTTCGTCCACGACTCGCCACCCCGCGCGTCCTTGATCGCCGCGTAGAGCGCCCAGTCGTCGAGCCACGAGGCTTCTTCCTTCGCGAACCGCTCCACCTCGACGCGCAACCGCGAGCCGCCCCTGAAATTCGCCCAGGCTTTGCGGAGAAGCGCTTCCCGTGCCGGACGGGCCGCGTCGTAGTCGGCGACGCCGTCGTCGAAGGAGCGCGCCGGGAGGTCGGCGGGGGCAAGAAGGCCATCGGCAACGAGATCCTCGGGGCTGACCAGCAGCGTCTCCCCCGCGAACGTCGAGTAGGCGGCGTAGGGCGAGTCACCCGCACCGAACGGTCCGACAGGGAGCATCTGCCACCAGGTCTGCCGCGCGGCGGCCAGCGCGTCGATCCACGAGCGTGCGGCGGGGCCGAGGTCGCCGACGCCGAAGCGCGACGGGAGCGAGGTGACGGAGAGGAGGAGGCCGGAGGAGCGTGGGAGGGGCATGGCGTGGAAGTGTAGCAGCGCGGCGGGCAGTGTGGCGCAGTAGCCCTCGGCCTGGGAGAAGGCCGTGTTCAGGCCGTTTGCCTCCAACGAAAAACGGCATGAACACGGAAAGCACAGAGGGACGGAAAGACACGGAACGGTCAGTCTTAGGATAGAAGCGGATGGGATGGACTTCCGGCAGGTAGGCAGGAGACCTCGCAGGCCTGAGGCAAGTTACGGCCGCGCCTACGACCCGGCGGCGAACGATTCCCCTGAAGCGAGGCGCTTGACCACGGCGTTTGCGCAGATCTGGTACTGCGAAAACGCGGGTGTGTCGTCCTCAACGTACGCGATTTCGGCGACATGCCACTCCGTCCCGCACTCGCGATTCGCAGCCTCGACTCCTGCCATGACCGCAATCTGCAGCTGAGCCTCGTCTATCGGATTGTGTCTGCCGGGATGGACAGGCGGCAGCTTCACGATCATCACCCCGAACGCAGGCTGCTTGCTCAGGCGAAGCCCAAGGAGGTTGTGCGTCGGCCCGGTGATCCTCGAAACCTGGAAACGACCGTCAACGATGCTGAAAGTCATCGGTCCTCCTGGGTCAGCTCCACCGCCCTCCCGTCCGGATCGCGCAACAGCGCCCTCAAGCCGTTCGGGCCGCTGTTGGGCTTATTCTCGACGCGCCAGCCCGAGTTCATCGCCGCATTGCAGCAGACCACGACGTCCGGCACGGCGAACCCGAGGCGCGTCGTTGCGTCCGCAACCTTGCCCTCGGGCAGCGGATGGATCTCCAGCGCCGCCTCACCGGCCTCCGCCGCGAGGTACGCCGGCCCCTTCCCCTTCTGTTCCTCTTCGAAATCGAACCCGAGGCACTCGTAGAAATCCCGCAGGTCCTCGAGCTTGTGGGTCTTCAGCACGATCTTCGCGAATTCGGGCATCGTCACTCCCTGAGGATCTCATGGAAACGCTCGCGCCTCTATCTCGCCGTGATGCCCAGGTGGCGGAAATACCCAGTGAGACAGTCACGGGCGAGTTGCGATCTGGTGACCCCCCTGGGCTCGCGCCGTGCGGTCCAGCAACTTCAGGAGTGAGTCCGGAATCTGCGCCGAAACTGACTTCATTGGTCGCCGCTTCGCGGTCTTTGCTAGTCGCATTCCGCGATTCTATGCCAAGCGGAACACGACTTCGCGATTGACCATGCTTCCTGGCACGCCGCGCGCCGCCATGCAGCGACCCTTTCGGCTGAAGTGCTTACAATGCCGGTCGAAATGGAACTCCGCGAACTGCGAGAGAAACTGGCCGACGCAAGAGCTCGCCTCGAATCGATCCTGCGACGCATGGCGTACTCGAGAGTCGAGCAAGCAGAGTACGACCGTGCGGCGGGCGAAGTTCATGAACTCGAACGGTCGCTCGCCCGGGTACTCGGCGAAGAGTTTGCGACGACGATCGACTTTCCCGTGGAGTGGGATCGAGGCGCGCCGCTGCCTCACGTCATCGCCGCCGAAGGCCGGACATTCCTGATATTCCTCGTCTCGGAGCCGGATCCGAACTGGGACGGCACCTACGTCAACGTGAAGGATCCCGCCGACCACCAAATCGAGCCTTACGCACTGGTGGAGTTCCTCCAGTGCACCTCGATGAAGCTGGGTTCACCCAACGACGAAGTGTTTGCGGGGCACCCCCTCCGTGACCGCGGCATGGAACCCTACTGCGCGCAGGAGGTTCTGAATTCAAGATGGATTGCGGAGATCGAAGCGATCAACCGGGTGCACGCCGGGTACAACCCCGCGCGCTGGAAAGACCTGAAGCACTACATCTTCTGGTTCCATGACTCCACGTTCGAATGCATCGCCGAAGGTTTTCGCGTGGAGACATTCCGAGAGTCGATGGCCGAGGTAGTCGCTCGCGCGTGCGATCGACTGATCGACAGGTCCTGAGTCGCTCCTACTCTCCGATCACCTTCACGAGCACCCTCTTCGCCCGCCGCCCGTCGAACTCCCCGTAGAAGATCTGCTCCCACGGGCCGAAGTCGAGCTTTCCCTTCGTGATCGCGCACACGACTTCGCGCCCCATGATCTGCCGCTTGTGGTGGGCGTCGGCATTGTCCTCGCCGGTGCGGTTGTGGTGGTAGCGATCGGGGGACGCGTCGAACGGCGCGAGCTGCTCGAGCCAGCGCTTGTAGTCCTCATGCAGGCCGCGCTCGTCGTCGTTGATGAAGACGCTCGCGGTGATGTGCATCGCGTTGAC
Organism: uncultured Planctomycetia bacterium; assembly: GCA_964590435.1. Classification (GTDB taxonomy): domain Bacteria; phylum Planctomycetota; class MHYJ01; order WSZJ01; family WSZJ01; genus WSZJ01. Next base: position 93,969 of record CAZPWT010000008.1, read on the forward strand.
CAGGCAGAGGCCTTCCTTCACGCCGGATTTCGCGACGACCTGCTCGACCTGGGGAGTGATGTTCAGGAAGTCCATGCGGGCGGGGATGTTGAAAGTGAGGTACTCCGTGGTGGACTTCATCGGCGTCCTGCCCTCCTTGCGAGTGGTCCTGGCTCCGCCATCGCGGCGGCTTGGGCGGCGGCGGCCGGTTCGCGAATCGCCGAGCTGACATAGCATTTCGAACGCTGTCCCTGCCTCGATATACTCTCCCGATCGATTCTATCTCTGGAGTTCACGATGCCGCGCATCTCAGCAGGTCTGCTCCTCGTGGCGGTCCTTTCACGCTCCGCTTTCGCCCAGCAGTCGCTTCCGGAGGCGAAGCTCAAAGAACTCAAGGAAGCGACCGTCTTCGTCAAGACGGACACTTCCCGGGTTCATGCCACGGGGTCGGGATTCCTGATCCTGAAGGACGGGGACACAGGTTACGTCGCGACCAATGCGCACGTCGTCGAGGCGCCGGCCGGGGCGAACCGCGCTGTCACGGTGGTATTCCTGAGCGGGACAAAGGACGAGTATTCCGTCACGGCAACGCCTGTCGGGGAGGACGCGGATCGCGACCTGGCGATCCTGAGGGTGCAGCGGGCCGGGTTGCCAAAGCCGCTCAGCCTTTCGGCGAAAGCAAAGCTGGTGGAGACCCTGCCGGTCTTCATCCTGGGATTCCCGTTCGGCGAGGCGCTGGCGACCAGCGAGAAGAGCCCCGCGATCACGATCGGCCGCGGATCGGTGTCGAGCCTCCGGAACGGGGACGACGGCGAGATCGCGATCGTGCAGATCGACGGCGACATCAACCACGGCAACAGCGGCGGGCCCATCGTCGACTCTTCCGGCGCCCTCGTGGGGATTACGGTGGCCAAGGTGGAAGGAACCGGGATCGGGTTCGCGATCCCGCCGCGGGAGCTGGACGGCATGCTCGCGGGACGGGTGATTTCCGTCGATTTCTCGGAACGATCGAACGGCGCAGGCTCCATCAAGCTGGAAGCAACCGTCAAGCTGATCGACCCGCTCGGGAAGTGCAAGGGAGTGTCGGTGCTTTTTGTCCCGAAGGCGAAGGCGAACCCGGTGGGAAAGCCGGACAAGAACTGCTGGCCGCGGATCGGCCCCGATGCGCTGGAGTTCCAGCTCAAGGTGCAGGGATCGGTCGCGAAGGGCGAGGTCTCGCTGAAGGGGGAACCGGGAAGCCGCGTCGAGTACCTCCAGCAGCCCCGGTTCCTCGGGGCCGACAGCAAGCCGGTCTTCCTGCAGCCATCGGACTTCGTAGCGGATTTTTCGGGGGCGCCGGCGGCGGTCAAGCCGGAGAAGCCGGGGGACACGAAGCCGCCGGGAGATTCCGGCGGCGACTGGCTCGGGGGAGGCGACAAGCCGGGGGCCGACAAGCCGGTGGCCGAAAAGCCGTCCGCCTCGGGCAAGAACCTTGCGGGAAACCGGCGGACCATCCTCGACGCAACGGCAACCGAGATCGCGCTCAACTCCAAGGACGTCCTGCCGTGCCTCTTCTGGTCATCCGACGGCAAGTTCCTCTTCGCGACGGAGCGGAACGGCACCCTCCGGAAGATCTCATGGCCTGGGCTTGACGAGGATCGGTCTCTATCCACGGGAGGGACCTGCGCCTGGGCGGGGCTGACGAAGGAAGGAGTCCTGGTGATCGTGGACTCAATCCAGGAAGGCTGGCTGCTGGACGCGGGAACGCTGGAAATCCGGCGCAAGTTCCCGGTCGCCGCCTCTCGCCGGTTCGCGTCCTCCCCCGCATCCTCCTACGCCTTCTTCCAGCGCGAACGGGACAATCTGGACGCGTTCGACCTGAGGTCCGGGAAGCTCGCGAAGACCTACGTCGACCGTGATGTCGCGGCGCAGGCCCAGAAAATCCGGAAGCACAAAGAAGGTGTCGTCCTCTCCGACTTCAATTTCCCCACGCTGACGCCGGACGGGAAGTACCTGTTCTGCATCGGATTTGAATGCATGCACCGCTTCAAGGTCGACGGCGCGAACCTGGTCTACGAGGAAATGGGGCCGCGGCTGGGCAACAACCCCCAGGGGATCCGGATCAGCAGCGATTCGAAGTACGTTTGCATGCTCTCGGGCGGGGGCAATTCGAATCCATCCGATCACCCGAAAGCCGGTGGCTACTCGACCTACATCTACAAGGTCTCGGACCTGCTCCAACCGGTAATGTTCATCGCCTCCGGCGCCTATCCCCGCACTCTCGATTTCGACAAATCGACCGGCCTCATCTACGCACAGAACTACGAGTGCACCCTCATGACCTTCGGTGCCAAGGGTGCAAAGGAAAAGGAGTACGCCCTCAAGACGGGAGAGACGTCCCAGATGCTCTCGCACCCGTCCGGCTCCAAGGCGATCGCGCTGACGGAAGCCAAGCTCTGGGCGATCGAGCTGGGCTCCACCAACGCCCCGGTGGTCGGCGGCGCGAACGCCCCGCAGCCCGTCAAACCCGAGGTCACACCGCCGGCGGCCAATGCGGGAGCATTCCTCGACATGCCGGATGCCCTGCAGCCGGCTGCGCGCCTCGCCCTCCGTGCTTCCGTCCCTGCGCTTCATCTCTCGCCCGACGGTGAGTTCCTCTTTGCCCTCGACATGTCAGAAGGGCGCGTCCTGAAGATCCGGGCCTCCGATCTCGGCATCGCGGCCTCCGCGGAGGTCTCCGCGGACTGCGCCGCGATGGCGGTCAGCGCGAAGGGCGATCGCCTCTACGTCGCCGCTCGCGGAGCCCGCGCGCAGAGCCAGGGCGACAACCCGAGGTGGAAAGGCCGCCTGACCGTGTTCGATGCGGCGCTCGCCAAACAGGGAGAGTTCGAGTTCGACGGCGACCCTTACGATCTTGCCGTGACGAATTCGGGCCTTGTCCTCGTCGTCGCCTACTCGGATGCAAGCGCCTCGCTGCTGATCGACACGGCGCGCAAAGTGCCTCCCGTGAAGATCGGCTCCTCGCCCACCCACGGCTTCGTCCGCACCCACCCCGACCAGGCTCGATTCTACTTCGGGACCCTCGCCAGCTCCCCGCGCGACTTCGGCGCGCTCTACCTCACCGGGGACGCAAACACGCCGAACCCGGACCTGCCGAGCGTGCGGTACTCGAATCGCGGACGCCAGGAATTCGGAGGCCCGTTCGTGATTTCGCCGGACGGATCGCTGCTGTTCGGTTCCCACGGGGCCGTCCTCCGCATCGGCGCAGCCCCCGACAGCGGGTTCCAGCCCGCGGGCGTGACCGAACCGTGGCTCGGGGCCGCGAACGCAGCCGGATGGGACAACATGTTCGTTTCGACCGCCGAGGGATTCGTGAAGAGCATCTCAATGTCCACCCTCGCGACGCTGAAGGCCGTGAAACCCGGCGGAGTCATATCCGCGCTGGCCCTGGATGCGAAGAAGCGGATGCTCTACGGGGTCGTGATCGACATCAAGCCGGGGACCGCGACTTTCCCGGAGTACCCTGTCCGTACCTGGCTGGCCGGCGACATCGTGGCCTGGCCACTGGAGAAAAAATGAGAACACTCGCTGGCTGGCTCCTGCCGCTCCTCCTGTCCGCCTCGGTCGCCAACGCCGATTCCTGGTCGGTTACCGTCACGATCTCCGACGGGACCGAACTGCGCGGAACCCTGGACGTCGCTTCTTTCAAGGTCGAGGGCGCCCTGGGAGTCCTCGACGTCGACGCGAACAACGTCGAGATCATCACGGTCGAGGCCGGCAAGGCCCAGATCCGCACCCGGGACGGCTCCACCATCGCCGGAGTTCTCCGCTCCGGTCCCTGGAAGATCATGGCTTCCGTCGGTACCGTCGAAGTGTCCGCGGACAAGCTCAAGTCGCTTCGGTTCGACGGCATCGCTCCCGCGGGCCGCTCAGTGGAGAATCGTCCTCCCGGGGGCGCCACCGGCAAGCCGGAGTTGGTCTACAAACCGCCTGCGGAGACCGGGAAGGACATCGTCCTCCCTGCCGACTTCAAGGCGACCGCTTTGGAGGAAACCGGCTCCTGGCACCGCGGGGCGGTGCTGTCGCGGAACGGCAGCACCCTCTTCGCCCTCGACGTCCGACTCCGGCGCCTCGTGCTCATTTCGACGTCGGACATGAAAGTCACGGGCATCATTGATTCCGGTCTGCCCGACCTCTCCTCCTCGAATTCATCAGCGGATGCTTCCTGCTGGTGCCTTCTGCCCTCCGAGAGCAAAGCCGTCGTGGCCCAGGGAAGGCAGGTCGCCGTGCTCGACATTGCGAGCCGGAAGTGCGAACGCTCGTTTGGCGTCGAGAAGGAAATCCTGGACCTGGCGGGCGTCGCGGAGGACGCATGCATTGCGACGACGCCGGATTCGGCCGTTCTTATCGTCCCGTCACGCCAGGCCATCGTGCGCACCTGGAACGGGTCACCAGGCACTCTGAACATGACCCCGGATCGCGGGAGGATATTCGGCAAGGACGGCTGCTTCGTTGTTGCCTCAAACCCGGCCGACTCCTTCCACATACCCATCTCTGGGGGAGGTCGCTGGTACTTCCAGCTGGATTTCTCCGGAGACGGCCGCTTCGCGATCGCGTCCGCGGGAACCCTGTATCGCGTCGGGAAGGGAACCGTGGCCGATCTCGCGCTCGTCGCGGCCCTTCCCGCTCACAATGTCGCGGCGTTCGTGCCGGAGTCGCAGGCGTTTGTCCTGTTTCTTAAGGATGGCGTGGTGGAAATACGCGACCTCGGCACGTTCGAAGTGCGCAAGTCGCTTCAGGCCCCCTGCGGCGGTCTGGTCGCCGTGGCGGACCCCGCACAGCGATTCGTTTACGCCGCCTTTGCCAAGAACTCCTACATCGGCAGCCGCTACTCGGGGTGCCAGAAGGCCTCGGGGCCGGGCAAGTGGTTCAAATTCGAAATCACGAAATAGCGGGCGTCCCGAACCGCGATTTCGGCAGGACCGCTATTTCTTCGGCTCTTCCTCGCCTTTCTCTTCCGCGACAGCGAACGCCTCATCCTTGATCTCGCCGTCGACCGCCATCGCGCTGAACGTGTCCGTCACGCGGTTCTCGACGTCGCCCTTCCTGTCGAGCGTCTCGCGCTTGAGGAGCTCCAGTTTCTCGGCGTCGATCCAGAGCGTCATCCGGAGCGCGCTCTTGCCGCGGCTCGCGGTGTAGGCCACGACCTTGACCGTGCGCTCGCCGATCTTCGCGTCCTCGAGGAACCTGAACTCCGTGTACTTGCAGGGCGATTTCGACGGCCGGCCGCCGAGCGCCATCGTCAACTCCCGGAGCGGCGCCCGGACCGCAAGCTCGCGTCCCCGGGCCGCAAGGTCCTCCGGCGCGTCCTCCACCGCCGTCCCGTCCGGGTCGCCCCGCCGCACGCGCTTCCCGTCACAGACCGCCGACAACGAGTACGCGTCCTTGGAGGCCGGGTCGGCGTCGTCCACATGAAGCGCGACGCGGTTTCCCTCCTTGAACTGGAGCTTGATCGCGAACTTGCGCTTCTCCGCGGCGGAGTCGAGGTCCATCGTGAACTCCAGCGAGACCGTTTTCGCGGAAGCGATCTTCGCCTCGAGCTTCTTGACGAGCTCCTCGGCGGCGGAGTCGGATTTCGGCGGGGCGGCGTCTTCCGTGAAGGCGGCTGCGGAGAGGAGAAGGACGAGGCAGAAGGCGCGCATGCTGGGCTCCATGTACCGGTGATGGCCTCGAACCTATCGAAATCCGCGGGTGGTGTCTTGCTTTCGGGAGAAGCGTTCGGTTTCCTGACCGGGTGACGAAGAAGCGACTCCGGTTCTACCTCGAAACCTCCTTCTGGAGGAGGCTGGCGGACGACACATCTCCGCTGCGCCGAAGAGTCTCGTATCGCCTCTATCGCTTCCTCGCCGGTCGTCACGACGTGCTCGTGTCACCGCTCGTCTTCCGGGAACTGGAGCACACTACTTCCGCTGAGCTTCTCGGTCCGTTGATGCGGCGGCTCCGGAAAGCTCGCCCGGAAGGGCTTGCAGAGACGGCAGCGGTCCGCGAACGGGCCGCGGCCATCGTCGCCGAAGCGGGATGGGCAGGTGGCATGTGGACCGACGCTCTCCATATTGCTTTTGCTATGATCGGCGCCGCGGACGTGCTGGTGACCTGGGACATCGCGGACATCGCCCGGAGGAAGACGCGAAATCTTGTCCGCCGCGTGGCGCGAATCCGCCACGTCGCAACGCCGGAACTCCTGACCCCGATGGAGACCCTGAAGTGGCTGCACCTCGCGACCCGATGATGGCGGAACTGAAGGCATACCGCCGCAAGCTCGGCAGGCGCCTCGCGAATGCCGACCGCAATGGCCGCCTCGCGCAGGAACTTCGCAGCATCTGCCGGTCGGCGACGCGCTGGTACGACGCGCAGATCCAGCGGATGGAGCGCGAAGAGAGGGCGGCCCGGCGGAGCAGGCGCAGAGCCTCCGCCAGGAGCATCGAGCGACCGCGTCGCGCGCGGGCCGTGGCGCGAGCGCGGAAGAGCAAGGCGTAGAGTCCCGCGGTGAAGTCTCCAACGCCATTGGATTTCATCGCGTTCTGGCAGCGCGGCCAGATCGTGGAAGGCGAGTTCCTGCTCCAGGTTTTCGCTGCCTTGAGACCCAGGAACGCGGTTTCCTTTCTCCGATCAGCGCCTGCTGAAGGCCTGGCGCTGATGCGCACGGCCCTGTTGCTCTTGCTTGCGGTTTCAAACGGGCTTGCCCAGGCCCCCGCCCCGCTCAAGCTGAACGTCCCGAAGGACCACCCGCGCATCGGGATCTCGTCGGCCGACCTGGACAAGGTCCGCGCGAACATCGCGAACGAGCCGTGGGCGACGCTGTGGAAGACGGTCGTGGCGAAGTCGCAGGGGACGTGCCGAGGGGCGCTCGACCCGAAGGCGTGCTTCGGCGGCGCGAGCGGGCAGGGCGCGCGGTTCACGGTCACCGAGGCGCTGGAGTGCGTGGCGCTTCACGCGCTTGTCGGGAAGGACGCGGCGGCGGCGAAGGCGCTCTCGGACTTCTTCGAAGCGTGGGACCCGTCGTCGCTCGAGAAGGACATCGGCGACACGGACTTCATGTCGAGCGGGGAGTTCTTCGAAGGGCTCGCGGTGGTGCTCGACTGGACGTGGGACCTGCTCTCGGTAAAGGGCCGCGCCGGGCTCCGCGCGATCGTCGAGCGGCGCGCGAAGCACAACTACGACGGGTTCCTCGGCAAGAAGTCCTGGGAGGCCACGACCGACGCGAACAATCACTCGATGGCGTCGATGGGGGCGCTCGGGCTCGCGGCGGTCGCGCTGTGGCACGAGAACCCGGACGCGCCGAAATGGGCCGGGCTCGTGAAGGCGAAGATGGACTCCTACCTCGCGTCCTCCTTCGACCCCGACGGCGCCTGCTACGAAGGCACGATGTACGGCCCCTTCGGCCTCTTCCGCATCCTCCCCTTCTCCGATTGCTGCGCCCGATTCGGCGCCGGCGACGCGATGCAGGCCCTTCTCCCGAAGGTCATCACGCAGCTCGCAAACGAGCTGACCCCCGGCCGCGACCGCATGCTCCCGATCAACGACACCGACGGGAACTTCCTGCCGTGGGGCGGGACGCTCTTCCTGTATGACGCAGTGCGTCATGAATCCCCGCTCTCGCGCTGGATGTGGACGGACCTGTCGAGGCGCCAGGCCGGCAACGGCGGGCACACGTGGGCGTTCGCGGTGCTGTGGGAGGACGGCAAGGAGGGGGGCAAGCCGCCGGAGAAGAAGGTCGCGGTGACGAAGGGGCGCGGCACGCTCACCGTCCGCACCGGCTGGGAGAAAGCCGATTTCCTCGCGGCGTTCGAGTGCGGGAAGCGGATCCCGGGGTGTCACGGGCAGTCGGACGTCGGGCATTTCCTGCTTTACGCGAAGGGCCGCTGCCTCGCCGCGGACACGGGGTACTCGAACGAGGCGGAGGAGGGGAAGCCGCAGCAGTCGATCGGGCACAACCTCGTGCTCGTGGACGGCAAGGGAGAGGTGCTGACGGGCGGCGGTCAGGTCACCGAGGGAAAGCTCGTCCAGTGGGAGGCGCGGAAGACCCTCGTCTGGGCGCAGGCCGACCTCACCGGCGCCTTCGCGCAGAAGGCGTACAACCCGATGGCCGTCGCGACGCGCTGCTTCATCGTCCTCACCGGCCCCGACCCGTACGTCGTCGTCGCAGACGCGTTCGTGAAGGACGCGAAGGACCACGAGTACACGTGGCTGATGCACGGCAACGCCGACTCGAAGTTCGACCTCGCAAAGGACCGGGCGACGCATCTCGCCGGCGACGCCGCCCTCGACGTGGTCCCGTGCCTGCTCGACAAGGAGACGCCCGCCTTCGAAACGAAGAAGTTCCCCAGCGGCAATTTCGGCGAGCACGACATGCTCCGAGTGACCGTGAAGGCCAAGCGATGGCTCGGGCTCACCGTGCTCGCTCCGAGGTCTTCCGCGGATCCTGCCGCCGAAGTGAAGCGGGAAATCAAGAGCGGCAAACTCGTCGTCACGGTGACGCGGGGCGGGGCGAAGGACGAGGTCACGCTGACCGCGAACCCTAATGGCGGGATCGCTTCTATCCGGGTGGTCCGGACCCTCGACGGCAAGCCGATCGCGGAGGATCTGAAGCTGAAGTAGCATTCGCCGCGCACGCCGCACCGCGAGGTATCCGGAATGCGGTGGAACTTCCCCTCGCCCGGCAGCGTCCCGGCGTGCCGTGAAATTCAAGACCGGTCATTCCTCTGTCCGGGTTCCGTTAGCATCTCGGGCCTGTCGCGCGGCCCATTCCAGCGCAACCCGAACGGCTTCTACTGATTTCAACGTCGGGTACGCGGCCACCACCTGCGTCATGCTCATCCCGCGGGCAATGGAATGCTGGATCAGCCGCACCTCGATTCGAGTCCCGTCCACACGAGGACGGCCGCCGCACGTTCCGCGCGTTGCGACAATCCCGATGGCAGCGACCGGTTTTTTTCCTGCTTCCATCCGCGTCACTCTACTTCTTCTCCCGCAGCCCCTCGAGTTCTGCCTCGACGCTCCGGATGATCTCCGTGTTCTTCATGCCCGAGGCCATCGCGGCCTCGAGGTGTCGCTGGGCGTCGTCCAGTCGACCTTCGCAGACTGCTTTCGACCCGGCCAGGAAGCGCCCCTCCGACTTGCGCAGGCTGTCGATGTTCTCGATCGACCCCTTCGCTTCCGCGAGCAGGGCCTCCTCCGTCACGTCCCCGAGGAGAAACAGCCCATAGGACTCCACCCGATCTCCCCGGGGTTTCCTCCCTTTCAACCACTCCCGCAGCTCCCCGTCCGCCGCCTCCTTCTTCCCAAGCCGCGCCTTGAGGATCCAGATCCGCAGCCGCGTGTAGTCCTGCCCCTCGCTCTCCAGCGAAACGCTCTTCTCCAGGTCCGCCAGCGCGTCTTCCCATTCGCGAAGGTTGTAGAGGCAGAGGCCGCGGTTGAGGTAGGCGCGGGCGTAATTCGGGTTGAGCTGAAGGGCCATCGTGGCGTCCTTGAGGGCGCCGTCGGCATCGCCGTTGAGGCGCTTCGCGAACGACCGGTTGTTCCACGCGAGCGCCAGGTCGGGGTCGAGGCGCAGCGCGGCGTCGTAGGAAGCGATGGCGCCGGCGAGGTCGCCGGAGTCGGCCTTGGCGAGGCCGAGGTCGTTGTGGAGGCCGGCGTTTTCGGGGGCGAGGGTGAGAGCCTTGTCGAAGTCCTCGAGAGCGCCCTTGAGATCCCCAAGGCGTCGGCGTATCAACGCGCGGTTGTGCCACGCTGTGTCATCCAGGGGATCGGATTCGATCAGCCGGGTGCAAGCCTGCTCGGCCCGCTTGAGTCCGTCCGTGGAACACCTTTCCCAACTGCGGAGGGTGTGCGGCTCAGGGAGCGGATCGTCCGCGAACGCAGGAATCACCAGGGCCAGGACCACGAGGGCACGAAGCATGTCCCCATCATCCCCCGTGCCGTCCCTTTTCATTTTTCCTTTTTCCTTTTTCGTTTTTCCTTTCCCGGCCGGTCTCCCCCCCACGTTCTCCCCCCTCGCCCGTAGTACCATGCGCTCCCCTCACTGGAGGTCGCATGCGCCTTCTCGCCGCGCTGTTTGCTGCCGCCGTGCTCGCCCTCCCCGCTTCAGCCCAGATGCCCCCCATGCCCGGCCAGGAGGGGACGGATGCGTTCAACCTGGGCGTCCTCGGGGCCGAAGGGCTCCCGATCAAGAAGCCGGACGAATCGCTGAAACTCCCGCGCGGGGCCGTCGCCATCAAGGTGACGAAAATTCTCGAGGGTGGTCCCGCGCTCGAGGCCGGCCTGGCGGCGGACGACCTGATCGTGGCCGTCGGCGGGCAGCCGATGACGACGAAGCACATGCTGGCGGTCTACCAGCTGGTGGCGGCGATGGAAGCGGTGTCGTCGACGAAGAAGGGGGAGACGACGCTGACGGTGATGAGGGACGGGAAGCCGGTGAACCTCAAGCTCAAGCTGCCGGCGCTGGGGCCGCACGGCGCGAACTGCCCGGTCGGGTGCGGGCGGTGCGAGAAGCTGGTGGACGACTCGCTGAAGATCCTGACGGGGCTGCAGGAAGCGGACGGGGCGTTCCCGATCGGGATCGGCGGGCAGAACGGGCGGGTGGCGGTGACGAGCCTGGCGGGGCTGGCGTTCCTGGCAAATGGGAGCACGACGAAGGAAGGGACCTACGCGGACAACGTGGCGCGGGCGGCGAAGTGGGTCGCGGAGCGGTGCGGGAAGGAAGAAGTGAACCCGTGGGGGCAGGAGCGGCCGAAGGGTGGCGCGAACTGGAACCAGACGAACTGGTCGCTGGGGTATGGGTGCCTGTTCCTGAGCGAGATCTACCGGCTGGACCCGACGCCGGAGCTGGAGCAGCGGCTGACGGAACTGATGCAGACGATCGAGAAGAACCAGGAGACGTCGGGGGGCTGGGCGCACGGCCCGGGCGGCCCCAACGCCTTGAACTACGTGGAGTTGCAGATCGTCGGGAATCTCGAGCTCGCCGCGCTGGGAGCCCTTCGCAAGGCCGGGTTCAAGCCGTCGCAGGAGGTGATCGACAAGGGCGTCGCCTACATGATTTCGACGTCGGGCGGCGACGGCGGGATCGGGTACAGCGCGAACCCCGGCCAGCAGGGGATGGGCGACCCGGGGCGGACGGCGCTGGGCGCCTGGGCGTTCGGGATGCTCGGCATGCAGTCCCACCCCTTCTATGCCAAGATGGGCTCGTACTTCAAGCGCACGATGGAAGACCTGCCGGGGGGCCACGTTTCGCCGATCATGCACTACACGTCGGCGTCGTTTGCGTGCATGCACCTCGGGGCGGCGTACTGGAAGGACTTCATGGCGCTGTTCCGGCTCGAAATCCTCGCGGCGCGGCGGCCGGACGGGACGTTCAGCGCGCGGCCGACGGAGGAAACGGTGGCGATGCACAACAACACCGACCGGGAGCTCGGGCCGGGCTGGACGACGGCGAGCTATGCGCTGATCATGCAGGTCCCCCGGGGGAAGCTGAAGATTCTTACCGGAATGAAGTAACTCATTATCCTGAAGCACTTTCCGGCCCGGAGGAACCCCCCTCCGGGCTTTTTTTTCTTCCCTTAAGCTCCTTAATTCGCGATGTTGGGGGAATGTTCACCCGCCCTTTTGCCGTTATACAGGGCAGGAGAGACTCCATGAGAAACCTTCATCCGGTCCCCGACAGCATCGTCGCCAAGATCCAGACGTTCCTTCTCCAGCCCATTCCGCCGAACGGGTCGCAGTTCCGGCGTAAATGGGAAGACCAGTGCCGCTCCCTCCCTCCGGGAGCCGACGAGGTCCTCCTGGAGACGCTTCGTCGCGGAACCCCCGCCGAGCAGGACTCGGCGCTGATCGCGCTCCGCAGCCTCGGCTGGGACGTGATGGAACGCGGCGAGATCGGCGAGAAGACCTACATGCTCCGCCGCCGCGGCGAGAAGGAATGGCAGAGCATCCGCCCGATGCTGCAGCTCGACTGATTCCGGAAGCGCGCTTCCACGAGGGCCGGGGCCGATGCTCCGGCCCTTTTCTTTTTGGCCGCCCGTTCCTGTAAGATGCGCTCCCCCTCGCCTTGCGGAGTTTCCACGTGAAGCGCTTCTCATTCCTTGTCGCTTCCCTGTTCCTTCCGGCGGTTGTCTTTGCGCAGGCGGCCAAGCCCGTCGAGGCGCTGACGGCGGCGGAGTCGAAGGAGGCGGAGGCGGCGATCAAGGCGTATTTCGAGGGGAAGACGGATGCGGACCGCGACGCGGCGGTGGCGCGGATGGCGGCGATCGATCACCCGTCGAAGTCGGACCTCGGGAAGATGTCTGCGAAGGCGTTCCAGTGGACGAAGGCAGGGCCGCGGCTGGCGGAGAAACCGAAGGTGACGTGCACGGACCCGGAGCATGCGGGGGAGTTCGAGATCCAGGTGGCGTCGGGCGCGAAGAAAGGGACGCCGACGGGGGTGTGCATCATCCTGCACGGCGGCGGCGCGGGGGTCGGGGACAGCGGGCAGATCCGGTCGCTGCTGGGCGCGCCGGCGCCGGGGATGACGCACGTCTGGCCGACGGTGATCGAGAAGACGGACTCGGCGTGGAACACGGAGCGCGAGGAGCAGTACGTGCTCGCGATCCTGGAGGACCTGAAGCGCACGTATGCGGTGGATACGAATCGCGTGTACATCGCGGGGCACTCGATGGGCGGCTACGGGACGTGGTCGATCGGCCCGAGGCACGCGGACCTGTTCGCGGCCGGTGCGGCGATGGCGGGCGGGATTTTCGTCGGCGGCAAGGACGGCGACGGGAAGCTGATCATCCAGAGCGGGATCCTCCCGAACCTGAAGAACCTCCCGTTCTGGTTCTACAACTCGACGGACGACCAGCAGGTGCGGCCGGACAGCTCGATCCGCGCGGCGGAACTCCTCGAGGGGATGAAGAAGGACTATGGCGCCTTCGATTTCGTGTTCAAGAAGTACGACAACATCGGGCACGGGCTCCCGAAGGAAGGGTGCTCCGAGATCTGGAAGTTCATGTTCGCGAAGAAGCGCGACCCGCTGCCCAAGCGCGTGATGTGGGAGCCGTCGCGGACCTACAAGACCGACTTCTACTGGATCCATGCCTCGGGTGGCGGCACCTTCGACGTGGAGCGCGACGGGAACAAGTTCACGGTGCGTGGCAGCACGGCGGTCTCGATCTACGTGAATGAGAAGATGATCAAGTTCGACCAGCCGGTGATCGTCGTGGACGGAAGCGGGAAGGAACTCTTCAACGGCACGGTCAAGCCCTCCCTGGCCGTGATGCTCGACTCGATCGGCAAGCGCAAGGACCCGGAGATGTGGTTCACCGCAAAGGTCGACCTTAAATAACGCCCTTTCCCTTTCCCTTTCCCTTGCCCTCCCTCGCAACCCGCAACCCGCAACTCGCAACTCCCCCCCGCACGCGCCAGCTACCATACCCTCATGCTCCGCACCTTCTTCACGCTGGCCGCTCTCGCCAACCTTGCTCTCGCGCAGGACCCGGGTCCGAAAATCACCGAGCCGATCGCCGTCGACGGCGGTCAAATCGGCGGCGGCGAAGAATCGCCGATGGGCGGCTCGCGGGCGTGGAAAGGAATCCCCTACGCCGCTCCCCCCGTCGGCCCGTTGCGCTGGAAGCCGCCGCAGCCCGTCCCGCCCTGGCAGGGCCTTCTCATCTGCTCCGACCTCGGCCCCGCCTGCCCCCAGCCCGCCACCGCCCTCGCGCTTCCCCTCCAGCTCAACACCCAGGCCGAGGACTGCCTGCGCCTGAACATCTGGAGCCCGGCGAAGCGCGTGACGGACCGGGTGCCGGTGCTCGTCTGGATCCACGGGACGTGCGGCGGATTCGCGCGCGGGTCGGCGGGTGAGCCGGTGTACGAGGGCGAAGTCCTCGCGCGGCGCGGCGTGGTCGTCGTGACGTTCAACTACAGGCTCGGCGTGCTGGGCTGGCTCGCGCACCCGGCGCTGTCGAAGGAATCCCCCGACAAGCTCTCCGGCAACTACGGCCTGCAGGACCAGATCGCGGCGCTGGAGTGGGTGAAGCGGAACATCGCGAAGTTCGGCGGGGACCCGGACCGGGTGACGCTCGGCGGACAGTCGGGCGGCGCGGCGTGCGTCGCGGCACTCATGGTGTCCCCTCGCGCGAAGGGACTGTTCCACCGGGCGATCCTGCAGGGCGGCGGCCCGAGCTGGGTCCGCCGCCGCCTCCGCGGCGACGCGGCCTCGGGCGAGGCCCAGGGAGAGGCGCTTCTTGCCGCGCTGAACGTCGCGAGCGGCCCGGCCAACGCGCTCGATATCCTGAGGTCGCGCTCCCTCGAGGAGCTGTTCGCGGCGGCGAAGACGGCGGAAGGGCCGTTCTCGGAGGGAGAGCAGTGGGGGCCGCTGGTCGACGGCGCGTTCCTCACGGACGACCCGTGGACGCTCTGGCATTCGGGGAAGCAGGCCGACGTGCCCGTGCTCTGCGGCGGCAACGCCGAGGACGGGTCGATCTTTCCGCTTCCCAGGGGCGTGGTCGACGTGTGGCAGTACAAGGACTGGCTCAAGGCGGCGTTCCCGGGCGACCCGGCGGCGATCGCGGCGGCGTACGCGCCGAAGCTGCGCGACGACGTCCCGCGGACCGTCTCCGACCTGACCTCCGACGCGCTCGCCGTGGAGCCCGCGCGCTTCGCCGCCCGCGCCCAGACGGCGCTCGGCCGGAAGGCGTTCCTCTACGTCTTCACGCGCGTGTCGCCGGGGGCGGAGAAGCGGAAGATCGGCGCGTTCCACGGCGCGGAGACGGCGTACGTGTTCGGCAACATGGCGGGCGCCGTCGGGCTCGACGAGGTGGACCGGCAGCTCGCGCAGAAGCTGTGCGACGCGTGGGCGCAGTTCGTGAAGACCGGCGACCCAAACGTCCCCGACCGCGTCGACTGGCCGGCGTACGACCCGAAGACCGACGCCTGGCTCGAGGCCGGCGACGACCTGCGCGTCACGAAGGAGTACCGCAAGGCGCGGCTCGACGCGCTCGCCGCGGCGCACGAGAAGGAGGCGGCGCCGCCCAAGTAGCGGCCCGGACCCCATGCGACTGCGCCTCGCCCTCCTGCTCTTCCTCGCCTCCACGACCGCCGCCGAGGAGCCGTTGCGCGACCGCTGGATCTACGTCTCGCGCAACCTCTGGGTCGACAAGAACGTCGACGAGGTGGAAGCGCTGTTCCGGCGCGCGGCGGCGGCGGGCTACAACGGCGTGCTGCTGTCGGACTCGAAGTTCTCGCGGCTGGAGGACATGGACAAGCGGTACTTCGCGAACGTCGACCGCCTGAAGAAGGTGGCGGCGGAGCTGAAGCTGGAGATCGTGCCGGCGGTGTTCCCGATCGGGTACTCCGAGGGACTGCTGTCGCGAGACCCCGATCTCGCCGAGGGGCTGCCGGTGCGGGACGCGCTGTTCGTGGTAAAGAACGGCGAGGCGCGGGTGGAAGCGGACCCGGCCCTGGCGCTGAAGGGCGGCGACATGGCCGACCTGAAGGCCTGGGACTGGAAGGACGAGACGGTCGTGGCGGAAGACGGCGAGGCGAGAGTGACGGACCCGAAGGGAAAGAACGCGCGGATCGTGCAGAAGGTCAAGGTCGCGCCGTGGCGCCAGTACCACATCTCGGTGCGCGTGAAGACCGAGAACTTCCGCGGCGAGCCGCGCGTCGCCGTGCTCGCGGGCGAGCGGTCGCTCAACCACGCAAACCTCGGCGCCAAGCCGACGCAGGACTGGACGACGCACCACGTCGTCTTCAACTCGCTCGACGCGACCGAAGTCGGCGTCTACCTCGGCGCCTGGGGCGCGGATACCGGCTCGCTCTGGTGGGACGACGCGACGATCGAGGAAGCGGGCCCGGTGAATCTCGTCCGCCGCGAAGGCGCCCCGCTCATCGTCACCGCCGACGGCGGCCTCCCCCTCGCCGAGGGCAAGGACTTCGAGCCGCTCACCGACCCGAAGATGGGCACGGTCCCCTGGCGCGGCGGCTTCGAGGTCTGGCACGAGCCCCCCGCCCTCAAGACCAGCCTCAAGGAAGGCACCCGCCTCCGCGTCTCGTACTTCCACGCCCTCACCGTCCACGACGGCCAGGTCATGGTCTGCCCTTCAGAGCCCAAAACCCTCGATCTCCTCCGCGACCAGATGAAGCGCGTCCACGCCGCGTTCGGAGCGAAGGCCTACTTCATGTCCCACGACGAGATCCGCGTCATGGGCTGGGACGACTCCTGCGCCAAGCGCGGCCTCGACGCCGGCGCGATCCTCGCGGACAACGTGAAGGCCTGCACGAAGATCGTCCGCGACGTCGCCCCCGGCGCCCGCATTTTCGTCTGGAGCGACATGTTCGACCCGCACCACAACGCCCACGCGAACTACTACCTCGTGAAGGGCGACCTCAAGGGCTCCTGGGAGGGCCTCGACAAGGACGTGATCGTCGCCTGCTGGTATTTCGACAAGCGCGCCGAGAGTCTCAAGTTCTTCGCCGACCGCGGGCACAAGACGCTCATCGCCGGCTACTACGACGCGAACCCGAAGCAGATCCTGAAATGGCTGGAGGCGGGCAAGGCCGCCGGCGGAGTCGAAGGCGCGATGTACACGACGTGGGAGAACAAGTACGAGGACATGGAGGAGTTCGGGGCGCTGCTCGGTAAGTCGGGTCGGTAGCTGGTGGTCAGTGGTTGGTGGTCAGTGGTAACGACGACGAAAACGGCCACGAGGAGCCCTCGTGGCCGTTCTTGTCTCGCGTTTGGATCGGGCCTTGCCCGTCCACCAACCACCGACCACCGACTCCCTACCCCTTTTCCGGCCCTCTCGACCCGAGCTCGCGATCGATCTCGAGCAGCGCCACGGGATCGTTCTTGATGAGATTGAACTTCGCGACAATGTCCCTCGCCGACTTCTCTTCCTCCACCTGCTCCGTCAGGAACCACTGCAGCTCGACCATCAGCGAGAGCGCCTTTTCCTTCTGCGCCAGCTCGTACAGCGCGTCGATCCGCTTCGAAACGCTCAGTTCCTGCGCCAGCGCCGCTTCGAAGACTTCCTGCATCCCCTTGAACTTCACCTTCGGCTCCGGGATCGCGTTCAGCTTCACGCCGCCGCCGCGGTTATGGTCTGAGTTGCCTCTGGCACCATCGGAGCGTCTCCCTCAGGCTCTCCACATAGTGGTCCGAGTCAGGAGACTCCGCCCGCGGGCAAGTCTCCGAGGTCTCCCATTTCAGGTCCTTCAGAATCTCCTCGAGAACCCCGCAATACAGCCCGATCCAGTCCGGGTCCTTCCACGCATCCAGTACTTCGAGCGCCTTCTCCACCAGGACATCGAGCAACTGCCGGTGCCGGTCCACATCCACGACGAAGCCTTCAACCATCAGGCATGTCGTGCACTCGTGGCCGAATTGGTCGATCTGGATGTCCGTCATCGGAATCTCGAAGTTGCGGGCCCTACCGACGTAGTCGAGCAGGAAGACTTCGAACCGAGCAGGTCCTTCCTTTCGATTCCCCAGAAGCCAAAGCATGTGGGTACAGACGCGCTGGATATGGAAGATCTCCGAGCCTTCATCGAGAGCTTCGATCAGGCGGCGCCCGGACTTGAAATCCACGTCGTTCTCGCCCTGCAACTGCGGCTCGAGCGCAGCCAGCTCCAGCAGAAGCCTCTGAATTCGCTGGTCTTGTTCGAACTGGAAGTGCGTTTCGCGATAGTCGCCCCACGCATCGGACTTCGTAGGAGTGCGCTGAATGTCCGCGCAACCGGCAGATACCAGCGAGATTGCAACCAGGAACAGTCGTGTTGAGCACACGTTCATCCGTTGCCTCCTTGGGAACTCCCACAGTGGGAGAGACCGCCAAGTAGCCCGTTAGTGGCGTTCGACGCGGAGGGCGCCGCAAGTACCTCCTCCGGCGTCAGCCGCTCGATTCGGATCTGCCGGGACATGTCTAGTCTCCCCACGCACCGCCGAACAGAGAAACGGCCACGAGGTTCACTCGTGGCCGAATTTTCCGTGCGTGTTGTCTTGGCCTTTCCTGGCCGCCGGCCGCTGGCAACTCGCCATTACCCCTTCTCCGGCCCTCTCGACCCGAGCTCGCGATCGATCTCGAGCAGCGCCACGGGATCGTTCTTGATGAGATTGAACTTCGCGACGATGTCCCGCGCCTGCTTCTCCTCTTCCACCTGCTCCGTCAGGAACCACTGCAGCTCGACCATGAGCGAGAAGGCCTTCTCCTTCTGGGCCAGCTCGTACAGCGCGTCGATCCGCTTCGAAACGCTCAGCTCCTGCGCCAGCGCCGCCTCGAAGACCTCCTGCATGCTCTTGAACTTCACCTTCGGCTCCGGGATCGCGTTCAGCTTCACGCCGCCTCCACGGTTCTGGAGGAAGTCGAGCAGCTTCATGGCGTGCCCGTATTCCTCGGAGCTCTGGATCCGGAGCCACTTCGCAAATCCGTGAAAGTGGTTCGCGGAGCAGTGGGCGGACATCGCGAGGTAGGTGTAGGAAGAGACGAGCTCGTTGTTGATCTGCTCGTTGACGGCTTCGAGGACGTTGGCGGTGACCATGGCGGCTCCTTTGGAGTGGGAGGGTCGGGACGGCGGCGCATTCTGCGTATGGAGGGCGGGAAGCGCAACTCCTTGTAGCGTGGAGATTTCTGGCCAGCCGTAGCCGGCGTGGGGGAGGTCCTGGGAACCGAAGCGGGAGGACTTCTCGCCGGCGGGGCGGCCGCCGAGGGACTCGTAGAAGCGGCGGGAGGGGGCGTTGTCGCGGAGGACCCAGAGGACCATGGCGCGGTGGCCGGCGGCAGCCAGGTCGCGGGCGAGGGCGGCGACGAGGGCGCTTCCCAGGCCTTTTCCTGCAAAGGCTTTGCGGATGTAAATCGCGTACAGCTCGGCGTCGTATTCGGTGTCGAGATCGCGGTTGGGGCCCCCCGTCGCGAACCCCACGACTTTGCCGCGCACCTCCGCCACGAACGTGATCGTCCCGGGCGTCGCCAGCCGCTGGCGGCGGCGCTTCTCGAAGTCCGCGTACGACAGCGATTTCAGGTAAGCGGCGTCGACGATGCCGCGGTAGGCGGTGCGCCACGTGTCGACGTGGACGCGGGCGATCGCCGGCGCGTCGGATTCGGTCGCGGGTCGGATGCGCGGGGTCATGCGGGGACGGCGCTTCGACTGAGGAAGCGTCCCATCGCGAGGAACCACGGGCAAAGGAGGACGGTGAGGAGGGCGGTGGTGACCTTGATGGCGGCGAGGGAGTCGGCGAGGCCGGCGGCGGTCATGGCGAAGCCGGTGAGCCAGAGGGCCCAGGTCCAGGCGCGGAGCCAGCGCGGGAGGGCGGGGGTGGCGAGCGTGAGGACGACGCCGGCGACGCAATAGAGGCCGTTGGCGAAGATCGTGGTGATGAGGCCGAGGGCATGGGGCCAGTGGCGCGGGACTTCGGAAGTGCCGAACGCGAGGACCGCTTCGCAGCCGAGGTCGAACGTGGCACCGATGCAGGCGAGCGCGAAGGCGGCGCGACTGGCGCGGGACGACGGGAGGAAGGAGCCCCACCAGCCGTAGAACGCGATGAGGGTGAGTGCGCCGAGCATCCAGAGGCCCCAGCTGGCGGCCCAGCGGGGCTCGACGCCCTGGAACCACACGAACCTTTCGCGGCCGAGGGGGTCCTTCTCGAAGTACGGCGCGATCACGAACGCCATCGCGAACGCCGCGGCCGTGTGGACGACCGCGGCGGCCCACGGCGCGGCGCGGCGGATCGACGTCCCGATGTCGTGTCCGTCGAGCAGCCGCAGACCGAATGGCAGGAAGCGCGCGAGGGACGTGAACACGGGGACGACCAGCAGCAGCGGGGACGCGCCGCGGGAGACGAGAAGCGCCCAGAGCCCCGCGTCGGCGGCGGACGCGACGAACCCGGCGAGCGCCGCGACGCCGTGCCACTTCGGGCGGAACGCGGCGAGACAGAAAACCGCCGCCAGGGAGACATGGAAGCCGCCGTAAACGCGCGCCCCAAGCTCGAGCCCGGCGTCGCGCCAAAGCAGCTGCCGCACGCCCTCGAACGCCAGGATCGCCACCAGGGCAAGACAGGCGCTGATCGCGGCCGCATGCGCGAACACGAACGCATGGCATTCCTCGCGCCGCGGATGGCTCATGGCCGGGCGGCTACTTCCGCCCTTCCTTCCGCTTTGCGAACTCCCCCGAGCGCGCGACTGCCTCGTCGAGCGCCTCTGCCCGGAGGACGTTTCCGCCGCGCCGTTCGCAGAGGGGCGCGGCATGTGCGGTGCGCATAGAAGTTCCTCAAGGAGTCCTGGGCCGGCGACGATAGCACGGGCACAAACGCCTCCACAAAGTCGAGCTGCATGTCTCGTTCCACGGGGTCCTTCGCGGAAGCGCGAGAGGCGGACCGGGGGGTCGAGCGGTCGGGGCGAGCGCAGCGACGCCGCCCGCCGTTCGGCGGCGTCGCGCAGCGAGGTCCGACCGCCGACCCCCCGGTTCGCCTCTCGCGCTTCCGGTGGATTGACATGCGCGCCCCCGGTCCCTCAGACTCCGCCGCATGGCAACGCCGCTCATGGAGCAGTACCTCGCGATCAAGCGACAGCATCCCGACGACCTGCTGTTCTTCCGCCTCGGCGACTTCTACGAAATGTTCTACGAGGACGCGAAGACGGCGGCGCGGGCGCTGGGGATCACGCTGACGTCGCGGTTCAAGGGCGAGCAGGCGGTGCCGATGGCGGGCGTGCCCGTCGTCTCGTACGAGAACTACGTCGCGAAGCTGCTGCGCGCCGGGTTCCGGGTGGCGGTGTGCGAGCAGACGCAGGACGCGGAGGAGGCGGAAGGGCTGGTCGAGCGCGGCGTCGTGCGCGTCATGACCCCCGGGACGCTGACGGAGCAGAACCTGCTCCACGCAAAGTCCGCGAACTTCCTCGCGGCGGCGTGCCCCACGAAGGGCGGCGTGTTCTCGCTGGCGTGGGCGGATCTTTCGACGGGGCAGTTTTACGCCGAAGGGCTTCCGGAGCGGGAGCTGCTCGACGAACTGACGCGGCTGGCCCCGACGGAACTGCTCGTGCCCGAGAATCTGCGCGAGGCAGAGTGGCTCGCACCCGTGAAAGACGCGCTCAAGGTCTGCGTGACCCCGGCGCCGGAGTGGGACTTCGAACCCGCGCGGAGCGACGAGATCCTCGGGAAGCACTTCGGCACCGCCGGCACCGGCGGCTTCGGGCTCGAGGGGATCCCGCTTCCCGCCGCGGCCGCGATCGTCGAGTACCTGCGGCGGACGCAGCGGACGGAGCTGCGGCACCTCGCGCGGCTGCTGCCGTTCTCGCGGGACGGCCGCGTGTTCCTCGACCGGGCGACGCAGCTCGGGCTCGAGCTGACGCGGACGATGCGCGGTGGCGACGACGGCGAGACGCTGCTCGGCGTCCTCGACCGCACCTCGACCGCGATGGGCGCGCGGCTCCTGCGCGACTGGCTCCTCTGCCCGCTCCGCGACGTCCCCGCCATCCGCCGCCGCCACGACGCCGTCCAGGAACTCGCCGAGCAGCACCTCTTCCGACAGGAACTCCAGGCCGCCATGCGCCGCATGGGCGACCTCGAGCGCCTCGCCGCCCGCCTCGGCTCCGGCCGCGCCAACGCCCGCGACCTCGCCGGCGTCGCTGTCACGCTGCTCCAGGTCCCTGAGCTGAAGGAAGCGCTCGCCACGGCGAAGACCGCGCTCGTCGGCGACGTCGCCGCTTCCCTCGACCCGCAGGAAGACCTCGCCGCGACGCTGACCCGCGCCCTCACGGAAGATCCGCCGATGACGCTCAAGGAGGGCGGGCTCATCCGCGACGGCTTCGACGAGGAACTCGACCGACTCCGCTCGCTCCAGCGTGACGGCCAGTCGTGGATCGCGCGGTTCCAGGCGGACGAGCAGAAGCGCACCGGGATCCCGGTGAAGGTCGGGTTCAACCAGGTGTTCGGGTATTACATCGAGATCACGCACGCGCAGGCCGGGAAGGGCGAAGTGCCGCCGGAGTACATCCGCAAGCAGACGACGAAGAACGCGGAGCGGTACATCACGCCGGCGCTGAAGGAACACGAGACGGAGGTCCTGAACGCGGACACGGCGGGGAAGAAGCGGGAGTACGAAGTGCTGCTCGAGCTGCGCGAGCGGGCGGCGAAGGGCGTGGCGACGCTGCTGCGGACGGCCGCGGCGATCGCGGAGCTCGACGTGGTCGCTTCGATGGCGCAGGTGGCGGTCGAGCACCGCTACGCGCGCCCCGTCGTCGACGAGTCCGGCGCGCTGGAGATCAAGGACGGGCGCCACCCGGTGCTGGAGAGGTTCACGCAGGACCGCTTCGTCCCGAACGACGCTGCTCTCGACACCGACGGCGCGCGCATCGGCCTGATCACGGGGCCGAACATGGCGGGGAAATCGACGTACATCCGGCAGGTGGCGCTGATCGCGCTGATGGCGCAGGCCGGGAGTTTCGTGCCGGCCGCCGCGGCCCGGATCGGCGTCGTGGACCGCATCTTCACCCGCGTCGGCGCCGGCGACGAGCTCACGCGCGGGAACTCGACGTTCATGGTCGAGATGAACGAAACCGCCGCGATCCTGCACAACGCCACGGCGCGGTCGCTCGTCATCCTCGACGAGATCGGCCGCGGCACTTCCACTTTCGACGGCCTCTCCATCGCCTGGGCCGTCACCGAGTACCTCCACGACCGCGTCGGCGCCCGCACGCTCTTCGCCACCCACTACCACGAGCTCACTGCGCTCGCCCGCGCGCTCCCCGGCCTCCGCAACCTCCACCTCCACGTCCGCGAGCACCAGGGGCGCATCGTCTTCACGCACCGCATCGGCCAGGGCGCGACCGACAAGTCCTACGGCGTCCACGTCGCGCAGCTCGCCGGGCTGCCCAAGCCCGTCGTCGAACGGGCGGGGCAGATCCTGAAGCGCCTCGAGGACCAGGAGCTGGAGGTCGCGGACCGGCCGAAGTTCGCGCGGCAGGCGAGCGCGGCGAAGGCGCTGCAGCGGTCGCTGTTCGGGGAGGACAGCGCGCGGGAGAAGCCATAGTCGTTGCCTGCCGGCCGTTTGCACTTCTCGCCTCGCCCCCGCCTCAAGCTATACTCCCCGCCTCATCCTCCGGAGAACGCCCCATGGAAATGCGCGAACTGCTGAAGAAGACCGTCGAGCAGGGAAAGTGGATCAACATCCGCGAGTCCGGCGGAAGCTGGACCGTGACGCTGGACCTCAAGGGCGGCCGGAAACAGACCGTGCTGGTGTCGACGTTCGAGGAGGGCGGGCATGCGTACGGCCGCCTCAAGTCGAAGGTCGGCCCCGCCGCGGCGCTGTCGAGCCAGCGGCCGACGATGGCGCTGCGCATGAACGCCGGCCTCACGCACGGGTCGCTCTGCATCGACGGGGAGGACCTCGTCATCCAGGAGACGCTGATGCTCTCCGAGACGACGCCGACGCACCTGCTCGCGTCCCTTCAGTACATCGGCGAAGCGGCGGACCGGTACGAGAAGACGATGGCGGGCGGCTCGGACAAACATTAGGTCTGCCTAGAGGCGCTGCCAGCCGGCATCCAGAAGGTCTTTCGTCTCCGCAGGCCACCGGCTCGGGTCCGGCGCGGAATCTTCGAGCGCCTCGAGGATGTCGCGCAGGCGCCGCCTGGCTTCGGGCGAAGCGGACTTCAGCGCTTCCCGCATCGCGGTGAGGGCTTTGCGCCCGAGGGATCGCAGTTTCGCATCGGCGGCCTCGCGCGTTTGCAGCGCCTCGGCTCCCAGGTCGGCCAGCGCGGCGGCGATCGCGGTGGATTCGTCGGCGGTCGGCGCGCCCGACGCCGACTCGCGGCCCGTGGCGTCGCCGAGATCTCTTCCCCAGACCTGCCCGTCTTCGCTCACGACGAGCGTCAGCCAGCCGGTCACGCCGTGCTCGGCGGGAATCGCGAGGAACGCGAACTTTCCCGGGTTCTCCCAGGCATTCGTGTCGGGGTCCGCGCCATCAGTCGGGAGCGGATGGCCGGCCTCGTCGGACGCGAGCGCGGCGAACCGGTAGCCGTTCCACGGCGCGGCGGGCGCTGCGGCGGTGAGCTGCGGCCTGGCGGCGCCGGAAGCCGGAAGCGGCCTGAGATCGGCGGCGGCGGCTTCGGGCGGAATCAGGGTGAGAGGCTTGCCGTCGCCGTCCGCCAGGCGCGCGAGCCCCGACCAGTCCCCCGTCCAGAAGTCCGCGGCGCCGTTGCCGTCGAGGTCGCCGTCGCGCAGCTTCGTCTCCGCCGCAACCGCCGCCTTCAGCACCCGCAGCGCTTCCCCCTGGTTCCGCAGCGGACGGTGCGCCTCGCGCCCCGGCTGGAACTTGCCCTTCGACCAGGTCATGACCAGCACGGTGCCGCGGTCGATCGCGACGGCGACAACGCGCTCGCCGCCTTCGACGGGGGAAGATCGCTCGAAGCTCATCAGCGGGGCGATCGCCAGCGCCCGCTCGTTTTCCTCCGCGTCCCCCTCGACAAGCGCGCCGATGAACTCGCGGTCTTTCCGCGCGATCGCCGTCGCCAGGAACCTCCACGCCTCGCGGCTGTCCGCCGGCGCCCCCGGCAGCGCCCAGTCGACCTTCGCCTGGCAGGAGTAGCACTGGCTCGCGCCCCACCCGAGCGTCGATTCGCAGTACGGGCACGCCGCCGACACCGTCTCCCGGTCCCACTCGGGGGGAAGCGCGGCTGCGGGAAGCGCCGTGAGGAGCACGGCCGTCAGGAGCCCGCGCGCCGCCCGCATCGCTACACGCCGGCCGCAAGCAGCTCGAACACCTGCGCGCCGTGCCGCTTGATCGCCGGGACCAGCCCCTGCTCGCGCATCAGCGACTTCACGATCGGCGTCAGGGCCTCCGCCCGGAATTTCTTCCCCGTGGACGGCAGCACGATCTCGCCGGTGTTCACATTCACCGACAGCTCCGTGTCGTCGTTGACCGCGGCGTAGAACGCGTCGTCGCTCACGAGCAGGAACGGAAGCGCCTCGTTGACGAGGTTGCGCTTGTGGATGAAGGCGTAGCTCCGCGCGATGACGAGCTTGATGCCGGCGCCCTGAAGCGCCCAGACGGCTTGCTCGCGCGAGGAGCCGCTTCCCCATCCCGAGCCGGCCACGACGATGTTCTGCCCTTTGCGGACCCGCTCGGCGAACCCCGGCTTGACGAAGTGGAAGCACTTCTCGCCCAGGTCCTCGAGCTTCGTCAGGTGGCAGAACTCGCCGGGGATGATGGCGTCGGTGTCGATGTTGTCGCCGAACTTCTGGGCGCGGCCGCGGACGATCCAGGCCTCGACGACGGCGCTGTCGCCCGAGGCGGCCTGGGCGGGGACGACGTCGAGTTCGGGCTCGGTGGTGACGACGTTGGGGAGCGGGGCCTTGCGGTCGCGGCCGAGGAGTTTCTCGAAGCGGTCGCGGTCGACGCGGGCGAGGAGGGCGCGCGGATCGGCGACTTTCATGAGGACGGCGGAGGCGGCGACGGTGGCGCCGGAGGCCAGCCACGCGAGCGAGCCTTCGCCCATGCGGTTCGGGAAGTTGCGGTTCTGCGACGAGAGCCACGTCTCGCCCTTGCCGGCCTTTTCGCTCGCGATGCCGAGGCACATCGAGCAGCCGGGGACGGAGACGCGGAAGCCGGCCTGCTCGTAGATCTTCCAGAGGCCGGCGGCGGCGAGGTTGCGCTGGATGGCGAGGTCGCCGGGGACGACGATGCGCTTGTTCGAGGCGACGGGCTTCTGATCCTTGAGCGCCTGCTCCAGGACGAGCGCGGACAGCACGAGCTCCTCTTCCGTCGTCGTGCACGCGCCGATGAACGCGCCGTCGAGGTGCATCCCCGCGTTCTGCTCCGCCGTGAACACGTTGTCCGGGCTGAACGGCTTCGCGACCAGCGGCACGATCTTCGACAGGTCGATCGGGTACTTCGCGACGTACGGCGCCCCGGCGTCCGCCCGGAACCACCGCGCGCCGTCCTTGTGCGACTTGCGCTTCGAAAGCCACGCCGCCACCTGTCCGTCGGCCTCAAAGATCCCGTTGAGCCCGCCGAACTCGGCGGTCATGTTGGCGATCGTGAAGCGTGCGTCGGTGGTGAGCTCGCGGACGCCTTCGCCGCGGTACTCGACGGAGCGTTCCATGGCGACGCTGTTGCGGCCGAGGTCGCCGAGCGTCTTGAGGATGACGTCCTTGCCGCCGATCCCGAACTGCGGTTTGCCGGAATACACGACCTCGATCGCCTCGGGGACCTCGATCCAGCTCGTCCCGAGCACCATCGCGGCCGTGATGTCCGCGCCTCCGAGGCCGATGGCAAACGCGCCCATCCCGCCGTGCGACGACGTGTGCGAATCCGCGCCCAGCACGATCTCGCCGGGCTGCACCAGCTCGCGGTAGAACTTCGTGTGCAGGATCGTCTCGTTCGCGTCGTAGAAGTGCGTGATCCCCGCTTCCTTGGCGAAGTCGCGCGACAGCTGCGTCAGCTTCTGGGCGCGCTTGTCGGACGCCAGCGTGATCGGGTCGACGGTGTGGTCGACGGCGAGGAAGAACCGGTCCTTGTCGTGAACCGGGGGGCGGCCGAGCATTTCGTAGGTGCGGTCCATCCCGTTCCAGGCGAGTTCGCTGGCGATGGTCCAGTCGACCTTGACCTGGAGGATGTCGCCGGTCTCGACGGTGGGCTTGGTGAGGCCGATCGCGTGCGCTGCGAGGATCTTCTGGGTGAGCGTCATGGGTTTGGAACTGTTCATAGGGGCGATCATAGAAGGGGTCCGGGGGGATGCGAAGCGATAATCCCGGGCGAAAAAGCCGGCGCCGCCCGGCCGTGGAAGGCGGGCGGCGCCGGGGAGAAATCGGCTATTCCCTGACCCGGACCTGCAGCCGCGGGTGGCCGTTGGCCGCGTCGAGCACCTTGACCCAGAACGTCATCGCCCCGTGCAGCGTCTCGCACCCGCAGGTCGGCGCGAAGACGGCCGTGCGAGCGAAGGGCTGCTCGAGCTCGACGACCGAATCGTCGTCCACGAGGGCGGGGTCGGACACGCCGTCGCTCTCGATCCACCCCGACGCGCCGTCGTCGCGGCGGTCGTCCGTGTATTCCTGGTAGTAGACGTGCCCCTGCTCCGTGAACCACACGCCCGCCATATCGCCGGCCTTCGCGAATCCGCGGAGTTCCGCGTCGAAGTTCACGTCGGGGTCGCCGTACGGAAGGCTGATCTCGGCCGGCACGGCGAAAGCCGCGCCGGCGGACGGGGAAAAGCGGTCGCCCATCGCCGTCGAAGCATCGCTGTCGGCGAGATAGACGCGGGTCCGCAGCGCGTACCCCTGCCCCGAATTCTCCGACGTGTTGCTCTCGAAGAACATCACGTGCACCCTCGACCAGCCGTGGGGCCGCGCTTCGCTGTCCTCGCCGCTGGCCGGATCGTACGTGCCGATCTCCTCCCCCGCCGGCGTCCCGACCAGCCGGATGCTCGCCGGAATCACCTGCTTCTCCGCCGTCGCGCTGTCGATCTCGACCGCCGCGGATCCCGAGCCCGTCACGCGGGCGAACGCCCTGTAGTCCGTCCCCGCCGTCCCGTCGATGTCCTTCCGGTATGCGCAGAGCGCTTCCCCGCCCTCCCCCGCGTCCGTCGCCGCAAACCTCTTCCCTTCACCCGGCTGCTCGAACCCGGACATCGCCATCTCGCCGTCCTCGAACGTCTCGAGCGTGGTCACGACGACCGTGGGGCTCACCGGTGAACCGAAATCAGCCGTGAGCCGCGCGTGGCGGACGACGTCGCCCGTCCCGTCGCTGTGCTCGAAGAAGAGGTTCATGACATCGGGGTCGGACTGGGCCCCGCACACGTAGTCGAGCCCCGCCTGGAACATGATCCAGCTCACGTCGAACCCGTCGATGTCCGTCGACAGCGTGGTCGTCAGGGAGAACCGGCTGCTCACCGCGGGAATCGTCGCCGGGATGGACCCGTCCGGCTCCAGCCGCGTCGTCGCGAACTGCGCCGCTCGCAGGGCGAGGTCGTCGGAAGCGCCGGCCGAATCGTCCTCGGCCCAGACGACCCAGATGTAATCGCCGTTCCGGCTCAGGCGCGTGTCCACGAGGCTGGGGAGCACCGTGTCGAATGCAAACGGATCCTCCGGGTCGATGATGCACGACCCCGTCGGCGCGCCTGTCTGCAGGTCGACCCCCGTTGCGAAGAGCGACCCGTCCGAGACGCCGCTCCCGAAATCCGTCACGGCGTCGGCATCCGCAAGAAGGATCGTGTGGAAGACGATGATCTGGGCGAGGCCTTCGTCGTCGCCGTAGATCTCGTGCTGGAACGAGCCGATGAACTCGTCGTTGCACTCCCACGCGTCGGTGGAGTCCGGCGTGTTCGCGAGCGAGCTCGCCCCCGACATCGCCCCGGTCGCGAGGTCGAACCGGACCACCTGGATCGTGATGTCGTCGCCGTCGTCCACCATCGGGTTGCCGTACGACACCATCGGGCCCGACAGGCTGAGCGGCGGGTCGTTGATCATGATCACCTCCGCGCCGACCTCGTTGTCGGAAGCCACCCGGAAGAACAAGGTGTTGTTGTAGACGCGGAAGCCGGGGCTCACGAGCGTCTCTTCGCTGTCCAGCCCCGAGTCGGACGCGCCAAACCCGAGGACCGGGACGCGGGCCTCGGCGCCGGGGGCGAGCGGCAGCTCCGGATCGCCGTTCTGGCCGAAGTCGAACGCCACGGCGCGCAGGGAAATGTCCTCCGTCCCCGGCGTGAGGGAGTCGTTGTTCTCCTCCTGCGCCCAGACCAGGCTGAGCCCGGTCGTGCTGTCGCCGTACAGGTAGTTGAACTGCCCCAGCGTGGCCGCCGCTTCCCCGCACAGCCCGTCGCTGACGAGTCCGACGCCGTAGACGCCCTCGGAGTCCTCGTCCTCGGTGCTGATGCGGTCGGCGAGCAACTGGAAGCCGTGGTTCAGGGCGGGGATGTCGCGCTCGCTCGCGTTGAAGTACGTCGTATAGATGCCGGTGTTCACGCCGTCCGCCGTGCCGGCCCCGTCCTGGTCCGCGTCGCGGCCGATCCACGCGATGATCGCGTCGCCGTCCCGCTCCCGCGCGTCGGGGTCCGCATGGTCCGCGGTGTTCAGGAACGCCACGACCGCGTCCATCCCGAACTTGAACTCCACCGGCGTCCCGTCCGCCGCCGCCAGCGACACCGGCGGCGTCCACGTCTCGCCGTCATAGTGCGTCGCGTAGAGGTGCGGCGGATCGCCCGGCACCGTCGGGTCGGTGAAGAAGAGCAGGATGGCCGTCCCGCGGCTCCCGTTAAAGAAGCACCCCAGCTGCGAGTAGTCCTCCGCCGCCGGGCTCATCGCCCTTCCGTCGTCCGCAATGTTCCCGTCCTGCACGGGAGCGCCCGGGAAATCGTCCGTGGTGAAAATGTCGTCGTCGCGGTTCGCGGTCGCGTGATGCGACCGGCGGCGGCACCCCGCAAACACCACCGCGAGGACCACCAGCGCTGCCCAGCAACACACCGTCCGTCGTGTGGCGGATGACATTCGCTTCTCCCGAAAACGTGGCGCGTTTCCCTGGCGATGGAAGGCGGCCCGCGGCCGCCGACGCCTTTCCCCCCTGTATCCATTCCGGCGGGCGGCGTTTTGAGAAACCGGGCCCCGGTCGCCACCAGGGCCCGGCCGGGAGAAGCGGGAAGGGCCGACCTCGCGGGGAGGACAGACCGCTTCCCGGCATCACGTAACCGGCCCGCCGGGATCTGTCTTCCGTCGCGGAGGCTTGTGGCCGCACCCGGCGCTGCGTAGGCTCCCGGCCCCATGAGCCCTCCGGAAAGCGCCACCGAGTCCCCGATCTCCGCCTCCGGCGTCTTCCGCCAGGGGGGATTGCTCGCGCAGGCGTTCCCCGGCCACGAGTGGCGCCCGCAGCAGCTCGAGATGGCGGAGGCCGTCGAGCGCGCCCTCGCGGCGGGGACGCACCTGATCTCGGAAGCGGGGACCGGCGTCGGCAAGAGCTTCGCCTACCTCGTCCCGGCGATTCTCCATGCGCTCCGGAAAGAGCAGCCTGTCATCGTCGCCACGAACACGATCGTGCTGCAGGAGCAGCTCACCGGGAAAGACATCCCGGCGCTCCAAAAGATCCTGCCCCTGAAATTCACGGCGGCGCTGGCGAAAGGACGCGGGCAATACGTCTGCGGCCCGCGGCTGCGGCTGGCGGTGGAGTCGCCGGAGCTGGCGTTCGAGGACGACCCGGGCCCGGTGACGGCGCAGATCGCGGCGTGGGCCCGCGAGGGAAGCGTCTGCGACCGGACGTCGGCGCCCTTCCCGATCCCGGAGGACGTCTGGGCCAAGGTCTGCTGCGACGACTCGTGCACGCCGGCGTCTCGCAAGGAGCGGCCGTGCCACTACCACCTCGCGCGGCAGAAGCTCCGCGCGGTGCAGATCGTCGTCGCCAACCACGCGCTGCTCGCCATCGACCTGAAGGTCCGCGCCGGCGGCGGCAAGCTCCTTCCCGACGCGTCCGCGGTGGTGGTCGACGAAGCGCACGCGTTCGAGAAAGTGGCGCTCGACCAGATGGGGCTCGAGTTCCGGCGCCGGCCGGGAGCGCGGCTGCTCGCCGAGATCCTGAGCGACCGCCGGCAGACCGGGATCCTCCACAAGTTCCCCGACGCCCGGCTCGCTTCGAGGCTCGTGGGCGAGGTCCGGGAGCTGGAAGCCGCGTTCTTCCGCGAGCTGGACCGCTGGGCCGCCGCGAACGGCCGCCGCAACGAATCGGGGGATCCCCTCGAGGCCGTGCTGCGCGTGAGGGAGCCCGGCGGGTGGACCGACGCCGCCGCGCAGCCGCTCGAGAACCTCGGGCAGGAGCTGCGGGAGCTGATCCCCGAGGCGAAGTTCGCGGAGATCGCGGAGGAACTCACGCGGCTGTCGAAGCGTTGCGACCAGCGCGCCGAGGAGCTGCGCGGGCTGATGGAGCCCGCGAGCGAAACCGTGACGTGGGTCGAGCGCGCCGGCCGCGGCGGCTGGGAGCTGAGGCGCGTCCCCGTCGAGGCGGGACCGACGCTGGAGAAGACCCTGTTCGCCGCCGACCGCCCCGCGATCCTCACGAGTGCCACGCTGAGCACCGGCCACGGCGACTTCACCGGAATCCGCGCGCGGCTCGGCGCGAAGGAAACCGAGTGCGTCTCCGTCGGCAGCCCCTTCGATTTCGAGAAACAGGCCACCCTCATCGTCGCCCGCGCCATGCCCTCCCCGCTCCAGGCCGCCGCGTGGACCGAGGCCCTTCCCGGAAAAATCCTGAAGTACCTCCGCCGCTCGGACGGCCGGGCGCTCGTGCTGTTCACGAGCTTCGTGACGATGCGCCGGGTGCACGAGCGCGTGGCGGCGGAGTGGGACCGGCCGATCCTCGTGCAGGGCGCCGGGGTGCCGCGCGACCGGATGATCGCGGAGATGAAGGCCGCGCCCGGCACGGTCGTCTTCGGCGTCGAGTCGTTCTGGCACGGCGTGGACGTCCCCGGCGAGGCGCTTGAGAACGTCATCGTCACCAAGCTGCCCTTCGCGAGCCCGGGCGAGCCGCTGAACGAGGCCCGCCACGAGCTCATCCGCTCCCGCGGCGGAAACCCGTTCAAGGAGCTCGACCTCCCCGC
This sequence comes from uncultured Planctomycetia bacterium, assembly GCA_964590435.1. Lineage (GTDB taxonomy): Bacteria > Planctomycetota > MHYJ01 > WSZJ01 > WSZJ01 > WSZJ01. The sequence continues at coordinate 125,525 of CAZPWT010000008.1, forward strand.
CGCCGTCCTCATGTTCCGCCAGGGTTTCGGCCGCCTCATCCGCACCCGCACCGACCGCGGCATCGTCGTCGTCCTCGACTCCCGCATCGCGACAAAGAGCTACGGGAAGCGCTTCCTCGAGGCCCTCCCCCCGTGCCGGGTGGAATGGGACGACGATTAACCCCATTCCCTTTTCAAAGCACCGTCCGGGACTACAATCGCCACCCCACGAGAGGAGACCCCCATGGCGATCAAGATCGGCGTGCTCGGCGGCGACGGGATCGGACCGGAAGTCTGCCGCGAAGGCCTGAAAGTCCTCGACACCGTCTGCGAACTCCGCGGCTTCGACGTGGAGCGCATCGAATGGCCGTACGGCGCCGACTACTGCATGGAGACCGGCGGCCCCGGCAAGGGGACGGTCCTCCCGGACTCGATCTGGAGCGAGATCAAGGAACTCGACGCCATCTTCCTCGGCGCGATCGGCGACCCGCGCTTCGAGGCCGGATTCCTCGAGTTCGGCATCGTCGGGAACCTCCGGTTCAAGCTCGACCTTTACGTGAACCTGCGCCCGATCAAGCTCTACAGCGAGGACCTGTGCCCGCTGAAGGGGAAGGGCGTGAAGGACCTGGACATGCTCGTGGTGCGCGAGAACACGGAGGACGCGTACGCCGGGATCATGGGGCACCTCAAGAAAGGGACGCCGGACGAGGTGGCGATCCAGGAGATGATCTACACGCGGAAGGGCGTCGAGCGCGTGATCCGGTATGCGTACCAGAAGTGCATGGAGCGGAAGAAGGCGTTCAAGCTGTCGCTGGTGGACAAGGCGAACGCGATCCGCGCGCACGACATCTGGCGGCGGACGTTCGCGGAGGTGGGGAAGGAATTCCCGAAGGTGCAGCAGGACGCGATGTACGTCGACGCGTGCACGATGTGGATGGTGAAAAACCCGGAGAGTTTCGACACCGTGGTGACGACGAACCTCTTCGGCGACATCATCACCGACCTCGGCGCGATGCTGCAGGGCGGCCTGGGGATCGCGGCGGGCGGCAACATCCACCCGGGGCGGGTCTCGATGTTCGAGCCGATCCACGGGAGCGCGCCGAAGTACAAGGGGCAGAACAAGGCGAACCCCCTCGCGGCGATCAACGCGATGGGGATGCTGCTCGACCACGTCGGCCGGAAGGAAGAAGCGGCGCTGATCGAGAAGGCCGTCTCGGGGCTGCTCGCGACGAAGCGCGTGGCGAGCCTTCAGGCCGGCGCGATGCCGTGCGACAAGATCGGTGACCTGGTTTCGAATGAAGTGCGTGTGCTGGCGGGGGACAAGCCGAGGAAGAGCGCAACAAAGGGGAAAGTCGGGGCGAAGCGGTAGGTGACGACGTCGAAGGTCGAAGGTTGAAGGTCCGGGGAAACCGGCAATGATGGACGACCGATTCCCCACCGACACCCCTACCCGATCCCGACACAACCTGCCTGCCCCCAACCTTCGACTTTCGACGTCCTTTCCTTCCGCAATCTCCTCCCCCACCCACCCCCCGGAGACCCCAATGGCCGAAACACTGCGACGCGCCCAGGAACTGAAAGCCCGCCTCGATGCCCTCCGGGACTCTCTTTGACCTCCCTAAAAAGAGGCTCGAGCTCGACCGCATAGAGACGGAAATGGGCGCCGCGGACTTCTGGAACAACCAGGAGGCGGCGAAGAAGAAGGTCCTGCAGCTCAAGGCGCTCAAGGGACTCGTCGACCCCGTCGAAGCGCTCACCAAGGCGTTCACGGACGCCGCGGAGCTCGCCGAACTCGCCGAGGGCGAGAACGACGCCGCCACCGTCAAGCAGGTCGCCGCCGACCTCGTGAAACTCGAGGCCGAGCTCGCCGCCATCGAGCTCCGCACGCTCTTCAAGGACGACAACGACTCCCGCGACTGCTTCATGGCCATCCAGGCAGGCACGGGCGGCACCGACGCGTGCGACTGGGCCCAGATCATCCTCCGCATGTACAAGGCCTACTGCGAGCGCATGGGGTTCGAGGCCAAGCTGATCGACGTGCAGGAGGCCGACGAGGCCGGCATCCGCTCCGCCACGCTCGAGGTCCGCGGCCCGTACGCCTACGGTTACCTCAAGGGCGAGCACGGCGTCCACCGGCTCGTCCGCATCTCCCCCTTCGACGCCAACCACCGCCGCCAGACCGCGTTCGCTTCCGTCGACGTCACGCCGGAGTTCGAGGAGGAGGACATCGAGATCAAGGAAGCGGATCTCAAGATCGACACGTACCGGTCAGGGGGCGCTGGGGGCCAGCACGTGAACGTGACCGACTCGGCCGTCCGGCTCACACACATCCCGACGGGGATCATCGTCGCGTGCCAGAACGAGCGCTCGCAGCCGCTCAACAAGAAGATGGCTCTGAAGTACCTCGCCGCGAAGCTCCTCGCGGCGCGCGAGGCCGAGCGCTCCGCCAAGATCGACGCCGCCCGCGGCGCCAAGGGGCGCATCGGCTTCGGCAGCTCCAGCCAGATCCGCAGCTACACCATGAACCCGTTCCAGCTCGTCAAGGACGCCCGCACCGATATGGAGTCCGGAAACATCCAGGCGGTGCTGGACGGCCGGCTGGAGGAGTTCGTCGAGGCCTATCTCAAGTGGAATGCGAGGCAATAGCCCGCCCGCGAGGGGAAAGGGCAACTTCAAGACGACGAACTACAAGTAAATGGCGAACTTCAAGACTGCAACTTCAAGGGTTGCCGCGAAGCTGGTCCTCCCGATCCTGCGCGGAGACCGATCGCCGGCACGAACGCATTCGCCGGCAGGCTTGAAATTGTCGTCTTGAAGTTGCCGTTTACTTGAGAATTGAAACGTTGTCGTTGCTGTTTCTCCGGGCCGTCCACGGCCACCCACGCTCGCACGATCGCCCCGGCGATGCCGGCCCAGCACCCTTCGACGCCTTTGCCCTTGATTACCCCCCCCTCACCACCGCACAATCCCCCCGGGGGCGGACATCAGGAGTCGTCGCATGCGCACGCCGATCCTGTCACTTGCCGGCGCTTCTCTGCTCTTCTTCGCCGGCTGCAAGACACCCGTACCGACGCATTTCGACCTCGGCATCGCCGCCGAAAAACGCGGCGACAAGGCCACGGCGCTCGCCGAATTCGAGACCTCGGTGAGCCTCGAGCCCGTCCACAAGCACGCGTGGCGGCACATCGGGTACCTCAAGTCCGAGAAGCAGGGCGGCAAGGACTACACCAAGGAAGTCCGCGACGCCATCCTCCTGTTCCTCATGCTCGAGACCTATGAGGTCGGCAACGTCGCCGGCGACCCGGAACTCGGCATCCCCGAGTCCCCCGTCGAGCCCCACCTCGCCCGCCGCATGGTCCGCGCCTGCAACGCCGTCATCCGCAAGATCGACGAGATCGAGGAAGAAGCGGACGTCTGCTACCGCGAGTTCATCCTCGACACGTCCGACGCCGACCTCAAGCAGATGGCCCTCGACGCGCAGGGCGCCGCCCTCGAGGCGAACATGGGCGTCTCCCCGAAGGCCCACTGGATGATGGGCGAAATCCTCCGCCGCTCCGGCGACGCCGCCGGCGCCAAGGGGCACTACGAAATCGCGCTTCAGCAGTCCAAGGACCTCAAGCGCACGAACCTCAAGGCGCAGGTCGGCCTCGCGCTCGTGGGCGGCAACCTCGACGAGGGATGGCTCGCGGTCAGCCAGCTCAAGAACCGCGACCTCTACGTCGAGTTCATCGAGGCGTGCCTGGAGCGCAACGAGCTCGACCGGGCCGTGATGGCGGCCACGGCGGCGCGCAAGAACCACGCCGACGCGCGCGTCTGGAGGCTGCTCGCCGAGGCCCACCTGCTCAAGGACGACACCGCGAACGCCGCCAGCGTGATCTCGACGCTGGAGAAGTGGCCCGGCAAGGACAAGGACGCCGCGAACTTCCTGCGGCTCTGCTGGGCGGCGCTGACGGGCGGGAAGACGGCGGAGGTCGCGAAGAAGCTCGACGACGCCAGCGCGACGGGGAGCTTCGATCCCTCGCGGCTCGCGGCCCACGTCGAAGGCTCAAAGGCGGACGGCGCGGCAAAGGCGGCGGTCAAGAAGGCCGCGGACAAGATGACGGCGAAGTAACTTGGCGGGCGACTCGACGCGGGCCGGCGTGATCTCAGCGCCGGCCCGCTTTCTTTTTGCGGCCGGCCGCGCCGCCGGCGAAACCGCCCTCGAGCTCCTCTATCCCCCGCTCTGCATGTCGTGCGGGAAGCGGCGCGCCGGGGGGTTCTGCGACGCGTGCCTGCTGGAGATCTTCTCCACGGCCGGCGCCACGTGCGGCGCCTGCGGGCGCTTCCTCCGGGCCCCCGGAATCGCCTGCAAGGACTGCCGGCAGACGACGTTCGCGTTCTCCAGGGCGCGCGGCGCGGCGCGCTACTCCGGGCTTCTCCGCGCCCTGCTGCGGCGCTTCAAGCTCGGCAACGAAATCCACCTCGCCCGCCCGCTGGGCGACCTCGCCGCCGACCTCGCCGAGCGCGAATGCCCGCGCCCCGACGCCGTCGTCCCCGTGCCGATCTCGCGGCGCAAACTCCTCTCCCGCGGCTTCAACCAGGCCGAGCTCCTCGCCGAGTCCGTCGCCGCGCGCCTCGGCCGGCCGCTTTACCCCAAAGCCCTCGTCCGCCTCCGCAAGGCGGGCAAGCAGGCGTTCCTGACTCGCGCCGGCCGGATCGCCAACGCGGAGGGGCTGTTCGCGCCACGAAGGCCGTTGTTTGGAAGGGCGCCGGACTTCTCGGGAAAGCGCGTGCTCCTCGTGGACGACGTCATCACCACCGGGGCGACGGCCAGCGCGTGCGCTGCGGCGCTGAGGGCGATGGGCGCGGCGGACGTCGTGGCGATTGCGGTCGGAAGGTGAGGCGCCTTACGCCGGGCGATCCACGACTCGATTCCGAACTCGCAAGGTTCCCAAGTTCCGTTGCAGAGAGCGCAGCCGCCGTTTGCGCCGGAGACGAAGAAGTTCCATTCGGTGTTTGAGTGCAGCAGGATCGTCGAGTTCCGAAAGCCGGGCCGGATTTCGTGCGTAGAAGTCGAGAAGGCCGGGAATATCGTCCTCGGACTGGAGCTCGATTGGCGAGCGAAAGAGCACGGCTTCGGGAATCGTAGACCGCATCTTTGCGAGCAAAGCGGACTTCCGTTCCTCCCCGAGCTTCGGCCTCGGCGTCGAACGGATTTCGGGCCAGGAGAGCAGGGTCGTTTGCGGCCCGTTCTTCAATTCCAACCCAAGGCTCCCGATGCGCGCGACGATTCCGAACTGCTGGGCGCGCAAGGCAGCACGGATGATCCAGGGCACGGCGAGGAGCCACAACCCGCCAGTCAGGCCAAATGTGACCGCGAACATGGGTGCCGGCTGATTCCGGAGTCGATCGACTGCCGAAGCGGCGACGTACGCCGTCCAGAAAACGAGGATTACCCAGAGAGGGCCCGTCCGGTAACGGATGTTCACACCAACAATCTAACCGGACTGAGGCTTCATCCGCGGAGGATCGGAACAATTCGGGAAGAACCCCGGCGCTGCCCGCGTACAGCATCGGGAGGGGAAGATGAACGGAGACCTTGCCATGCCATGCCGCACGATTGCCGCACTAGCACTCGCCGCTTCCATTGCCCTCGCTGGCGATCCGCCCCCGGGACCGACGGCGGAGGAAGCCAAGGTCAAAGTGGAAGCGCTGAGGGCCGCGAAGGACACGGACTCCAAGAAGAAGGCGATCGGCGAGTCGGCCTGCTGCCCGCACGCGACCGTCGCGGCGACGCTGGCGGCGTTCCTGGGCGACCCGGACGACGGGGTGCGCTCGGCGGCGGCGGAAGCGCTGGGCGGGATGAAAGGGTCGGCGGACGCGGCGAAGGCGCTCGCGGGCGGCGTGCCGGCGAATGCGAAGAAGCCGGCCGTGCTCACGGCGATCTTCGCTTCCATGGGCAAGGTCAACAGCGCCGCGGCGATCCCCGCGCTCAAGGAATTCGCTTCGAAGAACGTCCCGCTCAAGGACGAGAAGGCCTCCGACGCGACGGTCGCGGCGATCAACGCGCTCGGCGAGATCAAGTCGAAGGCGAGCGTCGAGGTGCTGCTGGAGTTCTACAAGAAGCAGGTCGGGATCGGCATGGGGTGCAGCGCGGGCATCCAGGCGCCCGTCTACTCCGCGATCTCCGGCGGCCTCAAGACGCTGACCGGCCAGACGTTCAACAGCATGCCCGGCGAGGCCGAGCTCTGGTGGCGCAAGCACAAGGACGAGTTCAAGGACGACATGACGAAGAAGTAGCGTTATCGAGACGGCCGCCCGGCGGTATGGCTCCCCCCCGCCGACCGGGCGGCCGGCTCTCTCGCGACTCAGGCCCGATTCAGCGGCGGTGGCGACCCGGGTACCCCAGTGCATGATCCGGTCAGGGTCATAGGGGCGAAGGGACCGCCGGCGCTGGAGCGGGCCTGGCTCTGGCGAACGAAGCGCACGAGTGCGCGGGGCAGCGCACCCCTCTGAAGCAGGTCAGCCCCGGCGCTCTCGTTGGCCGTGCCCGAGAGCCGAAAGTCGATCCGAAATCCTTTGGGGATCCGATAACTCGGCCCGGAGCTCGGGATTCGCGAGGTAGAAATTGATGACCTGCGACACCTCGTCGAGCGGGACCTGAACGTCCTCGTCCGAGACGATGATGTCAAAGCCGGTCAGGTTGCGATCCACGCGCTCGAGGAGTCCGGAGCTGGCGCGCTTGAGCCGGAGCCGAAGCACTCGCATCTTCTCCACAGTGACGGAGTCCACTGTGTCAAGATTGTCCCACTTGATTCGCTCCATCCCTGGTCCCGTGCGCAGGCGGACTTCTTCCGGCTCAAGATCGATGCCGTCCTGCCTCAGGTATCGAAGAATGCCCGCTGGAAACAGCCACAGGCCGAAAAGGCCGGCGCAGAACCCTCCAATGACCAGCGCGGCCGTGCGGTGCTCGTAGAGCCCGTAGCAGAGGATCGCAACCCCGGCGACGGCCCAGCCGGCATTCTCCAGAAGCTTCTTGCGTTCGCCGGATTTCGAAGATTGAAATTGCATCCGGACTCCCCCCCGCCTACTTCTTCCCCTTCACGCCCTCTTCGAACGCGCTCCACGCCAGCAGCGCGCATTTCACGCGCACCGGGAACTTCCTCACGCCCTCCAGCGCCACGATGTCGCCCAGCGGGTCGGCTTCGTGCTTTTTGGTCTCGCCGCGCATCATCTTCTTGAAGAGCGCCGCGCTGGACATGGCGTCGGCCATGGGCTTGCCCTTGAGGATTTCGGTCATGAGGGAAGCGGAAGCCTGGGAGATGGCGCAGCCGCGGCCGCGGAACTTGACGTCGGCGACCTTGCCGTCCTTGAGGGAGACGTGGAGGGTGATGTCGTCGCCGCAGAAGGGATTGTTCATGGAGATGGAGACGTCGGGCGAGGCGATTTCGCCGCGGTTCCGGGGAGCCTTGAAGTGCTCCATGATGATTTCCTGGTACAGGCTTTCTAGCGACATCCGAAGAACTCCCGTGTGCGGTTGAGGGAATCGACCATCTGGTCGATCTCGGACGTGGAAGTATACACGTAGAAGCTGGCGCGCGCCGTAGCGACGACACCGAGGCGGCGCATGAGGGGCTGGGCGCAGTGGTGGCCGGCGCGGATGCAGAGGCCGTCCTGGTCGAGGCAGGTGGCGAGGTCGTGGGGGTGGATCGGCTCGAGGGTGAAGCAGGCGACGCCGCCGCGGGGGCCGGACTGGGGGCCGAAGAGGACGCAGCCGGGAATGGCGGCGAGTTTCTTCTGGGCGTAGTCGGCGAGGGCTTCCTCGTGGGCGTGGACGGCGTCGAGGCCGAGCCCTTCGAGGTAATCGATGGCGGCGCCGAGGCCGGCGACCTCGGCGACGGCGGGGGTGCCGGGCTCGAAGCGGTGCGGCGGGTCGCGGAACGTGGACTTGTCGAGGTACACCTCGAGGATCGTCTCACCGCCGACCATGAACGGGTCCATCTCGCGCAGGATCTCCGGCCGCGCCCAGAGCACGCCAACCCCCGTCGGGCCGCACATCTTGTGCGCGCTGAACGCGTAGAAATCGCAGCCGAGCGCGCCGACGTCGACCTTCATGTGCGGCGCCGCCTGCGCCCCGTCGGCGAGGAGCAGCGCCCCGACCGCGTGCGCCTTCGCCGCGATCTGCGCGATCGGGTTGATCGTGCCGAGGACGTTCGAGGCGTGGCAGAGGGCAACAAGCCTGGTTTTCCGGGTGAGAAGGGCGTCGAGCGTCGAGAGGTCGAGGCGGCCTTCGTCCGTAATCGGGATGTGCTTCAGCACGATCCCCCGGTCGCGCTTCAACAGGTGCCACGGGACGAGATTCGAATGGTGCTCCATCTCCGTCAGCAGCACCTCATCGCCCGCCTTCAGGAACTTCCGCCCCCACCCGTGCGCCACGAGATTCACGGCCTCGGTCGTATTGCGGACGTAGATCACGCCCTCGGCCGACGGCGCGCCGATGAACTTCGCGATCTTCTCGCGCGTCCCCTCGAACATCGCCGTCGCTTCCTCGGAAAGCTTGTACGCCCCGCGGTGGACGTTCGCGTTCATCTCGCGATAGAAGCGCGCCATCGCTTCGATCACGGCCTCGGGCTTCTGCGACGTCGCGGCGCTGTCGAGATAGACGAGCGGCTTGCCGCGGACCTGGCGTGAGAGGATCGGGAAGTCGGCGCGCACGCGAGCGGGATCGAGGTGCATTTGAGCCTCATTAAACCGGCGCGGCGTGCGACTGCAGGAAAAAAGAGGCTCGACGGATTGATTCGCTGCCCCCGGGCCGGTAGGATTCCGATACACATTCGGAGTATCGGAATGTGTATAAGGAGGGATTGATGCGCCGTACGAACATCGTCATCGACGAGATCCTAGTCCGCCGGGTCATGAAGGCCTTCGGCGTGAATTCCATGAAAGAAGCGGTCCACAAGGCCCTTCAGCAGGCCGACGAGCGCTCGAAGACCTACGAGGCCATGCGGGAACTCCGGGGCAAGCTCCACTGGGAAGGCGACATCGACGCATGGCGGAGGAATCGGCTTGATCGTCGTTGACTCCGCGGTCTGGGTCGCCTGGTTCAACGGCCGCGCGGACCCGCACGTGAGCCGCCTCGACCGTGGCCGCGCCCGGAAAGAGGATTTCGCCACCGCACCCCTGATCATCACCGAGGTGCTGCAGGGCTTTGCTGACGACCGCGAGTTCGAGCGAGCGCGCGACTTCATGATCCGCCTGCCGTCGCTGGCCCTCGACGAGAACGGTCATGTCGAGGCGGCGCGACTGTACCGGACCCTTCGGAAGCGGGGTTTGACGATCCGGGGCACGGTGGACTGCATCATCGCCCAGACGTGCATTTCCAACGCCTGCGAGCTCCTCAGCCCCGACCGCGATTTCGCCGCCATAGCGAAGCACTCTGCGCTGAAGTTGTGTGCGGTTTGATCGACGCTGGACGGTTGCATGGACGTTCACGACAAACCGACCCGGTCATTCCGTGCTGACCGTCTCCGCCTTCCCCTTCAGCGCCGCCTCCAGCGCGTGCCACGAGAGCGTCGCGCACTTCACGCGCACCGGGAACTCGGCCACGCCGGCGAAGATCGCGAGCTTGCCCAGGTCTTCGCCCTCGTAGGGCTTGCCGGCGTCGCGCGTCACCATCGCGTGGTACTTGCGGAAGAGCGCTTCCGCGTCGGCCTTCGACTTGCCGATGAGCTCCTGGGTCATGATGGAGGCGGCGGCGCGGGAGATGGCGCAGCCGTTGCCGAGGAAGCCGATGTCGGCGATTTTCTCGCCGTCCATCTTGAGGAAGACCTGGATATGGTCGCCGCAGAGGGGGTTGGCGCCGGCGGCCTTGTGGGTGGCGTCGGGGATGAGCTTGAAATTCCGGGGGCGCTTGTAGTGCTCGAGGATGACGTCGCCGTAGAGGTCGGTGAGGTCGCTCATGACGTGAACACCTCCACGACCTTGCGGAGGGCGGCCTCGAGGGCGAGGGCTTCCTCCGGAGTGTTGTAGAACGCGACGGAAGCGCGGGCGGTGGCGGGGAGGCCGAGGCGGGTCATGACGGGCTGGGCACAGTGGTGGCCGGTGCGGATGGCGACGCCCTCGCGGTCGGCGATGGTGCCGATATCGTGGGGGTGGATGCCCTCGAGGACGAAGGAAGCGACGCCGGCCTTGTCCTTCGCGGTGCCGACGAGTTTCGCGCCGGGGACGCGGAGGATGGCGGCCTCGAAGGCGGCGAGGAGTTCCTTTTCGCGGGCGGCGATGCGGTCCATGCCGATCGCCGACAGGTAGTCGATCGCGGCGCCGAGTCCGACGACGCCCTCGATGTTCGGGGTGCCGGCTTCGAACTTCGCGGGGACCTCGGCCCAGGTGGACTTCTCGAAGCTGACGCTGGAGATCATGTCGCCGCCGCCCTGCCACGGGGGAAGCGAGTTCCAGAGGGCGAGCGGGGCCCAGGCGACGCCGATGCCGGTGGGGGCGCACATCTTGTGGCCGCTGAAGATATAGAAGTCGGCGCCGATGTCTTTCACGTTCACGGGCTGGTGCGGGACGGCCTGCGCGCCGTCGACGAGGACCGTCGCGCCGGCGGCCTTCGCCATCCGGGCGATCTCGCGGATCGGGGTGACGGTGCCGAGGGCGTTCGAGACGTGCGTGACGGCGACGAGCTTCGTCTTCGGCGACAGGAGCTTCGCGTACTCCGCCATGTCCAGCTCGCCCGCGTCGTTCATGGGGATGACGCGGATCTTCGCGCCCTTCTCTTCGCACAGCAGCTGCCACGGGACGATGTTCGAGTGGTGCTCGAGCGTCGAGAGCACGATCTCGTCGCCCTTCCCGATCCGCGTCCGCCCGAACGTCTGGGCGACGAGGTTGATCCCCTCGGTGGCGCCGCGGACGAAGACGCACTCGCGGGGATCGGCGGCATTGATGAAGCGGGCGACTTTCTTCCGGACGCCCTCGTACGCGATCGTCGCCTGCTCGGAGAGCCAGTGCACGCCGCGGTGGATGTTGGCGTTGTGCGATTCGTAGTACTCGCGCACCGCGTCGATGACGACCTGCGGCTTCTGGCTCGTCGCGGCGTTGTCGAGGTAGACGAGCGGCTTGTTGCGCACGGACTGCTTCAACGCCGGAAAGTCGGATCGCACGGCAGCCCAGTCGACCGGGCGGTCGGGGCCAGGCCCTTCAACCTTCGACCTTCGACCTTCGACGCCGTTCTCCGTCCTCAAGCGTTCCTCCCCGCCTCCAGCAACCTCTGCACGATCGACCGGTCGAGCCACTCCCGCGTCTCCGGGATCGCGAACTGCACCAGCACGTCCCGCGCGAAAGCATACGTCAGGATCCCCCGCGCCAGCTCCGGCGCGATGCCGCGCGACCGGCAGTAGAACACCATCTCCTCGTCCAGCTGCCCCACCGTCGCCCCGTGTGTGCACTTCACGTCGTCCGCGAAGATCTCCAGCTGCGGCTTCGTGTCGACGCGGGCGTCGTCGGAGAGGAGCAGGTTCTTGTTCGTCTGCTTCGCGTCCGTCTTCTGCGCGTCCTCCCTCACGAACACCTTCCCGTTGAACACCACGTGCGACCGCCCGTTCAGGATCGCCTTGTAGAACTCGCGGGAAGGGCAGTTCGGGACGGCGTGGTCGATGACGGTGTGGTGGTCGATGTGCTGGTGGCCGGACGCGATCGAAAGGCCAAGGAACTGCGCCTCTGCGCGCTGGCCGGCGAGGAAGGCGCCGAGGTCGTGGCGGAAGAACTCCGCGCCGGTGACGGCGCTGCACTCCTGGAAGAATGCGCCTTCGCCGAGCCGGGCCTGCGTGTTGGCGACGTGGTACGCGTTGCCGCTCTCCGCCTCGAGCCGGATCGACACGAGGCGCGCTCCGGCGGCCAGGTCCACCTCGGTCACGGCGTTGGTGAAGTAGAGGTCGCAGGAGGGCGAAGCGTAGGCTTCGACGACCTGGACCTGCGCGCCGGCGCCGAGCACGAACAGGTGCCGCGGGTGGCTGGCGAGGTAGGACTCGTGCGACAGGTGCAGGACAAGGACCGGCTTCTCGACGACTTTCCCTTCAGGCACGTACACGAACGCCCCGTCCTGGAACAGCGCGGTGTTGAGCGCCGTGAACGCCGTCGCGCCCGGCTTCGCGAGCTTCCCGAGCCGCGGCTCGATGATCGCGCGGTGCTTCTCGAGCGCCTCCGCGAGGCTGCACACCACGACGCCCGCCGGGAGCCCGTCGAGCTTCGAGAGCTCCTTCGAGAAGAACCCGTCCACGACCACGATCCGCGGCGAATTCTCCAGCCCGAACGTGAACAGCTTCGCCGTGTTCGCGACCAGCGCGTCCTTCTTCGGCTCCAGCGACTGCCGGAACCCCGTCTTCACCAGCGTCTCGACGCTCGTGTACCGCCACTCCTCGTCCGCGGTCGTCGGGAACCCGCGCTCCCGGAACGCCGCCGCGCCGAGCTTCCGCAACTCCGCGAGCCACGGGAAGCGCTTCCAGCCCGCGCTCCGCTCCCCCGCCTCGAGGTGGGCGGGCCAGCAGCCGCCGAGGACGGCGGGCTTCTCGAGGGCGGCCGTGCTCATCGCGCGGCTCCCGCGACCGCCGGCTCCTTGACCCAGTCGTAGCCGCGCTTCTCCAGCTCCAGCGCGAGATCCTTGCCGCCCGACTTCACGATCTTCCCGTCGGACAGCACGTGCACGAAGTCCGGCACGATGTAGTTCAGGAGGCGCTGGTAGTGCGTCACGACGAGGAAGGCGCGGTCCTTCGAGCGCAGCTTGTTGACGCCGTCGGACACGGCGCGAAGGGCGTCGATGTCGAGGCCGGAGTCGGTCTCGTCGAGGATGGCGAGCTTCGGCTCGAGGACGGCGAGCTGGAAGATCTCGTTGCGCTTCTTTTCGCCGCCGGAGAAGCCCTCGTTCACGGGGCGGTTCAGGAGCGACTCGTCGATGTGGAGGATCTTGGACTTCTCCTTGAGGAGCTTGTTGAAGTCCATCGCGTCGAGCTCGGGCTCGCCGCGGTGCTTGCGGATCTCGTTGTAGCCGGCGCGGAGGAAGTACGCGTTGGAGACCCCGGGGATTTCGACGGGGTACTGGAACGCAAGGAAGATGCCCTCTTTGGCGCGGTCTTCGGGGGACTTGTCCGCGAGGTCTTCGCCCCTGTAGGAGATCGTGCCGCCCGTCACCGTGTAAGCGGGGTGCCCCGCCAGCACTTGCGCGAGCGTGCTCTTCCCCGACCCGTTGGGCCCCATGATGGCGTGGACTTCCCCCGCCTTCACGCTGAGCGAGAGCCCCTTGAGGATTTCCTTCTTCCCGACCGTAGCGCGCAGGTCCTTGATCTCGAGCATCTCAGTCCTTCCCTTTCCGTTTTTCTGTTGTCCTTCACTGGCCGCTGGCAACTGGCCGCTCGCCCTACCCAACGCTCCCGTCCAGGCTCACGCCGAGCAACTTCTGCGCTTCCACCGCGAACTCCATGGGCAGCTCACGGAACACTTCCTTGCAGAATCCGTTCACGATCATGTTGATGGCGTTCTCGGTCGAGACGCCGCGCTGCTTGCAGTAGAAGATCTGGTCCTCGCTGATCTTCGACGTCGACGCCTCGTGCTCCACCTTCGCCGTCGAGTTCTGGACCTCGATGTACGGGAACGTGTGCGCGCCGCAGCGGTCGCCGATCAGGAGCGAGTCGCACTGCGTGTAGTTCCGCGCGCCGGTCGCTTTCTTCACCACCTTGACCTGCCCGCGGTACGTGTTCTGCCCCTTCCCCGCCGAGATCCCCTTCGACACGATCGTCGACTTCGTGTTCTTCCCGACGTGGATCATCTTGGTGCCGGTGTCGGCCTGCTGGAAGTTGTTCACGACGGCGACGCTGTAGAACTCGCCGACGGAGTTGTCGCCCTGCAGGATGACGCTCGGGTATTTCCAGGTGATCGCGGAGCCCGTCTCGACCTGGGTCCATGTGATCTTCGAGTTCGCGCCGGCGCAGCGGCCGCGCTTGGTGACGAAATTGAAGATGCCTCCCTTGCCTTCCTTGTCGCCGGGGTACCAGTTCTGCACGGTCGAGTACTTCACGGTCGCGTTTTCCTGCGCGACGAGCTCGACGACCGCGGCATGGAGCTGGTTCGTGTCGCGCTTCGGCGCGGTGCAGCCCTCGAGGTAGGACACGTGGGCGCCGGCCTCGGCCACGATGAGCGTCCGTTCGAACTGCCCGGTGTCGGCCGCGTTGATGCGGAAGTACGTCGACAGCTCCATCGGGCACTTCACGCCCGCCGGGATCCAGCAGAACGAGCCGTCGCTGAAGACGGCGGAGTTGAGCGCGGCGAAGTAGTTGTCGCCGGTGGGGACGACGGATCCGAGGTACTTGCGGATGAGGTCGGGGTGCTTCTGCACGGCCTCGCTGAACGAGCAGAAGATGATGCCGAGCTTCTCGAGGTAGTCCTTGCAGGTGGTGGCGACGCTGACGGAGTCGAAGACGGCGTCGACGGCGACGTTGGAGAGGCGCTTCTGCTCGTCGAGGGGGATGCCGAGCTTTTCGTACGTCTTGACGAGCTCGGGATCGACCTCGTCCATGCTGTTCTTCTTCACGTTCTGCTTGGGCGCCGAGTAGTAGCTGATCCCCTGGTAGTCGATCTTGGGGTAGTGGACGTTGGGCCAGGTGGGCTCGGTCATCTTCTGCCAGTGGCGGAAGGCGGAGAGGCGCCACTCGGTGAGCCAGGAGGGCTCGTTTTTCTTGGCGGAAATGAGGCGGACGACGTCCTCGTTGAGACCCTTGGGGATGGTCTCGGACTCGATGTCGGTCACGAACCCCCACTTGTATTCCTTTGTGGCGAGTTCTTCGACGGGTTCCACGGCGTTTCTCCTGACGGGCTAAAATAGGACTAAATTTGTCCTATTCCTGCTGCGAAATTTCGGGGGCACCTCCGTCGCCTGGCTCCAATCCTCTTCGATTCCGGGCGACAGGGATGCCCCCGCCGGACCCTCAATGCTAGTCGATCGCAGAAGAGTGTCAAGCGCGGCCTACGAGGCGGACTTGAGCCGGTTCTTCTCGGCGGAAGCGCGCTCCAGCGCGCCCTCCACGAGCCCCTGGAAGGCCGCGGCATCCGCCACGGGGGCCGGGAAGGCGCCCACTCCCACGCTGATGGAGATCTTCCCCCCCGGCATCTCCGCCCGGTTCGCGAACTGGGAGTTCGCGACCATCGACCGGATCCAGTCCGCCACCTCGATCGCCTTCTCCTGGTCCGTCTCCGGCATCAGCACCGCGAACCGGTCCGGCCCGTACCGCACCAGCAGGTCCGTGTCCCTCACCTGCTGCTGGAAGATCTTCGCGATCCCCTGAACCAGCTGGTCCGCCGACTGCCGCCCGAACGCCGACGCGTACTTGTCCAGGTAGTCCACCTGCGCCAGCGCCAGCGCCACCGGCCGCTCCGCGCGCTTGGCCCGCTTGAGCTCCCTCGCGAACATCTCGTCGAAGAGCTTCCGCGAGGCCAGCCCGGTCATCGCGTCCACGGTCGCCGCCGCCTCGGCGCCCTTCTGGACCGCGGCGGCCTGCTGCCGCAGGTCGGCGACGGCGCCGACGAGCCCGCCCAGGTCGCGCTCGAGCTCCTTGATGCGCGTCCCCATCGCCGTCACCGCCGTGGCATCGCGGCGCGCCGACGCGATGAACAGCGCGACCACGCCGCAGCCGAGCGCCGCGGCGGACCGCACGGCGTCGGCCAGTTCTCGCGGCCCGCCGCGCGGCGGACGGAACAGCGCCGGCACCGCCAGCGCCAGCGACAGCCCAAGCAGCGCCAGGCTCAGCCTCGACACGAACACCGCATGCGGGTCCGCCCCGCCGCGCCGCGCGATCACCCGCGACTGGATCGCCGCCCACGCCGCCATCACCACGAAGACGACGCTTCCGATCGCGTGCACCATCTGCGGCACGCTGAGCGACAGCGACCGGACCGAAGCGGGATCAGGCATCGGTCGCCTCCCCTCCCGCCGCGTGTTTCGCGTCGTGCAGCGCGAGAAGCGCGAACACCCCCGCCGCCACGAGCAGGATCACGTCGAACTGCAGGTAGTAGTAGATCTCCCCGCGCCCCCCGATCGGCGTGAACCGCGCCCCCTCCGCCAGCGGGTCCCCCTTCTCCGTCGCCGGGTAGTACGGCACCCACGCCATGTCGCCATTGGGCTGGCGCTGGAGCTGGAAGCGTGGGGTGCCCAGGATCGGGTTGCCGCCGGCGTCGGTGATGGCGCCGACGTCGCTGGATTCGGGAAGGGCGATGGTGGCGAGGCGCGAGAGCGTCCAGAGGCAGAGGCAGAGGCACGCGACCTGCCAGTAGCGCCACGACGGGCGGCTCACGAGCCCGTCGGCCTGCAGCCGCGCGGCGGCGTACAGCGCGCCGAGGAAGAACATGCCGTAGCCGATCACCTGGAACCAGAACGGCCCGGTGTAGAAGACGGACGATTGATCGGCGAGCGGCGGCACGCCGGGTAGGATAACGGCATGAAACCACGCCTCGTTTTGTTTTTCGCCGCGGCCGCCGCATTCGGGGTCGCGCTGCGGGCGGAGGATCCGCCGAAGGAAGCGCCCCCGGCGAAGGTCGAAGGGCCGGTTCTCGACGCAGCCGTGGAGAAACGCCTGAAGCAGGCGCTCGACTGCGTGAACCTGTCGGTCGAGGACCTCGGCTGGGACAAGCGCCCGCTCTCCGACGAGTGGCGGCTCAACTGCGTGAACGACACGCTCGACCACCCGATGAAGCTCGCGGACTGGGCGCAGCGGGCGGAAAAGGAATTCGCCGACGACCCTCAGGCCGCGGCGCGCAACGGCGCCGCGTGGATGGACATCGACGCGGCAAAGATGACCGTGATGCGCGAAGGGAAATTCGGGATGCAGCTCGACGTCGAGCCGCCCGCCGCCCGCGATCTCATCCTCACGGTCCTCAGCGGCTGGCGCTTCGCCGAATCCCAGCGCCGCGCGGCGATGGAGAAGCTCGACGACGCGGACGAAGCGGCGCTCGCGACGGACGGCGTGCGGCTGTACGCGGACACTTCCGAGCAGGAATGGGACAGCGCGGCGGTGCTGAAGACGGCGTCGAAGATCGACCTCGCGGGGCTGTTCCGGGCGGAGCTGGCGCTCGCCGACCTCGCGGCGCAACTGCGCAAGGCCGCGGTGGACGGCAAGGCCTGGAAGACGGGGAGCTGGAAGCCCGAGGGGATGGGCGCGTACCCGGAGCTGAAGGGGCTGTCGATCGGGATCGGCGGGCCGGGGCCGGACAGGCACACGGAGGACATCGTGATCGACGCGGGCGGCGACGACGAGTACGTCGGGTGCCGCTTCGTGCTCGACCTCGGCGGCGACGACACGTATCGCGGCTGCGGGAAGGGGCTGGTCGCGTGCGGGCTGATCGTCGACATGGCCGGGAACGATCGCTACATCGACGGGAATGTGGCGCAGGGCGGCGCGGCCTTCGGCGCTTCGCTGCTCGTGGACGTCGCGGGGGACGACCGGTACGAAGCGGACCAGGTGTCGCAGGGGTCGGGGTTTTTCGGGGTGGGGATGCTGTTCGACCTGGCGGGGGACGACGGGTACCGGGGGGCGCGGCACGTACAGGGGTTCGGGGGCGTGAAGGGGTTGGGGGTGCTGTCGGACGTCGCGGGCAACGACACCTACTACGCGGGCGGCAAGTATTCGCACGCACCGCTGTTGCCGGAGAACTTCCAGTCGCTGTCGCAGGGGTTCGGGTTCGGGCTGCGACCGAACGTGTCTGGCGGCGTGGGGATCCTGGCGGACCACGCGGGGAACGACCAGTACACGGCGGAAGTGTTCGGGCAGGGGGCGAGCTACTGGTTCGCGCTGGGGGTGCTGGTGGACTCGGCGGGACATGACAAGTACGACCTGTACCAGTACGGGCAGGGGTCCGGCATCCACCTCTCGAGCGGCGTGCTGTTCGACCGCGCGGGGAACGACGCTTACTCGTGCAACAACGGCGTGGCGCAGGGGTGCGGCCACGACTGGGCCGCGGGGATGCTTCTCGACCTCGCCGGGAACGACTACTACCAGGGCGCCGGCATGACCCACGGCGGCGCGAACGCCAACGGCTTCGGCATCCTCATCGACCGCGCCGGCGACGACGCCTACTCGGGTGTCCGGCCGGAGTGCCAGGGCTGGTCGTTCCAGAGCCGCGGGACCTTCGGCCTCGGCGTGCTGCTGGATCTCGGCGGGAAGGATCGGTACTCGCAGGGCGGAAGGGACAACACGGCGTGGACGAAGAGCTGGCTGGGAGTTGGACTGGATTGCGAGGAGGGGAAATGAGAGTTGCCAGCGGCCGGCGGCCAGCGGCCAGGGGCCTGGTCCTGATGGCGGTCCTGTCGATGTCGCTCCCCGCGGCGGCGGAGGAGCTCGACCTCGAGGGGTGGTGGAAGGACGCCTGCTTGTGGGAGGTCGGGTCGAACCTGGAGAAGGTGCCGGCCGCGCGGAAGAAGCTCATTGAAGCGGGTGCGCCTACGATCGAATTCCTCATCCCGGGGAAACTTGACGCGGCGGACACGATCATCACCCGCGCGCTCAGCATGGTCATCACCGGCATCGCGGGGACGGCTACGCAGAAGCCGCAGAGCCTGGAGATCCGCGAGAAGACCATCAAGGGGCTGATCGCCGCCATCGACTCGAACCTGCCCAACGTCCGCCGCAACGCCGCCGACCTCCTCGGCCAGCTCGGCGCCACCGAGGCCGCTTCGAAAATCGCCGGCCTCCTCGCCGACAAGGACGCCCGCGGCGGCGCGCTCGCCGCCCTCGGCGCGCTCAAGGCCCAGTCCGCCGTGCCGGCCATCGCCGCCATGGCGCGCGACGCCTCCGTCTCCGAACGCGGGCGCTTCACCGCCGTCTCCACACTCGGCGCCATCGGCGGTCCCGACGCCCAGGCCGCCCTCCTCGAGTTCCTCGGCGACAAGCTCGCGACCGTGCGCTTCGCCGCCCAGTACGCGCTCGAAGCGATGCGTTCCACCGGGGCGTTCGTCAGCAGGCTCCGCGACGCCGACCGCCGCGTCCGCATCCACGCTCTCTCCGCCCTCGGCCACCTCGCCGAGCGCTCCA
This sequence comes from uncultured Planctomycetia bacterium, assembly GCA_964590435.1. GTDB lineage: Bacteria > Planctomycetota > MHYJ01 > WSZJ01 > WSZJ01 > WSZJ01. The sequence goes on from CAZPWT010000008.1 coordinate 144,550, forward strand.
CCCGCGCCGACATCCGCCCGCTCCTCGACGATCCCGACGCGACCGTGCGCGGCTTCGCGGTGGAAGCGCTGGCGGCGATGCCGAAGCCGTCGGACCGGGCGTGGGTGGACGCGATGCTCGTGACGGAGAAGGACGAGTTCGTGCGCGGCAAGCTGCTCGAGGCGCGCGGGATCCTGCTCGACCCGCCTCGGCCGGACGGGACGAGGTAGGAACGGTCGCGATCAGGGCCGGCCGACGTCCAGGATCTCGATCCACGGCTCCGGCGACTCGAGCCGCTTCGCGCCGGCCGCGGCGAGCTTCGCGAGGTTATCGCGCGTCACTTCGGGGTCGAGGCCGTAAGTCTTCCGCAGGCGTTCGGCCTCGTCCCAGTTCGCGATGACGAGCGTCACGCCGGATTGACGCAGTGCGTCAAGAACGGCCGCGGGGTCGCCCTTCGCCGCGCGCCACGCCCGCGCGAACGGGCTCGTCTCGAACGGGTCGGCGTAGACGCACGCCCCGGGGACGTAGAACGCCCGCGCTTCGCCGATGAGAAGCGGCTTGCGGTCGCGGAGGCCCTCGAAGCGATCGGCGAGGAAGCGCGGGTCGGCGAGGGCCTCGGCGGCCGACGGCGGCGACGCGTTTTCCGCGCCGCGGTGGAGCAGGGCGCCGTGCCACAGGGCGTGCCCCGCGGCGAGCGCGGCGACGGCCGGCCACGCGAGCCGCGCGGGGAGCGCCGCGGCGCCGAGGCCGGCGCAGAGCGAGAGCGGGAGCGTGAGCGGTTGCAGGAAGCGCGGCTGGAGGTGGGTGGCGGAGAGCCAGAACAGGACCTGGAGGCCCGCGAAGACGGTAGCGCCGCCGGCGAGGGCGCGGGTCGGGCGCTTCGACAGCGCCAGGCCGAGCCCGGCGGCGGCGGCGGCGAGCCATGCCAGGCCGTAACCGGGGTCGCCGAAGCCGCGCGTCCAGACGGCGGCGACGCGTTCCCCGGCGGAGGCGCGCGGGAAGTGTCCGTTGATGAAGCGCCACTCCTCGGTTTCGCCCCAGTGCGCGCGGCCGAGGACGCGGGTCGCGAATGGGAACACGGGGTTGTGCGTCCAGGCGGCGTTGCGGGCGAGGTAGGGCACGTGGACGGCGAGCCCCGCGGCGCAGAAAACCAGCGCGGCGAGCGCGAGGCGCTTCGGCGGAGTGCGCGCTGCCCCTTCTTCCCTGTCGCGGAATGCCGCGGCCGCCGCGAGCGCCGGCAGGAACAGGAACCCGGCCGCGGTGAGCTTGGTCCCGACGGCGGCGCCGGCGCAGAGGCCCGCCGCCGCCATGACGCGGTGCGTCAACGGCCCTTCCCAGAGCACGACCAGTGCGCAGAGCCCGAGGAACGCCGCGGCCTGCTCGTTGTAGGCGAGCGAGCCGGTGACGAGGTTCCAGGGGACGGCGAGGTAGGCGCAGGCCGCGGCGGCGCCGGCGGCGCGCGAGCCGGTGCGGGCGCCGGCCCAGAGGCCGAGCAGGAGCGCCGTCCCGGCCGCAAACGACGCGTGCAGCCACTGCGCCCCGAGCATCCCTTCGTAGGCGCCGCCCCGAAGCGCGAAGACGCCGAGCGTCAGCATCTCGAAGTTCAGCGGCAGGTAGGAGTACAGGTTGTGCGGCAGGGCGCCGATCCCGCCGGACTCGAGCCACTCGCGCGGCACCTGCAGGTGGTACTCCAGCGCGTCGTACCCCTTGGCCTCCGACGGCCACAGCAGGCCGGGGGGAAACGAAGCGGCGACGGCGAGCACGGCGACGAGCGGCGCGGCGAGCGCGACGGCCGGGTGGGCGAAGAGTTCCCGGCCGCGGGCGAGCAGGCCCCGGAGGTCGCGCCCGGCGAGCGCCGCGACGACGCCGGCGAGGAGGAGGATCGCGACGACGGGAGCGCGGGCGAGCCCCGCGAGGCCGAGCAGGTGAAGGACGGTCATGAGCGCCGCGAACCCGAGCCCGGCCTCGGCCGCAAACCGCGCGGCGACGGGCGCCCGGCCGCCCGCGAACGGATCCTCGCCGCGGCCCAGCACGGCCGAGGCCGCGAGCCGGCCGATTCCCAGCGCCGCCCCCCAGAACAGCGCCGCCGTCCCGCCCTCGAGCACCAGCGTGATCGCCCATGCCCCGGCGGCGGGAAGCGCCGAGAGCCTCGCCAGCACGGCCAGGACAGCCGCCAAGAACGCGGCAACCGGCACGAGAGGGAGGAAGCGGTTCACGGGCGGATGCTAACGGCGCGGCGGGCGGGCGGAAAGGACCGCGCGCCGGGGCCGGAAGGCGGCCGCAGGGACGTCATGACGCAGTGCGTCACCTCCCTCGGGAAGCGGGCATTTACGGGGTGCCCTGCGGACACTTCGGGGCGTTTAGAGGGGTTCTCCCTCGGAAACGTCGTCCGCAGGGTCGAATTGTGAAGAGTTTTCCCTTGGGCGGCCTGCAGGCGGATGGGGGGATTTTCTCATGTCCCACTTAACCCATTGCGCCACAAGGCTTTGTGCCATTTTCAGTCGGGCTCGCCCGCGATTCCGCCGCTTTCCCCCGCGTGTGGAAAACTCGTGGAAAGTCGACCAGCGACTCCCTTATTCCCTCTGCGGCACGGCGATCAGCACCTGCGTCCCGGGCACCGCCGCGAGCCCCGTCACGCTCGACCATCCCGTCATGCTTTCGGGCACATACGCCTTTTTCGCCGTCCCGCTCCGCACCGTGATCTTCGCACCGAATCCCTTCACCGCCTTAACCACCTCCCGCAACCCGTGCCCCCGCCCAGGATCGTCATGCCGCGACCGGTGCTCCTCGAACGCCGCTTCAATCGCCTCCCGGTCCGTGAGATATCGGTCCCCGTACGAGGCGCGCACGCCTCTTCCGGCATCCGCGACGGCGATCTTGAGGATATTGCGGCCGCGGAAGCGGTAGCGGTGGACGGCGACCCAGCCGGGGCCCTCGGCGTGCTCGGGGATGTTGTGGCAAAGCTCGGCGAGGACGACGACGAAGCGACTGGACTGGGCGCGGTCGAAGCCGAGGTGGTCGCCGAGGAACGCGGGGGCGCGGTGGTGGAGGCGTTCGAGCATGGCGGAGACGTCGGCGTCGCGCTCGAGGCGCGTGAACGTCAGGAGCGAGTCGGAGTCGCCCTCGGGGGCGGGGGCGCGCTCGAGGGCGGCGTTGAAGCCGACGCGCCGGAGCCACGAGCGGACGACCAGCGGGCGCGGGGGCAACCACGACGCGCCGGCGCCGAGATGCGCGAGCAGCACCGCCGCCGCGGAAAGGTCGATGCGCTCGGCGGCTGAGAGATCGAGCGCGCGGCCCCGCGACTGGACCAGGAGACGGTCGAGATCGTCCTGATAGAGCTTCATGCTCCCCTGCGCAAAAAGTCCTGCCCCTCACTCCCCGGCGGCGAACACGACCACGAACGCCGTCCCGCCGGGCCCGCTTTCCACCGTAATCCGCCCGCCCATTTCGTCCACGAGCTTTTTGACCGTCGCGAGGCCGAGCCCCGTGCCGCCGGGCTTATCGCTATTGAACGCCTCGAACATCTTCTCTTTCACCGCGTCCGGGATCCCCGCGCCGGTGTCCTCGACGCGCAGTTCCGCTGTCCCGGGGCGCGCCGCCGTCGCCACGGTGACGCGCCCGCCGGCCGCCGTCGCGTCGAGCGCGTTCGCGACCAGGTTGTCGACGATCCGGCGCGCGCGGCCCGAATCCCCCGTGAAAACCGCCGCACCCCCGCCCTTCCCTTCCAGCGCCACGCCCCGATGCTCGGCCCGCGGCCGGAACAGGTCCAGCGCCTCCTTCGCCACCGCCGCGAGATCCACCCGCTCCTTCTTCGGCGGCTCCGGCGACGCCAGCGCCATCAGCTCCCCGATCGACCCCTCCAGCCTCTTCACCTCCGTCACGATCCGCGCCAGCACCTCGCGGCGCTTCCCGTCCTTCTCGTCCCGCTCCAGCATCTGCGCCATCATGAGGATGCCGGCGAGCGGGTTGCGCAGGTCGTGCGCGACGCCGGCGGCGACGCGCCCCGCGGCGGCCCAGCGCTCGTCTTCGCGCTGCTTTCGAAGGGCGGCCTGCATGGCGTTGAAGGCCGAAGCGAGGGCGGCGAATTCGTCGCCGCCGGTGGAGGGAACGTCGACGGTGAAGTCGCCGGTCTCGACGCGGCGCGCGCCGGCGACAAGGACGCCGACGGGGTGGAGCAGCGCGGCGCCGAGCCAGAGGCCCAGCACCACGACGCCGAGCGCGGCGCCGCCCGCGAGCCACCAGAGCGGCCCCACGGCGTCGGCCTTCGCGCGCTCGAGCGACCCCGAGTCGAACGCGAACGCGAGCGTCGTGTCCCCCTCGGTCACCGCGACGACCCGGAATCTCCCGGCCGGCGCGAAGGGCGTCTCGATGCGCGCAACCCGGGCGACGGCCTCGGCCTCTTCGCGCGGCAGCGTCGACCCGCGGACCCGCCCCGCGAGGATCTCGGTGAGGTCGGCCCCCACCACGGTCCGGACCCGCGCCAGCATCTCGGGCGCCGTAAACCCGCCCTTCAGCAGGACCTCGCCCACCGTCCGCGCCTGCCCGAGCGCCCTTTCCTCGGCCATGCGCCGCGCCTGCGTCGCCGCGCCCCAGAGGAGGAGGGCCATCGTCGCGGCAAAGAGCGCGAGGAACGCGACGACGAGGCGGGCCGAGGCGGAGCGGATCACGCGTCGATGCTACCGGATTTCGACGGGGGGCTGGAGAAGTGCGGGGAGGCGGCGGAGGGCCTCGAGGGTGCGGGCGCCGTGCCAGGTGAGGAGGGAGCCGTCGAAGAGCCGCGCGGGAGTGAGGCGGAAGGCGGGGATTTCGGCGCGGAGGGCGTCGACGTGCTGGGGGGTGAACGGGAAGGGTTCGTCGGGGAAAAGGAGGAGATCGGGGCGTGCGGCGGCGAGGGCGGGGGGGTCGACGGCGAAGTAAGTGCGCGAATCGGAAGCGAAGGCGTTGTCGCAGCCGCAGAGGCGGAGGAGGTCGGTCGCGTAGTTGTCGCCGCCGAGCGTCCACCACGGTCCGCGCCAGATGAAGGCGACGGCGCGGCGGCGGGGCTGGGTGGCGGCGGCGAGGCGCGCGGTTGCGCCTTCGATCTGCGTCGCGAGGGCTTCGGCGGTGTCCGCGGCGGCGCCCGTGAGACCCGCGAGGTCCCGGATGAAAGTGGGCACGTCCGCCACCCGGCGGGGGTCGGTCACCACGACCGGCGCGAACGCCGCGATCGCCTCGACGTCCTCGCGGCGGTTCTCGTCGCGGCAGGCGAGGACGAGGTCAGGAGCTGCGGCGCGAACGGCGGCGAGGTCGGGGTCTTTCGTCCCTCCCATCGCGGAAATCGTCACTCCCCCGGCAGGCTGCGGACACCACGAGGTCCGCCCCACCACCCGGTCCCCCAACCCCAGCGCATAAAGCGTCTCAGTCCCGCTAGGGTAAAGCGACACGATCCTCCGCGGCGAACCCCCAACCGCGCCGCGCACCTCCATCACCCCTTTTCCTTTTTCGTTTTTCGTTTTTCTTTTTTCGTTTCGTGGCCGTTTTTCCTCAGAACTTTACTTCCTTCTCCGCCGCCACCGTCGCCTTCCCTTCCTCCTGCTCCGGCGCCAGCTTGTAAATCAGCTTCAACTTCACCGTTCCCGCCGCCGCCTTCGCGTCGAATTCCAGCACCCGGGCTTCCTTCGGCTTGATCCGGTTGTTCTTCGTCCGCAGGTCGAACGTTTCGCGGTAGCTCGCCGCCTCCTTGCCGTCCGCCCCCAGCACCGTCACGAGAAGCACCACTTCGCGCTCTCCGCCCCCCGGGAAGTTGTGCCCCGCGCCGTCGTTCGTGACCGTCACCTTGAGCTTCCCGCCCGACACCGCCCCGTCCAGCAGCGCCGCCTTCTTCACGAACGCCGCATCGTGCGCCCCCGGCATCGTGTGCTTGTGCGCCTCCCGCGGCAACGCGCCCTTCTTGTCGTAAATCACGCGCTTCACCTCGGGCATGTGGCACGTCTGGCAGGTCGTCCCCTCCTTCTCCCACTCGCTTCCCTTCCACGAGTCGTACTGGTTGTGGTCCTTGTCGGTCCCGTGGCACGAGATGCAGATCTTCGGTTCCTCGCCCATCCCCTTGTCCTGCTTGTTCGGGTGGCCCTTGACCATCTGGTCGGCCGGGAACGGCCCGACCATCGTGCCGATGTCGTCGGGCTTCCCGGAGGGGATCTGGTGGCACGCGATACAGGCGACGCCCTCGTGCTGGTTCTTCGAGCGAAGAGTCGGGGCTTTTCCGAGGGCGGGCTGCGTCGGGTTCGGCGAATGGCAGGGGTTGCACGACGCCTGCTTGTCCTTCGGCGTCGCGTTCTTGGCGGCGACGTACATCTCGTCCGTCCAGGCCTTGCCGTGGTACGAGTCCACCCACTCCTTCACGTACTCCGCGTGGCAGAGCTGGCAGCCGTTCAGCGTCGCGGGGACGCTCACCGGGCCGCCCTCGGTGGCGGCGTCGCGCGGCGCGAGGATCAGCGCCCCGAGCCCGGCGGCCAGCGCGGCGGCGTGCACGAAGCGTCGGCGCGTCATTCCTTTTTCATCCTGATCACCTCGAGGACGTAGATCTTCTGCTCGAAATCCTGGTGGTGCAGCACGACGTCGTCGAGCCCGTCGCCGTTCAGGTCGGTCACGAGCGGCGGCTCGGCCGCCATCCCGCGCGTGTCGCGCACCTCGATCGACCGGCTCACGTCCTTGTTGAACACGCTTCCCGCGTTCCCGTAGCGCACGTCCAGCCGGTCGTCTTTCTCCTTCGTGATGAGGTCCTCCAGCCCGTCGCCGTTGACGTCGCCGAAGGTCATGAGGAAGGGCGTCTCGATGCGCTGCGACTCGCGCGTGACGGAGAGGATCAGCGGGACGGTCACGGCGAAATCCCCGTCGGCCTGCGGGTAGGTCCCGTCGGGGCGCGCCAGGTAGAAGAACGTCTTCACCTCGATCTTCCGCGAGAAGAAGATCTCGAGGATGTCCCAGAACCCGAGCTGCGGGATGTTGAGCAGCACGAGGTCCGGCCGGCCGTCGTGGTTCAGGTCGCGCATCATCGGGATCCCCTCGCGCCGGAACGTCCAGCCGGAGAGGGCCACGACCGACCCCTCCGTGTACGGCTTCTCCCCAGCGGCGCGGAACACCCCGACTTTCCCCTTCCCTGGCAGCATGATCGCCACGTCCGCGCGCCGGTCGCCGTCCACGTCCGCCACCTCGGGCGAAACCTCGCGGTAAAAATCGAAGAGGTCCCGGCGCTTCCGCCGGCGCTTCACGAACTTGTTGAAGTCGAACGCCCGCGTGGGCGACGACGAGAACAGCCCTTCGCCCGCCCGGCCGTGGACGCGCAGGACGGCGCCGTCGAAGTACATGAGGTCGGTCTTCCCGTCCGCGTCGAAGTCCGACAGCCAGAACTGCGGGAACGACACGGCGCGCACCAGCCGGTTGTCGAACGCCCCGCCGCCCATAGACAGCGTGGCCTCGATCTCGATCGGCACCTTCTGGGCCAGCTCGAACTCCCCCGGCGCCGCCTGCACGTAGAACGCGAAGAACCCCTTCCGCGGCACGATCAGGTCGAGGTCGCCGTCGCCGTCGAGGTCGCGCAGGAAATCGCGCGGTCGCGGCTTCTCGAGCGTCGCCCCCTCGAACGCCGTCGCGACCGCGAGCGGCTCCAGCGCGGGCTCGACGATCTTGTTGCCTTCCAGCCGCCACGCCCGCACCCCGGCGCCGGTCAGCGCGACGAGCTCGGGGCCCGGCTTCCCGTCCACATCGCCGAAGGCATAAGCGGCCGTGGCGGCGGGAAGCGTGAACTCGGCCTTCATGTCCTCGCGGAACGAGTACCCGCGCGGCTCCTTGTAGAACAGGACCGTGATGGTCCGCCCGGCCTGCCAGACCAGTTCCTTTTTCCCGTCCGCGTTGAGATCCTGCGCCATGACCGCGTCGATTTCATCCTGCGAGGTGAATTCCATCGCGGAAGCAGGGGCGGCGGCTAGGAGGGCGACGGCAAGCGCGGCGAGCGGCCGCGGGCGGAAGGTCATCGTGGGAGGTCTCCGGGTCCCCTGGGGAAGGGTCACTATAACACCGGGGAACAGGGCGGGTTTGCACGGGGGGCGGGCGGGATGGTACGGCGGTGGTCTGTGGTCGGTAGTAGGTGGTCAGTGGTCTTGGCGCTGGGGGAAGCGGGCGAAGCCCGCCGAAGCTCCGCAGGAGCGAAGGCGGGCACGGAAAATGAGGTAGGCCGGGCACGGGAGGAACACATGGGTGATCTGCTCTCGCTGCTCGAACTGGTGCTGACCTGCCTGGTGGAGTGCGACGTGACCTGGTCGTCGCCGTCACAGGAGAGGCCTATCCCGAGAGAACCGATCTACGACGAGTCGTGCAAGAAGCCCGTTGAGAAACCATGAGAGGACTGAATCCCTGTACCGGAGGCCGCCGTGATCGAGATCGTCGCCAGTTTCGTGTTCGAGTTCGTCCTGCGCGCGATCGGCGCGTGGCTGTCCGGACGTCTCCCGTAACCGCGTTTCGGAGATCGAACGATGTCGCCGCCGCTTCAGATGGGCCCGAGGGAACAGACCGCCGTGGGGATCGCGCTGTTCGTGCTCGCCGGGTTGATGCTGTTCTCGCTGATCGCACGCATGCTGTGAAGAACACCCTGTACTGGGCGGGTGCGATCCTGAATGTAAGCTGGGATGACCTGATGATCGTCGCCTGCTTCCTCTAGGAGTTCCCATGTCCGACCCCCTCAACCCCGACACTTCGCGCGACACGCTCGTCTTCCTCATCGAGCTGGGCGGCATCGCCGTGGTCGTCGGCGCGGGCGTGATCTACGGGCTGCGCAAGGCCTTCACGTACACGGACGCGTTCGAGAACGAGGCGCCGAAGGCTCCTCCGCCCCCGGCCGGGATCGGGTCGTCGGTCGTTTTCCCGGAGCCGCCCCCCGGCGGCGTTCCTCCCTCGCCCAAGCCCCCCGAATCAGGATCGCCCGGGCCCACGGTCCGCGCGAATCGCCTCACATGAACAACCTCGTCACGATCTCCCTCTACGGCGCGCTCATCCTTGGCGATCTCCTGCTGGTCCGCGTCCTCCTGCTCGGGAACCGCACCGAGGGGGCCCGCTCGCGCACGGTGGCCTGGCTGTTCTTCATGGGCACCGGCGTCGCCGGGCTGGTCGCCGACGACGCAATGCGCGGACACCATCCGCTGGCCGCCATCGCCATCGGCCTCCTCTCCGGCCTGGCCCTGGCCTCGCTCACGTGTTTCCGTGACACGATGCACGGGCCCCGGGCCGACCTGCACGTCGAGCCGCGCTGAGAAGCTCCGTTTTGCCCTCTCCGGCTCGGCACTGGAATTGCGATTCACGACTCCACCGCCCGTTCACCAGCAAGCCTCCTCGCAACCCGCCTTCGCCCCTCCGGGGCTACGGCGGGCAAGGCTCGCAACTGTAAAACATATGCGAGGGCCGGGGTTGACCCCCGCGGGACTCCCCCAGTCCCGCTTCCCCGGCCCTCCACGAAACCCACGGGGCGCGTTCCACGCGGACGCGCCCCGATCCATTCAGGAGACCCGAACCATCGAGACGTACGCCTCGGTCGCTGCCGTCCCCCCCGCCCGCCTCTTCGGCCGCCGCCGCTCCCCCGCCTCCTGGGGCGAAATCGCCCTCCTCGGCGTCGTCGTCATCGTCGTCTACATCGTCAAGGCCTGCGGCCGCTCCAATGGCCCGACGCCCCCCTCGTCCTTCCACCGCTTCCGCCGATAGCCCCGCCGTTCACCCCCCGCATGAATGCGTGCAGCCCCTCACGCCCCACGCTTCAATGACCCCTCGCCCTCTCTCCCCGCGGCGGCACGCGAATTGAGGTCCTGAGGGCGAAGCCCGCCGAAGCCCCGGACACGAAGTGCCGGGGCGAAGGCGGGCGGGCCGGAACGAGGAGGGAACCATGACCTGGAACTGGCTGAGCTGGGCCTACACGTTCAGCCTCACCGTGGGCACCGGCTACACCGTGATCGCGTTCTTCGCGGGCCACATGGGCCACGGCGACCACGGCCACGGCGACGCGGGCGGCGACGCTCCCGAAGTCGGCGGCAACGCCGGCCACGTCGGCGGCGATCACCACTATCACTTCCCGCTCTTCTCACCCATCGCCATCGCCATCTTTCTCACGGCCTTCGGCGCGGGTGGGATGGTGGGCATGGAAGTCCTCAAGGGACAGCACCCCGCGATGAGCCTGCTGGTGGCGTGCGGAGCCGGCCTGGTCTTCGCGCTCTCGATCGCCGCGGCGATGGCGTGGGTGTTCAAGAAGACGGTGGCGTCGAGCGCGGCGCGCGAAGCGGACATCGTCGGGGCGGAGGCCGCGGTCTCGGTCACGATCCCCGCCGCCGGCATGGGACAGATCACCTACGAGGCCGCTGGAAGCCGCTTCTCGGCCCCCGCGCGCTCGATGTCGGGGACGGAGATCCGGCAGGGGGCGACGGTCGTGATCCGCGAGCGGGACGGGAACGTGATGGTGGTCGTGGCCCGGTGATGGTCAGGCAGGTCTCCAACCTCAACTTTCCTGAAAACTTCGCTTCACAATCGGAGGAATTGCCATGACACCGACCCTGCTCGCTGAACTGCCGCCCTCTGCGTTCGTCGCAGGCGGCGTTCTCGTCGTCGCGTTCTTCCTGGGGTTCGCGATCTTCGCGAGCCGGTACGTGAAGGTCGGGCCCAACGAGGCCCTGGTCGTGTCGGGCCGCCAGCGGACGATGCAGACGCCGCAGGGGGCGCGCTCGGTCGGGTTCCGCATCGTGAAAGGCGGCGCGACGTTCGTGTGGCCGGTGTTCGAGGAAGCGCAGCGGCTGTCGCTGGAAATGATGACGATCGACGTGAAGACGCCCGAGATCTACACGTCGACGGGCGTGCCCGTGATGGTGGATGGCGTGGCGCAGATCAAGGTGAAGAGCGACGAGACCTCGATCGCGACCGCGGCGGAGCAGTTCCTGTCGAAGACGCGGGCGGAAATGATGGAAGTCGCGTTGCAGACGCTGGAAGGGCACCTGAGAGCGATCGTCGGCACCCTGACGGTGGAGGACATCTACAAGAACCGCGAGAAGTTCGCGCAGGAAGTGCAGCAGGTGGCGGCGACGGACCTGCTCCTGATGGGTCTCGAGATCATCAGCTTCACGCTGCGTGACATCCGGGACAATCAGGGATACCTCGAGGCCCTCGGAAAGCCGAGGATCGCGCAGGTCCGGCGTGACGCGATCATCGCGCAGTCGCAGGCGGACAGCGAGGCGACGCAGAAGTCGGCGCTTGCGAACCAGGCCGGGGCCGAGGTCAAGCTGGGATCGGACGCGAAGGTCAGCGAGGCGACGCGCGACCTGCAGATGAAGCAGGCGGACTATGCGGCGGCGGTGAACCAGAAGAAGGCCGAAAGCGACCTGGCCTACGACCTCCAGAAGTTCAAGACGGCGCAGCTGGTGAAGGAGCAGGAGCTGAAGGTCATGATCGTCGAGAAGGAACGGCAGATCGACCTGCAGGGGAAGGAAATCGCGCGGCGCGAGAAGGAGCTGGAAGCGACGGTCCGCAAGCCGGCGGACGCCGAGCAGTACCGGATCCGGACGATTGCGGACGGCACGCAGTACAAGCTGGTGACCGAGGCGAAAGGCCAGGCGGAAGCGCAGAAGAGCCTGGGCTTCGGCGCGGCCGACGCGGAGAAGGCGAAAGGTCTCGCGGCGGCGGAGGTCGAGAAGGCGAAGGGTCTTGCCGAGGCCGAGGTCGAGCGGGCCAAGGGTCTTGCGGAAGCCGAAGTCATCAAGGCAAAAGGCGAAGCCGAAGCGCAGGCGATGCAGCGCAAGGCGGAGGCGTGGTCGAAGTACAACGAAGCGGCCGTGATGCAGATGCTGATCGAGAAGCTGCCCGAGGTCGTCCGCGCGGTGGCCGAACCGCTCAGCAAGACGGACAAGATCACGATCGTCTCGACGGGCGGGGACGGGATGGGAGCGAGCCGGGTGACGCAGGACGTCATCAACGTCGTGGCGCAGCTTCCGCCCCTCGTCGAAAGCCTGTCGGGGGTGGACCTGAAGGAGCTGATCCGGAAGGTGCCGGGGCTGGGTGGCGTGAAGAAGGTGGTCGAGGCGCCGAAGGAGCCGGAGCCGCCGAAGAAGGCGTAGTCGAGGGACGGGAAACGACCGTCGAGAGTCGAGGGCGCCGGGGCGATCGCTCCGGCGCCTTCTTATTTGCCGGACCCGTGCGGGCATCGGGAGCTGTCGAGGAACTCGCGCGCTGCCAGAGTGACAGCCGGGCGGCATCCAGGCCGAATCGGGCAGCGGCGCAAATCTCGTGGCGCAAACAGCTTGCGGCGCGCTTCTGCGGGCTCGATTGGCACGCACTTTGATATCAGATCAAGCGCCGACACTTAAAAAAGAAAACATCGGCCTTCAACGAAAGGAGCACTCCCATGGAAAGCAGGCTCACCCGCTTCGACCCCTTCGCGGGCCTCACCCGCTGGGGAGAATCCCTCGACCAGTTCTTCAGCGACCTCGGGAAGCGCGAAGCGCCGGACACCCAGGGCCTTCTCGCCCCGGCGCTCGACATCTCCGAGGACAAGGGCTCGCTTCGCATCACGGCCGAACTCCCGGGCCTCGACAAGAAGGACATCGCCATCGAGGTGAAGGAGGGGATCCTCACGATCCGTGGCGAGAAGAAGATGGAAGAGGAGTCCAAGGACCGGAACTTCCACCGGATCGAGCGGCGGTACGGCTCGTTCTACCGGGCGCTCGCGCTCCCCGAGACGGTCGACACGGCGAAGATCGAGGCGACGTTCAAGAACGGCGTCCTGACGCTGGCGATGCCGAAGGCCGAGGAATCGAAGCCGAAGACGATCGCGATCAAGACGGAGTAGAAATCGGCAAGCCCCGCGGGACGGAAGCCCGCGGGGCGCTTTTTTCTCTCGGCGCGGCTTAGAAGGTCAGCCCGCCCCGCACGTTCCCCTTGTACGCCCGGTCGATCACCTGCGCCGCGGCCTTCGCCTCCTCCGTCGGCGTGTCAGGCAGCACGATCTTCAGCTTCACGTGCAGGTCCCCCCGCTCCTCCTTTCCCGGCACGGGAGCGCCCATCCCGCGCAGCCGCAGCGATTGGCCGGTCTTCACGCCCGGCGGGAGTTTCATCTTCACGGCGCCCCACGGGGTCGGGACGTCGATGGAAGCTCCGTTGAGCGCCTCGCCGACGGTCACCGGCAGGTCCATGGAGAGGTTCGCGCCGTCGCGGCCCAGGAACGGGTGCGGGTTCACGTCGAGCTTGATGTAGAGGTCGCCCGGTTCTCCCCCGGCCGTCCCGGGGTGCCCCTTCCCCGCCAGCCGGATCTTCTGCCCGTCGGCGACGCCGGCGGGGACCTTGACCTTTACGGTCTCGCGCCCGGTCGAGGACTCGAGGGTGAGGACCTTGGTCGTGCCGCGCAGCGCCTCCATGAACTCGATTTCCATCTCGGCCAGGATGTCCTCGCCGTCCTCGGCGATGGCGGTACCGGAGGGGCCGCGCCCGCCGCGGCGCCGGCGGCCTCCCGCGCCGCCGAACAGGCCGCTGAAGAGGTCTTCGAAGGACCCGAACCCCTCGAACTGTGACGGGTCGCCGTCGAACCGGAACTCGAACGGCTGCCCGCCGCCGGGAAATCCGCCCGGGCCGCCGGCCTGCGGCCCCGCGTGCCCGAACCGGTCGTACATCTCGCGCTTCTTCTTGTCCGACAGCACCTCGTGCGCCTCGGCGATCTCCTTGAACTTCGTCTCGGCCGCCTTGTCGCCGGGGTTCACGTCGGGGTGATACCGCCGCGCCAGCTTGCGGAACGCCTTCTTGATCTCGTCCTCGCTGGCGCCTTTCGCCACTCCGAGGACTTCGTAGTAGTCGCGTTTGTTGGCCATAAGCCCCCCTTCGTCGCTAACCCTATCTTCCCTGCAAATCGGGGGCGCGTCATCCCCCGGGGGAGATTCGCGCCGGACCCGCCACGCGCTTCACCGGAAACAAAAATGGCGGCAGCCTGGGGGAGGCCGCCGCCGGAAGATCCCCGCATCTGCGGGGCGTGGAGCCGGCGGACCGGAAGTCTCGATGGCAAAGGGAGGGAACATTGGGGGTTTGAGAGGGGGTGAGACTCCCGGTCCGGCGCAGCCCTATTTTCAATGAGAAGGGGGAAAGCTTTGCCGACTCCCCCGCACTTCTACAGATAAGAACGCTCGCCCCCCGGGGACGTATTCGACAAATTTCGATTTCTTGACGAAATCTGATATTTTTGGCCGCCCTTGAGCGACACCCGGAAAGCGGACTGGAAGGGACCCGTGACGGGCGCCGTAAGCGCCGCGATTGCAGGGGTTTCCTTTGCGCTGCCGGAGCCGTGGCGCCGGATGGTTTTCCTGGTGGGAAGCGCGGCGTTTGTCGGCTGGGGGACGAACGCGGTCGCGATCCGGATGCTGTTCGACCGGTTCAAGGTGCTGGGGATCCCGATCCCGTTCACCGGGGTGATCCCGGCCAAGCGGCAGGCGCTGATCGGAGCGATCGCGCACTCGGTGGCGAACAAGCTGGTGCAGCCCGGCGCGCTGAAGGAGCAGGTGCTGAAGAGCGACTTCGTGTCGGCGCTGGTGGAGGTGGCGCGGGACCGGCTGAGGCATGCGTCGTCGGACGACGCGACGGTGGCGCGGATCCTCGAGGAGGTGTCGGCGCGCGGGAAAGCGATGATGAAGAGCCCGCGGGTGAGGGACCACCTGCACCGGAAACTGGAGGCGGGGATCCGCGAAAAGGGCTTCCTGGCGCGGGCGCTGGTCGACCCGACGGCGGTGGGGAACGCGATCGTCGACACCGCACACACGTTCCTGACGGACTTGCCGAGCGACCCCGACGCGAAGGCGCGGATCCGGGAGCTGGCGGAGCAGGTGCCGGCAGCCGGGAGCGCGGAGGCGAAGGCGCTGGAGGAGAAGCTGCGGCCGCTCGCGGAGGGAATGCTGGAGGCGACGCTCGCGCGGATCGACGTCGACCGGATCGTGCGCACGAACCTCGAGGGGTACACCGACGCGCAGATCAAGGACATGGTGTTGCGCGCCACCGCCGAGCACCTGGGGTGGCTGGAAGTCTGGGGCGGCGTGCTGGGGGCGATCAGCGGCGTGGCGATGCACTTCCTGTCGCGCTAGATACGAAGCGACCCCGCCCTTCCCCGCGGCGGGGTCGTCGAAGCCCGGGCTAGGTCTACTTCGCCGGGTTGGCGGGCTTGAGGTCGTCGCCCTTGAGGCTTTCCAGCTTGTTCGAGTCGACGATTTCGACGCCGGTCGCCTTCTGGATCTGGTCGAGGGACTTGGCGCCGTTCTCCTTGATCTGGCGGACCTGGTCGAGCTTCTGGTCGTACTTTTCGACCATCGGCTTCGGGTCGAACGAGTGGCGGTAGAGGTGAGCGCCGTAGAGGAGGGTTCCGAGGCCGATCAGCGCGAGGATGGTCTTCATGGTTGCGTCTCCTGAGTTCCGTCTTGGTTTCTTTCTGACGGGGAGACATGTTGCAAGGGCCGTGCCAGCGGCATATATCGCATAAGTCGTTGTGCTGTTTAAACTTAAGTATTCTTCAATGCAATTGGGGCGTCTCCACAGAGGACAATCGTCCTAAAACATGACGCTTCCGGAACGCGTTCACCGACCAAATAGCGCCGTGAGGCACCCGCGCCGCGGCGCAGGTTCGACTACCCAGACCGCCTCAGGCCCGGAATCCACCGCCGCCTTCAGAAGGGCCACCGGGTCTGGCGCACTCACCGCACGCCTCGCGCGCTCTTGGCGACCCAGATCTGTTCCGCCCCATGCCGTGGCGGGCCGCCGCGGAAATCGCCGTAACACGCCTCTGCTTCGAAGCCGCACAGTTCCAGCAGGTGCGCCATCTCCCACCGGTACGTCCACCGGATCGACAGCACCCGGTCGTCCTTGCGCAGAAGCCGGCCGCGCCGGTCGCGCACCTCGTAGTGCCATTTCTCCGTGAGCCGCTGGAGGAGCGCGTCGTTCCGGCGCTCGAGAACCTTGAGCCGGCACACGGTCCCGGTCACCGGGTCCACCGCCTTGCGGTACCGGCTCATCACCCGGCTCCGCCCGTCCACGCAGTACTCCAGCTTCGGGTCGAAGATGTTCACGATCAGCCGGCCGCCGGGAGCGAGGTGCCGCCGCACGCAGGCGAGGCAGGCGCGCTGGTCGGCGGGCGTCAGCAGCGACTGGAACGAGCGGAAGGTGCAGTAGATAAGATTGAAGCGGCGCCCGAGCGCGAACCGCTTCATGTTCCCCCGCACGAACCGGATCGGCAGGCCGGCGGATTTCGCGCGTGCGACCCGCAGCATCTCGGCCGACAGGTCGAGCCCCGTCACGTCGTGCCCGGCCATCGAGAGCGGGATCGCGACGCGGCCCGTGCCGCACGCCAGCTCGAGGATCGGCCCCCGGGCGCGCTTCGCGGCCTTCAGGAAAAAGTCGATGTCCCCGACGAGGCACGGGTAGGCGCCCGCCGGGTGCATCGCGTCGTAGAACTCCACGGCCGCGCTGCCGGCGCCGTAGAGCGTGACCTTCTTCAACGCTTCCTCCGCCCCAGCACGTACAGGCTCTCGGCGTTGCCGTCGCTGGCGAAGCCGTTGATTTCCCACCCGGCCGCGAACGCGGCGGTCAGCTCGCGGCGGACACGCAGGCGCTCGGCGAGGACCTTGCCCGAATCGGTCTTCATGAGCGTGTTCACGTCGGGCGGGATCGCGACGGTCTTCTGGGCGCGGGCCTTTTCGACGGAGAAGCGCCGCCCGCGTGGCTTCTTCAGTTCCCAGCGGAGGAGCAGGCGGTCGGTCGGGAGGCCGCGGTTGAAGACGCTCGTCGACGGGCCGTACGCGTCCACGAGGTAGTCGTGCGCGATGCCGCCGAGGAGGGCGATGTTGAAGTACGCGTTGCGCGACTGGAGCGGGTCGAACGTCCATGTCATCAGCGACACGCCCTGCTTCAGCACCGCACGCCGCTGCGCTTCCTTGAGTTTGCGCCCGACGCCGGCGTTCCGGTACTCGGGGAGCACCGCGACCATCCGCGAAGCATGCTGGAGCCGCTTGCCGTCGAGCCCGAGGAACCCGAACACGAACCCCACCATCGCTTCGCCGTCCCACGCCCCCAGCACGACGCCGCCGTTCCGCGCGATCGTGATCAGCTCGTTGCGCGGGATGATCTCCCGGTCCTCGAACTGCCAGACCTCCTTCTGCAGCCGCTCGATGTCGGCGTAGTGGGCGATTTCGGAAGCGCGGGCGATGCGGATCATGAAGGAGGCATCTTAATCGAGAGCTCCCGCACCAAGGAGAACTCCGCCGTTATCCGCGGCCGTTTCCGCGTCATCCTCCTTTTTCCGCGAGTTCCTTTTCCTCAAACCGGGACACCCTGCGGAAACATGGAAGACAAAACAGAATTCGCGGATGAAGGCAGATGCCGCGGAAACGGCCGCGGATAAAGGCATTCCGGGAACGGAGCTTGGGTTGCCCGTAGAATCCCCGCGTGCCGAAGATCCTCATCATCGCCAACCCCGTCAGCGGCCGCGGACGCGGGGCGCGCGTCGCGGAGAAAGCCGCCGACCGGTTCCGCGAATGGGGAGATCCCGTCGAGACTCTCTTCACGTCCAAGCGCGGCGACGCGAAGGACTTCGCCGGCCGCGCGGCGGACTTCGACCGGATCGTGGCGATCGGCGGCGACGGGACGGTGAACGAGATCCTGAACGGCCTGCCTGAAAAATCCCCGCCGCTCGGCCAAATCCCCGTCGGCACCGCCAACGTCCTCGCGAAGACGTTCGGACTCCCGCGCTCCCCTCGCCCCGGCGCCGACGTCATCCACGCCGGCCTCTCGCGCCCCGTCGACGTCGGCGTCGCCAACGGCCGCCGCTTCCTCCTCATGGCCTCCGTCGGCTTCGACGCCCAGGTCGTTCACGATTTCCACGCCCAGCGCACCGGCGCAATCCGCATGCACGAGTACTTCACTTGGTCGATCCGCGCGATCTTCAACTACGAGCCTCCGCGGTTCCGCGTCACCGCCGACGGGCAGCAGCTCCCCGACGCGTCGTTCGTGCTCGCGAGCAACCTCCCGTGCTACGGCGGGCCGCTGGCGTTTACGCGCACGGCGATCGTGGACGACGGCGCTCTCGACCTCCTCGTCTACAGCGCCTGGGGGAAGCTGAACGTCGTGCGGCTGTTCGCGGAGGCCTTCGCCGGCGACCCGTGCTTCATGCCCGGCGCGACGCACATCCGCGCGAAGTCCATCCGGATCGAGGGCGATGGCCCCCTGCCGTGGCAAGTAGACGGCGATCCGGGCGAGACGTTGCCGCTCACCGTCGAGATCCTGTCGCGGGCCGTGACGCTCGTCGTCCCCGACCCCGCGAAGCCGGCGTGACCCCTACCTCCCGTGGAACTGGTCCTTCATGTGTACCTCGAAGACGCGCTCGAGTTCCGTCTTCAGGTCCGGCTTGTTGTTCGCGAGGCGATTCATGAAGCTGCGGGCGTCCGGCATCAGCGGGGAATTCAGGAGCGTCTCGCCCGATGGGCTCCACGCAGCGAAGATCTCGTCGAACTTGAGCTGGAGGGTCTCGTCCCGGGTCGTCCGGCCGCGCGCCGCCGTCGACGACGCCGTGTCGTAGCAGTCCCACAGGAAGCACATCA
Source organism: uncultured Planctomycetia bacterium (assembly GCA_964590435.1). GTDB lineage: Bacteria > Planctomycetota > MHYJ01 > WSZJ01 > WSZJ01 > WSZJ01. The sequence continues at coordinate 163,149 of CAZPWT010000008.1, forward strand.
CGCGGAACTCGACCTTCTGCGTGGCCTTCACCTCCACCTCCGAGCCGTCGGGCTTCTGCGCCTTCGTCAGCGTCTCGCCGTCCTCCACCGTCCAGCCCTTGTACGCGGCGTCGAGCGCGCCGCGGTCGCTGAGCAGCGCCACCGCGACGAAGTCCGCCCAGCCCTCCGAGATCGCCCCGCCGGCGGACTGCTCCATAAACAGCGAGTGCGGCGAGAAGTCCGCCATTGCCAGCACGCACTTGTACCCCACGATCGCGTGCCCCAGCTCATGGCGGATCGTCACCTGCAGCCCGCGCTTCCGGCTCTCGAACCAGTTCGTCCGATCCCCCTTCGTCATCGGCCCGTTCTTCGCCAGCCAGTCGGAAGGGTCCTTCGTCACGACCAGCACGCTGTCCACCATGTTGCAGTGGCTCCAGAACGGGTCGTTGTTGTCGTCCGGGTTCCCGTTGATCGGCTCGCGGTAGAACACGCACAGGGGCCGCGGCCACTTGAACTTCACGCCCAGCTCTTTCAGCTTCTTCACGCCGTCGCGCACCCCGGCGGTCACGGCCGCGTCGTCCGTGTAGAAATCCACCGGCGGGTCGCTGTCGCTGGCAACCTTGCCCAGCCGGTGCCCGCACGGCTTCAGCACCGCGTCCCCGTCCCGGTGTTCCGCCGTCAAGTGCGTGCACGGCACGTTCGTCCCCGGCTCGCCGTCCGGGTGCTTCGTCACCCAGTGCGTGCACGGCACCGTCTCACGGTCCCCATCCGGATGGTCCTTCACCCAGTGCCCGCACGGCTTCCGCGCCGTGTCCCCGTCCCCGTGCTTCGCCGACCCGTCCAGGTTCCGGTGAACGCACGGAACCTTCTCCTCGTCCCCGTCCGGATGCAGCAGCTTGCGGTGTACGCATTCGATTTTCTTCTCGTCACCGCCGGGGTGTTGAAGCGACTTGGGACAGGGGCAGGGTGCGAGGTCGCCGCCCGGATGCTGCTTCCTGAGGTGCTTGCAGGGCGTCCGCCCGGCTTCGTCCCCGTACGGGTGCTCCCAGAACGGGTTGGCGCCGTGGGGAAGCTCCGCGGCGGGGTTGGGCGTCTCGGCGCACAGCGGCAGTGAAATCAGCACGGCGGCAAGGATGGCCTTCATGGTGACCTCCGCAATAGTGGCGTACCGGCTACTTCCCCTGCGCCTTGTCGGCCCAGTACAGCAGCAGCTCCTCGAACTCCTTCGCGTCCCGCGTCTCCGCCTTCCCGTACCCCTGCTTTACCAGCTCGAGGTTCAGGAACATCCCGTCCTTCTCGCGGAACACCCACGCGCGGTCGCTGCCGAACGCGTCGCGCTCGGCGCGCCATTTCGGCGAGTCGAGGAGGCCGTAGTAGAGGTAGATCTTCGTTCCCTTGGGAAGCTGCTCCTTCACCCAGTCGCGCGTTTCCGTCCCGTCGCGCATGCCGTGCATCGGCGGGTCGCCGGGTTTCGCGATGCCGACGCCCAGCAGCCGCACCGTGATGTTCTTCGTGTCGCCTTTCACCACGATCGTCCCGCCGTCCTCGACCTTGATCACCTCGAACGCCTTCTCCTTCGAGAAGTCCGGCGACGGCTCCGCGGGCGGCCCCTTGGGTTCCGGCGGCTTCGGGTCCGGCGGTTTCTCCGTCTTCTTTTCCTCCGGCGGCTTCTCCGGCGCTTTCTTCTCCTCAGGCGGCGGCTGCTTCACCGCCGTCTCGACCTTGCGCTTGAGGTTCTCCAGCGGCTCCTGGACTTCCTTCGGCAGGTTCAGCAGCCCGGCGTAGTGCAGGCCGACCGCCGCGAACGCCAGCCCGATGAGCACCGCGAAGATGTTGCGGACCAGGTGCGACTTGCGCGGCGTCGAGACCGGCCGCTGCGACACGGCCGGGCGGGCCGGGGCAGCCGGACGCGGCGTGCCCGCGACCGGTGTCGGCGCCGGCCTCGGCACCGCCGCCGCGCCCCCGGGATAAACCTGCGGCGGTTCCGTCTGCGATTCCCTCGGCACGTTCGGACGGCGGCACTTCGGGCACGGCGGGTGCCCCGCCCCCGCCGGCACCTCGTACATGTGCCCGCACGAAGGACAGGACTTCAGCGATTTCGCGGCCACGGGCGCTCCTTAGGGATCACTACGGAGAAGTGCATTCTGCCCGAAATGCCCGCTGTCAGAACAGCATCCCCTTCGCCTTCTCCGCCACCGCCTTCAGCTCCGGGAATGCCGCCACCAGCGGCTCCGGGACCTTCACCTTCTTCCCCAGCACCTTCGCCTTCAGCTGCAGTGCGTTCGCCGGGGCCTTCCCGCGGTAGTGGTTGTTCCCGATCACGTACAGCGCCTTCGACCGCGCCATCAGCCGCTTGATCCGCTCCGCCCACGGGTCGAGCTCCGCCTCCGTGTAGTAGTAGTCGTACCGCTCGTGCGGCTCGATGTTCTTCGCGAACCACTTCTCCACATTCCGCCCGTGCAGCCGCACGTACGCCGTGTCCGCCGTCACGTGCTCGCTCGGCCCCAGGCAGTCGCGCTCCGCCGGCTGGTCCACGTTCACGAACCCGATCCCCCGCTCGCGCATCCACTCCGCGACTTCCGGCCGCTCCCACGACGCGTGCCGCACCTCCACCACCGCCGGCCGCCCGAACGCCTCCGCTAGCCGCGCCACCCGGTCCCGCGCCGCCGCCGTGTTGCGGAAGCTCCAGGGGAACTGGATGAGAAGCGGCCCGAGCCGCCCGGCGGCCTCGATCGGCGCGATCCCCTCGAGGAATTTCTTCGCCTCGGCCGCGCCCCACACGGGCTCACTCGAAGCGGCGCCCACGCGGGCCGCAGGTTCATGGGTGAACTCCTGCGACACCTTCACCGCGAAGATGAACTTCTTCCCTTCCACCTGCTTCACCCACCCCGCCGACAGCTTCACGTCCGGCGGCCGGTAGAACGTCACGTTCACCTCGGCGCACTCGAAATAATCCGAGTAGAACTCCAGCGGCTTCTTCGGCGCGCTCGACGGGTAGAACATCCCCGCCCAGTCCGCGAAGGACCACCCGGCGGTGCCGAAGAAGAGGTCGCCCACCTTGGGAGCATAACTTCGACCATCGTTTAGCCGGATGCACGTCTTGCCGACCTGGAGCGGCCACCGGAATCCCTGACCTGCTAAGATTCGCCCATGGATGAATCGCGTCCCCAGACCACCTTCTGGTCGTGGCGAAAGATCGGTTGGATCTCCGGTTTCCTCATCGTCGCGACATCGATTTGCGTTCCGCTGGCGATGAACGTACGGTCGACGCGACGCTGGAATGCGTTCTGGAACACACACCAGGCGCAACAGGCGGAGTTCGATCGGGATCCGGGAATCAGACCTCCGATCGTCGGCACCTCACACCCTGGGAATGCGTTCGATTCCTACATGCAGCCCTATTCGCTCGTGCCGGCGGAGGACTTCGCCTTGGCCAGCGCAGACCTCAACGATGCCGTCAGGCAGTTGATCCGGGGAACCTGAAAGGGAGTGACCTGCCAAAGCTCCGCAGGGCGATGTCCGAAATTCTGCCCACGGTGATCCTGTTTCGAGAAGGGCAGTCCTGCGAGCGAGCTTCGAGTGAGCTCTGCTGGGCCGAGGGAAACCTCGCTGGATTTCATGCGACGAGCGCAGGGAGTCTATATGGCCCCGTCCTCGCTGACTTCGCGGCGGCGGAGTTGTATCTCGGTCGTACCGAGGAAGCGCTCACCGACATGGCGGCGTGCCTCCAGTTCGGCCGGGACCTGTCCTGGGTGCCCTCGCTGTTTGCGCTTGAAATCAGCCTTCGGTGCCTCGACGGCGGCCTCGGAACCTGCGTGCTGGCTCTCAGGTTTCCGGAGTCCGCATTCACGCACATGGCGGAACTGGGTCGAATACTCGATCGATTGGACGCGCAGTTCCCGTCGCTGCATCGAGCCCTGAAAGGCGAAGTGACGATGCTCTTCGCGTCGGCCGTGCAGTCCGTATCGGGAACATTCAACCCGAAGCCGAAGCGGTGGCACTGCTGGAAGTATGGATTCTCCGTCCCTACGATGGTGGCGGAACTCTACGACTCAGCGAATCAAGCCGTCGATAACGCCGCGACTTGGGAGTCGTTGCCCTGGTTGGAAGTTGCCGCGAAGCATGGGGCCTTCGACGCCTCAATCTCGAAGGATGTGTGGCGCATCGGCTGCAAAAGCCCGGATACCGCAGAATTAGTGAGCCTGCACTGGCGCGAGTGCAGGGCCCGGCTTCGCATCCTGCGAGCGTTGATCCAACTCCGGCAGGGGCTCACACCGGACAATCCGCAATGGCCGGTCGACCCCTTCACTTTGAAATCGCTTCACCACGGCAGGATCAAAGGTCGTCCTGCGGTCTGGTCGGAGTGGAAGGACGGCGACGACGCGGGAGCGGGTACATGGCTCCCTCGCGGCGAGCATCAAGACCTCGTCATCGACGACGAACCCTAGGGTGACGGGCCTCCAGGGCTCTTTCTGCGCCGCCTTCGCCGCCGCAGGGCCGGCAGTCAGTCCCGCCACCGCGCCGAAAGTTTCGGCAGCAGTTTCGTGACGTCCGTCCCGAGCTTGATCAGCTTCGCCGTGTCCCCGATCTTGGGCCAATCCGACGGCGGCAGGTCCTTGCCCGTCGCCGTCTCGTACGCGTTCGAGGCGGCGTAGAGCAGGTCCTCGCACTCGTAGCTGTCGACGTCGGCCGTGTCGATCCAGTCGGCGATGGAGTCGGCGCTCTTCAGCGCCCCCTCGAATTTCTCGCGGCCCTGGAGGATCAGCCAGCCGAGGAAGAACAGGAACTCCTCGTCACTGGGCCCGTCGTTGATGAGATTGGCGGCGACGCGCAGGTCGCCGCGGTTGCCTCGCGCGAGCAGGCTCCCGAGGATCCGGTCGAAGTCGCGGATTTCGTCGGGCGGCGTGGTCACGAGAAGGGCGACGAGGCGCTGCGCGTGCTCCTCCGGCGTGAGGGTGGATCCCCGCGCCTTCTGAACGAGCTCCCAGAACTTCGTTTCGTCCATCACGCCCTTCCTCAACACTCACGACTCACTACTCACGACCGGCGTTCGCCTTCAGCGCCGCCTTCGCCGACGCCGCTTCCTTCCCCTTGCCGTCCTTCACCACGAGCTTGAGCAGGTCCTCGCCGAATTCCTTCAGCCCCTCCTGCTCGATGAAGTACAGCCCCGCGAACAGGTAGTCCGTGGTGCCGAGCGCGGACTCGTTCTTCAGTTTTTTCCACAGCGCCTTCGGGTCGGCCTTGGCGAGGTCCTTGAGCATGGCGAGCGGGTAGCTCGTATTGCGCGCGTTCTTGTCGTCGGGCTTGGGCGAGAGGTTCAGGCGCAGCACCGCGAGTTCGTAGCGCGCGTCGGTGTCGCCGCCGCCCTCGCGGACCAGCAGCCCCAGGAACCGCTCCGCCGCGCCGTAGTGCTTCACCTTCTTGTGCTTCAGCCCCGCCTCGTACAGCGCCGCCTTGTAGTCCTCCGGCGCCGCGCTCTTGGCCACCTCGAGCGCCCAGTTCGGCTGGCCGTCCTTCGCGAACATCTCCAGCCCCTTGTCGAGGAACTTGGCGACCTCGGACTTCGGCAGGCCCGACTGGTACCCCTTGAGGATGTTCGCGAAGAGGTCCACCCGCGAACCTTTCCCCTCCTTCTCCATGAACGTCGCCAGCATCGCCGCGAATTTCGGCTCGTGACGCAACGCGTGCATCGCGGCCTCCTTCACGTCCTCGTCGCGGTCCTCGAAGAGCTCGATGAGCTTGTGGCCGGCGTCCTTGTCGGCGCGCTTCGCCAGCTGCTTCACCGCCAGCACCCGCACTTCGGGCGAAGGGTGCGCCAGCAGCGGGTCGACGTCGAGGGTGTCCGGAAGCGGCACGTGCTCGAGGGCCTGGAGCGCCGGGCCGACGATGTTCTGCGGGTCCTTGTCGTCGAGGAGGCCGATGAGGGTCTTGAGGAGGGAAGCGCTGATTTTCTTCGGGCCGAAGTTGAGCAGCGCGATCGCGTGGATCGCGTGCGAACGGATCGAGGGGTGTTCCTCGGCGGCCGTGAGCTTCGCGAGCACGTCCGCGGCGTCCGGGTTGCGCAGGTAGCCGAGCACGCGGATGAGCGCGACCTTGTGGATCCGTTCCTTCGCGCCGTCCATCGCCTTGCGCGCCGACTCGTACGCCTTCTCGCGGTCCTCGTCCTTCATGCCGTCGACGAGGCCGCGGAGGAGGTTCGTGACGTTCTTCACGTACTCGATGTCCTCGTCCGTCGTCTCCTTCAGCAGCGCCTCGAACGCCGCGCGCCCGCCGAGCGAAGCGATCGAATTCGCCGCGGCCATCCGCTTGGCCGGGTCGTCGAGGCTCTTCTTCAGCGCGCCCATCGGGTTGCCGCCGAGGTCCTTCACCAGCGGCAGCACCTTGTCGCGCGCCGGCCCGTCGAGGAGCGGCAGGATCATGTCGACGTGCTTCGGCTTCGCCAGCGCCTTCAACGCGTCCACCGCGTACTGCCGCACCATCGCGTTGTCGTCCGCGCCCGCCTTCGCGATCGCCGCGATCACGTCGTCGTCGTTCTCGCCCAGCGCCGCCAGCACGCGCGCCGCCGCGCAGCGCAGCTCCGGCTCGCCGCCCTTGAGCAGCCCGCAGATCCGCTTGATGTCCGCGCTCATTTCCAGTCCGCCTTGAGCGCCTCGACCTTCCACGCCCCCCCGGTCCTCACGAGCGTCGCCGTCACGGTCACCTCCGAGTTGAGAACGCCGCCCTTCGGGTCGCGCTCCTCGATGATTTCCTTCACCGTCATCGTCGCGCGATCGCCGGCCGCGTCCGCTTTCTGGAACTGGTGCAGGATCCTCACCACCTTCGGGTCCGTGGTCTCCTCGTACAGCGACGCCGCGTCCTCCCCCGGCGCCCCCGCAAACGCCGCCTTCCACCCCGCCGCGTCCCGCTTCCCACGCGCCGCCACCAGCTTCTCGTACGCGTCCACCAACCCCCGGTCGAATTTCTCCGCGTCCGTCGCCAGCTCCCGCGACTCGATCGGCGGCCGCTTCTCCCCGCTCTTCTTCCGCCCCGCAAACGGGTCCTTGCCGCAGCCGGACAGGGCGGCAGCCAGGAGCAGGAGGGCGGTCGCGCGCATCGCGGCTCACTATAGCGCGAATACCGCGGGAACGCTTCCGGGCCTATAATCCCGCCCCTCATGGATGACGACGCCCTCCGTTCCGCCCGGGAGTTCCTTGCCGAGGGGAAATTCCCCGAAGCGGCGAAGATTCTCGAGCCCTTGCAGAAGCGCTGGCCGATGCACTCCGAGACGGCGCAGGCGCTGGGGCTGGCGTACGCGCAGCTGGGGATGCAGGAGAAGGCGCTTCGGCACCTGGGAAGGGCGGCGGAGCTGGCGCCGAAGGATGCGGCGGCGAACCTGAATTTCGGCACGGCGCTGTCGCGCGAGGGGCGGGTCGCGGAGGCGGTGGCGGCGTTCCGGCGGGCGGTGGAGCTGGCGCCGCAGCTTTCGGGGGCCCGGTACAACCTGGCGCTGGAGCTGGCGAAGGCCGGGGACCGGGAGGGAGCGGCCCGCGAGATGAGGGTCGCCACGACGCTCAACCCGGTCGCGGGGATCTACCAGCGCGACCTGGCGCGGCTTGAGGGCGCGCTCGGCCGCTGGGACGCCGCGATCGAGGCTTACCGGGCGTGCTGCGGCTCCGAGGAGTGCCACCTCGACGCACGGACCGAGCTCGCGCTGGCGCTCGAGAACGCGGGGCGCGAAGACGAAGCGCTCGCCGAGTGGCGCCACCTCGTCGAGGGGGCGCCGCTGCTCGCGACCGCCCGGCATCACCTGGTCGCGCTTCTCGCACGGCGCGGCGAAATGGCGGAGGCGGAAAAAGTCGCGGCCGCGGGCACCGACGCCGATCCCGCGAACGCCGACTTCTGGCACAACCTCGGCGCCATCCGCGCCATGAAGAACGACCCCGCGGGCGCCGTCGCCGCCTATCGCCGCGCGCTCCTCGCCGACCCCGCCCGCCCCGCCACGGCGCAGGAAGCGGCGTCCGCGCTCGAAACGCCGCCGGCCGCGAATCCCGCGGTCGACCACATCGACCCGTTCGGGGACGCCGAACACCGCGTCGGAATCCTCACGTTCCGTGCCCACTCCGCCGACGACCTCTCCCGCGCCCTCGCCCACGCCCTTCCCGCCCTCCTCGCCGACGCCGCCGTGCCCGGCAAGGCGCTCGTCCGGCACGTCGCGGCGTTCCGCAAGGGCGAGCCGCGCCGCGCCGACATCACGTTCGACTACTTCGACCTGCAGGCCGCGCACATGGCCGAGTTGACGCGCTCGCTGCGCGCCGAGCGCTGGGTCGCCGGCGAAATCGCCCCGGACCTGGCCGCGCTCCGGATCCGCCTCTGGACCTCGGGCTCGGCCGCCGAGCAGTCCGCCGACTTCCCGCTTGACCCGCGCGACCCCGGCCCCGCCCTCCGCGCCGCCGCGGCGTTCGCGGGGATCGCGCTTCCCGAATCCCTCCCGGCCCCGCGGACGACGCTCCATCTCGGCCTCGGCGCGACGTCCGTCGTCGACGACCTGGCCCTCGAGCACCTCTTGGCCGCCCTCCAGCCCGCCGCGTGGCCTCTCGCCGAGTCCGAATTCCTGGCGCGCGTCCTCGACCTGCTCCACCACGGCGACGCCCCCAACGCCCTCGCCTGGCTCGAGCGCGCCCTCTCCCGACGCCCTTCCCCCCGCGCCCTCTACGCCAAGGGCCAGGCCCTGTTCGCGACGGGGCAGTTCGACGCCGCCCGCGACGCCTGGGCCGAGGCCGCGCGCCTCGACCCGGCCCTGCGCGCGCCGCTCCTGCCGCTCGGGTGGCTGGAATTCAAGGCGGGCCGGCTCGAAGAGGCGGCGCGGTTGTTCGGGGAAGCCGCGGCGTCCCCGGAGGACGCGGGCGCGGCGCTGGTCGGGCTGGGGTGCGTGGAAGCGGCGCGCGGGAACGCGGCCGCGGCGCGGGGGAGGCTGATGGAAGCTCTCGAGAAGGCGCCGCGGATGCCGGAAGCGCTGTTCCAGATGGCGCTGTCGTGGTGGAGGGAAGGGAATGCGGAGGAGGCGGTGAAGTGGGCGGGGAGGCTGGAGGCGCATCATGAGGGGAGTGCGCTGGTGGAGGCGCTGGCGAGGGTGATGGGCAGGAGCTAGCTAGGAAACACGGCTGGAAACCTGCGAGTTTGGGGTTCCGGAAGTTGAGTTCCGAGTTCCGCGTTCAGAGTTCCGAGTTCGGTTGGGGTTTGGGGTTGGTGGTCTTGGGGTGGGAAGGGCGGTGGCGGAATTTAGGGCCCTTGAGGCCCGACCGCTCCAGGTAAGAGATCAGGCCGCCGGCGAGGTTGCAGACCTCGGTCGCCAGGGTGACCCCTTGGGAGTGATCCTCGCCTGTGATGTAGCCTCGATCGAGCGCCTCGTAGAGGTGGGAAGAGGTTTCTCCCGCAGAGCCCTTGGCGATGCCGAGAAAGCTGACGAACTCCGCGTTTCCCCCGCGCTCGAAACCCTCCGCGATGTTGGGCGCGCAGGAAGCCGAGCTGTCGAGAATCTGCACCTTGAGTTTCCCGGCCGGCCACGAACTGCGGAGCGACAACTGGAAGACCAGCAGCGAGAGTTCACGCGCTTTCTGCCACACGACAAGATCCTGAAACCGTCGCACGGTCGCCATTTGCTCCTCCTCGGTCCTGTTACCTGTTCAGTTCTGTTCACGAACACCCAACCCCAACCGAACCCGGAACTCTGAACGCGGAACTCGGAACTCAACTTCCGGAACCCAAAACCCCCAACTCACCCGGCGCGCCGCCTCATCCGGTACCTCCTGAGATCCACCTCGTCCACCAGCACCCGGACCTTCTTCCGGATCGCCAGCCCCGCCTCCGCGCTTACCGCCCCGCGGCTGACCGCCATGTGCACCCGCGCCGCCAAGGCCGCCGCCGCGCCGCGGGCCTCGGACAACTTCTCCTCCGCTTCCTCCCGGCCCGCCGCCAACCCAAGCGCCACGCAAGCCGCCACCCGGATCGCCTGTGCCAGGATCCGTTCGACTTCCCGGTCGTCCGTCCCCACCGGCCACAACTCCCCCGCCGCGTCCGTCAGCTCCCTCGCAGCCCACCGCAGTCCCCACCCATCCGGCACTGTCTTCATGTCCCCTCCTCCTAAGCGAACTCCAAACTCCCGAACCTCCCGGAACCCGGAACTCCGAACCCCGAACCGAACTCCCAAACCCCCAACTACCCCGCATCCCGCGCGCCCGTCTCTCCCCTCTCATCATTCAGCAGCTCATGCATCCGCCTCGCCAGCGTCGGCCCCACCCCCGGCACTTCCCTCCACGCCTCCATCGGCGCACAGAACACGCTCCGCAGGCTCCCGAACGCCTTGAGCAGGTTCCGCGCCCGCTCCGGCCCTACGCCGAAGAACCCCTGCAGCAGGAACAGCCGCCGGTCCGTCGCGTGCCGCGGCTTCCCCCAGCGCTTCTCGTCCACTCGCACCACCGGCCCGCCCACGCGGTCCAGCTCCGCCTGCGCAAAGCGCTGCAGCAGGATCGCGGTGTCGAGCGGGAAGCGTGTCGGGAACACGCGCAGCCCGAAGGACCACGAGAGCTGCGACAGCGCGCCGAAGTAGGACTCCTCGCGGCCGTCGCACGCCGGCGGCGGGAACAGCCCCTCGACCACGAGCGCCGCCCGCGGAAACGCGCCCGTCAGCCGCCGCGCCTGGTCGAACGCCCTCCCGTCCGCGATCGACCGCACCAGGTCGAGCGACGTCTTGCGCTCCACTCCCATGTCCCCCAACACGTAGTCGCCGACCGGCAGCGGGCGGACGCGGATGGGAACACTAAAGCGCTCCGCGAGCAGCCTCGGGATCCCGGAAGGCTCTTCGCGCGCATCGATCTCGATCGTGAGCATGCGGCTAACCCGTCTTTCTCGCCGCGGCCATCGCGGCGGCGCCGGGGTCGCGCCAGGCGTCGACGATGTCGAGCAGGAACACCACCTTGACGAGCAGGTCGAACGCGCGGTCCTCGAGGACGGGGTCGTCGGAAGCGGTCGGCGGTGCGAAGGACTCGAGGAAGATGCGGGCGCGGCGGAGGCTCCAGGTGAGGCGCGTGAGGGAGCGGCCGCGCGGACGGCGGTCCGGGGAAGGCTTGCGGAGGCGGGCGGCGAGCGACGACAGGTCCGGCAGGGCGAGCAGCAGGGAGCGCACGTCGGCGTCGGAGCCGCCGGCGGTGAGCAGGCTCGTCGCCATCTCGTCCCGCTGGCGCGTGACGGTCGCCGCGACGACCGCGAACGCGAGCTCCTTCGGGACGCCGGCCAGGACGCGCAGGTCGCAGTCGGCCGAAGCCCACAGCCCGGGCCGGACGCCTGCGAGGTTCATCGAAACGGTCATGGGAATCTCCTTTGTGAGTGGAAAAGTGGCCCCAAGGAGGCGGCCCGCCGTCCCGCAACGGCAGACCGGAGCTCCCCGGGGCCGGATCGACATGCCTCCGGGCGGAGGTCCTTCGACATCCCTTGAACACGGCGCATCGCGCGGCTTCCCGTGCGGCGCTTCGAACACGGCCTTCCTCGGGGGGCAAGCCCGGGCCGGCCGTTGCCCGGAGGTGGTTGGCTCGGTGCGGCAGGGGCGCGCCGGGGTGGAACCGGCCCGTGGGCGCCCCGGGGGATCTAGGCCGAAGCGCGGACCTCCTCCTCCTCGGAAGAGTGTTCGGATTCGGCCGGCGTCGCGGCGTCGTCGCGCGCGCCTCCCTGGGGCAGGTAGAGGATGCGGTCGGAGACGATCCGGATGCGCTGGTTCTTCCGGCCGTCCTGGCCGGTCCACTCGTCCATCTGGAGGCGGCCCTCGACGCCGATCAGGCGTCCCTTGCGCAGGTACTGGACGGCGGTCTCGGCCTGGCGGGCCCAGGCGACGACATCGATGAAGAGGTGGTCTTCCCTCTTCTCGCCCTTGGCGTTCTTCCAGACGCGGTTGCAGGCGACGCGGAGGTCGGTGACGGGGACCTGGGAGGGGCCGGCGAAGCGGATCTCGGGGTCCTTGCAGAGGCTGCCGATGAGGACGACGCGGTTGAGATGCATTCTCTTACTCCTTTTAGTCTGTGGTGTTTGCGGTCACTAACAAGTTAGTTGAAGCATGGGACCGAAAAAAAAGGCCCCCTGCTACGGCAGGGCCGACAACGGCGAACAGTACGTGTACTCGCGCCCGATCTTGTTCTCCTGGTCCTCCTTTCTCAGCACGAGATGCTTGGCGAAAAGGTTGATGAGCCGCGTGCTCGCGGTGTTCAGTTTCAGCTTCATCTCCGCCGCCAGGTCGCGCGCCAGCAGCGTCCCCCCCTTCATGCAGAGATCCAGCGTCTCCCGCAGGTAGGGGTTCAGGTCGCCCACCAGCGACCACTTCTTCTTCCCGTCCACGTGCATCAGGCACAGGTCCTTCTGCTTCAGCGCCACCTCCAGCCCTTCCCGCACGGCGTCGTTGCACCCGGACAGCAGGATGGTGCCCTCCCCGTACTCGCCCTGCTCCATGCGCCCGGCCAGCTTCGCCACGATCTCGTCCGCGGCGGAGAAGTCGACGATGTCGATCTTGCTGAAGTCGAGGACCTCGACGCCGCTCTTGCGGATGTCGGCGAATTCCGCCTCGATCTTCTCCCGCACCCCGGGGGAGGTCCGGCGTCCCGACAGGATGTTCCCCAGCCCGCACTTCTTCGCGATCGCGCCGACGTCGTGAATCATGTTCATCTCCCTTATGTCAACTCAGTTGTACGAAATATAACACGGAAAGCGCCGGAGTCAAGAACCTCTTCAACAAATTTTCTCCATATTGTTTGAGAATGCAAGCTATTGAAAAGCAAGGACTTGGGGGCAAGCGAGGAACGGGCTTTCCCTCGCCCCCAGGAATTTCTGCCGGCCGGCGACCCGGGATCGCCCCTTCGCGGAAATTCGTTTTTTCCCGCGAACCTTCCCGCCCCTCGCACGATCAACCAGAACCATGAAATCGCTTCGAGACTCCATCCGCACGACGAAGGCCGGCTCCCCGGGCTATCCCGCCGGGTCGCAGGCGAATTGCCGGCATTTCGAAGAGATGAGCGTCGTGCTGTGGAGGCTCGGAAGCGGTTAGGACTGCCGAAATATCGAAACCGGCGATCCGCCGCCCCCGGGCGCAACGGATCGCCGGTTTTGTTTTGGGCCCGGGCAAAGCCCGGGCCCACCCGCCGAAGCCGCCGAAGCCGCCGAGGTCGCGAAGCGACCGAGGCAAAGGCGAAGGCGGGGTGCTCCCCAACAGGAACCCGCCCTACCCCAATGAAAGGAGGCAGCCAGTGGACCCCGTCTTTGCCCGAGGACCCCGCCTTGACCTGCGGCCCGTCCAGCCGTCCGACGCGGAGCTCTTCGTCCGCTGGCTGAACGACCCGGACGTGACGCAGTACCTCGCCCGCGTTCTCCCGCTGTCGCTGGAGGAGGAACGGGCGCTCTTGGCTTCCCGCTCGAACGACCGTGACAACGTCCTGCTCGTCCTGGTGCACCGCGAACTGCGGCGCCCCATCGGAAGCGCCGGGCTCCACGGCATTTCGGGCCACAGCCGCAAGGCAGGCTTCGGGATCCAGATCGGCGAGAAGGAGTTCTGGAACCAGGGCCTGGGCCGCGAGGCCACGGAGTTGATGCTGGAGATTGCGTTTGATCGCCTGAACCTGAACCGCGTGGAGCTGGAGGTCTACGAGTCGAATCCCAGGGCGATTCGCGTGTACGAACGCGCGGGATTCCGTTCCGAGGGAGTCGCACGGCAGGGCCGCTGGATCCGGGGTCGATACGTCGATGTCCGCCGCATGGCTGTCCTGGCGGAAGAGTGGCGCGTGAGGAAGTCGCTCGCGGCCGCAAGTGAGGTGTGTCAAACGTGACGCACTGAACGAAGGATGGCCGGAACTCGTTTCAGACGGGAGGTGAGCCAGACCAGAAGGAAGCGAGGGGATACCGGCGCTGGATTCCCTCGCGGGGTGTTTCGCTTGCCCGCCGTAGCTCCGAAGGAGCGAAGGCGGGCCGGACATCGAGCCGGCTCCTTTTCACGCAACGGGAGCGCCGGGCAAATCCGCCGCGAACCGCCCCAAGTGGTCGGGGACGACCCATGAAAGTCGGCCTGTCCGCACCTGCCTTCGCGAAGGGCCCGGGAGCCGCGAGCTTCCGGGCCCTTTGTCCATTTCCCGGTCGAAAAGAACAGGGCGGCTCGATGAGCCGCCCTTGAATTCCGGTCCACCGCTTCCTTACTTCTTCTCGCCGTCCGCCTTCTTCAGCTCAAACTCGACTTCCAGGTCAACGCTGAGCTCCGTCTCCCCGCTCGACGTCCCCTGTCCACCCTTCCCGCCGATCATCCGCATCGCGGCGGCCGCGACGTCGTTCTGGGGGGCGGCTTCGTCGGACAGGTCGCGCACTTTCACGGCGCCGCCGACGGTGAGGTTGAGGCGGGAAGCGATCGATTCGGCGCGGCTGCGGGCCTTCTTGACGGCTTCGTCCCAGGCCTTGGAGAGCGCGGCTTCCTTGTCGCTGATCACGAACTTCACCGGGGAGCCGCCGCCGGCGCGGGCGCCGAAGACGTTGAAGCAGCCGTCGTCGCCGGCAGCTTCGCCCGCGGCGCCCTGGCCCTTGTCGAGGAGGGTGGAGACGAGCGTCGCGACGTCCTCGGGCTTCATGGCGTCCACGCCCGGGACGGTGACGCGGATCTGGCTGGTCGCGGTCATCTCGGCCGCCGCTTCCTCCTGTTTGCCCATCCCGTTGATCACGACCTGCATCATGCCGCCGCCGCCGCCGGGGGACGCGAACGACAAGCCGGTGTCTTCGACCTTGGCGCCCTGGGCCTTCATTTCGGCGAGGACGGCCGCGAGGTCGTCCTTGAGCGTCTTGACGTTCTTGTTCAGCTTCTCGATCGCGTCCGCCGCCTTTTCCGCGTTGCCCTTGGCGTTGAACGTGAGCACCAGGGTGTCGGGCTTCGCCTTGACCGTCCCGTGGCCGCGCACGGTGATCGTGCGGGGTTCGTCGGCGCCGGCGGCGAGGGCGAAGACGAGGAGGGCGGGAAGGGCTGCGGTGAAGCGGAGCATGGTGGGGGGTCTCCGGAAGGGGGCGCTGGGATGGGTGTGGCTGTAGAGACTTGCGCCCGGGGGGTAAGAAGGTTGCAGGGACTTTCGAGGAATTGGGAGATTGTTGTAAGGTGTTCGGGGACAAAGGCTTGCGCAAGGTCTAGGACTTCTTTTTCTTCCGCTCCAGGAACAGCCGCGCCGTCGTCGCCTGCACCGCCATCCCCTGCCGCAGCATTTCGGGGGCTCGGGAGAGCCGGGCCTTGACGGTACCGAGCGGGACGCCCAGCTCCTTCGCAATCGCCGCCAGATCCTTGCCCTCGTAGAAGCGCATTTCGACCGTGCGGCGGTAGGCCTCGGGGAGGGCGGCGACGGAGGAGCGGACGAAATTCACGACTTCTTCGCCGACGAGGTCGGCCAGGGGCGAAGCGTCCTCGACGCCTTCGGGGCGGAGGCCCGGCTGGGGTTTCTTGAGGGCGGCGTGTTTCATGACGCCCCAGAGCCAACCGCGAAACTCGCCTTTCGCGGGGTCGAAGTTCTGGAAGGACTCGTAGACGCGGACGAAGGTGTCATGGACGAGGTCGAGGGCGGATTCCTCGTCGAGTTTGCGGGCGCGGCGGATCTGGTCCACGAGGGATTGGTACTCGCGGAGGAGGAGGTCGGAGGGGTCGGTATCACTCATCTCTGCCCGTCATTATCCGCGGCCTTTTCCGCGGCATCCGCCTTTATCCGCGAATTCCTTTCTTTCTCCGATCCCTACCCCGTCTTCCTCGCGAATTCGCTCTTCACCTTAGGGACAATCTCGGCCTTCCGTCCCCCGAAATTCAGCAACAGGCCGACCGGCTTGCGTCCGGCCGTCAGGTACGTACAGAGCTGCGCCCCGTGCCCCTCTGTCACCTCCTGGACCGCCTTGAGCTCGACGATGACCTCGGAAGCGCAAACGAAGTCGGCGGCGAAGTCGCCGACCTTTTCGCCGTCGTACCACACCGCGAGGGGAGCTTCGCGGGCGCAAGCGATGCCTGCTTTCCGGAATTCGATGGCGAGGGCGTTGCCGTAGACGTGTTCGGGCAGCCCGGGGCCGAGCGTGTTGTGGACGCGGAAGGCGCAACGGATGATCCGCTGGGTCAGGTCGGTAAGGAGGGCGTCGGTGTGGTTCATGAACAGTAAGTATATCCTATAAGGCAGTAAAGTCAAGAGTGTTATTTGTAACAGAATTCGCGGATAAAGGCGGATGGCGCGGAAACGGCCGCGGATAAAGGCTCCTTGGAACGAACCTATTCCCCCCTTGCACGATCAACCTCCCTCACAAATCATCCACCGCCCGTATCACCTCCCCCATGCCCCCCGCCGATCTCCCCGAAGAAGTCCAGCCCCTGGCCGCGGACCCAACCCGCCGCCTGGGCCGCTACATCCTCGTGAAGCGCATCGGCAAGGGCGGACAGTCCGAAGTCTGGCGCGCGTGGGATTCGCTGCTCGCGCGCCCCGTCGCCGTCAAGATCCTCAAGGACGCCGAGCCCGAGGACGTCACCCGCTTCCAGCGCGAGGCGAACATCCTCGCGAACCTCCACCACCCGAACATCGCCCCCGTGTTCGGCATGGAGCAGGAAGGCGACCGCGCTTACATCGCGATGCAGCTGGTGGACGGCGAGACGATCGACCGTATGAACGCGCCGCTCAACCGCAAGGTCGAGTGCCTCCGCGACGCGGCGCGCGCGCTGCATTTCGCGCACAAGCAGGGGATCATCCACCGCGACATCAAGCCGTCGAACATCATGGCCACGCCGGACGGCCATCTCTACCTCATGGACTTCGGCATCGCCCGCCCCGTTCGCAAGGGCGCCACCATCACGCAGACCGACTTCCTCGTCGGCACCCCGGCCTACATGTCGCCCGAACAGGCGCGCGGCGGGCGGTGCGACGAACGCACCGACGTCTACGCCCTCGGCGCGACGCTCTACCGCCTCGCCACCCACTCCGACCCGTTCTACGGCGACGACCCGATGCAGGTCCTCCTCAAGGTCACCAACGAACCCCCTCCCCTCCCGCGCACCCTCGAGCCGTCGATCCCAAAGCCCGTCGAGGACATCATCCGCGTCGCCATGGCCAAGGAGCCCGCCGCACGGCACACAACCGCCGAAGACTTCGCTTCCCAGCTCGATCTCTACCTCGCGGGAAAGAAGGTGCGAAGCGCTCCCCGCGATCCGCTGAAGATCCCGCAGGGGGTGTGGGTCGGCGCGCTGGCCGTGATCACGGTCGCCGCGGTGCTTTTCGCGATCTTCAAGCCGCCGGCGGCCGGCGCGCGCAACCCGCCGAACACCACCGGCCCGAACGTCGCTCAGCCCGACCCCGGCCCGCCGGTCGAGGACCCCGCCGCACGCACCCTCGCCGACGTCCGCGAAATGCTCGGCCAGCTCCGCGACCTCGACCCCGCCGATCGCCCGGCCCGCGCCGGACCCGTGCGCGACCTCCTCGCGAAAATCCCCACCGCCTTCCTCGAAACCGCCCGCCTCGAGAACCTCCTCGGCAACACCGCGGCCGCCCTCGCCGCCGCCGGCGCCGCCGTGGACGCCGATCCCTCTTCCGCCCCCGCCGTCCTCCTCCGCGCCCGCCTCCGCATCAAGCGCGCCCTCACCCTCAAGACCCTCCACCTCGCCGCCCTCGACGGCCCGCCCTCCGGCGCCGACGCCACCACCATCGCCCTCTTCGTCGCCCAGGCCGCCGACGACTCCCCCGAAATCCGCACACTCTTCCAGGGCGCCGACCGCGACCTCGCAACCTTCCAGCAACTCTCCCCCTCCGCCGACCCCGCCGACGCCGCCTTCGTCAAGGGCCTCGCCGCCTTCAACGCCGGCCGCTTCCGCGAAGCCGCCCTCTCCCTCAAGACCGCCGCCGATTCCCTCTGGCTCGGTTCCGACGCCCGCCTCCTCCTGGGCATCGCCCACTACATGTCCGATAACTTCCCCGCCGGCGAGCAGGCCCTCGGCCGCGCCGGCACTGGGGACGATGTCGTGGAAGCGCGTCTCCTGCTGGCGATGCTGCTGGGCGTCGAGGCCGCGCGCCGCGGGCCGCTGGGGATGGACCCGCGGCCGGTGTACGAGCTGGTCGGGAACGATTTCACGGAGCTGGCGAAGATCCGCGCGAACTCCGCCGACTGGCTCAAGCTGGTGCCGATGTCGGGGTACTGGCAAGCGAGTTTCAGGCAGTGGTTAAGGCGGTCGCGTTGAGGTGAGCCTGGAGGAGTTCGCGGTACCACGCCGCGGCCCGCTCCGCCCGCTCATGACGCGCTTCGCGCCAGGCGCGATCGATTGCGGGCTCAATTGCTTGTACTCGCTCTTGCTCGCCCCCCTGCCGCTCCTATATCGGCTCCAGACGTCCTTCGACGAGGGGCTTCCTAACGGCAAACGCAAGTCCCCATTTGGACAAGACTTGCGATCCAATCGCAGGGAGGCTTGCGGCAGACCCGCTTGATTCTGAACGAATCATCAGATTCCGGTCTCCGTTCCGTAAACGTAGTCAGGGGGAAAGCACGCTGTCGCGAACGATTACCGAGCATGACGGCGACGCGAGTCCGTGAGGCTCCAGTCACTCACTTTCGGGAGGCGCACATGAAATCCGGAGAAATTGCACGCATCAGTGCGGCGGTTCTGATTGTTCTGTTGATGGGGAGCCTCCTGGGACTTAGTGGGTGCCGGAAAAACCACAGCAGCAGCAGCACCAGTGGCGGCGGCGGTGGTGGCGGTGGTAGTGGCGGAGGCGGAGGTGGAGGCGGTAGTGCTGAAGATCCCCCTCCGCCACCGCCGCCGCCACCGCCGCCAAGCGGGCCCTCCGACATCTACGAGCCGAACAACACTCAAACTTCGGCATATCCGCTCACTCCATACCCAGGCACTTTCACCATCGACGCGCTTATTGCAACAACCAGTGACCAGGATTGGTTCGGGTTCGCCGCCAGCATTGGTGACCAACTGACCATCGATTTGACAAGCCTGCCCTTTGATTACGACCTGGAACTGTACGATGTCTCAGGGACTCTTCTCGCGTCCTCACTGAATAGTGGCACTTCCAGCGAGTTCATCTCCTATGTGACAGTAGTAGACGGTGGCATTTACTACCTCAAGGTATTCAGCGCATCCTCCAGCTCAACTACCGACGGCTATCACCTGACCATTACGGTCGGACCTGCCTACGATGACTGGCGGGAGCCAAATGAAACAAGAGCAACGGCGTACTTCATAGGCCTTTGGAGCGGGGGCGGACCAGGATGGTCCTTTGATGCTGTCATAAAGACTCCGACCGATACAGACTGGTACGTTTTTTCGATGGATTCTTCAGATGTTGCCCTGAGCATCGACCTTACAAGTCTACCATTTGATTATGATCTGGAACTTTACAATGAGGGCGGTACGCTTATCGCATCTTCAACGAATGGTGGCACCTCGAGCGAATCGATATTCTGGCTATGCTCAGCCTATGAGTTGTATTACATCCGTGTGTGGAGCTACTCCGGCAGCTCATCATCCGATGCATACCACATTAGCATTGGGCCATAGCCGCGTGGCACCCCAGATTGGATTGACACGGTGTCATCTCACTCACCCATCCTCTAAAACATCTTCAACCGGAGTCGGATCATGAACAGTAGTGAAACAGTCGTAGCAATTTGTGCGCGCGCCTTGGCCGTATTGGTAACCCTCCTTACGGTATGCAGTTCAGGCAACGCACAGGATCTGGATGCAAGTCGATATTGTGTCCAGCGCGCACATCCTCAATACGTGGCAATTCGCACCCAGACATCCGCCACTCTGTCGACCACCTGGCTTCTGGAAGGCGATTTCCGGCTCGCGGCACGGGTAACCGAGAAAGCAGACGGCGATACGAGCAATGAGGCTGAGCCTCCTGCGGACGCAGCGCCTGAAGTAAAGAAGTCCGAGCCGAAGCTTCCTCCACCTGAGGGGAAGACACATTTCGGCTTGCGAGCCGGGGTGCTGGTTCCGATCAACGCCAAGATAAAGAAACTGGACCCCTTCTGGGGAGGTGGCATCTACTTACGCACGAAAGGCGAGAATCTCTTCTTCCAGGCCTCCTTCGATGTCTACGCTGGTAGAGGAGTCTTGGAGGAGACGACGTACGACTACTCGACAGGCCAGACCACCACAAAGACTTCGACGTTCACAGATCTGCTCTTCAGCGGCATGGTTGGGATTGGGGTAGCTATTCCACTCGGCCCGGACAAGAACGGCCAGCGGGTGATCGACAGTTACTACAGTAAGCACGGAGCACTGTATTTCAGCGGATGCGTCGGGCTTATCTATGAATACGCGAAGGCGGGCGACTGGGACAAGGATGTGAGCGGAATCGCATTTCCAATCGACGTACGCGTGGGATACACCATCGGTATTGTCGACATTTCAACCGGCGTGATGTTCCTTCCGGGCAGCGGAAATGTCACCGCGTTGTGGGGATTCTCGATTGGGATTTTGTTTTGAAGCATCTCAAAGTTGTTCACATGCTTCGAGGTGCTTGGAGAACATCGCTGGCCTTTGCCAACTCGCAAACAGGGTCCACCACCGCAATTCAGGCTTACACCATTAGGGACGCCCCGATGTATCTAAAAACAATGGCGTATCGCGTCCATCTGGCAATCTTCGTGGTGACGGTGGCGGGTTGCGCCAGCCCGTGGAGAGAGGAAAGCCGTGTAATTTACGGCGAAACCGGCCGAACCTTTAGAACATCTGATGTCAAGGCATGTGTCGGCCTTTCTGCGCTGCGCATCAATCCGGAGAAGGAAATGACGTCGCAAGAAGTCGCCGATGTCCGTCTAAGACTTCGGGAGTCTCAGCACACCCCCTATTCGCATCCCCAGATCTTCACGATCGCTCACGTGCGTACTCTGCTTGAATGGACCAACTCGCAAGGTGCAGGAGTTGTGGTGAAAGCGGAGGATGTCGAAGAGCTTGCCCCGTACATTGCCCAGGCTTTCAGCGAGGCCAAAGACGATGAGCAAGTGTGGTTCATCGCAAAGCGTCATCTGAGCGGAGGCGAGAAGACGGGGATAATTCTTCGAGGCATTTTCGCGAGCCGCCATGGCTCAAGCTCTGGACGCCCGCCTTCGTCAACGGTGGCGCAGCTGCACTTGGAAGCCACGGATGTCGTGATCTACATTTTCTGCACTTCGGAGAACAAGCTCTTCGATCCTTCGCACGAAATGAGGTGTCCGCTGTCGTTGCTTCTTCGTGGCGAACCGGGGTCAGTTGTGGACCCCAGTGAAAAGTAGAAGGATGCAGGAGTGAACAAGTGAGCGTCCGCGTGCAATGTCCGTGTGGAGGGAGCTTCACCTACGCCGATGAGCACCTGGGGAAGGTCGTCCACTGTCGCGAATGTCGGCAGCCGTTGACGGTTCGTGAAACCCCTCAGGCTGAGGCTACGACCGGGCGCGGCGGATCGACCAGACCGTCGCAAGCTCTGGCTGACCTTCCACCAAAATCCCGCAAATCTCGTCGCGAACTCGACCCAGATTCCACGTCGGCAAGGCGCGCTGTCCCCCGCTCGAGCGCCAGCATCGGGTTTTTCGGGACTCTGGGAATCCTGCTCGTTCTGGGTTTGCCGAGCGCCATTCTCATAGCCAGTACATGCTGGGCCTATTTCCTGCCGGGCCTGATGCCGGTGAGGAGAGCCGTGGACGCTCTGCCAGGACTTGAAGGATCCTACGACCTCCTCCTGACCATTCATCAGCACCACGAGCGGGGACTCAGAAATTGGCGGAGCAAGGACGGCCTTCCGTACTCGGAGTCTGAGATCCAGTTCTTGTTGGGAAAGGAGTCACAACTCCTCGCCCGTACGAAGGCAGACCTTGAGGAAGTCAGGCTCCGTGCTCGCGGCGGGAAGTCCCGGATTGAGAACAAGAGGCTGCTTTCCTGGGGCATGGGCGCGCTCGGCGGGATCGGCATTTCCTTTCTCTTCCGTCTTGCTGCAATCTGGTTCAGACGAAAGAGGTTGCGCCTGTAGCTCGCCGACCACGCGCGAAGTGACTCGTCCTCCGTTTCTTGATTTGCAGGCAATTCTGTACGGGCGTCCTCTTTCAGACCCCCGTTTGCTGCCTTGTTAACATGCCCCTATGAGCCAACCGCTTCCGCCTCCTCTCGACGCCCGCGGCCAGGCGATCGACCTTGCTCCCATTTCCAGGCTTCTGGACCTCATCGAGCAGGCCTGGCACCCGAAGGCGGTGTGGCTCTTCGGAAGCCGTGCGCGGGGAAGGGCACACGAGGAAAGCGACTGGGATCTTCTCGTCGTTGCCCCGGACGGGGAGTCCGCCATCGACGACGTCCGCGCGGGATGGTTCATGGCAAGGAAGGCGCAGGTGCGGTCCGACGTCATACTCTGCGGCGCGAGCGAGTTCGAGGATGCGCGCGAGACGGTCAACACCTTGGCCTACGAAGCGACTCACTTTGGCGTGGTCATCTATTCGGTCTGACGTGCGCGGCGCAGGCTACAGCTCCCTCGCCACCGCCGCATTCGTCGGCTGATACCCGACCGTGCAGATGCTCGCGTTCACGTACGCCGTCCCGCCCCGCTCCACCACCCCGTACGCCTCGTGAATGTGCCCGAACACGTGCACCCGCGGCTTCAGCCTCCCCCGTAAGCAGGGCCGAGAAAAAGTCTTCTCACGTCGATGCCCCTCGCGGCCCTGCTTATCCTGAGCGAGGCCGCAGGCCGAGTCGAAGGACAGCTCCGCCGCCAGCGCTTCGCACCCCGCCTGGTCCCCACCCATCGTCCGGTCGAGAATCCCCTGCGGCGGCCCGTGCGTCACCAGCACGTCCGTGTCCGCCGGGATCATCGCCCACTTTCGCGCCCGGTCCTCCCGCCGCGCGATGTTGAACGCCCAGTTGCAGAACTCCGGCTGCCACGGCGACCCCCAGAACCGCAGCCCCCGGATCTCCGCCCCGCCGTCCTCCAGGTACACCACCCCCGGGCACCCCTTCTCCAGGATCCCCCGCGCCGCCGCCGGCTCCCTCTCGAACAGCCAGTCATGGTTCCCCGCGATCACGACCTTGTGCGGGAAGGGCTGCTCACGGAGCCACAGCGCAAACGCTTCGATCTCCCGCGGCCGCCCCATCCCCGAGATGTCCCCGGCGTGGACGAGCACGTCCCCGGGCGGCAGGCGCACCGCGGCGTGGTGGTTGTGCGTGTCGGAGATGCAGACGAGGCGGGTGCGGGGAGGAGGCATGGGGCGGTCAGATTCTATCGCGGCGGGAAGCGGAAGGTTCGCGGGGCGGGACTACAGCGTGGCCCGGCGCACCATGAACGCCACCGCTTCGGACATGTTCACCGGCTTCAACCTCACTTTCGGGTGCGCGCGTGCCCAGACGCGAACCACCTCGTCGGCGAACCCCTGGCCGATTTCCTCGACTCCCGTGAAATCGAGGACGACCTGGGCGAAGCGGTTCAGCCCGGCGAGGAGGCGTTTGGCCTCGGAGCGAGAGATGAGGCGGACACCGATGGAGAGGAGCGTTACAGAAAACTGGTGGTCAGCCCGCTTTGTAGCCCTGGTGGAAGAAACCCGAGAGTGCATCGCCGGATTCTATCGCGCGTTGCAGCCAAGGAAGCACTCAAGAAGTACGGAATCATTCAATACCCAGAGGGGTCGAGGTTGTCAGCGGATTCCCAGGGCTGAATCGCTAGTCGCAGCCGTCAGGCACATCATCGGACAGGCGAGCCGTCGGTTGACTGAAAGCCGCGTGGTCAGCCCTTCACCCTCACCAGCTGTATCCCACCGTCCGTCAGGTAGTCCCTGCCTTCGCCGCAGTGATGCTGCCTTCAAGGAACGGTCGCTGGCATGACCTGGCCG
Organism: uncultured Planctomycetia bacterium; assembly: GCA_964590435.1. Classification (GTDB taxonomy): domain Bacteria; phylum Planctomycetota; class MHYJ01; order WSZJ01; family WSZJ01; genus WSZJ01. Next base: position 186,978 of record CAZPWT010000008.1, read on the forward strand.
CACGCTCGGGCAGGTTACGCAGTTCCAAGGTACGCTTTCGCCCAAGCGAATCGCACAGGGTCCTTCTTCAGCAGATACTCTGCCACACTGCGTTGGTTCGCCGGGACCGCCTTTCCAATGGCAGATCTGAATTCGCGGTCAGCTTCAGGTGGTGTGGACCCTGCCGCTTCGAAGTAACGCTCTCCCTCTTCAGGTCTTCCCGACTGGATACAGATTGCCCCAAGCAACTTCAGCGAGTACGGGTCGCCCGGTTTGAGTTCCTGCGCCCTTCGCGCCGATTGCTCGGCCGCCGGAAGGTCGCCCAGGTCGCGGAAGGCACCTCCGCGCATCGTGAGGATGACCCGATTGCTCGTCTGCGATGCGTCGTTGCTGATGTTCAAGGCCCGCTCGGGAAAGCCAGCCTTTCTCCAGAACTTACCGGCTTTCGCGATTTCTCCGCGCAGTTCGTGGTACTTCGCAAGAACGTCGAAGTGAAGTTCCTCCTCCAGCCATTCCAGATCGGCGGCGCAGAGCTGATCGGTCGACTTCATCTCGCGAAGGATCGGGTACAGGCGATCCAGTGGGGAGTTGTCGCGACGACCGACCAGTCCGAAGTGTGTCCTCAGTTGATCAAATTCCTTCCTGGCATCCATTTCCGCGGCGTGCTGCTCGGCAAGCTTAACCTGACGGATGCGGTCAGCTTCTTGCTGAGCCTCATCCCGAATGCGGAGTTGCTCGCGGTTCTCAATCTCGCGACGTTCGAACTCGCGCTTGAAATTCTCAAATGAAGAGTTGAGTTCCGGCGGCGCATCAATGGAGAACTTGCCATTTGCTAAGGCGTCGAGAAGGAAGTGGCGTGCGCGTCCAGGCTCGCCCTCATGTAGGAACTTCACTTCAAACGAGTCCCTCGTCACCCGAACCACTTCTCCAACCCCTAACACTGCGTGGTGTATGCGCATGCCGGCGAGGGAAGGCCAAGGAAAGTGGCCGCCGTTCGCAAAGTGAAAAAACACTCGGCCATCGCTCCAACCTTGGCTCATCCACGCACCCTTGAATTCTGAATTCCACGAGGAGCCGGGCCTTCCCGGCACGCGTTTTCTTGTCGCGAACGCCGGTCAGTTTGAAGTCTACCCCTTCACCCTCACCGCCTGAATCCCATCCTCCGTCAAGTACACCTCGGCCTTCTTCTGCTCGACGAGCCGATCGAGCGTCCGTCTCCTGAACTCCGGAATCTCCGGCAGCGTCGAACTCTTCCAGCGCGTGACGAAGAAGTGCGCCCCGATGTAGCCGCCTGGCATCGCGGTCTGCGCGCGGCGGATCTCAGCGACGCACGCTTCGTCCCAGACCGCGGGGTCGTTGCTCAGCGGCGCGGTAGACCCGATTGGTGTGAGCATCGACCTCGCGATCGGTACCTGCGCTCCAGACTCGACTGCCGCGTCGCCGTTCAGCCGCACGGCCTGCGTCCCGTCGTCGGCCAGGTAGATCTCCGCCTTCCCGTCCGCGACCAGCCGATCGAGTGTCCTGCGCCGAAGGTCGGGGATCTCAGGCAGCGTCACGCTTCGCCAGCGAGTGACGAAGAAGTGGACGCCGACGTAGCCGTTATGCATCGCGGCCTGCGCCTTCCGGATCTCATCGAGGGTGAACGCCTCGTAAACCGCGGGGTCGTTCGACAGCGGCGCTGCGGGCGCCCGCGCGCCCTCGTACCCGCCGTTCGTGGGTGAGGACGCGACGGGGGCGATCGCCGGCGCGCCTGCGGCCGCGTACCCATGTCCCTGGCGCCCGAATTCCGCCATTCCCGCGAGCAGGTCGAGGTGGTCGAACGCCGCTCTGCGCAGGCGCGCTGCGAGCCCGCTCTGGCCCCAGGACGCGACCAGCACCTTCTTCCCGAGCGCCCGGACGCCTTCGACCGCCGCCACGAGATCCGCATCGCCCGAGAGAAGGACCGCGATGTCGAACCCGTTGACCGCGGCGAGCCGCAACATGTCGGCCACGATCGTGGTATCGACCTCCTTCTCCCGCGCGAAGCTGTGCGAGTGACCGCACGACGCGCAGGTCTGCGTCCGCATCTTCTGCGCGAATCGCTGGACGAAGAAGCCGGGGAGCTGATCGATCATGTCGAGGAACCCGTCGAGCTTTTCCTGCGCGGGCGTCCTCGGGAACGCCTCGTCCACCCCGGTGTAGTAGTGCGCGCCGAGGAGGGTCGTGCCGCCCGCCGCGTGGACGATCCAGGGCGCGAGCTTCCTGAAGTCGATGTCGGCCCCGCCGGTCGCGTCCTTCCAGCCCGCGAAAAAGTTCTTCCCGTCGATGAACAAGGCGACGCGCATGCAGGACGCTCCATGAGGACGAGAGGGTCGGGCAAGAGGCGGACTTCGGACCAGCACTACCCGGGGGAGAGTATCGCGAGCGGCGAGGGGGCGTTCAAGTCTGGCGGAGCAGGTTGGCCGCAGTTCGAACCAATCGCCTCAATGACGTTGTGGACGAGAACGACTTCGGGGGGGAGAGTTTCGCGGCGTCGTGGTTGCGAATGTCAATCATGTTGGCGAGGCGGACTTGAGGCCTGTTTACGCGTACCCGAGCCTATCGCTGTCAGAACAAGTGCCCCTGAGGCTCCGACATCGACGCAAGATCCTGTTGAAGACTGCCCGCTTCCTTCGCGAGTCGTTCTTGCAACATGGCGCGGACCTGTCCCCACAAGGCCGCGCCGGTCTCGTTCGTCAGGCCAGCGCAACGCAGGCGCCAGGTTCGCTCAGCATCGAACCATGGGGACTGCACCAAGGCGTTTACGCGCGCACTCTCGAAGTAGAATCCGCTCCAGATGAGTTGGCGATATGACACGCGAAGTTCCGAACCGAGTCGTTGCAGAACTTCCTTGCCTTGAGGCGTGTGCTTGTCGAGCGCCACCCAGAAGGGGAATTCCGCCTCGCAGGCTGGTCCTGAATCGCACTTGGGAAGCGCTCCTTTCGTGGCTAGGTACGCCCCGGCGAGAATGCAAGCCTTGTCCCACGCCCAGGTGGCCGCTGGGAGGTACTTGGCCGCAGCAGTCACGACCCCGGAAGCCTCAGCGGTGTGGCACATGGTTCTGGCCCAGGCGAAGAAGGCAGCTGGGCGATCTAAAGCTTCAGAGACATTCCTGACATCCGCGGGCTCCGGAACCAGGTCCAACATGGTCCGATCACCTTCGTGAAACTCGTGAGCCAGTGCGCCGAGTCCGGCTGCGTCTTTCTGCTTGGACTGCGGACACACGCGAGTAAGGGCGGCAACCCGGGACTCCGGCTCCTTGGTCAAGACCAGATCCTGCGCGAGGGGCCAGCATTCTTCGAACGTGATCACGACTGCACGAGAGCGGATCCAAGTTCGGTCGCCCTGGTCATCGAGCTTCCGCGCCGTCAACTCGGCGATCTTGGAGTACCCCCTGCGGACCGCCTTCTGAAGCAGAGAGCGGAGTCGAGGGTCGGTCGTGGACTTCCGCGGCTTGATGAACATGTGGATCTCTCGTTAGAAGTGCTTCTGCAGGTCCCAGGTCCTGTACTTTTCCAGGCAAACGCAACCAGGTCCGCACTCGCGAGTCGTCCACCTGATTTCAACCCCTCCGGCGACCGCTGCGGCCTTCAGCCGGTTCGACGCCGCCACATGAGCGTTGGTGCCGTCTGGCAGGGAGAGCTGGGGATCGTCGACAAGGATATCAACTGGCTGATCCGAGAATGGAAGTATCCCCGTAGGGGTGCGGATGATGATGTGCTGATCGAATTCGCCCTTCTTGTACCCGGTCCTCAGCTGTTCCTCGTCTTGAAAAAAACGCGCGTCAGGCGCGTCCATCGGAGACCACTTGGACGGGTTCAATCTGGCAACCATGACCTCGGCCCCAGCCGGTAGGTTAAGGAGAACGGCAACCGGAAGTCGGAAAAGAACCGGGCCGTACTGGTTGGGCCCTTTCTTGCGCCCGGCTCTTTTGTGAATGTCGACACCGTCCGTGAAAATGTCGTTGTAGATGCCGTACTTCTTGTCGACCGGGTCGGTGAACTGCGCAGTCTGCGGCAAGCCTGCGTCCTCTACTCGCTTACGAGACGCAAGCCCTTTCAACCTCAGGAACGCGCATGAGGTTGTCACGGTGTTCGCGTGGTGAAGATGCGCAATCCCATGCTGCGCAAGGACTTGATGGACGTCCGCGCCGGTGAGATTGTGGCCCACAGTCCCCTCCTTTCAGAAACTGCCTCGGTCCCGCTCGCGTTCGGAATCTCGCGCTAGGCGCCGATGGCCGAAAACCGCTTTCGCCAAATGCCGCTTAGCCAGTCGCACTCCGCTGGCGTGTTTGCTGGCCACTCTGCCCTCCAAGCTGGGTCTCCGGCTTCGGCCAACCTGTTGCGAATCAGGCGGTCCCCCTGAACGGCCTGGCGCCGGAGGTGCTCGGCATTATGGTAGCGAGCCTGCCTGAAATAGTTGGCGTAGCCGAGAAGCTGCTGCCGAAGCCGAAGAAGGCCACGGAGAGAATCTGGGGACGCTGCGCGGGCGCCGCGAACGTACCGGGTGCCCACGTCGTCAGCGGCCCGGCGTTTTTCCCTGGGTATCGCGACGCCACCCGGGCCGTTCACGATCGTCCCATGAACGACTTGGGGCTGCGAAGCGTCCTGACGCCCCTTGGAAGCCTTCTTCCGGACGTTGACGGCGTGCCCTTCTGCCGCGAGCACCCCATCAACCACGCGAGATGCCTCCTCCGCGTGGGCCTGTTGATTCACCGAGAGAACCAAGTCATCAAAGAAGCGGGTGTAGTCCGCCGAGAGGCCCCCGAGGTTGAACGCAATCGCGCCGTCGGCTCGATCAAGAACTGTGTTCAGAGCGTCGGAGCTCGTCGGTGATCCCTGCGGCACACGGTTCCGTAAGGTCATGAGCAAGCTGAGGAGCATCGAAGTGTCCTTCCGAAATCCCATGCCTTCAAGGCTCCTCCGCAGACGGTGGTGAGTGATGCTGGGGTAAGCGTTGCTGAGATCCCGCGTGATCACCGACGCCTTCCCGAGGTGGTGTTCGGCGGCCGTGAAGCACGAGTGGCATGGGATTCCGCCGTGAACTGCCCGACTGCGCGGCAGAATTTCGAGCAAGAGCTTGTGCAGGCGACGAAGCGCGATCTTCATCCAGCGCTGGGGGGCGTCGATCTCGCGGAGCTTCTCATTGATTCGCACCCTTCGAGTCGCCTTATAGGCGACGGGCATGTTCTTCGCGATGAGCCAGAGCACGCGAAGAGGAATACGCATGCGGCTCGCTATGACGATGGGAGTGATCTCAGCGATGCGCATTCCGCCGGCTCCTTCCCCCCTTCAATTCGGATTTGAGACGGGTTTCCGCTTCCGCGAGTTCGGTGATGGAACGAGCGAGGGACTGACTGGCGTTGCCCCGGACCGGCAACAAATCTGGAGTTGGCATCGACAAGTGAATAAGCACTTCGCTCGGGACTCCGAGCGCCTTCGCGATCCGCCTCAGGGTCTCGATAGAGGGGGAGCGAGCCCCGCTCTCGACGAGGCTCATGAACGGAGTACTCGTGCGCGACGCGACGGCAACCTCGGAGAGGCTCTTGCCGTTAGCGGTCCTCACGAGTCGGATGGCCCTACCTATCTCGAGCATCGGAGATGCCTTGAATGCAGTCTGAAAAGAAGGGTGGTTCTCGACCACTCACCAGTTTCGGGAGACGAGGAGCGCATTGATCTCGCGCAGAAAGAGGTCGCGAAGCACCTCAATCTTCTGGGCGATTTCAACAGCCTCCGACGCGGTGCTCTTCAGGCCGAGGCGGCAAAACCGCACGATCAGCTTCTGAAGAGTCTTGGCGTTCTCCGTGGACGCCGGATTCCTGCTTCCACGGCCGTTCATCGCGCGTTGCAGGGCCGCAAAAGTCGCGGTGGCCTGGCTGGCCGCTACGGCGAACAGCTTTCGAGGAGAACAGGGTTGCTCCGACGTCCGCTCGGCAAGACCGGTCCGGATTGTCATAGCCACCTCCGAGAGAAATGTGCGAGGACTGGTTAGTCCCCGCCGGCGTCTCAGGCTGGTCGCGAAGCCACCACATGGTGGCTTCGTGATCCCTTGACTGCCCGGCCCTGGGAGGGGCGGGAGTTCACGCGGGCACCCGCAGGAATCGGATGTCGCGGCCCCGTCGAAGGCCAACCATCAGCCGTCGATGAGAGTTCGGAGGCGTACGGAAATCGAAGCTGGATTTTGAAAGAGCGAGAGGGCTCGAAGGGCAACAACTAGCGCAAGGGTACGCGACTTTGAATCGGATGTCAACAGTGGATAACAAATTAACCGCTGCTTGATTTGCGCTCGGTCAGTTCGTCATCGGCCACTGCATTGTTCGGACTGAGTCATCCCCGTAGAGACAATCGCCGCATCCTCGATTGATTGCGAGTGTGGGGCTCACCTGGCCTTCCCCGGCGGCTGCAGATCATCCAGGAATTCGGAAGCCGGCGCGGTGGCAGAGACCAGCAACTGATCCCGCGCCCGGGTGCAGGCAACGTAGAGGAGCTGCCTCTCAGTGTTGTAGGCCTCCTCCAGATCGCCGTCATCCGCCACCTCGGCAATCCGCTGCTGCGACGGCACGACCTCGTCATCGCAGGCCATGACCGCCACTGCCCGGAACTCCAGCCCCTTGGCAGCGTGCATCGTGCTGATCGCGGCCTGTCCGCTGACAGTCTCCGCGCTCTCGTCGAGGATCTGGAAGGGCAGGCCGGCGTCCTTGACGGCCTTCCGCGCACGGTCTACCTCTGCGTCGGACCTGACGAACACGCCGATCTCGTGTGGCAGCAAGCCGTCCTTCGCAAGATCCCGAATCCACGCGCTGACGGCGGCGATTTCCTCGACCTGGCTCGGAAATACTCGAACCTCCGGCGTGGGACCGTTGAAAACGGAAACGGTCTTGTCCCGCTCCTCGGTCAGGCCGTCGGCATCCGTCACGGCAGGCCCAAGGAGCCGATCGGCCTGCATGCGAATCTGGTGAGAGGTCCGGTAGTTCACTTGGAGGGTTCGCGACCGGCCGCGGACCTCCACCCCGAGCGACTTCCAGGAGAAGGGCTGCTGGAAAATGCGCTGGCCGAGGTCGCCGGCGAAGAACAGGCTGTCGGGCCGGTCCGCCCCGAGGGCCGCGAAGAACCGGACGTGCGGGACGCCGAGGTCCTGCGCCTCGTCCACCACAGCGAAGTCGAAGGGCTTCTGTTTGCGGTCCACCAGCACGCGCGTCAGCTGCCCGAACATGGCCGAGAACGTCAGCACCTTCGCGCCCGCCAGCTTCGCCCGCAGCTTCTCGAAGATCGACCACAGGACGGCGCGCTGCGCCTCGGGGAGGCGCGTCTTGCGGCCGAGGCGCCGGACGTCGCGGTACTGCTCCCACGTCTCGACCTGCCACGCGTCCACGACGTGGTCCCACTCGGAAAGCAGGTACCCGAGCTTGAACTTGTGCCCCGGGACCTCGGCCGCGGCGTCGCGCAGATGGCGCTCGATGTCGGCCCGCGACGCGATGAAGAGCGGCCCGACCAGCGCCCGGTAGAGCCTGTACCCGATCGCGGGGAGCGAGTGCACCTCCAGCCGCTCCGCCAGCCGCGGCTCGTTGCCGATGAGCCTCCGCAGCCGGGTTCGAAGCGCCGCCGCCAGCGTGTCCGAGAACGTTGCGAGGAGGACCCGCGCGTCCGGGTGGGCGCGCGCGAGGTGGACCGCCCGGTGAAGCGCCACGATGGTCTTCCCAGTTCCAGCCGACCCCGCGACGCGCGCTGGCCCCGCGTAGGTCGCCTCGACGATCTGGCGCTGCGTGGGGTGCAGGAAGACCGTCCATTTCTCCCACGGGTAGTCGAGTGCCCGTTCAAGCTCCTCGACGTTGGCCATGACCCGGAACCGGCGCTGAGAGTCCGGGTGGGTGAACGCGGTCGTCAGCGGCAGGTCCTTCGTTACCGCCACCGACGGTAGGGCGACCGCTACAACCGGCTTCCCGCCGGTCGCGAGCGTCAGGAGTGCCTCTCCGGCCTCCGCGGGGAGCCGCTCCGCGAGGTCGAGCACCGAGTCCTCCGTGGCACGGCGGACATCCGGGAGCCACTCTGCCGGGACGCCAAATTCGAGCAGTTCCTCGTCCGTCTTACTGGCGAACAGCGGCGGATTCTCCGGCGTCGGCGCTTGCACTGCCACCGGCACCACGATCTCTTTCACCGTCTCCCTGATCTCGACGAACTGCGCCGCGCCGGTCTTCGGGTGAGTCTCCAGCCGCCGCCGCTCCGCCCACGCGTACGCCTTGTCGTGGTGGTCCACATAGCAAAGGAGGAAACTCCCCGCCGTCCGGTGCACGATCAGCCGCACGTCCGCGCTCACCCGCACCGACCAGAAGTTCTTGTCCCTAGCGCGGTCGAGCTTGTGGAAGCTGTGGCCGGGCGCCGCCGGGTTCACCTGGAGGTCGAACGCCGTCGTCTTGACTGCCTTCTGCTCATCGGCAGTCAATCGCGCCAGGCTGTCGGTGAAGGTATCCGCGATCAGGAATTGCATGGCGGCTCCTCAGGCCAAAAGTAGTTCACCGGCCCGATCCAGTGGTGTTGCGGGTCCTGCTCCTCCCTCAGCCTGTCCAGCGAGAGGTCGCAAGTCCATCTGCGCCCAAATCCTGCACTAGCTGCGGCTGCGGCAATCAAGGCGTCTCTTTCGTGTTCCGTCCGGTGATCCGTGACGGAGCCGTACTTGCTCAAGAAGGGTCGAGACGCGCGCCCAGGGACCCTCAGGAGCGCCTTCGGATGAACCTCGGTGACGGGCAATCGCGGCAGCCACTCCCGCAGCCGCGACACCAGCAGCATCCCCTGCGCGATGGCGGCCCCTCGCAGCGAGTTCACCGTTTGGACGTTCCCGCCTCCCAGCCCGTATCCCTTTCGCAGCCGTTGATCCGCCCGACGATCCCCGGAGACGCCGGCGGACCACCAGAGGGGACAGTCCACTCCCAATCCGGCGACGCGTTCACCGGCGGTGCTCTCGAAGAAGCACAAAGCCTCCGCCACGCAGCCAAGGGTTCTCGTCCTTGCCTGCCCGCGCTCCCCCAAGATGGCCACGCCGAAGCCACCCTTTCCACCAGGATCGGCACCCCACCACACGGTGCGGCGCGGCGTCATACCTTGAAGACCTTCATGACCTCGTCACCGAGGTGGTTGATCACCTTCACCGCGATCCGCCCCGACTTCGGCTTCTCGAACGGCCGCGACGTGTCGCTGTTCAGCGTGGCCCACGCCTCCGCGTTGATCTCCGCCTTGAGCGTCGTCTTCAGCGCGCTGTAGGGGTCGTTCTGGCCGAGGAAGTAGGCGTGCCGGACGAAGAAGCTCTCGCCGTTGTAGTCCGTGTCGATGAACCAGCACGCCAGGTCCTTCGAGTGGTCGCTGCGCACCTCGCCCGTCGTCGGGTCGAAGACGTCCACGCCCCGGATTTTCACGCGCAGCTTCCCGTCCTTCTCGGTCTCGATCACCAGGTCCGGCTCCCCGAAGATGACGAAGAGGTTCCCCTTGCCGGTGTTCTTGAGCTCGCCCGCCATGTGAAGGTCGGCGTTCATGCGGGCCTTGAGGATCGGGACGCGCCCGAGCTTCGTGAACTCCGCCGCGTACGCCTCGTAGTTGAACGCGCACGCGATCACAACGTCGAACCCGGCGTCCCCGGCCTCGCGCGCCGCCTCGACCAGGTCCGCGCGCTGGACGGTCCCAAATTCGGGGCCGATGAAAATCCCGGCACGACGCTCCGTCTTGCCCTCGTAGTAGCGCCCCTCGCCGCAGATCATCCGGCCCGGCCAGGGAACGAGGGTCGTGAAGGTGATCCGGTCCTCCTTCCGCGCCTGCTGCACCCCGGCCGTCTTCAGGTTCTCCAAGATCATCTGCTCAAACGTCTGGCCCGCGGCGTACTCCGCCCCGCGCTCGCGGACCTCAAGAGGGTCGATCAGGTCGTCGTTCTCGCCGACTGCGAGCATCCGGTGTGGGCTGATGCTCTCCACCGTAAAGGGACCGGCCACGCGGACCTTCCGCTTGTCCTCGCACGGCTTGTCGTAGAGGTATTCAAATTCCGCTTTCTCGGCGATGGACTTGTCAATCTCCTGCTGCCGGGCGATGCGCGCCTGCCACCATTCCGCGTGTGACTTCTTGGCGCTGTCCGACCAACTGGCATCGGCCTCGCGGGGAATCTCCCACTCCCTCCAGGACTTCTTGAGCACCGCGTTCAGCCTCTCCATCAAGTACGCCAGCTTCGCCTGCCATCGATCCCAGATGACATCAATCTCCAGGTTGTTGGAAATCGAGCTTTGCGTGATGTGGCGCACACGCTCGTAAACGAACCCGCGCCTGATGTTTCCCTGTACGGGTTTCATGCTCGGCGCCGTGCCGGTGATTTCAGCTTCTTTGAGCTGACCGTCGCGGGAATCGGACAGCAGGTAGAACGGATAGCGCGCGCCCATGATTCGGGCACGCGCCAAGGCCATCGCTACTCGTGAGGTATCAATGGTGATCCAGCGGCGACCCCACTGCTCGGCGACGGTCGCACTGGTGCCGGAGCCACAGGTCGGGTCGAGCACCAGATCACCAGGGTCGGTGCTCATCAGCATGCAACGCTGCACTATTCGAGTCGAGGTCTGGACGACATAGGTCATCCCCAACTCACCTCGCGAATCCAGCCATGTGTTGTTGATCGGCGTGTAGTTGAAGTCCTCCAAGTACCGCTTGTAGATCCGATTGCCCTCCTTCGGTAGTAGGCGTCCATACTTCCAGAGCTTCTTGGTGCCCTCAACTCCGACGGACCAGTGCCGATTGGAAGGGCACCGTAGCGTAAGAGCCTCGCCGTTGAATTCCACAGGGATCGGTTTTGAGTTCTCTTCGTTGAAGCCAGGGGAAACGATTGGCCACGTGGCAAACACTTTGGCGTGACTCGGGACCGTCTTCGGATTTTCGGTTTCCTCGGGCGTGAGCTTGCGAACAGTTCCGTCGATCAACTCCAGGTTGACGTATTCAACTGCACCTTCTTGTCCCGGGAGTTTTTCGAGAAGCAAGCTCCTGCACTTCGTTCGTTCGCGGTCCTTAGCAAACCAGGCGATGTAGTCAACCGTTGAGCCGAGGAAACCCGAATTCTCACCCCCAGTCTTCTTGAAACTGATCAGGCTAAGGAAGTTCTGCTCCCCGAACACTTCATCCAGCAGAGCGCGGACGCGGTGGACATTCTCGTCGCCGATCTGCACGAAAATGGAGCCGGATTCGTGGAGGAGATCGCGCGCGACAGTGAGCCGATCCCGAAGGTAGGTGAGGTAGCTGTGGATGCCATCGCGCCAAGTGTCGCGGAACGCCTTGACCTGTTCAGGCTCGCGAGTGATGTGCCCGACGTTTCCGTCCTTCACGTCGCGGTTGGTGGTAGACCACTGGAAGTTACTGTTGAACTTGATGCCGTACGGCGGGTCGAAGTAGATGCACTGCACTCGCCCTCGCAGTCCCTCTCGTTCCGCCAGACTGGCCATGACCTGGAGTGAGTCGCCGAGGATCATGCGGTTCGTCCAGTTCTGGTCGTGCTGGTAGAACTCGGTCTTGTCCACGCCCTTCGGCATCCCGTTGAAGTCGCCGAACAGGTCCATCTGCGACTTCGGCCTCTGCGCCGAGGTCTCGCGCAACAGGTCGTCGATGAGCACCTTCGGGTGGACCTTCTCCTGGATGTAGAGCGGCGGCGCATGGACGACGAGACCGCTCCAGTCCTGCTCGTCTTTGCCCCTCCAGACAAGCTGGGGGTCGAGATCCGTATTGCGCGGGTACTTCACCGCCCTCCGCTTCTCCTGATCCTTCTGGACGACCGACTGGTGTTCGGCGGTCGGGATTTTCTTCCGCTTGTCCTCCGTGTGGCGTAGGGCTTCGATAGTCTTCGGGGTTTGGATTTTCTTAGCCATGGGGCGCGCCTGAAGGGGTCTTCGGGG
>CAZPWT010000009.1:0-68925 GCA_964590435.1 uncultured Planctomycetia bacterium
GTCGGGCGCGACGCCGAAATGCGAAGCGAGCGGCAGGATCGCGCCGAGCGCGCCGGCGGCGACCGCGACCAGCGGCAACGAGGCCTGCCACGGCGCGACCGTCACGATCCGCGCCAGCACGGGGACCACGAGGTACGACAGCGCGTTCGCCGCGAGGATGAACACGCCGAGCGGCGCCAGGAACCGCGCGTCTCCTCCCTCGCCACCCTTCCGGCACACCACGCGCGCCACGGCTGCCCCGGCCGCGATCCCCGCGAGGTAAACGCCGAGCATCACCCCGAACGCCGGCGGCGCCCCCTGCGACCCCACTGAGTACGCGCGGTACCAGAGAACCTCGCACGACAGCGACACGAACCCCGTCAGGAACGCCACCACGAGCGCGAACAGGAAGCTCATCGCCGCGCCCTCCACAGCGCCAGCGCCGCCACGCCCACCAGCAGATTCGCCGCCGCCGCGACGTGGACGCTTCCGGAAATCCCCAGTTTCGACAGCAGCACGAGAGCCGTGGCGATGGAAGCGAGCGCGGACCCCAGCGTGTTCACGCCGTACAGCGCCCCGACCGCGCGGCCGACGTTCCGGTCCGCGCGGACGGCGTGCGAGACGAGCAGCGGCAGCGTCGCGCCCATGAGCGACGTCGGCACGAGGATGAGGGCGAAGACGAGCGCGCCGGAAGCGGCGTCCGGGAGCGACACGGCCGCGCGGCCGACGGCGTCGATCAGCGGCAGCGAGGCGAGGCCGAAGAAGCCGATGCCGAGCTCGACCGCGCCGAACCACGCGACCGCCGCGCGCCGCGGGTCGCGCGACAGCGCTCCGCCCGCCAGCGACCCGACGCCGAGCCCGAGCATGAACGCCGCGACGACCAGCGTCACCGTCTCGACGTTGATCCCCACCACCGTGAACAGCGCCCGCTGCCACGCCACCTGGTAGATCAGCGCCGCAAACCCCGACACGAAAAACACGGGGTACACCCAGCGCGGAACGCGCGCCCCGCTCCCTTCGCCCAGTGCCGCTTCCTCCACGCCGCGACCTTAAGCCGACTCCCGCGAATTTACGACGTTTGCAGGCGCCGGCCCGCCCGCGAAACATATGCTAACATACACCTAACATTCCGTGACGCCCCTCCACCTCCACTCCTGGTTCTCCCTCTCCCGCGGCGCTTCGTCCCCCGACGCCATGGTCCGCGCCGCGAAGGCGAACGGCGCGCAGGCCGTTGCGCTCACGGACCGCGACGGGCTCTACGGGCTGCCGGAGTTTCTCAATGCGTGCGAAGAGCACGGGGTGCGGCCGATCGTCGGAGCGGAGATCGCCTCTCATCGGGAGCGCGCCGTGCTCCTCGTGAAAAGCGCCGCCGGCTACGCGACGCTCTGCCGCACGATCACCGCGCGCCACCTCGACCCCGCGTTCAGCCTCTCCCGCTCCCTCGCCCGCAACCGCGAAGGGCTCGCCGTCCTCAGCGACTCCGTGGACGTCCTCAAGCCCCTCGGCCGCGACGACGTCTACGTCGAGGTCCGCGCCACCGCCCCGCACGCCGCCGCCTCGGCGCTCACCCTTGGCCTCCCGCCCGTCGCGACGCCGGACGCGTGGTTCGCGAAAAAAGACGAGTGGGAAGTCCACCGCCTCCTCCGCGCCATCGCGAACAACGCGACCTTCTCGTCCCTCGCCCCCGGCGAAATCGTCTCCCCTGAAGCCTGGCTCAAGCCCGACGCCGATATCCGCAAGCTCGTCGCCCACGTCCCCGGCGCCCTGGAAAACGCCGAACGCCTCGCCGACCAGTGCCGCTTCTTCCCCGACCGCTCCCTCGTCTTCCCCACCTACCCCGCCCCCGACCCCGCCGCCCTCCTCGAGGCCGAAACCTGGGCCGGCGCCCGCCGCCGCTACGGCGACATCACCGAAACCGTCCGCCTCCGCGTCGAACGCGAACTGCAGCTGATCCGGGAGAAGCGCTTTACCGCGTACTTCCTGATCGTCCGCGACATTGCAAAGAGGGCGCCGCGCATCTGTGGAAGAGGCTCCGCCGCCGCGAGCATCGTGGCGTACTGCCTCGGCATCACGCAGGTCGACCCGGTCGAGCACAACCTGTTCTTCGAACGGTTTCTCAATGAGGGAAGGGTGGACCCGCCGGACATCGACATCGACTTCGCGTGGGACGAGCGCGATGCGGTCATCGAAGGGCTTCTGCGGGACTGGAACGAAGTGCCAGCGGCGAGCGGCGAGCGGCGAGCGGCCAGTGAAAACGGCGAAGCACCTTCGTCCGCCTTCCGCGAATGCACCGAGCCAGCACAAGCTGCGGATTCCGTGGCCGTTCCTGGCCGCTGGCCGCTGGCCGCTGGCAACTGGCACTTTCGTGCGGCCATGATCTGCAATCACGTCTTGTTCCGCCCTCGCATGGCCCTCCGCGAAACCGCAAAAGTCTTCGGATTACCCGAAGCCGAGATCCTCCGCGTCACGTCGCGCATGCCGTGGTTCTGGGACGGCGGCGGACTCGACGACATCGCGGAGCACCCGATGTTCAAGGGTTGGCAGCCGCGCGAGCCGTGGCCGGACATTTTCCGGCTGGCGCGGCGGCTCCTCGGCGCCCCGCGGCACCTGAGCGTGCATCCCGGCGGCGTCGTCCTCGCGCCCGACGAACTCTCTTCCCGCGTCCCGTGCGAAATGGCCGCCAAGGGCGTCCCCATCGTCCACTGGGAAAAGGACGGCTCCGAGGAAATGGGCCTCGTGAAAATCGACCTCCTCGGCAACCGCTCCCTCGCCGTCATCCGTGACGCCATCCGCGCCGCGAAAGAAAACTACGGCGTCGTCGTGGACCCGCCCGGCTGGAAACCCCACACCGACCCGGCGACGATCGACCTCGTCCGCGACGGCAACACCATGGGCGTCTTCTACGTCGAGTCGCCGGCGATGCGCCAGCTCCAGCAAAAGACGCGGGCCGGCGACTTCGAGCACCTCGTCATCCACTCTTCCATCATCCGCCCCGCCGCCAACTCCTTCATCCGCGAATACGTGCGCCGGCTCCGCGGCGGTTCGTGGGAGCCCCTTCACCCCGTGCTCGGAGAGCTGCTCGCCGAGACGTACGGCATCATGTCCTACCAGGAAGACGTCTCCAAGGTCGCCATGGCCCTCGCCGGCTTCACCGCCTCCGACGCCGATAACCTCCGCAAAGTCCTCGCGAAAAAGTCTCACGCCAAGAAACTCGAGGACTACCGCAGCCGCTTCTACCAGGGCTGCGCCGCCCGCGACGTCGACCGCACCACCGTCGACAAGATCTGGGACATGATCCACTCCTTCTCCGGCTACTCCTTCTGCAAGCCCCACTCCGCGTCGTACGCCCTCGTGTCCTTCCAGAGCGCGTTCCTCAAAACCCACTTCCCCGCCGAGTTCATCGCCGCCGTCATCTCCAACCAGGGCGGGTTCTATTCCACGTTCGCGTATGTCTCCGAAGCCCGCCGCATGGGCCTCCGCGTGCTGCCGCCGCACGTCAACGCCTCCCGCCGCGAGTGGACCGGCATCCACGACACCCTCCGCTGCGGGCTGATGCAGGTGAAGGGCCTCCGCGCGGGAGCGCTGGAAGCCGTGCTCGCCGCCCGCGCCAAGGACGGCCCCTTCCGCGACTTCCCCGACTTCCAGAAGCGCACCCGCCTCGACCCCGCCGACACGCGGCTCCTCATCCGCGCCGGCGCGCTCGATTCGCTGGCGGGCGGACTGAGCCGCGCGGCGCTTCTCTGGCGAAGCGCGGCTCCACCTCCCACGCAGTCGGATCTCTTCGGCGCATCACAGGAAGCCCTTCCCCGCCCCCCGTCCTACACCGAGCAGCAGATGCTCGCGCAGGAGGTCGAGACGCTGGATTTCCTGATGTCGAAGCACCCGCTCGCGCTCTACGACCGCGAGCTGGCCGCGATCGACACCGTGAAGGGCTGCGACCTCGCGGCGCACGCCGGGAAGACGGTGACGATGATCGGCTGGTGGGTCACGGGGAAGGTCGTCGAGACGAAAAAGGGCGAGCCGATGGAGTTCGTGTCGTTCGAGGACACGAGCGCGATCTACGAGACGACGTTTTTCCCGGAGGCGTACGCGAACTTCTGCCAGCGGCTGACGCACACGAAGCCGTTCGTGCTGAGAGGGAAAGTGGAGTTGGATTTCGACGTGCCGTCGCTCGTGGTCGAGGAGTGCCGGTGGTTGGAGAAGGCGGCGAGCGGCCAGCGGCCAGCGGCGAGGAACGGCGGCAAGCGGGAGAGCCGGGCGACGTCGATGCGGCCGGTGGATCCCTCCGACGCCTGAGGTGGGCGGTACCATGGGGATCCATGAGTTATGACCTGGACCTGTTCCTGCCGAAACCGGGAATGCACGCCAACGAAGCCGGCGCCCAGGCTGCGGTCGAAGAGCGTGTCCGGACGCCGCCGAGCGCAGAAAACCAGAAGCACAAGCAGGCGATGGCGAGAGCTCTCTGCGAGATTCACCCGGAATTCGTGCCGGCACGTCCACTCGAGGCTGCGGACCTGGAGCAGGCCGTACGAAACGGGGTCTCGGTCTGGAGAAACATCGAACTCGAGGACAGGTCGAAGGGAATCGATGTCGTCTTTTTCGATGACAGCGTGTCGATCCACTTGCCGGGCACGCACAGGGGTGAGGCGGCCCGAGCGGTGTGGAAGATCCTCTGGGAATGCCTGGAGTGCCTTCAGAACCAGGCAGGCTACAGGGCATGGGACCGGCAAGCAGGAAAGGTGCTCGACATCGCCAGGGATTTCAACGAAGCCCTGGACGCATATGCCGGCTATGTCGGCATCATCGACGGAGTCGTCGAGCGAGAACGCGGCACAAAGCCGAAACCCTGGTGGAAATTCTGGTAGTCAGGCCCTCTTCGCCGCGATTTCCGCAATGTGCCTCCCGATCGCGAGCGACGCGGTCGTGCCGGGCGACGGGGCGTTGAGGACGTGCACCATGCGCTCCCCTTCCTCGATGACGAAATCGTCGGCGAGGCGGCCGTCGGGGAAGACGGCCTGGGCGCGGATGCCGCAGCCGTGATAGCGGAGGTCGGCGGCGCGGACGGCGGGGACGAGGCGGCGGAGGGCGCGGGCGGTGGCGCGGCGGGAGAGGGAACGGAAGATCTCCTGGAGGCCCTTGACGGGGTGGCTGAGGGCGAGGCGCCAGAAGCCGAGGGACGTGGCGGTGGACCAGGAGTCGCGGAGGGAGAAGGAGAAGCGGCGGTAGCCCTCGCGCGCCATCCCGGGGATCGCGTTGGGGCCCGCGGTGACCTCGCCGTCGAGGTGGCGCAGGAAATGGACGCCGAGGAACGGGAAGCGCGGGTCGGGGACGGGGTAGATGAGGTGGCGGACGAGGGAGGCACTAGGCTCGGAGAGGTGCCAGTACTCGCCGCGGAAGGGGACGATGCGGATCGGAGGCTTCGTGCCGCAGCGGCGGGCGACGCGGTCGCACTGGAGGCCGGCGCAGTTCACGAGGAGGGAGGCATCGAGGCGGCCTGAAGTGGTTTCGATCGCGACGCCGCCGGCCTCGACGCGCGCGGCGACCAGGCGCGACGCGGTCCGCACTTCCCCGCCCGCCGCGCGGATGTCCGACGCCATCGCGGCGGCGACGAGCTTGAAATCGGTCTTCCCTGTTTCCGGCACGTGCAGCGCCGCGACGCCGCCGACCGCCGGCTCGATCGCGCGCATCTCCTCCGGCCCGATCCGCTTCACACCCGCCAGGCCGTTCGCCTTGCCTCGCGCCTCGAGATCGCCCAGGCGCGCGACTTCGGCCTCGTCCGCCGCGACGACCAGCTTGCCGCACCGCGGCGCCTCGATCCCGTGGTCGCGGCAGAAATCGAACATCGCTTCGCGTCCCTCGGCGCAGAGGCGCGCCTTCAGCGACCCGGGCTTGTAGTAGAGCCCCGAGTGGATGACGCCGCTGTTGTGGCCTGTCTGGTGCACGGCGACGCGCGGCTCGGCCTCGAGGACCGTGACCGGCCGCTGGAGGCGCTTCTGCAGCGCGAGCGCAGTGGCGAGCCCGACGATTCCGCCGCCGACGACGACAGGTCCGGCATTCATGCGCCCATTATCACCTTGGCATTAGAATGCGCCGATGATCCAGCGCCTCCGCGGTCTCCCCGAGCGTGCGGCGCTCGGCGCCGTGCTCGGGCTGCTGGTCGCGATCCTCTGGATGGTCGCGGGGTCGGCGCCGCTCGGCACGGACGGGCTCATCTACCACCTGACGATTCCCGCGAAGTGGCTGCAGGCGGGGTGGCTGTCGCCGGTCGAACTGCCGTTCCACGACGGCGCGGCGGAGCATGCGCCGGTGCTGGTGGAGACGGTGTGGTGGGCCCTGATGAAGCGCACCGGCGACGACCGGCTCGCGTGGATCGTGCATCCGCTGTTCTTCGCGGCGACGCTGCGGCTCATCTGGCTCTCGGCGCGCGCGCTGCGGCTCGGCCGGTCCGGCGCGGCGCTCGCGACGGCGTTCGCGGGGTTGTTTACGCCGTTCGTGATCGCGGCGATCGTGCCGAACAACGACATGGCGCTGGCGTGCGGCGCGGCGTGGGCGCTGCTCGGCCTCGTCCGCTCGGACCGAGACCCGCGCGCCGGGCTTGTCGCCTCGCTCGGCGGCTGCGCGCTCATGGCGGCGTCGAAATCCGTCGGGCTGGTGTTCGCCGCGGCGGTCATTCCGCTGCTCGCGCCGGCCGCGTGGCGGGCGCGCCGCGAAGGCCGGATCCGCCGGGGCGATCTCGCGCTGGCCGTCCTGTGCGCCGCGTTCGCCCTCGTGAGCTACGGCCGCAACCTCGCCCGCCACGGCAACCCGCTCTGGCCCGCCGAGGTCCTCGGCATGCCCGGGCTCTACCGCGCCTCCGCGCTGGTCGATCACGGGTGGAGCCCCTCGACCCTCCTGGGCCTCCTCTTCAGCCCCGATTCCGAATTCGCCCTCCCCCTCCCGTTCGGCCTCGCCTTCGCCGCAGGCTGGATCGCCTGCGCCGTGCGCGCCCTCCACCAGCGCCGCTGGGGACGCACCGCCGCCACCGTCGTCTTCCCCGCCCTCGCCTCGCTCCTCTTCTTCGCCACCGTCCCCCACTGGCGCGAACTCCGACTCTTCTTCCCCGTCTACGTCGCCGCCCTCCTCGCCGCCGCCTCCGCCCTCGCGTGGGCCCTCCGCGCCATCCCCGCCTCGCGCCGCCCCGCCGCCCGCGCCGCCCTCGCCGCGGCCGTGCCGATCGCCCTCGTCGCGACCGGCCTGCTGGGAGAAGCGCGCGTCTGGATCGCGGTGACTGCCGGCGCGCTCGCGCTGGCTCTCCCGTTGCCGCGTCTCCCCCGTCGCGCCACACTCGCGATTCCCGCCGCCCTGGCGCTTCTCTGGCTCGCCGCCCCGCTCTGGCCCGCCGCCGACGCGAAAGCGCGCGAGGCCGCCTGGCGGAACAACTACGGCGCGCAGGCCGAGGGCTGGTTCGCGGCGGTCCGCGCAACCCGCCCCGGCGACGCCATCGCCTATGCGGGGTCCGCCGCGGTCTTCCCCCTGTTCGGCCCCGACCTCACCCGCCGCCCGGTCTACGTCCCCGTCTCCCCCGGCGACCGCCCACGCCCCGTCGAGCTGCACGCCGGCGACCACCTCCCCACCCGCCTCGCCGCCGCCCGCCGCGCGGCGTTCGACGAAGCCACATGGCTCGACAACCTCCGTCGAAGCGGCGCCCGCGTCCTCCTCGTCGTCCGCGACCCCGCCATCGCCGTCCCCCTCCCCGAACTCGACGCCGCCCGCCGCCGCCCAGACCTCTTCGAGAGCCTCGCCTCATTCGACGGCGCCTGGGTCTTCCGCGTCCGCTAAATCCCCCCGCCCCCGGCGGGTTACACTCGGGGCATGAAGCGCTTCCTCCCCCCCGCCGTGGTCGTCCTGCTCGCCGCCGCCGCGCTCGCCGACAATGAGGACCTCGGCGCGCAGTTCCCGATGTTCCCGGCGGACAACCCGTGGAAATGGAACGTCACCGGGTTCAAGGTCCACCCCAACTCGGCGAAGTTCATCGCGAACGCCGGCGCCGACACGGAGGTGCACCCGGACTTCGGCACGAAGTACGGCATCCCGTACGCCGTCGTGTCGGGCAAGGCGAAGAAGCAGAAGATCCTCGAGTGGGAGTACGGCGACGAGTCCGACAAGGACCCGTACCCGATCCCCGACGTCCCCCCGATCGAGGGCGGCGCCGACGCGGCCGAGGACAGCGACCGCCACATCATCCTCATCGACCGCGACAACATGATGCTCTACGAGCTCTGGCACTGCCTCCCCGTGAACGACGGCAAGCGGAAAGGCTGGAAGGCCGGCTCCGGCGCGATCTGGAACCTCCGCTCCAACGAGCCGCGCAAGGAAGGCTGGACCTCCGCCGACGCCGCAGGCCTCGCCATCTTTCCCGGCCTCGTCCGCTACGAGGAAGTCGACCGCGGCGACGTCGGCCACGCCATCCGCTTTACGGTGCGCAAGTCCGCAAAGAAATACTGGTTCCCTGCCACCCACCACGCCGGCCGCGGCGACGACGCCGACCTCCCCCCGATGGGGATGCGCGTCCGCCTCAAGTCGACCTTCGAGACGAAGGGCCTCGGCAAGCAGGCGCGCGTCGTGGCCGACGCGCTCAAGAAGTACGGCGGCATCCTCGCCGACAACGGCTCCGACTGGTTCTTCACCGGCACCCCCGACAAGCGCTGGAACGACGACGACCTGCGCACGCTCGGGAAGATCAAGGGCGGGGATTTCGAGGTGCTGGAGACGGTGGATGCGAAGGGCAAGCCGATCTACCCGGCAGGAATGAAGCCGAAGTAGGCCTCACTTTGTGCGCCGCTGTCGCTTGGTTCCGTACATGGCCGCATCGCCTTCGGCCAGCAGGCTCCGCAGGGGCGTGTCGGCAAGCGGGTCGTAGCAGGACACGCCAGAGCTGATCGAGAGCGCGTAGGGCCGCCCCTCCGCGGAGTTGTGCGCCGCGAGGGCCGCTTCGAGCCGTCGAAGGGAGGCGTCCGCCTCGTCGCGCGTTGCCCCAGCCGAGACCAATACATACTCGTCGCCTCCCACGCGCGCCACGGCCTCAACGCCCGCAAAGACGGACTTGAGGATCCCCGCCACGTCCATGAGCGCCCGATCTCCTTCCTCGTGCCCCAGGCTGTCGTTGATCACCTTGAGGCCGTCGAGGTCGAGGAAGAGCAGGGCGAAAGGCTTCCTGCCTTCCCTGGCGCGGGCCATGATTCCTCGCAGGCGCGCCAGCAGGCCTCGGCGGTTCAAGAGCCCGGTGAGGGGGTCCGTTTCCGTGGCCGCAATCAGTTCCCGTTCCAGGCGCTTGCGCTCCGTGACGTCCTCGATTGCCAGGAGCACGTTCTCCGCTCCGTGCTGCCCTCCGATCACCCGACGCGCATTCAGCATCATGACCTTGTGCCCGATGGTCTGGAACTCGTGCTCGACCAGGTAGTCGTCGAAATGCGAGTCGGCCGACAGGATGTGCGAAAGCAGGTGCCGCAGGCGCGGGATGTCCCACTGGCGATTTCCCAGGTCGTAGAGGCTGACCCCGATCGTGTCTTCCCGCTTGACACCGAAAGTGGAGTAGAACGCGCGGTTCGCCGACACGATTCGCAGGTCCTTTGAAAGCACCAGCAGCGGCTCGCGAACCGTCTCCAGCACCGCCTCCGCGAACCGCCGCGCCGATTCTGCCGCGGCTTCCGCTTCCCTCACCCAGCGAACGGTCTCCCCCATCCGGTCGACCCGTGACTGCAGGGCGCCCGGGTCGTTCGGCGGGTCGGCGGGAGGCACTGGCGAGTTCATGATGTGAGGCCGCTCCCAGCATGCGCTTCTCCCGCAATACCGGTTAGCCCGAATTCAGAGGATCGCCTTCCGGCGACGCCCCGAAACGGAACGGGGCGGGCCGATTGGCCCGCCCCGGAGTTGCTGACTTACCAGCGCCCTACCACGCGAAGTGGGCAAAGGCCTTATTGGCCTCCGCCATCTTGTGCACGTTCTCGCGCATCGTCATCGCTTCGCCTTCGCGCTTGTACGCGGCCGTGATTTCGTCCGCCATCCGCAGGTAGGTCGGGCGGCCTTTCTTCTTCCGCGCCGCGCCGATCAGCCACCGGAACGCCAGCGACTGCGCACGCTTCATCGCCACCTCGACCGGCACCTGGTACGTCGCGCCGCCGACGCGCCGCGAACGCACTTCCACGATCGGCTTGATGTTGTCGATCGCCTTCGTGAACACCTCGAGGGGATCCACGCCCGGGACCTTCTTTTCGATCGCCTTGAGCGCCTCGTAGAAAATCCCCTGCGCCTTCACCTTGTGCCCGTCGTACATCAGGCAGTTGATGAACTTGCCGACCACGCGGTTCTTGTACTTCGGGTCGGGCCTGAGCAGCTTCTCGAACGATTTGAACTTCTTGGCCATGACTCTCCTTTTTCGCCCGCGGTTGGGTTCGCGGACATCTGGTCCCCGTCGCCGGGGCGCCCCCGTTCAGGGAGCACGACTTACAGCAGTAATGCCAGCCTCCGCCAGCTTTCGCCAGCCTCCGCCAGCCTCTTTAAGCCTTCGGCCTCTTCGCCCCGTACTTCGACCGGCTCTGCTTCCGCGCCTCCACGCCTCCGCAGTCGAACACGCCGCGGATAATGTGGTACCGGACGCCGGGCAGGTCGCGGACGCGGCCGCCGCGCACGAGCACGATCGAGTGCTCCTGCAGGTTGTGGCCTTCGCCCGGGATGTACGCCGTGACTTCGCGGCCGTTCGAGAGCCGCACGCGCGCGATCTTGCGAAGCGCGCTGTTCGGCTTCTTCGGGGTCATCGTCTTGACCAGCAGGCACACGCCCTTCTTCGTCGGGCACTTCTGAAGGACGGGCGACTTGCTCTTCGTGTGCGGCGACCGGCGGCCGTGACGGACGAGCTGGTTAACGGTGGGGCACATTCTGGGAACGTCTCCTGTGTGTGAAGGGCCGGGAAATCTACTCCCCTGCCCCCCGGATTTCAAGCCGAAACCGGGCCGCCGGCCCTTTCGGGGCGGCGGCCCGGGGAATCGCTAGATCGCCTGGTCGCCTTCCTTCATGAGCGCGACGTTCTTCTTCACCCGCATGGCGCCGTACTGCCGGAAGCCCGTGCCGGCCGGGATCATGTGCCCGAGGATGACGTTCTCCTTGAGGCCCACGAGCTCGTCGCGGCGGGCCGCTAGGGCGGCCTCCGTGAGGACCTTCGTCGTTTCCTGGAAGCTGGCCGCGGCGATGAAGGATTCGCTCTGGAGAGCGGCCTTCGTCACGCCGAGGAGAAGGGGCTTGGCGGTCGCGGTCTTTTTGCCTTTTTCCTCGTACTTGCGGTTCTCGTCCTGGAAGCGGAACTTGTCGATGACCGTGCCCGGCAGCATGTCGGTATCGCCCGAGGACTGGATCTTCACCTTGCGCAGCATCTGGCTGATGATGATCTCGATGTGCTTGTCGTCGATGGACACCGACTGCGAGCGGTAGACGTTCTGGACTTCGCGGAGAAGGTAGATCTGGACGGCTTCTTCGCCGCTGATCCGGAGGATGTCGTGCGGGACGAGCGGGCCGTCCACGAGCGCCTCGCCGGCGCGCACCTTGTCGCCACGGTGGACGCGCAGGTGCTTGCCGTGCGGGACGAGGTGTTCGCGCTCGAGCCCGGACTCCTCGTTCTTGACCAGGATCGTGCGCTTCCCGCGCCGCTTTTCGCCGAGCTCGACGAGCCCGTCGATTTCGGAGATGACGGCGGGGTCCTTGGGCTTGCGGGCCTCGAACAGCTCGGTGACGCGCGGAAGGCCTCCGGTGATGTCCTGCGTACCGGTGATCTCGCGCGGCGTCTTGGCGAGCATGTCTCCCTGCTGGACCTCGTCGCCCTGGTTGACCTCGATGAAGGCCTTCTCGGGGACGACGTACGACCCGAGGATCGCTCCGGACTTGTCCTTGATGACGACCTGCGGGTGCAGGTCGCCCTTGTGCTCGATGATGACCTTTCGACGCACGCCGGACTTCGCGTCGATTTCCTCCTTCATCGTCTTGCCCTTCTCGATGTCCTCGTAATGCACGATCCCGTCCTTCTCCGCCAGGATCGGGATGTTGTGAGGATCCCAACGGACGATGAGCGAGCCCTTCTTGATCTTCGCCCCGTCCTCGACCTTGATCGCGGCGCCGGCAGGGATCGTGTACTTCTCGATTTCACGATCCTTGTCGTCGTTGATCATGATTTCGCCGTTCCGGTTCAGCGCGATGAACTCGCCGGAGCGGGCCTTGGCCCAGCGGATGCCGCTGTAACGGATCGTCCCGTTCGTCTTGGCGACGATCTGCGACTCCTCGAGGGTCTTCGAAGCGACGCCGCCGATGTGGAACGTGCGCATCGTGAGCTGCGTGCCGGGTTCGCCGATGGACTGCGCCGCGATGATGCCGCCGGCCAGCCCTTCCTCGACGATCTGCCCCGTCGACAGGTCCATGCCGTAGCAGCGCGCACAGATCCCCATCGCGGCCTCGCACGTCAGCGGGCTGCGGACCCGGACCTTCTGGTACCCGAGCCCCTCGATCCGCTTGGCGATCTCGTCCGTGATGACCTCGTTCTCGCGCACCACGATCTCGTCCGTGACGATGTCCACGATGTTGTCCCGGGCGACGCGGCCGTGCAGGATCTGCGACAGCGACACCTCGACCTTCTCGCCCTTGTACACCGTCGACTTCGTGATGCCGTTCATCGTGCCGCAGTCCTGGATGTTGATCACCACGTTCTGCGCCACGTCCACGAGCTTTCTCGTCAGGTAGCCGGCGTCGGCCGTCTTCAGCGCCGTGTCGGCCAGTCCTTTGCGGGCGCCGTGCGTCGAAGAGAAGTACTCGAGCACGTTCAGCCCTTCGCGGAAGTTGGCCTTGATGGGCGTCTCGATGATCTTGCCCGAGGGCTTGGCCATGAGGCCGCGCATCCCGGCGAGCTGCCGCACCTGGTCGACCGAGCCTCGCGCGCCCGACGTCGCCATCATGAAGATCGGGTTCAGCACGTGCTTGCCGTCCCGGATGTCCTCCCTCATCTCGATCATCATCGCCTCGCCGACCTTTTCACGGGCCGTCGTCCAGATGTCGATGATCTGGTTGTACCGCTCGCCGTCCGTGATCGCGCCCTTCTGGTAGTTCTTGTCGATCCGCGCGACCTCCTCCTCCGCCGCCTTCAGGATCTCCACCTTGCGCGTCGGCACCCGCAGGTCCGACGTCGCGATCGAGAGCCCCGCCAGCGTCGCCGCCTTGAACCCCGTCTGCTTCAGGTCGTCCAGCAGCCGAAGCGTCGCTTCCTTCCCCAGGCGCCGGTGGCACGTCGAAATCACCGCCTGGATACCCTTCTTGTCGATCTCGTAGTTGTAGTACGGCATCCCCGGCGGAAGCACGTCGTTGAGGAGCATGCGGCCGACCGTCGTCACGTACCGGCCGAACCCCTCGGACTTCTCCACCGTGTCGCGCTTGTTCCAGACCTCCCGCTTCTCGCCCAGCGCCACGCGGATCGGGTCGTGGATCTTGACCTTCTTCGCGTCGTAGGCCAGCAGCGCTTCCTCGATCGAGGAGAACGCCTTGCGGTTGTCGGCCATCTTGGCGTCCGTCCCGGGACGGCGGACGGTCAGGTAGTTCACGCCGAGCACCATGTCCTGCGACGGCGCGATGATCGGGTTCCCGTGCGCCGGGCTGAAAATGTTGCCCGTCGACATCATCAGCGTCTTGGCCTCGACCTGCGCCTCCCACGACAGCGGGAGGTGGACGGCCATCTGGTCGCCGTCGAAGTCGGCGTTGAAGCCGGCGCAGACGAGCGGGTGAAGCTTGATGGCGTTCCCCTCGACGAGGACCGGGTCGAAGGCCTGGATGCCCATGCGGTGAAGGGTGGGGGCGCGGTTGAGGAGGACCGGGTGGTCCGTGATGACCTCTTCCAGGATGTCCCACACGCCCTCGTCGCGGCGTTCGAGCATCTTCTTGGCGGACTTGATGGTGTCCGCGCGGCCCATTTCACGGAGCCGGCGGATGATGAAGGGCTGGTAGAGCTCCAGGGCGATCTTCTTGGGGAGGCCGCACTGGTTGAGCCTGAGCTCGGGGCCGACGACGATGACGGAGCGGGCGCTGTAGTCGACGCGCTTTCCGAGGAGGTTCTCGCGGAACCGCCCCTGCTTGCCCTTGATCATGTCGGTGAGCGACTTGAGCGGGCGGTTGTTGGAGCCGAGCACCGGCCGGCGGCACCGGTTGTTGTCGAAGAGCGCGTCCACGGACTGCTGGAGCATGCGCTTTTCGTTGCGGATGATGACTTCGGGCGCGTTCAGGTCGAGCAGCTTCTTGAGACGGTTGTTCCGGTTGATGAGGCGCCGGTACAGGTCGTTCAGGTCGCTGGTGGCGAAGTTGCCGGAATCGAGCAGCACGAGCGGGCGGAGGTCCGGCGGGATCACGGGGATCACGTCGAGCACCATCCACTCCGGCTTGTTCCCGGACGCCATCAGCATCTCGACGAGCCGCAGCCGCTTGATGATGTCCTTCTGCCGCTGCGCCGAGGCCGTCTTCTTGAGGTCCTTGCGGAGCTGGTCCGACAGCGTCGTGAGGTCGAGCCCCTGCAGGAGCAGCTTGACCGCCTCCGCCCCCATGTCCGCCTCGAAGTCGTCCCCGTACTGCTCCTTGAACTCGCGGAACTGCTCCTCGGACAGGAGCTGCTTCTCCTTGAGGGGGCACCCCTTCTTGCGGACCTGCGTCACGACGTAGTCCTGGTAGTAGACGACGCGCTCGAGCGAGCTCGTCTTCATCCCCAGGAGCGTCCCGATGCGGCTGGGGATCGTCTTGAAGAACCAGATGTGCGCCACGGGCGACGCCAGGTTGATGTGCCCCATGCGGCGGCGGCGGACGCGCGACAGCGTGATTTCGACGCCGCACCGGTCGCAGACGATGCCCTTGTACTTGATGCCCTTGTACTTTCCGCAGAAGCATTCCCAGTCCTTCTCGGGACCGAAGATGCGCTCGCAGAACAGGCCGTCCTTCTCCGGGCGGTACGTCCGGTAGTTGATCGTTTCCGGCTTCTTCACTTCGCCGTACGACCAGCTCCGGATCTCCTCGGGCGACGCCAGCTTGATCGTCACCGCGGTGTAGTCGTTGATCCGATCGTAAAAGAGATCCATTTCGTTAGATCCCCTTTCTCTTTTCGAGTTTCAGCGAAAGCCCGAGGCCCTTGATTTCGTTCGTCAACACCTCGAACGACATCGGCGTGCCGGGTTCCAGCGTGTTCTCGCCCTTCACCATCGACTCGTAGATCTTCGTGCGGCCGTCCACGTCGTCCGACTTGACCGTGAGCAGCTCCTGCAGGATGTTGGCCGCCCCGTACGCCTCGAGCGCCCAGACTTCCATTTCCCCGAACCTCTGTCCGCCGTAGCGCGCCTTGCCGCCCAGCGGCTGCTGCGTGATGAGCGAGTACGGCCCCGTCGCGCGCGCGTGGACCTTGTCGTCCACCAGGTGGTGCAGCTTCATCATGTAGATGTAGCCGACCGTGACGCGCTCGTCGAAGTGCTCGCCGGTGCGGCCGTCGTAGACGACCGACTTGCCGTCCGTCGAGAGGCCGGCCTGGCCGAGCAGCTCGACGATCTCCTGCTCGCTGGCGCCCTCGAAGACCGGCGTCACCGCCCTGAAGCCGAGCTTGCGCGCGGCCCAGCCAAGGTGCGTCTCCAGGATCTGCCCGACGTTCATGCGGCTCGGCACGCCCAGCGGGTTCAGGACCATCTCGACCGGGGTCCCGTCGGCGAGGAACGGCATGTCCTCCTCCGGCATGATCCGGGCGATGACGCCCTTGTTCCCGTGACGGCCGGCCATCTTGTCGCCGACCGACAGGTTGCGCTTCGTCGCGATGTAGATTTTCACCATCTCCAGCACGCCCGTCGGCAGCTCGTCGCCGCGCTCCAGGCGGTTGACCTTGCGCTCCTTCTCGTTCTCGAAGACCTCGGACTTCCGGAAGAACTCCCGGATCGTCGCGGCGATCTTGTTCTTCTCGCTCGGCTTGTCGAAGTCCCAGCGCTCGACGTCGAGGCGGTCACGCAGCTCCCGGAGGTCCCGGGCGCCGTTCGTCTTCGCCCCGAACTCCAGGTTCGCCGGCACGCCGCGGCCCACCGTCGGCTTGATCTCCTTGATCAGCTCGTTGAGCCCGTCCTGCACCCGCGTCTCGAACTCCTTCTCGATCTTCTTCTTTTCCTTCCGGACCTCCTCGCGCTCTTTCTCCGAGAGCGAGACCTTCCGGCTGAATTTGTGCGTGTCCAGCACGATCCCTTCCACGCCCGACGGCACCTCCAGCGAGTCGTTCTTCACGTCCTCGCCCGCCCGGCCGAAGATCACGTGCAGCAGCTTCTCCTCGGGCGTCAGCTCCGACTTCGACTTCGGCGCCACCTTGCCCACGAGGATGTCCCCCGGCTTGACCCGCGTCCCGACCCGGATCACGCCGTCCTCCGCCAGGTTCCGGAGCTGCTTCTCGCTCACGTTCGGGATGTCCCGCGTGAACTCCTCGCGCCCCAGCTTGGTCTCCCGGATCTCGATCTCGAACTCCTCGATGTGGATCGAGGTGTACTTGTCGGCCTTGATCAGGCTCTCGCCGACAATGATCGCGTCTTCAAAGTTGTACCCGTCCCACGACATGAACGCCGCCAGCACGTTCTTGCCCAGCGACAGCTCGCCCGAGGACGTCGCCGCCCCGTCCGCGATCACCTGCCCCTTGGAGACCTTCTGCCCCATCTTCACGATCGGCCTCTGGTTCAGGCACGTGCGCTCGTTCAGGCCGACGAACTTGCGAAGCGGGTACTCGTGCTCGTCGACCTTGATCATCGTGGCGTCGACGAACGTCACCGTCCCGGCCTTCTTCGCCACCACCACCATCGCGCTGTTCTCGGCCACGTACTTCTCCATCCCCGTGCCCACGACGGGCGCCTCGGTGATGAGAAGGGGCACGGCCTGGCGCTGCATGTTGGCGCCCATCAGCGCGCGGTTCGCGTCGTCGTGCTCGAGGAACGGCACCAGCGCCGCCGACACGCCCGTCATCTGCTTGGGGGACACGTCCATGTAGTGCACGTCCTCGCGGGCGACGAACATGAATTCGCCGTTCACGCGGGCGATCACCTTCTCGTCGACGATGTGACCCTTCGAGTCCACCTTCAGGTCCGCCGGCGCCATGATCTTGTCCATCTCTTCGTTCGCGCGCAGCGTCTTGACCTCGTCGGTCACCTTGCCGTTCTTCACGATCCGGTACGGCGAAATCAGGAAGCCGTACTCGTCGATGGTCGAGTAGATCGCCAGCGACGAGATCAGGCCGATGTTCGTGCCTTCGGGCGTCTCGATCGGGCAGATGCGACCGTAGTGCGAGATGTGCACGTCGCGCACCTCGAACCCCGCGCGCTTCCGGTTCAGACCCCCGGGGCCGAGGGCCGACAGCCGGCGCTCGTGCGTCAGCTGGGCCAGCGGGTTCGTCTGGTCCACGACCTGCGACAGCTCGCCGCGGCCGAAGAAGAACTCGATCGCGCTCGACACCGTCTTCGCGTTGATCAGCGAACGCGGCGTGATCTGCTCCTGGTTGTCCAGGTTCAGCCTCTCGCCGATCGTCCGACGCAGGCGCAGGAAGCCCTTCCGGATCTCCTCCGCCGCCAGCTCGTCGATCGTCCTCACCCGGCGATTGCCCAGGTGATCGATGTCGTCCGGGTGACCCTCGCCCTTGCGCATCTTCATGATGTACTGGATCGCGTGGACGATGTCCTCCTTCATCAGGACCTGGTCCTCCGGGCCCTTCACCGTCGCGAATTTCCGGTTCAGGCGGAACCGCCCGACGCGGCCCAGGCGGTAGCGGGAAGCGTCGAAGAAGCGCTCATTGAAGAGGGCCTTGGCGCGGTCCAGCTGCTGCGGGGTGCCGGGACGGAGGCGGGCGTAGATCTTGAGGAGGGCCTCCTCGTGGGTCCGGGTCGGATCCTCGGAGAGGGTGTTGACGAGGCAGGGGTCGTCGAGCTTCTCGATGATCTCGACGTCCTTGATGTCCTCGCGGGCGGCAATGATCTTGATCGAGCCGTCCAGGAGCTCCTTGCCGGCCTCGACGAGGACCTTCTGCGTCTCGGGGTCGATGATCGGGTCGACGAGGAACTTGCCCTTGAGCTGCTCCGGGTCCTTCCCGATCTTGACCTTCTTGGTCTCGTGGAAGAGGCGGATGAGGTCCGCGTTGGTCGAGTAGTCCGGGGACATCGCGCGGAGGAAGGTCGTGGCGGGGATCTTGCCGCTCTGGTCGATCCTCACGTAGAGCGAGTCCTTCTTGCCGACCGAGAGCTCGATCCAACTGCCGCGCTCCGGGACGATCCAGCACGAGTGCAGCTTCTTGTCGCCCGTCTTCTCTTCCGAGAAGTCGATGCCGGGGGACCGGTGAAGCTGCGAGACGATGACGCGCTCGGCGCCGTTGATGATGAACTCGCCGCCGCCGATCATGAGCGGAATTTCGCCGAGGTAGACGTCCTCCTCGATCGGCTCCGCCTTCTGGAGGCGCATGCGCACCTTGAGGGGCGCGCCATAGGTCAGCCGCAGGCGCCGGCACTCGTCCGGCGTGTACCGCGGCGGCCTGAGCTCGTACCCGAGATACTGCAGCTCGCTCGACCCGTCGTAGGACGGGATCGGGAAGATTTCCTGGATCAGCGCCTCGAGGCCCGTCTTCTCCCGCTTCGACGGCGGCAGATCGGCCTGGAGGAACCGGTCGTATGCCCTGGTCTGGATGTCGACCAGGTTCGGGATCGGTGCGGCTTCGCCGACCTTCCCGAAATTCCTGATTTCCGGACGGGTGTCCATGGAGGCTCCCTAGAGAGACACGGGGACCGCAGTCCCTGGGTGCAGCTACGCCGTCACGACCGTCGCGGCGAGCGCCCGCCTACTCCGGCTTCCCCCGCCTTGAAGGCAGGGACCACGCCGGCTCCACGGCAGGTCTTCGCTTTGAGAACGTCGCGCCGGGACGGTTACCCGCCCCGGCGCGCCGGTTGAATCGACTACTTGATCTTGCAGGCCCCGCCAGCCGCCTCGATCTCCTTCTTGATCTTCTCGGCGTCTTCCTTCGAGATCCCGGTCTTCAGGGGCTTCGGCGCCTCGTCCACCAGCTGCTTCGCCTCCTTCAGGCCCAGGTCCGTCAGGGTCCGCACGACCTTGATGACGCCGATCTTCTTGTCCGCCGGGCTCGGCTCCAGGATCACGTCGAACGTGGTCTGGACCTCCGCCGCCGGAGCCGCAGCCGCCGCAGGACCCGCCGCAGCAGGCGCCGCCGCAACCGCCGCCGTCACCCCGAACTTCGCCTCGAACTGCTTCTTCAGGTTCGAAAGCCAGATCACCGAGCCGCTGGCAATCGTCTCCAGCACCACCTGGCTCCGCTCCTCGTCCGACAGGCCCTTCACGCCGTTCATCACGCCAGCAACGTCACCCATCTCAGGCCTCCTCATTATGGTCACGACTGGTTTTTTGAAAGTTGTCCGCGAACTTCACGCCTTTCGACCTCCGCCCTTCGACTCGCTCCGCTCGCTCAGGGCTTTGCCCCTGCGCTCGCTTCGCTCGCCAGGGGCTACGCCGACGCGCCGCCCTCCTTCGATTTCTTTTCCTCAAGCGCCTTCAACAGCCCCGCCGTGTCCTGCAACAGCGCGTTCAGGCAGCCCGCCATGTCGCTCATCGGGGCCGCGATCAGCCCCGCAATCTGCGACAGCAAGGTCAGCCGGTTCGGCATCGTCGAAAGCTGCTTCACCTCCGCCAACGTCAGCATCTTGTTCTCGAGGATCCCCGACTTGATCTCGAGCTTCTTGTGCTTCTCCTTCCACGCCAGCAGCTTCTTCGCGACGTCCGCGGGATCGGGACCGTGCACAAGCGCCGTCATGCCCGTCAGCGTCTTGTCCAGGTCAGGAATCCCCAGGTCCTTGAACGCCCTCACCGCCAGCGAGTTCTTCAGCACGTCCACCTCGATCTTCGCAGCGCGCAGCTCCTTGCGAAGCGCGTCGGCCTGCTTGCCGTCGAGGCCGCGGAAATCGACAAAAACGCCCGCGACGAGCCCCTTGTAGCGGGTCGTCGTCTCCTTCATCATCCGAGTGCGAATCGCCTTGGACATTCCGACTTCTCCTTACTGGACGTCCAGGGGAATGCCCGGAGTCATCGTTCCGGAAAGGACAACCTTCCTGAAGTAATTGCCCTTCAGGCCCGCCGGCTTGATCGACCTGATGTGGTCGACGATGAAGGACACGTTGTCCTTCAGCTTCTCCGGCGCGAACGACATCTTGCCGACCGCGACCATGATGCTGCCGCCCGCGTCAGCCCGGTATTCCAGCTTGCCGGCCTTGAACTCGCGGACCGCATTCGTCACGTTCTCGGTCACCGTCCCGTTCTTCGGGCTGGGCATCTTGCCCTGCGGACCCAGCACCTTACCCAGGCGGCTGATCTTCTTCATCATGGCCGGAACGGCGATGGCCACGTCGAAGTCCATGTACCCGCCTTCCACCTTCTTCGCCAGGTCGTCAGACCCGACTTCGTCCGCTCCCGCCGCCTTCGCAGCCTCGGCGTCCGCGCCCTCGGCGAATACGACCACCTTGCGCGCCTTGCCGATGCCGTGTGGAAGCGAGATGGCGCCGCGAAGGGCCTGTTCGGCCTTCTTCACGTCGAGCAGAAGGGCGAACGACACGTCCACGGTCTGGTCGAACTTCATCCCCTCGAACTTCTTGAGGATGCCGACCGCCGAGGCCACGTCGTAACGCTTCTTCGGATCGACGAGCGCGGCGTTCTTGCGGTACTTCTTGCTGCGCTTCTGCATCCGGTTCTCCTGCCGGGCCGCTTCCTCCGGGGAGGTCGCCACTTCCCAGGCCGCGGCTCGGCATCCGCCTGGGAACACATCGGAACTGCGGTCAAGGGGCGGCGCGGGGCCGCCCCGTCCAAGTTATTTCTTGCCCGGCACACCATCGACCTTGATGCCCATGCTGCGGGCCGTTCCCGCCACCATCCGCGCGCCCATCTCGAGGTCCGCGGTATTGATGTCGGCGAGCTTGGCCTTGGCGATGTCCTTGCACTGCTGCCAGGTCACCCGGCCGACCTCTTCCTTCAGCGGGTTCGCCGCGCCCTTCACGATCCCCGCCGCCTTCTTCAGCATCACCGACGCCGGGGGCGACTTGAGGATGAAGTCGAAGGTGCGGTCCTTGTAGACGGTCACGATGACCGGGTAGACGGTGCCCAAGTCCTTTTTCGTCGCGTCGTTGAACTTCTTCACGAACTCGCCGATGTTCACGCCGTGCTGGCCCAGCGCGGGACCGACCGGCGGCGCCGGCGTCGCCTGGCCGCCGGGGCACTGCAGCTTGACCTTCGCCGACACTTCCTTAGCCATCTGACTTCTCCCTTGGATGGTGCGCTTTGGGGACTCGTCCCCGAGCACCGACCTGGTACGGCGGTTTGTGGCTTGTGGTCAGTGGTTCGTGGTAACGGCCTACCACCGACCACCAACCACGAGCCCCCGACTAGATTTTCTCGATCTGCCAGCTTTCCAGCTCGACCGGCGTCGCACGGCCGAAGATCGTGATCGTCACCCGGACCAGCCCCTTCTCCGGGATCACTTCTTCCACGACGCCGTCCATGTTTTCGAACGCGCCTTCCTTGATCCGGACGCTGTCGCCCTTCTGGAAGTTGATCACGAGCTTCGGCTTGTCGGCGCTCGCGGTCGACGTCATCAGGATCTTGTCCACTTCGTGCTGCGCCATCGGGACCGGCTTCTTCGAACCGAGGAAGTCCCCGATCCCAGGCGTCTCGCGGACCAGGTACCACGCCTGCTCGGGAACGTCGCCGCTCGAAGCGTCCGCCTCGATCAGCAGGTATCCCGCGTACAGCTTGCGGTCCCGCACCCGTTTCTTGCCGGACTTGATCTCCGTCACCTTCTCACTCGGGACCAGCACCCGCGTGATCACGCTGTCCAGGCTCGCGGCCTTGACGCGGCGCTCCAGCGAGTCGCGCACCTTGTCCTCGCGACCGCTCTGCACCCTCACGACGTACCACTGTTTCGCCACGGCAGCCCTAGCTCCCCATGAGACCGGTCTTGAGCAACAGCGCGCGCAAGACGAGGTCGACGACGGTCACGAATGTCCCGACGATCACAATCGAGACGAAAACGACGATCGAGCTCCCCACAAACTCGTGCTTCGCGGGCCACGACACCCGGTGCATCTCCGCCTCCGTGTCGATCAGGAAGTCGGCGATGCGCTTGTGGTTCACGATGAAGAGGTACACCGCGAAGCAGCCGGCGAGGAAGACCAGCACTGAGGCGATCAGCCCGAACGTCAGCCCTTCCTTGATTCCCGGAAGGGTCTTGACGAGCTGGTAGCCCCAGAGCGTCCGGTCGCCTTTCACCCCGTTCACGTACTTGTTCATGCCGAAGAACAGGTACAGGGAGTGCGCCCCGAACAGCGCGAGCAGCATCAGGAGCACGCCGGCAACCCAGCGCGCCCACGTGCCCTGCCCGGGCTTGTAGTACTTCACTTCCACGTTCTTCGTCGATTCAGCCATGGCCTCTACCGAAAACGAGCCCGGGCCGCCCGCGGGTGCGGACGGTCCGGGCGATGCTCGCTGGCAGGGCTGGAGGGACTCGAACCCCCAACCGGCTGATTTGGAATCAGCTGCTCTACCAAATTGAGCTACAGCCCTGTTGTAACGGCTCTCTTCGAACGGCGCGAAGAGTGAGTCGGGACGGCGTTACTTCTTCCGCTCCTTGTGCACGCGGTGCATCCGGCACTTGGGGCAGAACTTCATCTTCTCGATCTTCTGGCCCTGCTTGAGGGCGGACGTCGTCTTCGTCGTGCGGTAGTACCTCGTCCCGCACTCCGTGCATTCCAGGAACATGGGCTCGCGCGGCGGCATGGGTGTCCTTTACTCGAGGATCTTCGTCACGACGCCCGCGCCGACCGTCTTGCCGCCTTCACGGACTGCGAACCGCTGCTGCTCTTCCATGGCGATCGGCGAACCGAGCTCGATGTCGAACTGCGCGTTGTCGCCGGGCATGACCATTTCCACGCCCTGGGCGAGCTTGACGGAGCCGGTGACGTCGGTCGTGCGGAAGTAGAACTGCGGGCGGTAACCGGAGAAGAACGGCGTGTGGCGGCCGCCTTCTTCCTTCTTGAGGATGTACACCTCGGCCTTGAACTTGGTGTGCGGCTTCACGCTGCCGGGCTTGCACAGCACCATGCCGCGTTCGAGCTCGTCCTTTTCCACGCCGCGGAGCAGGATGCCGACGTTGTCGCCCGCTTCGCCCTGGTCGAGGATCTTGTTGAACATCTCGACGCCGGTGCAGACCGACTTCCGGTTGTCCTTCCCGAAGCCGATGATCTCGACTTCGTCGTTGATCTTGACGATGCCGCGCTCGATACGGCCGGTGGCGACGGTGCCGCGGCCCTTGATGGAGAAGACGTCCTCGAGGGGCATGAGGAAGGGCTTGTCCTTGGGGCGGACGGGCTCGGGGATGTAGGTGTCGAGCGCCTTGAGCAGGTCGTTGATGCACTTGTTGGCGGCGGGATCGGCCGGGGCCTGCATCGCCTTGAGGGCGGCGCCGCGCACGACCGGGATCTCGTTGCCCGGGAACTGGTACTTGTTGAGGAGGTCGCGGATCTCGAGCTCGACGAGGTCGAGGAGCTCGGGGTCGTCGACGATGTCGACCTTGTTGAGGAAGCAGACGATGCGGGGCACGCCGACCTGGCGGGCGAGCAGGACGTGCTCCTTGGTCTGCGGCATCGGGCCGTCAGCGGCCGACACGACGAGGATCGCGCCGTCCATCTGGGCGGCGCCCGTGATCATGTTCTTGATGTAGTCCGCGTGGCCCGGGCAGTCGATGTGCGCATAGTGGCGCGCATCGGACTCGTACTCGACGTGCGAGATCGCGATCGTCACGATCTTCGAATCGTCGCGCACCGTGCCGCCCTTCGCGATTTCCGCGTATTCCTTGACCTTGCCGCGGCCGGCCGCCGAGCAAACCATGGTGATCGCCGCCGTCAGCGTCGTCTTGCCGTGGTCGATGTGCCCGATCGTGCCCACGTTCACGTGGGGTTTGGTCCTCTTGAAGACATCCTTCGCCATCTTAATTCTCCTTTCGACCTTGAAAATGGCCCCACGAGCCCGGAAAAGCTGGCGATGGGATTTGAACCCACGGCCTCCTCCTTACCAAGGAGGTGCTCTGCCAGCTGAGCTACGCCAGCCTGCCAACGTCAACAAAAGACCTCTCGCCCGTGGCGAGAGGCGAAGCGATCATCCCCGGTGCCGACACCAAAAGGGAGCGGAATTATTGCGATGAGGGGGGGGTGCGTCAAGGCTTTTATCTCGGGCAGGCCACCCGGGGAGGGCTAACCTGCGCCGAACTTGCCGGAAGCGCCGCCGGCCCCTTTTCATCGCTCCAGCCCTTCCGCGGTTCAAGCCCGATCCCCCTGCGCGTCGAAAAAAGAGGCGTGCTGAAAGCCTTCGCCTGGATTCCCGGAACCGGACTCGTCGCGGATCCCCCGCGGGAGAAGTACGCGGAGATCATCGCCCAGAAGGACGCCGTGCTGTGGGTGGACATGGAAGCGGCGACCCCCGCGGAGTACGGGCTGCTGCGGAAGCCCTTCGGTGTCAATGCGCACGCTGTGGACGAATGCCGCGAGTACCAGGTTCTCCCGAAGGTCGAAAACTACGGGGACTACCTTCTCGTGACGCTGCACCGTGTGCAGTTCGACGAAGGTTCGCGCAAGCTCAACCTGCGTGAGATCGACTTTGTTCTCGCGAAGAACTGGCTCGTCACGGTCCGGCAGGACGCCTCGACATCGGTCGAGGAGGTGCAGAAGAAAATGCGGGGCCGGGAAGACCTCATCAGCGAGGGCCCCGGGCGGCTGCTCGCGGAGATCATCGAGGTCATCACCAGCCGGTATTTCCCCCTCGTCGAATTCCTCGAGCGCGAGATCGACGTGCTGGAGGAGGCCATGCTCGAGCAGCGCAGCCACGACGACGCATTCGGCCGCATCCTCGCCCTCCGCCGCTCGGTCGTCGCGCTCCGCCGCACCCTGGTCCCCCAGCGCGAAGTCATCCACCGGCTTGCGAAGGAGGAATTCAGCCTCGCCGCCGGCCACGCCAGCCTTCACCTGCGCGGCACCCACGACGAGCTCTACTGGATCCTCACCGAGCTGGACATCCACCGCGAACTGCTCACCAGCGTCTTCGAAGGACACGCCGCCATGGGCGCCAACCGGCTCGCGGCCATCTCGAATCGCATGAACCGCGTGATGGAGAAACTCACCCGCTTCACCACCATCTTCATGCCCCTCACGCTCGTCACCGGCATCTACGGCATGAACTTCGATTTCATGCCGGAGCTTCGCTGGAAGTGGAGCTACCCGATCCTCCTTGTCGGGCTCGCCGCGCTCGGGTTCGCCCTGAGCCGGTATTTCCGCAAGACGCTGCCGCCGTCGTTCCTTGAGGAGCCGGAGAGCGCGGAGAAACGGGTGCAGACGCGGGTCTGGCGGAAGGGGACCGAGGGCGGGGGGATGACGGGCGTGAGGGTGGGCGAGAAGAAGGGCTAACGCGACGCCGCACGCTCGAGGGCCGCTTTCGGCTCGGGGTCCTTTGCGATGAATTTCGCCGA
This sequence comes from uncultured Planctomycetia bacterium, assembly GCA_964590435.1. Classification (GTDB taxonomy): domain Bacteria; phylum Planctomycetota; class MHYJ01; order WSZJ01; family WSZJ01; genus WSZJ01. The sequence continues at coordinate 25,589 of CAZPWT010000009.1, forward strand.
CTCGACGAACGCACGCAGGTCGCCGCCGACGGCCTCGTACGCCGCCCGCCACTTCCCTTCTTCTTCCCGGTACACCGCGATCGACGCGATCAGCGCGTTGTTCCATTCGAGGCGCGCGAACTCGCGGTAGTAGCCGTTCGTGAAGGAGCCGCTCATCGCGGCGAACCGTTCGCGCGCCCGGCGGACGATCGCCGCCTTCAGGTCGAGCTTCTCGGCGCGCGGGAGTTTCCTCGCGTACGCCGCCTTCAACTCGGCGTGGAGCTCGCGGGCGAACGCGTGGAACCGGTCGGCCTCGGCGCGCGACTCCGCCGCCGCGCGGACCTCCGCCGAATCCGCCCCGAATTTCTCGCGGAGAAACCGCACCGAGCCCTCCTCGCCGACGACGTCCGCGAGCGATTCGTTGAGGGAAGCGCTTCCCGGGATCCAGACGGTGGCGTGGGTGGTTTCGTGGAGGACGGTTTCGATGGCGGAGTGGGCGGGCCACTCGACGAAGGTGGAGAAGACGGGGTCGGAGAACCAGCCGAGGGTGGAGTAGGCGGGGACGGGGCGGATGTTGACGTCGAGGCCGCGGGCGCGGAGGTCGTCGCGTTCGGCGCGGGCGTCGTCGAGGTCGAAGAAGCCGAGGTAGGGGACGCGGCCGACGATGGGGAACCACCAGGTCTCGGGGTCGAGGGAGTCGGGCGGGCAGGCGGTGACGAGCCAGGAGACGGGGCGTCCCTCGAGGTCGACGTAGGTTTCGTAGGAGTCGGTGTGGGCGAGCCCGATCTCGCGCTCGCCCCACGCGCGCGCCTCGCGGATCAGCTCGAGGCGCTCGCGCGCGGCCGCGGGCGTCGCCGGGTCCGCGAGGACGTCCTCGACCGGCCGGCGCGCGGCGAGCAGGCGGATCTGACCGCCCGCCTGCTGCAGCACGTACCCCGGCGAGCACCCCGCGGCCAGCGACGCGAGGACCGCCCCGGCAAGCCGGCTAGTGATCCTCGTGGTCATGCCCGTCGTCCGGCGGAAGCTCCGGCCCCGCGGGCTTGTTCTTGCTCTTCACCACGTCCTCGCGCTTCACGTGCAGCTTCGCGAACGACTCGGCGCCGATCACGTAGTACCAGTCCGCGAACCGGTCGGACAGCTGCTTCGCCCGTTTCTTCCCGGCCTCGGCGCGGTCGTGGAAGCGGCGGCTCGCCTCGGCGGCCTTCTGGCCGTACTCCTTCATCGCCTTGTCGTACTCCGCGCGCCGCGCCTCCTCCTCCTGCTGGATGCGCCACGGCGTCCACGGCCTCGTGCTGATCCGCCGCGGGCTCTTCGGCGCCTCGTCCAGTTTCTCGGGCTTGACCCCCTTCTCGTCAAACGTCGCCACGATCATCAGGTACCGAGCCTCGGTCCCGACCGGCGCCTTCTCGTCCTTCTTGTCTTCCTTCTTCTTCTCGCCCCCCGCCGTCAGGTCCAGCCCCGTGCCGGTGAAGACCGCGCCGAAGCGCACCTCGTACACGACGCCGTCCTCGCAGGCGACGACGAGGTTTCCCTCCTTGGAGAGAAGCCCGCCGCTGCGAAGCGGGATGAATCCCTTGTCGACGAGGTCGCTGAAATCGGCGTCCGTGAACCCCTCCCCGTCGCCGCCCTTGATGAGCGCGACCATCGCCGGCGTCTTCTTGCGGACGCCCAGGATCTTCAGGTCATCGATGGTCCCGGTGATGTCGCCGATCGCCTTGACGTCGACCTCCTCGTCGGCCGCGAGCCCGTCGGTCTTCCAGTCGTCGCGCGGCTTCTCGAACACGGTGATCGTCTCGGCGGAAGGCTTGAAGAACCGGCCATTCTGCTCGATCGAGTAGTTGTCGAGCGTGATCTGCCAGACCGACGCCGGGTCGATCTTCGTCAGGTCGGTCTCGATCCAGTCCCCGAAGCTCGTCGAGAGGTCGACGTCCATCTTCACGGCATAGACCCGCGGCTGCCCCGGGACCCGCACGAACCACTTCTTGCCGTCATCGTCCGCCTGCTTGCCGATGATGAGGTCGGCGAGGGCGGAGCCGGAAGCGTCGCGCAGGGTGATGCGCTTCCCGCGCGCCGAGGCGTCGCCGCCGGCGCTGTCCTCGGGGTCGAGCACGCCGCACGCGGCGTGGTCTTCCTTGCGCGAGCTGCGCACGGCGTCCTTGCGGATCCCCATCACGCTCGTCGCGGTCTTCGCGAGGCGTTCCTTGCCGTCGGCCGGGTAGTCGTGGTGCGAAGGGATCGTCCAGCGGCCGTTCTTGAACTCGACCTTGAATACGGCCGGCGCGGAAGCCGTCGCGTCGTACGCCACCACCTGCAGCGACGTCGCCGCGAGCGGGTCCTTGAAATCGGGGAAGAACAGCTCGCCCTGGTCGCGGAATTCGTCCGCCTTGGGCGCGCGCGGCGCCGTCAGCGCGACGATCGACGCCAGCAGCACCGCCACCGCGGCCGCAATCCCGGTCTTCGCGAATTCGTTCATGATCGGCTCCTCACTTCCCCCCGACCCAGCGGTCGCCCCTCGCCATCCCGCGCTCGCGCGCGAGGCGCCGGAAGAACACGACAAGCCCGATGGCCAGCGGCAGGATCGGCGGGAGAAGCGTGCTCATCCCCTTGATGCTGTCCTGGATCGTCTTGATCTGCGTGTTCGCCTTCGTCCGGCCGCGCTCGATCTCCCGCCCCTTCTCGTCCTCGATCCGCTTCGATTCCTCGTCCACGCGCGCCTGCTCGGTCCGCCGCTTCATTTCAAGCATCTGCCGCTTTGTCTCGTCGTCGAGATCGGTCCGCTTGTCGATTTCCGCGACGGCCGCCGTCAACCGGTCGTTCGCTTCTTTCAGCTTCTTCTCCGCCGCTTCCGTCGCGTCTTTCGCGTTCTTGAGCTTCTCCTCGTCGAACACGCGCTCTTTCGCCTCCAGCCGCTCGAGCGTCCGGTGCTTGCGGCGGCGCTTGCGCAGGTCGATGAACGACTCGTCCCCCGCGAGCTGGTCGACGCAGTTCAGGAAGAACGTGACGTTGTCGAGTTCCAGCGACTCGCGGTTCTCGCGGCGGATGTTGAAGAACGCCTGCGAGATGAAGTCGATGTCGGCGACGAAGATGACATTGACGGTGCCGGATGCGCGCGCGGCGAGGGTGAGCTCGCGGCCGCCGGGGACGTGGCGGCGGTCCTGCTTCATGCGCGGCCCGAAAAACGTGCGCTCCATGATCTCGTCGTAGCGCAGCGCGCCGGAGTTCTTGCCGGTCGAGAGCAGCGGGATGAAATTGACGCCAGGGGTGCCGCGCGCCTCGACGCAGCCGGGGAAGATCGAGACGATTTCCTGCAGACCCGCCGTCGTGAGCTCGTTCGGGTTGAACGCCGACTTCGCGCCGTTGCCGCTTCCCGTGAAGATAAACTCGGGGTCGAGGGTGGCGTAGTCGGGGTGCGGGTTGTACGTGTCCCAGGCGACCTCGCTGGTGTCCCAGCGGATGCCGCAGAGCATCATGATGTCGCCGATATTCCCTTTTTCCTCGGGGGGCTGGCCGCCCATCATGGGGTTGCGCTGGCCGCCCTTGGCTTTCTCGCTGGCGGGGCTTCCCTGGAAGGAGAAGGGCATGGGGTCGTCGAGGATGAGCGTCGGCTTCTGGCGCTTGATCCACTGCGCGAGCGTCGTGATCTGGGGCTGGGTGAGGGAGGACGGCTGGAGGGCGACGAGGACGGCGAGGTCGTCGGGGTAAGGGCCGTCGGGGCGGACGTTGACGACCTCGTACTGGCGCTTGAGCTCCTCGACGAGTTCCCAGGCGGGCTGGGACTGCATGGTGTTGATATCGAAGCCGCCGAAGGGCTTGAGGTCGGTCTCGAGGACGCCGACCTTGAGGCGGTTGGCCTTGGCGCCGGTGGCGCCGGCCTTGATGGGGCGCGAGACGACGCGGATGGAGCGGGTGAGCTCGTACTCGATGGGGAGGCCGCGGAAGAAGAACGGGGTGACGATCTCGTCGGCGCCGCAGGTGACGGCGACGCCGAGGAAGACGTCGGAGATCTCGGAGCGGCCGCCGGACTCCTGGTTGAGCTGGATGGGGCGGATGCCGAAGCGGTCCTCGGCCTCGCGTGCGGAGTCGGTGAACTTCTCGGCCTCGACGATATTGAGGCGGACGCGGCGGCCGCCGATGGCGGCGTACTCGCGCAAGAGGTTGAGGAGGTTCTCGCGGGTCTCGACGTAGGAACGGGGCACCTTGCGGCTGACGAACGCCTGGATGAGAACGGGGTTCTCGGGATCGATCTGGGCGATGATGTCCCTCGTGGTGCGGGAGAGGGAGTGGAGCCCTTCGGCGGTGCAGTCGGCGCGGAGGTTCGTGCGGCCGAGCAGGATCACGATGCTGAGCCCGGCGACGAGCGCGGCCGCCGCCCGCCCGGCGACGTGCAGGCCGAACATCGGGACGCGCCACCGGCGGCGCGCCACCAGGACGAGGTTGATGTAGAAGAACACGCCGGCGAGCACGAGGAAGTACACGATCCCCGAGACCGGGATGATCCCGCGCGTCATCTCCTCGAACCGCGGCGATGCGCCGAGCGCCACCAGCGTCCGCTCGAGCCACCCGCCGATGAGCCAGACGCTGCCGAGCTGGTGCCCCGCCACGTCCAGGAACACCGGCACCGCGCACATCACCGACCCGAGGATGAACCCCACCGTCAGGTTGTCCGTCAGCGCCGACCCCACCATCCCGATCGCGATCAGCGCCGCACCGAGCAGCCAGAACGCGTAGTAGTTCGCGAAGATCAGCCCCGCATCCGGCCGCCCGAGCCACGACAGGAACACCAGCAGCGTCAGCGAAAACCCGAGCGACACCGTGTAGATCCCCAGCGCCCCCAGGTACTTCCCCGCCACCAGCTCGAGGTCCGTCATGGGAAGCGTCAGCAGCAGTTCGTCCACCCCCTGCCGCCGCTCGTCCGCCCACGCGCTCATCGTGATCGCCGGGATGATGAACAGCATCAGCACCGGGTAGAACTCGTTCAGCGTCCCCAGCCCGGCGAGGTTGTTCTTGAAGAAGTCGTCCCGCCAGAACTGCAGGAACGAGCACAGCCCGATGAACAGCGTGATGAACGCGTAGCCCGTCAGGCTCGTGAAATACCCCGTGAAGTCCCGCTTCAGGACCGACCACACCACGCGGAGTCTCATCAGACGGGCACCCCCGTCTTGGTGTGGAAGAACGCTTCCAGGCTCGCCGCTTCCTTCTTCATGTCCGCCGCCGGGCCGTCGAACACGATGCGCCCCTCGTGGATGAAGATGACGCGGTCGGCCATCGCCTCGACTTCCTGCAGGATGTGCGTCGAGAGCAGAACCGTCCTCGTCGCCGCGAGCTCGCGGATCGTCTTGCGCACCTCGCGGATCTGGTTCGGGTCGAGCCCGGACGTCGGCTCGTCCATGATCAGCACCTCGGGCTCGTGCAGCATCACCTGCGCCATGCCGACGCGCTGCCGGTACCCGCGCGACAGCTTCCGGATCGGCTTGTCGATCACGCTCTCCAGCCCGCACTTGCTGACGACGACCCCGATCCGCTCGAGCAGCCGCGCCGATTCCATGCCGCGCGCGCTTCCGAAGTAATGGAGAAGCGACCGCGGCGTCATTTCGAGGTAGAGCGGCCCGTTCTCGGGCAGGTACCCGAGGTTCGCGGCGGCCTTGAGCCGTTCCGTCGCCACGTCGAATCCGCAGATCTTCGCGGTCCCGCGCGTCGGCGCCATGAACCCCGTCAGGATGCGCATCGTCGTCGATTTCCCCGCCCCGTTCGGGCCGAGGAACGCCGCGATCTGCCCCCGCGGGACGGAAAACGTCACGTCGCGGATCGCGTAGTAGTCGCGGTACAACTTCGTGAGGCCCTGGGCCTCGATGGCAGGTGTAGTGTCGCTCACAGGGGGTGGGTTATATCAGCGGAGGGGGGAGGACGCAATCGCGCCCCCGGGGAGAACGGAAAAACGGCCACGAAAGGAAAAACGAAAAGGGAAAAACGAAAAAGGAAAAGGCAGGCAGCCCGCCGGCACGCACCGGCACTTTTCATTTTTCCTTTTTTGTTTTTCGTTTTTCGTTTCCTGGCCGTTCCCCCCCCCCCGTTCACCTCCTCGGCGGAGGTCTCCTCGGCGGCGCGCCTTTCATCGGCGGCGGCTCCTCCTCCTCCGGCTCCACTTCGTCCACGCCATCCACCCCCGTCACCCGCAACCCGATCACTCCCGCGCCGGGCTTCGACGGCTTCATCGGCTTCGGCGGCGGCGGCGGGCGGCGAAGCGGCTTCCGCGTCCCGGCGCTGCCCGTCGGCTGCGGCCCGCGGACCAGCCGGCGCGTCACCGGGTCGCGGCGAAGCGCCGCGGTGCGCGGCTTCATCGGCCTGTCCGGCAACGGCGCGACTTCCATCGGCTCGACTTCTTCGGGCTCTTCGTCCACCGGCGCGATTTCCTCGGGCTCGGCCTCCTGGATTTCCTCGGGCTCGTCGTCCGCGACGGCGCGCCAGAGATCCTCGTCGACTTCGGATTCGGGGGCGGATTCCTCCTCTGCGGGCGCTTCCTCCTCGGCGACGGGTTCCGCGGCGGGAGGCTCGGCCGGCGCGGGAGCAGCCGCGGCTGCCGGAGCCGGTGCGGGGGCAGCGGGGGTCTCCACCGGCTTGGCGGCGACCGGCGGCGCGGCCGGCTTCTCCGCGGCCGCCGCTTCTGCCTCGAACGCGCGGGCGGCGTCCCCGGCCTCGGCGGATTCCTCGTCGGACTGGAGAGACTTCTCGAGTTCGGCCATGAGGTCCGCGTCGTCCTCGGGCGCGGGGGGCTGCGGCTTGGCGGCGGGAGGCGGAGGAGCGGGCACCTTGGCCGGGGGAGGCGCGGCGGAGAGGCCGGGATCGGACGCCATCCGCGCGAACGCGTCGGCGTGGGGCTCGAGCGACTTGAGGACCTCGTCGTAGGACAGCGTGCTGGGGTCCGGCGCTCCGGCCGGCTTGGCGGGCGCAGGCGGAACGGCAGCCTTCGGCGCCGCGGGCTCCGGGGAGACGACCGGGATGTCGTCGGCCGTGATGGGAAGGGGCTTCGGCGCGGGAGGGACTGCCGGGCGAACGCCGCTTACGGGACGGGCGGCCGGGCCCACGCCGCTGGCGGGCGCCGCCGGACTCGCCGGACGAACGCCACTCGGAGGCGCGGAGGACGTCCCGCGGCTCAGGTGCGGGTTCACGGACGACGGCGGACGCACCGGCGCCGCGCCCGGCGCCGTCACCGGCTTCACCGGCCCCGACGGCTTCGAGGGCGCCGCCGATCGCGACCCCACCGCGGGCAAACCGCCCGCTCCCGTCCCCGGCTTCGGCATCGGCGGCGGCGTCAGGATCGCCCCGTCGTCGAGGGGCGAAGCGATGACCGGCCCCGCGCCGCTCGGCCGCCGCGCCGCCGACGTTCCCGGCGCCGCGGGCGAAGCAGGCCTCACTGAACTCCCCGAACTCCGCGCCTTCAACGCCGCTTCCAGCGCGTCCGCCTCCGCCCTCTCCTTGTCCAGCGACGACCGCTCCCGCTCCGCCACCAGCCGCTTCCGCTCCTCCTCGAACTTCGCCTTCTCCGCGCGCAGCGCCGCCTTCTCCGCCTCGAGCTGCCGGCGCAGTTCCTCGAGCTTCTCCCGTTCCGTCCGCTCCGCCTCGCGTTCCTGCGCCAAGCGCCGTTCCTCCCGTTCCGCCGCCCCCGAGAACTCTTGACGCGCTGCGTCAAACCGCTGCTCGCGCGATACTTCCCGCTTCTCCGCCAGTTCCAGCTCCGCCCGCCGCGACGCCGCTTCCGCCTCGAACGCCTCCCGGTCCTTCACGTACCGGTGCTGCTTGACCTGCAGGTCCTCCAGCGCCCGCTTGAGCGAGGAGTTGTTCTCCTGGTACTCCTTGAAGCGCTTCTCGAGCTCCTTGCGGTCAGCATAATACTGTTCGCGCGCGGCTTCGAGTTCCGCGAAGGCTTTCTGGAGCTTGCCGCGGTCGCGGTCGATGGCGGCCCACTGCTCCTCGATCTTCCCCGCGTGCGCCTTGATGTCCTCGCGCGCCTTCGTCGCGGACATCTCGTGCAGGCGCTTCTCGACCTCGACCTGCGCCTTCTTCTCGATCAGCTCGCGCTGCTGCGCGCGCGCCGCGTCCTCCGCCTGCCCGATCGTCTGCGCGGTCAGCGACGCCTTCTTCGAGATCTCGGCCTCGTGCCGCACGATTTCCGACTCGCGGCGGCGAAGCGATTCCTCGAGGCGGTTGAGCCGGTCGCGGTCGGCAGCCACGGTGCGAGCGAGGTCCGCGAGGCGCTTCTTCTGGCCCTCGGGGTCGAGCCCCGGGGCGGAGAGGGAGCGGATGATGTCGGAGGGGGAAGTAGCGGTGTCGCTCATGGTGAAGCGGGGATTCTAGCGCGGGACGGCGCGGGGAAAATGGGAAAGAATCCGGACCGAAGAAGGACTTAATATGAAATATGTAATATGAAATAGAGAATATGAAATGAAACGACGGCAGAAGAGGTCCCTGCCGGGTTTCCCCTTGACGGGGCGAGGGCGGAAGAGCATATTCCTCCCCCTCAACGCGGGGTGGAGCAGTCCGGTAGCTCGTCGGGCTCATAACCCGGAGGTCGTGGGTTCAAATCCCACCCCCGCTATTCGAACCAGACGCGGCGTCCCTCGCCGCGTCTTTTTTTTCGCCCGGAGGTCCCGGTGCAGGACGATTTCAGCTCGCCGGACGGCCGGCTTACAGTCGCCTTCCAGTGCAACGAGGTCAAAATGTCGCACTGGATCTGCAACCCGCGCGTCACCTATGACGGCGCGGTCCTCCTCGACCTCTGGGGCTCGGGAACGATCGAGTGGGACGGCGACGCTTCCCTCGACGATGCCGGGCGCGTCGTCATGCACCTCCGCAGGTACCCCGGAGACGTCCCCGGGTTCGACGTGCGGATCGACCCGGCCGCTCGGACCTGGGAGGTTCTGGACGGCCGCTGCCCCGCGATGATGGCCGCGGAGTTGGCAAAGGCGCTCCGGCCGGCTTGAACCCGGGGCTTCACGCCGGCCGCCCGCAACGGCAGAATCCTCCCGCAGTATGGCTCTCCTTCTGAAACAACTTCGATCCGTCGCGGCTCTCGCCATCCTGGCCGCGGGGGCAGGCGCGGAAGAGCCTCCGGCGCCACGGCCGGTCGTCCCGCTGTTCGGGGAGGCCGACGAGGGCGCGGCCGCGATCGCCTGGGGTCTTGGCCCGATCGACGCCGGGGACCCGTATCCGCTCGCCCTCGCGCACTTCATGATCCCCATCGACACCCCCGAGACGGCGCCGGCGGGGCACGTCCGGATCCGCGGGCCGCACTTCACGTGGGCCAACACGCAGGTCCTGCGCGTCGAGGAGACGTTCGACGTGGAAGTGCTGCTCAGCTCGGTACGCGTAGACCTGGGGCTGACGGACCGCTGGGAGATCTCCGGGCAGTTGCCGTTTCACCGGATCGGGTCCGGCGTCCTCGACGGGATGATCGACGGGTTCCACGAAGCGATCGACGCGATCAGCGCGGACCGGGACGAGGGCGGCCGGTACAAGTACGAGCTGCGCGCCGGGGACACCACGATCCGCCGCGGCTTCCGCCTCGGCGACGCGTCCATCGGGACGAAACTCCGGTTCATCGACCACGGCCGTTTCATCCCCGCTCTCTCCGCGGCGGCGTGGGTGAAGATCCCGACGGCGAGCTCGCCCTCGCTCGGGCGGCAGGGGTGGGACGCAGCGGTGTCGCTGCAGGCGTCGAAGCGGTTCGGGCCGCTGGTGTTTTACGGGGGCGTGAGCACGTCGCTGACGTCCGACACGGAGCTGGGGGATATCGGCTACCGGCGCAGCGCGTGGACGATCTGGGGCGGCGGCGAGCTCGGGATCGCCCCGGGGCTGGCGTTTGTGGCGCACGCCTGGGTCCGCGGCGCGCTGCTTCGCGGCTCGACGGACATCGCGCACCGCCAGTGCTACGTCGTCGCGGGGGCCCGGTACTGCCTCCGGCTCCCGGCGGAGCTGGGCGGGCTGGACGTGGAGCTGTTGGCGGGGGCGATCGAGAATTACCGCCACCTCGAGAGCTCCTCGGACTTCGGGTGGGTGTTCGGCGTGGATCTGAAGTTCTAGTCCGCCGCGGCGCGGAAGTCCGGGGACAGCGCCGGGTACAGCGCGGCAAATCGACGATGGAAGCGCGGATAGTCGGCAGCGGCGGGGGACGGCGCGGTGCGGCCGGTGACGCGGACCGCGCCCGGGGGCCCGCCGCCGGCGGCGAGAAGCGCCGCGCCGAACGCGGCGCCCTCGGCACAGCCGACGGTGGCGATCGAGGCGCCGAAGACGTCGGCGAGGATCTGCCGCCACAGCGCGCTTTTCGCGCCGCCGCCGGTCACGCGGACCTCGGTTGCCGGCGCGAGCCCGGCGCTTCGCATGAGGTCGAGGCTGTCCTTGAGCCCGAACGCGACGCCCTCGAGGACGGCGCGGACGAGGTGGGCGCGGGTGTGGCGGACGGTGAGGCCGACGAAGGCGCCGCGGGCGAGGGGGTCGGGGTGGGGCGTGCGTTCGCCGGAGAGGTACGGGAGGAAAATCAGGCCGTCGCAGCCGGGCGGGACCGCGGCCGCCGGCGCGACCAGGTCTTCGAATTCCACGCCCGGCGCGAACGTGTCGCGAAACCATCGCAGGCTGCCGGCGGCGGAGAGCATGACGCCCATCAGGTGCCATTTTCCCGGCAGCGCGTGGCAGAACGCATGGAGGCGGCCCTGGGGCTCGACGAAGGGCTTGTCGGTCGCGGCGAAGACGACGCCGGAGGTGCCGAGGCTGACGGAGACGATCCCCTCCGCAACCGCGCCGGTGCCGACCGCCGCCGCGGCCTGGTCGCCGCCGCCCGCGAAGACCGGGGTGCCGGCGCGCAGGCCGGTCAGCGCCGCGGCCTCCGCCGTCACCGCGCCGGTCGGCTCCGTTCCCTCGAACGTCCGCGGCAGCCACGCCGCGTCGATCCCCAGCGCCGCGCAGATTTCCGGCGACCAGTCGCGCTTCCCGAGATCGAACAGGATCGTTCCGGAAGCGCCGGCCTTGTCGGACGCGTGAACGCCGGTGAGGCGGAGCCGGACGAAGTCATGTGGCAGAAGGACGTGGCGGACGCGGGCGAACACCGAAGGCTCATGGTTGCGGACCCAGAGGATTTTCGGCGCGGTGAAGCCGGTCAGCGCGTCGTTGCCGGTCGTCGCGATCAGCCGCTCGCGGCCCACGCGCTTCCGGATCTCGTCGCATTCCGCCGCCGTGCGCTGGTCGTTCCAGAGGATCGCCGGCCGCAGCACCTCCCCGCCCGCGCCGAGCAGCACGAGCCCGTGCATCTGCCCCGTGAGGCCGATCCCCGCGATCGTCGCCGGGTCGAACGACAGCTTTTTCAGGCTCTCGCGCGCCGCCTTCCACCACAGGTCCGGGTGCTGCTCGCTCCAGAGCGGCCGCGGGGACTCGAACGCGTACTCCGACGAAGCGACGCCCAGCACCGCGCCCGCCTCGTCGATGAGCAGAGCCTTCGTCGCCGTCGTCGACACGTCGATCCCGATGAAGCGCTTCATGCCCCCTCCCACAGCCGCAGCCGCGCCGCCAGCTCGTCCGCGCCGGCCTCCGTCCCCTCGAACGCCGGCGCTTCGTGGACCTCCCACGTCTCGCGGTGCGTGAGCGACCGGCCAGGGCCGAGCGGGCCGAGGGGGCCGAGGGTTTCGAGCTCGAGGAAGCGGGTGTTGGCGTAGCACTCGCTGGAGCTGCCGAGGTCGGGGTACGGCGTGTCGGGTTCGAACTCGGCGCGTTTGACGAAGAGAGTGCCGGCGCGGTGGTAGGCGATCCAGCCGGGGCGGTTGGGGAAGCCGAGCTTGAGCGCGCCGGCGGCGAGGCGGGCGGTGACGAGGGTGAACGCGTCGCCCCAGGCGATGAAGGGGCTGTTGATTTCGGTGTAGGGCCAGAGCGACCACGAGCGGTTCGGGAGGACGCCGGCGACGGCAAGGGGCTGCGGGAGGATGGCGACGCCGCCGGTCGGGAACGCGGTGATCGCCCACGGCGCGACGTCGACGGGCTCGGCGCCGGTGTTGGTGAGCGCGTGGTCGACGGCGACGCGCGGGCGGTCGTCGGGGAGCGAGACCCGGAGCGAGCGCAGCAGGCCGGTGCCGGGCTCGGGCGGCGCGGTGAGGATGAAGCCGCGGTCGATCGGTTCGACCTCGATCGCGCCGTCGTCCGGGCGGTAGGTGCGCCCCGGGTTTTCGGGGGCGAGCCAGAAGCGGTGGCCGCCGAGGAACCGGAACGCGCCGCCCTTGGGACACGGAAACGTGATGTCAGGAGCTTCCGCGAACAGGTTGGGCCCGCCGCGGAACCGCAGCGACAGGACGCGCGGCCCGATCGTCGTCGTCGCGAGCAGCGACAGCGACTCGTTCCGCAGCTCCACGCAGGGCAGCCCGTGCAGCTCCGGCATCACCGCACGCCCAACAGCAGTTCCACCACCAACTGGTCGAGCCGCTCGTACGGCATCCCGCGCTTCCCCAGAGCCGCGCGGTCGAACTTGTGCGCCTTTAGCGCGGCCGCCTTCTTCTTCTCGAACCGCCCCTTGAACCGGTCCATCGCGCCGTCGTCCGCCGTGATCTCCGCGAGCAGCCGCTGGATCTCCGGGTCCGCGCGGAACTGCTCCGCCTTCTCCTTGAGGATCAGGTACGTCCGCATGCAGCCGCGCGCGAAGGCCTTCACGTCCTCCGCGTCCGAGGTCCGGTACGCGTGCGCGTCGAAATGCCGCGAGCCGGAGTAGCCGACGTCCTCGAGGAACTTCACGAGGAAAAACGCCGACTTCAGGTTGTGCGCCCCGAACCGGAAGTCCTGGTCGTACCGGCCGGGCGCCTGGTCGTTCAGGTCGATATGGAAGAGCTTCCCGGCGTCCCACGCCTGCGCCACGGCGTGCGTGAAGTTCAGCCCCGCCATGTGCTCGTGCGCGACCTCCGGGTTCACGCCGACCATCTCCGGCCGGTCGAGCGTCGCGATGAACGCAAGCATCGCCCCCGTCGTCGGCAGGAAGATGTCGCCGCGCGGTTCGTTCGGCTTCGCCTCCAGCGCGAACTTGAGGTCGTATTTCCGGTCGCGCACGTAGCCGCAGAGGAAGTTCATCGCCTCGCGGAACCACTTCCCCGCTTCCAGCAGGTCCTTCCCCGCGTCCGTTTCCGTGCCTTCGCGCCCGCCCCAGAACACGTAAATCTTCGCGCCGAGCGAGACGCCGAGGTCGATGGCGCGCATCGTTTTCTGCAGCGCGAACGCGCGCACCTTCGGGTCGTTGCTCGTGAACGCGCCGTCCCGGAACGCCGGGTCGGAGAAAAGGTTCGTCGTCGCCATCGGCACGCACAGCCCGGTGTCCGCCAGCGCCTTGCGGAAGTCCGACACGATCCGCCGTTCCTGCGCCGCCGTCGCGTCGATCGGGACGAGGTCGTTGTCGTGGAAGTTCACGCCGTAGGCGCCGACTTCGCCGAGCAGCTTGACGATCTGGACGGACGAAAGCGCCTCACGCACCGGCGCCCCGAACGGGTCGCGCCCGGGGTTGCCGACGGTCCAGAGGCCGAAGGTGAAGCGGTTTTCCGGCTGCGGGGAATAGGTGTTCGTCATGACCGGACGATACCGCGGCGATGACGGCGGAGCCACACAGGTCCCTTTGACTCGCTTCGCTCGCTCAGGGCATGTCCGCACCTGAACCGAGGTGAGTTCCCGAAATTTTCGCGCCACGCGAAGAATGTGATGGTCAGCAGAACAGGGCACGGCGAAACGGGCCCGCCCCCTGATCGGGAACGGGCCCGGTCGCGGCCGCTACTTTCTCCCCATCTTCTTCTGGCACTCCGCGCACATGTGACCCTTCCCCAGCTTCTTGCACTCGGGACACGCGTCGCTCCAGTGCTTCTCCTGGCAGGTCGCGCACATCGTCCCCCCGCCGGCCTTCTGGCACTCCACGCACTGCCCGATCTTCTTCTGGCACTCCTTGCACATGTGCCCCTTGCCCAGCTTCTTGCACTCGGGACACGCGTCGCTCCAGTGCTTCTCCTGGCACGTCGCGCACGCCTCGCCCGCGGTCGTCTTGGCGCAGTCCGAACACTCCGTCCCGCCCGACCCCTTATCCCCGTCGCCGCTGCAGCCGATGAACACGAAGAGCGACGCGACGAAGAGCCCCAGCACAAAAAGATTCCGCATGTTGATTCTCCCCGCAAAAGCGCGGGCGTGTGGCGCAGCCCGCGGGCCGAACGAATTCTACCCGCTGGAATCAGGACGTGCCTAGTCGCCGCACGCCATCGTAAAGCTGAGGCAGCTCACGACGCCCGGGGACGCCAACTCCACCCTCAAGCCGTGCACCGCCCCGCTTTTCGCGTATCCTCCCCGCCATGCGCCGGTACTCCACCGACGACTTCCACCTCTTCGAGAACCGCAAACCCGCGGCCGTCTTCCGCTTCCTCGCCGATCTCGAGTCCTACAACCGCTGGTTCCCGAAGGAGGTCCGCTTCCGCGTCGTCCAGCTCGTCCCCGCGCTGATCGGGTCCAAGCTGGAAGTGCTGGTCGCGAAGCGGAGCTTCTACGCGGAGGTCGTGACGTTCGAGCAGCCGAAGTCGATGGACTGGGTTTTCCGGTCGGGGCTGTACAAGGGGCAGGGGAAGTGGACGCTGGAGGAGATCGAGGGGGACACGAAGCTGCGCTACGCCAGCGACCTGCCCGTGCATCCCTCGCTGATTGCGGAGCACTTCCTGAATGCGAAGGACTTCTCCGCGCGGCACGCGACGGTGATGCGGAAGACGTTCGAGGCCCTGGAGAAGCGGCTGGAGGAATCGGTCGCATGACGCAGCCGGCGGCCGCGAAAACCCGCAAGGCGATCGGCGTGTTCTTTTCCTGCGCCGTGGCGCTCGTCGTCGCGGCGGAGCTGCGCGCGGTGCAGTTCGCGACGCCGCACATGCTGAGCCGCGACGGGTACTACCACGCGCGGTACGCCAACCTGCTGCCGTCGCGCGGGCTGTCGCGGAGGTTCGAGTGGACGCGCTACTCGTTCTGGCGCGACCACTTCAGCGACAAGGAGCTCCTGTTCCACGTCTGGCTCGCGCCCTGGTGCCGGAACGAGGCCACGATGGTGGCGCACGCGAAGTTCGCGGCGTGGCTGCTGGCCGGCGCGGTCATTGCCGCCTTCGGCTTCGCGATGCGCGCGACCGGCGTCCGCGCGCCCCCGCTGTGGGCGCTGGCCCTCGCAGGCGCGGGAAGCCACTTCATCTACCGCCTGTCGGAGTGCCGCGCGCACGTCCTGTCGATCGGGTTCTTCGTCGTCGGCACGGCGCTGCTGCTCAAGGGCAAGTGGAAGTGGCTGGCGCTGTGCGGGTTCCTGTACGCCTGGTCGTACGCGGCGCCTCACCTGCTGCTGGCGGTCGCGGTGGCGCACCTCGCCGCGACGTGGATCCACGACGGGAAGCCCGAGTGGCGCGGCGCGGCCGCGGCGGCGGGCGGCGTCTTCGCGGGGCTGCTGGTGCACCCGTACTCGCCGAATTCGCTTCATATGTGGTGGGTGCAGAACGCCGTCGTGCTCGGGCAGGCGTGGGGCGGGTCGTCGCTCGGGCTCACGTGGGGGGACGAGTTCGACGCGGTCCCGACGCGCTCGCTGGTGACGGAGTCGACCGGTGTTTTTATTTCGTTGGTCGCGGGCCCCGTCCTCGCCGTCGTCACCGCCCGCGCACAGCGCCTCTCCTCCCGCACCTTCTCCCTCCTGTTCATCACCTTCGCCTGCTTCGGCCTCTACTGCCTCTCCGGCCGCTTCATCGAGTACCTCGCCCCCGCCGCCGTCTGGCTCGTGGCCTCCGCCGTCTCGGACCTGCTCGAGGGACGCGACGTCGCCGAGCTCTGGAAGACCCGCCCCGGCGCCGTCGCCTGGGCCGGCGCCCTCGCCGCCCTCCTCCTCGCCGCGACGCACGTCCGCACCATGGGCCGCACGGTCGAGGAAGCCGGCCGCGTGAAGGGACCCGTGATGTCCGGCGCGGCGCGCTGGACCCGCGCCCACGTCCCCGCCGGCGCCACGGTCGGCCACCTCAACTGGGGGGACTTCGTCCAGCTCTTCGCCTACGACCCAGACCACCGCTTCATCAACGGCCTCGACCCCGCGTTCATGCTGGTGACCGATCCCGGCCGTATCAAGTACTGGGAGGACGTCCGCACCGGGCGCAAGCCGCTCGACCCTGTCGACTTCGGCGACCTCTTCGGCACCGACGTCCTCGTCGTCACGAAGGAAGTCCCGCGGCAGGTGCGGATCTGCGAGGACGCGCTGCTGGAGCGGCTTTACGAGGACGACGGCGCGATCGTCTACAGGCTCCCGCAGGCTGAGGGCGACAGGTAGCGCCTATCGCTTCGAGCGCTTCTTTCCCTTCCGGTACTCCTTCCCGTACCGAGCCATCGCCTGCCTGATCGCGGCCTTCGCCTGGAGCGGCCCGCTGAACTCGCGCACATCGACCTTCTTGTGCTCGAGTTTCTTGTAATCCTCGAAGAAGCGACGGAGTTCGAGGAGGCGGTGGCCGCGCAGCTCGCCGATGTGCGTGTAGGAGTTGTATTCGGGGTCGTCCATGTGGACGCAGATGATCTTCTCGTCGTTATGCCCCTGGTCGATCATGGTCATCATGCCGATCGGGCGGACGCGGAGCAGGGACAGCGGCGCGACGGGTTCCTGCATCAGCACGAGGACGTCGAGGGGGTCGAGGTCGTCGCCGAGGGTCTGCGGGATAAAACCGTAGTTCGCGGGGTAGACAACCGAGGAGTGCAGGACGCGGTCGACGAACAGCAGCCCCGTGAGCTTGTCCAGCTCGTACTTGACCTTGTCGCCCTTCGGGATCTCCACGACCGCTATGAGTGTTTCGGGAGCGTCTTCGCCGATCGGGACGTCGTGCCAGGGATGAGCCATCGGGAGTGTCTCTCGAGGAGTGGCGAGAAAAATCCCGCCGGGAGGGGAAGAAAGGATAGAGACCGGCACCGGAATCGTCACCCCGGAATTCGAGGCGGAAACCAGGTCAGCGTCCGCCAGCGCCGGGCCGCCCGACCAGTTCATTCAGTGTCGCCACGAGGGACTCCATCGGGAAAGGCTTGAACAGGAATGCGGCCACAAGCCCCTGCCCGCCTGAAGCGCTGACGTCTTCCTTCACGTAACCGGACATGCAGACGACGCGAATCGAGTTCCTCGAAGCCCGGAGGCGCCGGGCGAATTCGATCCCCGAAGTTCCCGGGACAACCTCGTCGGTCACCAGAACGTCGATCTCCTCCAGGTGCGCGGCCGCCAGCCTCTCGGCGTCCGCGGCGCGGTAAGCCTGGAGCACACGGTACCCGGCCTCGGACAGCGCGGCCTGGATCAGGCCCTGGATTGACACGTCGTCCTCAACCACCAGGACGGTCGGACGCTGCACCGGGGGAGCAGGCGACGGCATCGGAAGTCCTCCCTTCAGTTCTCGTCTCGCGATTCTAGCACCCCCGACAGGCCCCGATGCCTCCGTTTGTCCTTCCGCTTCCCCGGATTCCCACTAAACTCTCCGCCCCCGCATTCACTCGGAGCCCGCCATGCCCCCGCCGTTCATCATGCAGATGGACCACGTGTCCAAGTCGTACGAGAAGAAAGTCGTCATCAAGGACATCACCCTCTCCTTCTACTACGGCGCCAAGATCGGCGTGCTCGGCCCCAACGGCTCGGGCAAATCCACCCTCCTGCGCATCATGGCCGGCCAGGACAAGGACTTCGAGGGCAGCCTCTACCACATGCCGAACTGCAAGATCGGGTTCGTGCCGCAGGAGCCCCAGCTCGACCGCACGACCGACGTCAAGGGCTGCCTCGACCAGGCGGTGCACGAGACGCACGAGCTCCTGCGGAAACACGAAGAAGTCGGGACGCGGCTCGAGGGGAAGCTCAGCCCGGAAGCGATGGAAAAGGCGCTGGAAGAACTGCAGGCGCTTCAGGATAAGATCGACGCGTGCAACGCCTGGGAGATCGACCGGCACCTCGAGATCGCCGCGGAGGCGCTGGAGCTGCCGCCGATGGACGCGAAGATCGCGACGCTGTCCGGCGGCGAGCGCCGGCGCGTGGCGCTGTGCACCACGCTGCTGCAAACCCCTGACCTCCTTCTCCTCGACGAGCCCACCAACCACCTCGACGCGCTGTCCGTCGCCTGGCTGGAACGCTTCCTCAAGGATTTCAAGGGCACCGTCATCGCGGTGACGCACGACCGGTACTTCCTCGACAACGTCGCGGGGTACATCCTGGAGCTGGACCGCGGGCGCGGGATCCCGTGGCAGGGGAACTACACGTCGTGGCTGGAGCAGAAGAAGAAGCGGCTTGAGCTGGAGGAGAAGGCGGAGGAGCAGCGGCAGAGGACGCTCAACCGCGAGCTGGAGTGGATCCGGATGTCGCCGCGGGCGAGGCAGGCGAAGCCGAAGGCGCGCATCCAGGCGTACGAGGACCTGCTGGCTCAGGATTCCGGGGAGAAGTCGGAGGACCTGGAGCTGCGGATCCCGGCGGGGCCGAAGCTGGGGAACCAGGTGCTGGAGATCAAGGACGTGAAAAAGTCGTACGGCGACCGGGTGCTGATCGACGGGCTGACGCTGAGCCTGCCGCCCGGCGGGATCATCGGCGTGATCGGGCCGAACGGCGCCGGGAAGACGACGCTGATGAAGATGATCGTCGGGACGGAGAAGCCGGACTCCGGCACGCTCACGATCGGCCCGAGCGTGCAGCTCGCCTACGTCGACCAGAACCGCGAGACGCTCGACCCGAACACCACGGTCTACCAGGAGATCTCGGGCGGCCAGGACCAGTTCAAGGCCGGCGGGAAATGGATGAACAGCCGGGCCTACGTCGGCAAGTTCATGTTCAAGGGGACGGACCAGCAGAAGATCGTGGGCGAGCTGTCGGGCGGCGAACGCAACCGCGTCCAGATCGCGAAGCTGCTCAAGAGCGGCGGCAACCTCATCATCCTCGACGAGCCGTCCAACGACCTCGACGTCGACACGTTGCGCGCGCTCGAGGAAGGGCTCCTGGCGTTCGTCGGGTGCGCGATCGTGGTCAGCCACGACCGCTGGTTCCTGGACCGCGTCGCGACGCACATCCTGGCCTTCGAGGGAGAGGGAAAGGTGAGGTGGTTCGAGGGGAACTACCAGGCCTACCATGCGAAGCGGCGCGAGGAGCTCGGGGACGACGCGGAGACGCCGCGGCGGATCAAGTACAAGAAGCTGGCGAAGTAGCGAGAGGGCCCGAACTACAAAGGACAACTTTCAACTTCAAGTGAAACGGCTAGACGGCGAATTTCAATTCTCAAGACGACAGAGGGCCGCGCGGTGGATGCACCGCGCGGCCCTTTTTCTTGAAGTTGGAACTTGCCCCTTGAAGTTCCGCCCGCAGGGCGGCTCCTCCGGGCGGCGCTACTTCACATTCTCCACCAGCATCTCCTCGTTCACATACGCCCCACCCTTCGTCTTCACCCCGTATGTCGTCGCCTTCGCGAGGTTGTCGACGTTCACGTAGGCCGGGTAGCTCGTCGCGACCTTGTCGCTCGTCTTGACGATCACCGTCACGCACAGCACCGAGCGGTCCGAGAACGACCACGAATTGGACCCGTCGTCCCAGGTCGCCGTCTCGCGGCGGTCGAAGTTCGCCATGTGCAGGCGCACCATCAGCACTTCGTCCTGGGGCCACGCCGCCTTCCACTCCTCCGTGATCTTCTTCCGGATGTCCTCCTTGTCCCCCCCCGAGTACTTCTCCGCCGGCGGGCGCGTCTCCGCGATGATCTGCTCCTTCAGCATCGCCCCCTGCGCGTCGATCTTCTTCTTCGACGCCGCCCACGCGCCCTCCATCGCCTTCAACCGTTCGTCGTCGGCCGGGACCAGCGCACGGCACGGCTTCAGGTAGCTCTCCGCCCCGTCGAGCTGCTGCTTCACCCCGCCCGTGAAAAACGCCGGCTTCTTCTCCGCCGCGGCCTTCTCCGCCATCTCCTCCGCCTTCTTCAGCAGCTCCGGCACCTGCGCCTGCGCCTCCTTGAAGAACTCCGTTGCCTCCGCCTGGAACCCCTTGATCGACTTCGCCATCGCCTCGTACTTCTTGTACAGCGGGCTCTTCTCGCCGCCCGTCAGAACGATCAACGGGCGGTACTGCTTGAACTTCTCGCTCCCCCACTTCGTCGCCCGCGGGAATTCCTTCGCAAGCTCCGCCACCTTGTCGGGGTTGGTCTTGAACCCCTTGAACCCGTACGCCTTCGCCACCGTCTCCATCTGCTTCCAGTCCGCGTCCAGGTCAGGGTAGTTCTTCACGTCCGACAGCTTCTCCATCTCCGCCAGCTTCGCCGCCGTGTCGTCCTTGATCTTCGCCACCGCGGCCTTCGCGGACTCGCACCAGTCGGTCAGCGCCTTCACCCGCGCGTTCTCCGCGGGGCACTTCGATTTCTCCAGGTCCGCCCGGATCCCGTCGCACTTTGCGAGGATCTCGTCCCCCTTCGCGTAGTACCCCTTGAACCAACCGGGAGGCGCGAGGAACTCCGGCGCCTTCACCGTCTCCCACTCCTTCCCGAACGCCGCTTCCAGGTCCTTCAGCTTCTTGTCCGCCTCTTTCTGGTTCCTCTCCTGCCGGTCGCACGCCTGGGCCTGGTTCCGGTCCAGTTCCTGGGCCGCAGAGACCGAGGCAAGGAGCAGGCCGGCCACGAAGATCGTCAGCACGATGCGCATCTTGGACTCTCCTCTCAATGAAGGGCGCCCCCTGGCGCGTTCGGGCAATGGTATGGGATGGAAGGATAACGGGGCGAGCGGGAGAAAATTGTGGGGCGAAGGCGATCGTTGTCGTTGAGGGGACAAGCGGGCGCGGCCCGCGAAATGCGTTCTTGCCGCAGAGGGCGCAGAGGCCTGCAGAAAACGAATCGAAGCTCCCTGCTCGAGCGGTCGAGTGGAAATGCGTTCGCTATGATATTCGCGTGAACCGCCGCCCCCTGCTCCTGGCCGTCCTCCTCGTCGCCTGCGGAAAGCCGGCGTCGCCGCCGCCCGCCGCGCCTCCCGCGCCGCCGAAGCGCCTCGCGCCCGCGCTCACCCGCGAGATCGTCCTCGCCTACACCGCTTCCCTGCTCGATCCCGACCTCCCGAAACCGGAGACCGGCCCCGCGGCGTCGACGGACGCGACGGCGGCGTCGCTCGCCCGGTCCGAGGCGTTCGCGAAGAAGTACGGGTTCCGCGATTTCGCGGACTACGCCGAGGCGCGGCGCCGCGTGATGCTGGCGAAGCTGGCGTGGATGAAGCGGGAGCTGGGGAAGTCGTCGGGGGAGAACCTGGATTTCCAGATCAAGCTCGCGACGAGCACGCTGATGAACCCGGACGCGACGGACGAGCAGAAGCGGGAAGCGACGGACTCCCTGAACCGCGCGATGAGGCTCAAGCGCGAGATGGAAAGCCCGAGCGCGGTCTCGGTGATCGCCGAGGAGGACGTGAACCTCGTGGCGGAGTTCGTGGACCAGATCAACCGGGCGGAAGAGGCGGCGGCCAAGCGCTGAGCTATTTCGGCGCGGGTTCGGCGACGGCCTTCTCGACGGCGGCGACGAGCGAGCGATACGCATCGCCGGGCTCCCCTTCCCCGTCGAAGAACTCCCCGCCGGGGTGGAGCCAGGCGAGGTTCCCGGCGCGGTCGACGAGGAACGTGGCGCTCGTGAACGTGCGTTCGCGGCCGCGTTCGAGCCACCAGGCGTTGAGCGTGGCCCATTCCTGGTCCTGCGCGAGGGGGAAAGCGAACCCGTACTTGTCGGCGGCGGCGCGCCAGAACGCGGCGTCGCGCGCCTCGGGCTCCTTCGGGTGGTGGATGCCGACGACGACGAGGCCCTTGTCGCGGAAACGCCGGTCGAGGTCGTTGAGCGCGGGGGCGGTGTGGCGGCAGAGGACGCAGCCGGTGGTCCAGAATCGGACGAGCACGGGCTTTCCGCGGAGGGCGGCGAGGGTGAGCGCTTCGGAGTGAGTCCAGTCGGTAAGACCGGAGAATTCGGGGGCGGGAGTGCCGAGCAGTTCGCGGCCTTCCGCCGGCTGCCACTCGGGCGGCGCCGGCTTCGCGGGAACGACGGGCAGCGGCGTCTCCGTCACCGTCACCGATCCCGGCGGCGGCGCCTCAGGGGCGCACGAGGCGGCGAGAAGCCCGAGGATCGCGATCGCGGCGCGGCGCATCCCCCCAGCATAGTCCCCTCGCGACCGGGTTACACTCCCGTTCGCATGGCCCCCTCCTCCCGACTCCGCACGTTTCTCGGCTGCTCCATCGCGCTTCTCATGTTCGGCGGCATCCCCGCCGTCGCGTTCCTGCTGATGCGGCACATGGAGGGCTCCCCGGAGGAGGCCGCGAGCGAATTCCTGTCGGCGATGAGCCGCGGCGACGCGATGGAAGCGCGGATGGCGTGCGAGCCGGCGTCGGGCATCCCGATCGAGTCCGCGCTCGCGGCGGAGGGCGCAGCGTGGGGGACCGAATGGGCGATCAAGGTCACGTCCCGCACCGATTCCGGCAGCACCGAGGCCGCGACGGTCGAGGCGCGCGTGAAGGGCAAGGACGGCAAGTCGCGCCTCGTCGAGCTCGGCCTGTCGCGCTTCGTGAACTGGCGCGTGAGTGCGATGAAGCTCGACGGCCGCACGTCCTTCGCTCCGGCGGAGCTGCCGGCGGGGATGACGATGCCGGAGATCCGCGGCGTGGAGGTCCGCAAGACCCGGTCCGGCGGGGGCTGGGACGTCGAGGTGAGCTTCGTGGTGACGGCGCTGAAGAGCGAGCCGGGCGCGGACGGAAGCTGCGCGTCGGTCATCCACTCGCTGGTCCTGCGCGGTCCGGGAGGCGAGGAGTCCTATCGCATGGAAACGACCACGGAGGTCCGCGAAGGGCCGCCGGGGGTGCACGCGTTCACGGACAAGCTGCGGATCCAGCCGCCGGGCGACGGGAGCAAGTACGTGCTGAAGGAAGTCGTCACGGACCGCAAGACCCTGCTGTTGGCGGAGGCGGAAATCGAGTTCACCCTGCCCTGACTGTCCTTTCCGTTGTGGTCCGTGCTCTTCTGTGCTCTCCGTGAAATGCCGTGGCCGGCGCACGGCAGCGGCGTGCCAGGCGCGACTCCCCGCTCCCCGCGGCGGGCGTTACAATCGCCGGCGTCGGCTCCCGCGTGTTCTCGGTCGCTTCGGAGACCTTGCCATGGTCATGTTGCAATCGGCCCCGCCGCCGCGCGGGGGAGGCGTGTTCAAGTGGATCGTGATCGGCTGCCTCGGGATGATGCTCCTGGCAGGGATCGGCATCGGCGGCTGCCTCTTCGCCATCGTCAAGCTGACCGCGGCGCCGGTGAAGGCGGGCGAGGAGTTCCTGCAGGCGATGAGCACGGCGGATGCCGCCAAGGCGCGCGGGCTCTGCGAGGCCAGCGTTCCCGTGGAAGACCTGCTGAAGGACGCCCCGGTCTGGGGAACCGGCTGGACCATCACCGGCCGGTACATCAATACGAACAACGGCGTGACGACCTCAACGGTCACGGCCTCGATCCCCGGCAAGGACGGGAAGAGCCGGACGGTGGAGCTGTCGCTGATCGACAAGGGCGGCTGGAAAGTGATGGGCGTGAAGATCGACGGGACGGCGCACGGCACGACGGCGCCGACGGCCGAAGGCGCGCCGGAAATCCGGAATGTGGACATCCAGAAGAAGAAGATCGACGACGGCTACGAGGTGACGGTGACCTTCGCGGTGACCGGGCTCAAGGGCGAATCACGCGGAGAAAAGACGCGGATCGCGGCGACGCACGGGGTCCTGCTGAAAGGGCCCAAGGGCCAGGACGTGATCCGGAACGAAGACTTCAAGACAATCGATGGCGAGGGCGAAACGGCGACCTTCACGGACACGTTCACGCTCAAGACTGCGGAGGCGATCGGCCACTGGGTGCTGCACGCGACGGTGCGGGACCACCTCGGCGGCCAGACGGTGACGAAGGACATTGAGTTCGACTTGCCGTAACCATGGAACTCGACTTCCGCAAAGACCCGAGAGTGCTCGCGTCGATCGTCGACGCGATGGCCGACGGCGTGTTCACCGTCGACGCGCACGGCGTCTTCGTCGGCTGGAGCGAGGGCGCCGAGCGGATCACCGGGTTCAAGGCCGCGGACGTCGTCGGCAAGCCGTGCACGCTTCTCCAGGGCCCCAACTGCCGCGGTTTCGCCACCCTCGCGGACCTGCTCGCGGCGCCGGAACAGGCCCCGGGGATCTGCGAGCAGGAGTGCAAGTTCCTCGCGAAGGACGGCCGCGAACTCCTCCTCCACGGAAACGTCCGCCTCCTCAAGGACGACCAGGGCGCCGTCGCCGGCGCCGTCGGCACGTTCACCGACCTCACCTCCTTCGTCGCCGCCAACGAGAAAATCGCCCTCCTCGAGGAACAGCACGGCCGCCGCGACGCGTTCGGGAAAATGGTCGGGAAGAGCGCGCCGATGCAGGAGATTTTCCGGCGCATGCGCCTGGCGGCGCAGAGCGACGTGACCGTGCTGCTCACCGGCGAGTCCGGGACCGGAAAGGAACTCGCGGCCCGCGCCATCCACGAGCTCTCCGATCGCCGCGGCGGCCCCTTCATCGCCGTGAACTGCTCCGCCATCCCCGAGACCCTTCTCGAGAGCGAGCTGTTCGGCTACGTGAAGGGAGCGTTCACGGGAGCGGCGAAGGACAAGATGGGGCTGTTCGAGGCGGCGAACAAGGGGACGCTCTTCCTCGACGAGATCGGCGACGTGACGCCGATGATCCAGGTGAAGCTGCTTCGGGCGCTGCAGGAGCGTGAGGTCCGCCGGCTGGGGGACGAGCGCTCGCGCAAGATCGACGTGCGGCTGGTGACCGCCACGAACCGCGACCTCGCGGCGGCGATGAAAACCGGCGCGATCCGCGACGACTTCTACTACCGCATCCGCGTCTTCGAGATCGCCCTGCCGCCTCTTCGCGACCGCCGCGAGGACATCCCGTTGCTGGCCGAGCACATCCGGCGGGAACTGGCGGCCACGATGAAGCGGCCCGTGAGCGGATTTGCGAAGGAAGCGATGGCGCGGCTGCAGGCGCATTCGTGGCCGGGGAATGTGCGCGAGCTGAGGAACGCGATCGAGCATGCGCTGGTGAACGCGACGTCGGACCGGATTCGGCTGCTGGATCTGCCGGTGGAAGTGAGGCCGAAGCAGAAGGGCGGGCTGGGGAGGCCGGTGGAGGAGGTGGGAGACGAGGAGAAGAAGAAGATCGAGGGAGCGATTGCCGCGGCGGGCGGGAACAAGGCGGAAGCGGCGCGGTCGCTGGGGTGGAGCCGGGTGACGCTGTGGAAGAAGCTGAAGAAGCTGGGAGCCGTTGCTGGAGACGAGCGTTAACCTTATATCGTTAACATGATCCGTTAACGCACTGCGATTGATTTGCAGTTTAGTTTCGCAAAGTACTGCTGCATAACATCTTAAAGTTAACAATCAGTTTGGCATCGCACTTGCAATTCCTCGGGCATCGCCCGCCCAAGGAGACCCAACATGATCTTCAAACAGTACTACCTCGGCTGCCTCTCCCACGCCTCCTACCTCATCGGCGACGAACGCACCCGCACCGCGGTCATCGTCGATCCCCAGCGCGACATCCAGCAGTACCTGCAGGACGCCGCCGCCGCCGGGCTCGACAACTTCCACGTCTTCCTCACGCACCTCCACGCAGACTTCGTCGCGGGGCACCTCGAACTTCGCGATCACGCCGGCGCGCGCGTGTACGTCGGCGCCCAGGCGAAGCCCGGCTACGAACACGTGCCGCTCCGCGAGGGCGACGTCCTCGAGTTCGGCGACGTCCGCCTCCGCATCCTCGAGACGCCGGGACACACGCCGGAGTCGATCTCGATCGTCCTCTACGACCTCGCGAAGTCCGACCGCACGCCCCAGGCGGTCCTCACCGGCGACGCCCTGTTCGTCGGCGACGTCGGGCGGCCGGACCTCCTCGGCGCCGTCGGCCTCAAGGCCGAGGACCTCGGCTCGATGCTCTACGACTCCCTCCACAAGAAGCTGCTCGCGCTTCCCGACGCGACGATCGTCTACCCGGCGCACGGCGCGGGCTCGCTCTGCGGCAAGAACCTCGGGCCGGACAACTCCTCGACGATCGGCCGCGAACGGGCGAACAACCCCGCGCTCAAGCCGATGACGCGCGACGAGTTCGTGAAGTCGCTTCTCGCCGACCAGCCCGACGCGCCGCCGTACTTCATCCACGACCGACTGATGAACCAGGCCGAACACGCGACGCTCGACAAGACCCTCAAGCACGCGCTCAGCCCGATGCCGCTGGACGTCCTGATCCGCCTCGCCAACGAGGGGGTGACGATCGTGGACACGCGCGACGCCGACGCGTTCGCCGCGGGCCACCTGATCGGCTCCGTCAACATCGGCCTCGGCGGCAAGTACGCCACCTGGGCCGGCACCGTCCTCCCCCGCGACGCCCGCATCGCCATGGTGTGCGAGGCCGGGAAGGAATCGGAAGCGGCGACGCGGCTGGGGCGGATCGGGTACGACCGGATCATGGGGTATCTCGAGGAAGGGGTGGAGGCCTGGAAGAGCCGTCCCGACCTCGTGCAGGCGACGGTTCGCGTCGGTCCGTGGGACCTTGCGTCCCGGCTCGGGCAGGCGGACCCGCCGCTGGTCGTGGACGTGCGGACGCCACGCGAATTCGCGGCGGGTCACGTCGACGGCGCGATCAACCTCCCGCTGAGCCGCATTCAGGCCGGCGCCGCGACGCTGCCGCGCGACCGGCAACTCGCCCTGATCTGCCTGACCGGATACCGCTCTTCGGTGGCCGCGAGCCTGCTCGCGCGCCTCGGGTTCCGCAACACGATCGACATCGCCGGCGGCTGGACGGCATGGCAGGCGATGAAACCGCAGGAAGCGAGGAGCTGACATGTTCAACGCGATTTTCGTCCAGCCCTGGCCGTGGTGGGCCGCCGGCGGCGCGGTCGGGATCTTCGTGATCGCCATGGCGCTCGCAACGGGCAAGCTGCTCGGCGTCTCCAGCGGCTACGGCACCGCGTGCGGATACTTCTCGGGGCTCTCGGCCTGGAAGCAGAAGCCGTTCTGCGAACCGTGGCGCCCCTGGTTCCTCGCCGGCCTCCCGCTCGGCGGACTCGCCGCCGCGGCGCTCGCCGGCGGCCCGCACCTCGCCACCGCCCTTCACGCCTTCGGAGGCTCCCCCGTCCTCACCGGCGCGGCCGCCTTCTCCGGCGGCGCCCTCATCGGCCTCGGCGCCCGCTGGGCCGGCGGCTGCACCTCCGGCCACTCCATCGTCGGCATCACCCTCGGCTCGAAAGGCTCACTCGTCGCCACCCTCGGCTTCATGGCCGCCGGCTTCGGCGTCACCCAGCTCCTCTTCCGCGTCTTCGGAGTCGCCTGACATGCGCTTCGCTTCCCTGCTGTTCGGCACCGTCTTCGGCTTCATCCTCAGCCGCGCCCGCGCCACCGACTACGACGCGATCGCCGGCATGTTCCGCCTGCAGGACCTGCACCTCATGGGGGTCATCGGCGTCGCGATCGGCGTCAACGCGCTCGGGCTCTGGCTCCTGCGCCGCAGCGGCGCGAAGGCGCTGACGGGAGAAGCGATCGAGATGAAGCCCAAGCCGATGAAGAAAGGGATGTTCGCGGCAGGGCTGATCTTCGGCGTGGGCTGGGCGCTCTCCGGCGCCTGCCCGGGAACCGCGCTCGCACAGATCGGCGAAGGCAAGATGTACGGCATCCTCACGGTCGCCGGGATTCTCGCGGGAACCTGGCTCTACGGCGTGATCACCGAGCCGCGCGCGGCGGCGGCCCTCAACACGAAGGAGGCCTGACATGGAATGGCTCCTCTATCTCGGCATCGCCGTGGCGTGGTTCGTCCTCATGAAGTGGATTCTCCCGAAGGCGGGCGTCCCGACCTGAATGAGCGGGGCGTGCTCCGGTCCGGAGAAACAAGAGAGAGACTCTCGCGAAACGCGCCCGATCCCTTAAGGGGGCGGTGAGGCGGTTGCAGGTTCTCGATCGGCATCGGGAACTACCGGGCGCCGGATTCCGGGCCTGAAGCGGTCCAAGGACTCCGACCCCGATTCCGAGGACCGCACGCAGGGTCCGTTCGAGCCCCGTTCGACTCTCCCGCCGCCCCCCCTCGCGGCACGGCCTACTCATCCGAAGGTGGATGGGGGCGCAATCGTCCCTCCGCGACGTCCTCCGGCCGGTAGTCGCGCGGCCAAGCCCGGATCGGCGAGAGCCATCCCAAACCGGAGAACAGGGAAGGCAACGGATTGCTCCTCCTCGCGGACCGCGTCTGCTTCCCCCCGGTGAGCATCGCATAGCCGACAATGACGAACGCCAGAATCACCGGCACGAAGACAAGCGCCAGGCAGACGAATGTGAAATTTCTCCAGGTGCCGGTTCGGAATCGAATCCGGTCCCGCCGGGGAAGCAGCCGCCGGTGGAACTCGACGAGGAATTCTTCGAATTGCGTGAAGCAGGGAACCCCGGCTGCCGACGCATCGAAGCGCCACGAAGCAACGCCGGCGGCCTTCCCGCGATGGGTCCGGAAGCGGACGTGCGCCTCGTGGGGCTCGAAAACGACCTCCTCGATCTCGTCGAGGGCCAGCTCCTCGGGCGGGTCCTTGTCCCATTCGCGCCGGAAGCCGGCGTCGTCCAGGACGATTCGGCCCACGAGGTTGCGTTCGCGCAGCAGCCAGGTGCGGGGAGCGGAAGAGCGGGGAAACGATTCGCCGGGACGGCGGGTGTCGGGCAGGGGATTCTCCAGGTTGCCGGGAAAGAGGTCGACCACTGCCGCCAACGCGGCCCTCACCCTCCCCACTTTACCTCGATCATGTAGCCGCTCCGACTTCCCCGTGACTCCTCCGGCCAGCGTCGCCGCTACTCCCGCTTCCCGTCCTTGAGCCCCTCCCGTGCTTCCTGGAGCTGCTCCTCGTACGTCTTCGCCAGCGCCGGGTCGAGCACCTGTGCCCTCTCGTAATCCGCGACGGCCCCCGCGAAGTCGCGGGCGCCGAGTTTCAGCCGGCCCAGGGTTATCCGGAGCATCGCGGACTCGCCGAAGATCCGGATCACCTCTTCCCATTCGCGGATCGCGCCCGCGAGGTCTCCCACGTTTTCCAGGAGCACCGCCCGGTACCGGCGCGGGCCGATGTTCCGCGGCTCCAGCTCGACGGCGGTGTCGAGGTCGGCCTTGGCGCCCTCCCAGTCCCTGCGGTTCTCCCGGACGTTGGACCGGCCCATGTAGCCCTCGATATTCGCGGGCACGAGCAGGATCGCCTGTTCGAAATCCGCCTCCGCGGCGTCGAGCTCCCCCGCCCCGATCCGCACATGCCCGCGCAGGAGCAGCAGGTGATGGTCTTTCGGCAGAAGCGCGAGCGCGCGGGTCAGGTCGCCCTCCGCGCCCTTGAAGTCCCGAAGCTCCCGGCGGTACTCCCCGCAGTCCGCCCAGCATTTCCAGTATTCGGGGAAGCGGCGTTGTGCGTCCACGTAGGCGGCGAGCGCCTCCTCCCGGCGATCGTTCTCCCGAAGCTGCCGCGCCGCGTCGAGCGCCGCTTCGGCCTGCGCGATTCTCGACTCCGCGGTCTCCGCGGGGCCCGCATGCAGGACCTCTGCCTTCCGGCTGTACCTCCCGACCGCCAGGCCTGCCGCCGCCAGCACGAGACACGCCGCGCCGACCGCGACCCACGATCGGCGCCGCTTCAGCAGCCTCCAACCCCGGTCCGCCAGCGACGCGGGCCGCGCGGCCACCGGCTCGCCGCGGGCGAAGCGCTCGAGGTCGTCGGCGAGGGCCGCGGCGGATTCGTAGCGGCGGGCCGGGTCGCGGTCCATCGCCTTGAGGAGGACGGTTTCCAGCGGCGACGGGATCGCGGCGAACCGCGAGGGCGGCGCGGGGTCGCCGGAAGCGATGTCGGTGAGGAACTCCTGGAGCGTCGCGACCTCATAGGGAGCGCGGCCCGCGACGAGGCGGTAGAGCGTCGCGCCGAGGCCGTACACGTCGGTCCTCGCGTCGGCGGCGCGGCCGGCCGCCTGCTCCGGCGCCATGTACGCCGGCGTCCCCAGCACTTGCCCCGTCACGGAGATCCGCGTCGCGTCCTCGCGCGTCAGCGCCAGGCCGAAGTCCATCACGCGCACCGCCCCGCCGTCCTCGCGCATGATGTTTCGCGGCTTCAGGTCCCGGTGGATCACCCCCGCGTCGTGCGCCGCCTGCACCCCGCGCGCCGCGGCCGCCACCGCCTGCGCCGCCTCCTCCACGCCCATCCCGCACTCGTCGAGCGGCTTTCCCTTCACCAGCGGCATCGTCAGCCACAGCGACGCGTCGGACTCCCCCGTCTCGTACACCGGCAGGATCGCCGGGTGCCCCAGGCCGGCCCCCACGCGGGCCTCCCTCATGAAGCGCTCGCGCAGCTCCGGGTTCAGGCCGCTGACGACCTTGAGCGCGACCTCCCGCCTCAGTTCGTGCTGCCACGCGCGATGGACGACGCTGGTCCCTCCGCGGCCGACCTCCCCCAGCAGGATGAACTTGCCGAAGCGCACCCCGTCGCGCCGCCACGCTTCGAACGCCTCTGGCGGAAGCGTGGCGGAATCGATGCCCGGGGCGGTCGCGGCGGCGAGCTGCCGCAGGTGATCGAACCGGGGATCCGGGGACATGGCGGAAAGTGTACCGGGAGCGCGGGCCGGCGACGGACATCTCGTGTCAGGCGCCGAGCGCCGCCTTGACTCGCTCCGACATCGCGGTCAGCCGCTTCTCCGAGTCCTTCAGGTAGTCCTTGTAGTCGTTGGTGCGGCAATGGTGGATCTCGACCCGTATGACTCCAATCTCCTTGTCCAACATCGCCCGGAGCAGCGTCAGGTCTTCCTTCGAGAGTTCGAGATTCATACGTCCTCCTTTTCAGCGGCCGTCAGGATCTTCGCGTGGCGTGGACGTCTCGGGAACTCACCTCCGCTCGCACAAGGATTCGCCCTGAGCAAGCGGAAGGGTTCTGGACTCTGGGAGCCCCGTGTGGCGCCGGGACTTCGAGGGAGAATGGCGCGAATCGGCTGTCATTATACTCCGATCCGAAATCCCCTTCCCGCCGAATTGGCGACCCTCACCGCACCAGAATCCGCACGCGGGGCGAGCCGTCCCCGTCACGACTGGCGGCGGATCGGCACGGTCGGTGACACGGCGCAGGACGAAGCCGGTTGCCTCCCCGGAAGGCGTACAATGCCGCTCGAGGGAGACCCCGTGCAATCTGCCGACCCTGACCGCGACGCGCTTCAACACTCTCGCCGACTGAACGTCGAGGTTCCGGCGGTCCTGCAGGGCGGCTCCGTCTCGCTCGACACGACCGGCGCGCTCGCGCCGCCGCCGCCTGCCCCCGCCGCGGCGCCGTGGATCGGGCGCGACCTCGGCGGATACCGCATCCTCGAGCTCATCGGCGCCGGCGGGTTCTCCATGGTCTTCGTGGCCAGCCGGCCCGGCACGGACGACCTCGTCGCCGTGAAGCTGCCGCGCGCGGAGGCCTTCGTGTCGCACCTCAAGCGCGAAGCGCTGATCGCGGCGCGGTTCCAGGACCCGGACGTCCCCGGGATCCTGGAGGTCCGGCTCGATCACGACCCGCCCTTCCTCGTGATGCCGTTCATACCCGGCGCGAACCTGCCCCTCCCTGCGGAGGCGCCGCACCCCGCCGGGATCGTGGAAGCGCTCCGGACGTTCCGCCGGGTTGCCGCCGTGGTCGCGCGGCTGCACGACGCCGAGATCGCGCACGGCGACCTCAAGCCAGGCAACATCCGCGTCGATGCGACGGGGCGCTGCCACCTGCTGGACCTCGGCCTCGCCCGCCAGCAGGTCGCCGCGCGCCAGCTCTCCACCCTTCGCGCTTCCGTCGTGAGCGTCACCGGCGAGCGGATCGCGGGGACGCTGGAGTTCATGGCGCCGGAAGTGACGGCCGGGGAGGAGCCGGGGCGCGCGGCGGACGTCTACGCGCTCGGCGTGATCCTGCACCACCTGCTCTGCGGCCGTCCGCCGGCCTTTGGCGTGAGCCCTGCGCAGCTGAACCCGTACCTGCCGCCGGGCACGACCGAACTGCTCCGCGACATGCTCCGGCACGAGGCGCCGGCGCGGCTGGGAAGCGCCCGGGACGTGCTTCCGCGGATCGACCGGCTGATCGCGATGGAAGAGCGGTGCCTGAAGCGCCGCAACGGCCACCAGCGCCGGCGGGTGTTCCAGTCGCGGATGCGGACGCTGGCGCGGGGAGTGCGACTGTTGGTCGTCCTGCTCGTCGCCGCCGCGGCGCTGGCGTGGGGACTGAAGGTCGTGCCGGCGCTGTCCAACGTCACGTTCCACGGCAACGGCTCGGACCTCCTGCTGATCCTGCTCTGGGCTCCCGTGTACCTCCTGAGCTGGCTCTCGATCGTGCTGGGCCTGACCACGATCAACGCCTGGGTGTTCCGCGTCCCCGAGCGGGAGTACAAGAACCGCAGGGGTCATCCCTGGTGGAACTTCATGATGCAATGACCACTCCCGCCGTCGGCTTCGCCGTCCACCCTTCCATCCTCGAGCCCTCAATCGCGCTCGAGGAGAGGATCTCGCGCACCAACCTGAGCGAGGTCTGGCGCGGGCGCCGCCGGTCCGACGCCCAGGAGGTCGCGGTGAAGTTCGCGCTGACGGAAGCGGCCGCGGCGACGCTGGAGCCCGAGGCGGCGATCGTGCGGGAACTCGGGAGCGAGGGAGAGAAGATCGCGGTGAAGGTCCCGCCGAGCGATCTGCGAAGGTCCACCCGCGAGATGGTGGTGCGGGCGCAGCGGGTGGAGGGCATCGTCCCGGCGGAATTCGCCGCGGGCCCCGTCCCCCACATCGTGATGCCGTGGATGGGCCGCCGGACGTTCCGCGACCTGCTCAACGACATCCGCGACGGAGACAGCCGGTCCGCCGCGGCTTCCACGCTGTACGAGGTCGTCCGGATCGTCTCGATGGTCCACCGCCGCGGCTTCATGCACGGCGACCTCAAGCCCGAGAACATCCTCCTCGACCACGCCGGCCGCCCGTGGCTCACCGACTTCGGCATGGCCCGCGCCATCCACGTCGCGCGCCTCGACACCCGCGTGAGCCGGTCGCTCGGCGAAGGCGAGGGCGCGTGGGGCGGCACGCTCCACTACCTCCCCCCCGAGGGGATCCAGGGCGACCCGCCCGCCTTCTCGTGGGACGTCTACGCGATCGGCGTGATGCTGCACGAGGTGCTGCTGGGGAAGCGCCCCGACCGCGCGGCCAGCCCGGAGTCGCTGCGCGCGACGCTGCCCGAGTCCGTGCTGGAGGTCCTGCTGCAAGCGCTCGCCTGGTCGCCGGCCGACCGCATCCCCAACGTGCCGCGCCTGCTCGCCGATCTCGAGCCGTTGCGCAAGGAACTCACGCTGGTCGGCGGCGCCCGCGTCGTCCACGGCCTCGGCCGCGCCGCCCTCCGCGCGCTCGCCGCGTTCTTCGTCGTCTACCGATACGCCTCCGTGCTGGCGATCCTCCTGCTCTACGCGTTCATCGTGATCTGGGCGGTGAGAGGCCACTGGGGAGCGCTGCTCGTGTTCCTGCCCGCGTACTTCCTGCACCAGAAGATCAGCTGGGAGGGGCCCGAGACGGGCGACGAGGCGCGCGACCGGCTTCGGGAACGCGTGGTGTCGGGGCCGTAGACCATCGGGCTTTCGATCATCCGTCGCGGGGCCGACGGGCCACCTGCGAGGAATTCCAGCGGATACACTGGCGCCATGCTGAACCGGGAACGGATCGCGCGCCTCCAGGAACGCATGCGGCAGCAGGGCATCGCCGCGTTCCTCATCCTCACCCACGACGACTACATCTACCTCTTCGGCGAAGACCGCTTCCAGCCCCGCGCCATCGTCCCGGCCCAGGGGCCTCCGATCGTCGTCTGCTTCCGCGGGGAAGCCGAGGAGATCGCCGAGGCGCTCGGCGTCACCGATGTGCGCGTCTTCGCCACCGTCGGGCAGCAGATCAAGGACGTCGTCGAGGTCATGCGCTCGCTCTTCGCGTCCCTGGGCCAGCGCCCGGGCCAGGGGCGGATCCCGATCGGCGTGCGGCTCGGCTTCTCGACGCCGGCGTTCCTGCTCGACCTGTTCCAGAAGGCGAACGCCACCGTCGAGGTCGTGGACATCGCGCCGGCGATGGACGAGCTGCGCGCGATCAAGGACGAGGGGGAACTCGCGATCCTGCGCCGCGCCGCCGCCGTCGCGGCCGCAGGCATGGAAGCCGTCACCCGCACGCTTCGGCCAGGCGTCACGGAGAGCCAGGTCGCCGGGGAAGCGGAGTACGCGATGCGGCGCGCCGGCGGGCACGGGACGGCGACGCCGGTCTACGTGAATTCGGGTGCGCGTTCGCGCTGGCTGCACGGGACGGCGTCCGACAAGGTCGTCGCGAAGGGCGACCTGGTGGTGGTGGACCTCGTGCCGCGCGTCCTCGGCTACTGCGCGAACCTCTGCCGGACGTTCGTGGCGGGCGAGCCTACGGCGGCGCAGAAGCGGCTGATTTCGGCGTACCTGGAGGCCCAGGCCGCGGCGGCGGGCGCGCTGCGGCCGGGTGCCTCGATGAAGGACGTGGACGCGGCGGCGAAGGCGGCGCTGGACCGGAACGGGTACGGCGAGCTGTTCGTCCCCGGGATCAGCCACGGGATCGGCCTCGAGTTTGAGGAGTGGCCGATGCCGACGATCCACATGCGCCACCAGTCCGCGGTGCTGCGCGAGGGGATGGTCATGACCGCGGGGCACTCGGTGCTCGCCGACCCCGCCGTCGGCGGCGCCCGCTTCGAGGACACCTTCGTCGTCGGGCGGGATGGCGCGCGACCGCTGA
This sequence comes from uncultured Planctomycetia bacterium, assembly GCA_964590435.1. GTDB lineage: Bacteria > Planctomycetota > MHYJ01 > WSZJ01 > WSZJ01 > WSZJ01. Next base: position 60,375 of record CAZPWT010000009.1, read on the forward strand.
CGGACTTCCCCGCCCGCCTCTCCTGGTGAGCCCGACTCGATAACGCGGGTTGCGCCATTCCGCCGGCAGCCCGACAATGCGGCCCCGCCACCCCTGAGGCACTCCCATGACACCGCAGATCGCCGCCCTGTCGCCTGCCCCCAAAACGGTCCTCCTCATCCCGCCCATTCCCGGCCCGCAGCGCCACCCGATGATCTTCGGCGCTTTCGAAAAGCTCGCGCCCGGCGAGTCCCTCGTCATCGTGAACGACCACGACCCGAGGCCGCTTCGTATGCAATTCGAGTCGCGCTGCGCCGGGCAGTTCGAGTGGAGCTACCTCGAGCCCGGCCCGGCTCGCTGGCAGGTCCGCATCCTCCGCACCGCCGCCGCTCCCGCCGGCGCCCCCGCCGCGCCCCCGCCCTCCGGCGGCTGCGCCGGGCACGGGCCCGCCGCTCCCCCGCCGCCTCCTTCCGTCTTCCGCCTTCGCCCCCAGTACCGCCCGGACCGCTTCGCACCCCAGGTCCTCGCCCAGACCGCCCACATGAAAGTCGTCTACGCGTGCTTCGAGCCCGGTCAGTTCATCCCGGTCCACGCGCCGGGCATCGATCTCGTCCTCCTCGTCACCGAAGGCCGCGGCATCTGCCAGGTCGGGGCGGAAGAGCGCCCGGTGGAGGCGGGGGATCTCGTCTGGATCCCTGCCGGCGAGAAGCGCGGCGTGCGGGCGGAGACCCGCATGACGGTGCTGCACGTCGTCGCGCCGCCGCCGGGGGAAGCGGACCATTCCGACGTGCAGGCCGGGCTTGCGCGGGGGAACTGGAAGATCTGAACCGGGGCGGCTACTCCCGGATCCGGATCTCCACTGTCTCCCCGCCGCGCAGCACTTTCAGGGCGCGGACGTGTCCGCCGAAGTCGCCGGTCTCGCCGAGGCTCGTCGCGAGGCCGGACTCTCCCCAGACGGGGACGTCGGACGTCATCTTCCCGCCCTTCCCCTCGAACTCGGCGACGGTCTTCCAGAGGATGTCCCCCGCGGCGAGTCCCAGGCGGTCGGCGGCGCTTCCCGGCGCGACCGATCGGACGAGCGCGCCGCACTCGACGAGGTGGCGCTCGCGATCGAGCGGCGACAACGCTTCGACCTCGAGGCCGAACGCGGCGACCCGCGCGTGCTCCTCGCGAAGCCGCTCCTTCATCGCCGGGCCGTCGGGCATCTTCGGGCGGTTGTCCGGGATCGCTTCCAGCTCCTCCTGCAGCTTCCGGAATTCGGCGTCCCCCATCGCGGCCACGGCGGACAGCTTCAGGTACGACCAGCTGAACGCCCCCGGGCCGCGCGACCGGTAGCACCACGCGTCCAGGCCCAGTGCCTCGCTCCCCCAGCGGCGGATCGTCGAATCGCGCAGGTCTGCGGGGGAAGCGGCGTCCATGAGGGCGCCGTGGAGGTCGTCGGAAGTCGGCCAGGCGGGGAGGAGCCCGTCGAGGCCGACGCTGGCGAGGTTGCCGATCACGCCGGAGACGGATTCGGACTCGCGCTGGATGCGCCAGGCGACGGTTGCGTCGCCTCGACGCGCGGCGCGGGCCAGTTCCCAAGCGGTCCCGAGCTGCGTCGCCGCCTCGAGCAGCCGCGACCGTTTCTCCGGCCCCGGCGCGAGCTGCCACGCCTCCTGCACCGCGGTCGCGGCGTTCTGCATGTCGCGCCACGCGTTGAGCCAGGCGGTCCCGAGAACCTCGGCCTCGATCACCTCGACGAGCTCGACGGGCTGCGCCGCGAACTTCGGCGCCACCATCCGCATGTCGTCGCCCGCGGCCTCCGGCTCCGGCACCGCCGGCCCGCGTACCTTCAGCTTCACCCTCGCCCGCGGCGCCCCATCCGCCGGCCCGCCGTTCAGCAGGAAAGGCCCGAAATCCCCCGCCGACGGCGCCTCGAACCCCTTCACGCCCCCCGCGATCGTCAGCGACTCCCGCCACGCCTTCAGCTGCTCCGCCCGCTGGTTCCACATCGTCTGCTTCGGCATGTGGTCCCAGGCCGTCACGTCGCGGACGAAGACGCCGTCGTTGCGGCTGAAGAGGAATCCTTCGAGAACGGTTTCTTCGGAAGCGGAAGTGACCGCCGGGGGTTGACCCGTGGCGGCGGGGTCCGCGGCGGGGGTCGATCTTGAGGCAGGGGTGATCGGTGAGCCGGCGTCCGCGACGGCGCCATCGGCGGCGCCGTGGAATTCGTCAGCGTCGCGTTCCTGCATTCGGTGGCGCGCGACAAGGCCGAAGAGGACGGCGAGAAGGCTCGCGCCCGCGACGGCGGCGACAGTTCCGGCGCGGCTTGGGCCGCGGGACGCCGGGGCGGAGGGCGCCTGCGCCCGGAGCCGCAGCAGCCGTTCGGAGAGCCCCTCGGGCACCGTCTCCCCCGCCGCGCATTTCCCGAGTTCGCTTTCGAGCATCGCGAGCAGCCCCGCGAACGCCGCGGCCGACAGCGCTGTCCGCAGCCGTCCGAGCGCCGTGTTCAGCCGGCTCGAGACGGTCCCCGCCGGCACCTGCAGCGCCGCAGCCGTTTCTTCCTTCGTCAGCCCGTGGAAGTAGTGCATCTCCACGGCCAGCCGCTGCTCGTCCGGCAACTCCGCCACCTTCGCCCTCAGCTCCGCCCGCGACGCCGCTTCCACCGGACTCATGGCCGCCCCCTCTCGAATCGCCGCCCGCTCGTGTTTTTCCCTCCGCCCCGCGCTGCGCTTCTGGTCCAGCGCCGCGTTCACCGCCGCCCGCGCCACGAACGCTTTCAGGTTTTCGGCGCGTTCGAGCGCGGCGGGGTCCCGGAGGAACCGGAGGTACACATCCTGCACGGCGTCCTCGGCGGACGAATCGTCGCGCACGACGGAGCGGGCGACGCGGAACGCGAGGGAGTGGTAGTCGCGAACGAGGTCTTCGTAGGTGGGCATGATCGGTTCCTCGAGTCGGGAGTCGATCATACGACGCCGGCGGGGGCAGGGGCTGGTCGGGAGAAATCGCGATTTCCGTCCTGACCATTCTAACATCGAACTTAGATTGGTCTTGACCAATCTTACATAGACACGATAATGGTCGCCATGTCCTCCCTCCCTCGCCTCTACGACGCCCTTCTCAAGGACCACCTGCGCCGCCACCGCCAGATGGCCTTCCTGACCGGCCCGCGGCAGGTAGGGAAAACCACCACCTGCCGGAGCCTGGCAACCGCTTACCTGAGCTGGGACGACCCGGACCACCGGAGACTCATCGCCCGGGGGCCGGGCACCGTCGCCACTCACCTGGGGCTGGGGAACCTGCGCAAGGAAACGCCCGTCATCGCGTTCGATGAGCTTCACAAGCATCGGAAGTGGCGCGACTTCCTCAAGGGATTCTTCGACGTCCACGGCGACGCGGCGCGCGTCCTCGTGACCGGGAGTTCCCGTCTCGACGTCTTCCGCCGCGCCGGCGACAGCCTCACGGGCCGGTACTTCGCCTACCGCATGCACCCGCTGTCCGTCGGGGAATTGCTCCACCCGGCCGTCCCGGAAGACCTCGTCCGCGCCCCCGCGATGCTCCCCGAGCGCGACTTCGGCGCGCTCCTCGAGCACGGCGGTTTCCCGGCGCCGTTCGTGAAGCGCGACCGTCGGGTGACGCCTGTCTGGCGGCGGCAGCGGCGCGACCTCGTGCTCCGCAGCGACGCCCGCGAATTCACGGACATCGCCGACATCGCGCGGCTTGAAGTGCTGGGCGACATCCTCGCCGAGCGCTCCGCGACGCAGCTCGTCTTCTCGCAGCTCTCGAACGACCTCGGCGTCTCCATCGACACCGCACGCCGATGGGTCGACGCGCTCTCGTCGCTGCACTTCGGGTTCCTGATCCGCCCGTGGTCCCAATCGATCGCGAGGTCGCTTCGCAAGGAACCCAAGTGGTACCTGCGCGACTGGTCCGGCATCGAGGACCCCGGCGCACGCGCCGAAACGTTCGTGGCCGCGCACCTCCTGAAATCCGTCGAGGGATGGACGGACCTGGGCCTGGGGACCTTCGAATTGCGTTACCTGCGGGACAAAGAAAAGCGCGAAGTCGATTTCGCCGTGATCCGGGACCGGAAGCCGTGGCTCCTGGTGGAAGTGAAGAAGTCGGACACGTCGCTCTCACTCGCCCTTCGCTATTTCCAGGAGCGGACCGGCGCGCCTCACGCGTTCCAGGTGGTGCTCGACGCGCCGTTCGTGGCGGCGGACCCGTTCGAGCGGAAGGGGCCGGTGGTCGTCCCGGCGCGCACTCTGCTATCGCAACTGCTCTGAAAGCGTGCGGGCTACCAGCTCTTCATCGTCGGGTCCTTCAGCGAGCGCGTCGCTTCGATCGTCGCGAGGAAATCCTCCAGGGGGAGTTCCGTTAGTTCCCGGAGCGTGTGCGGCTCGCCGAGGAACTCCACGTGGGTTTCACCGTTCGCGGTCTTCCGGGAAACGCACGCGTCCAGCGTGAGGCTCAGCGCGTCCTCGCCCCACTTTGCGACGACGATCATCCGGAATACCTCCGGCGAGATCGCGTTCAGGAACGCGTCCGACAGCTCGGCCTGCGTCGGCATGCCGGGCAGGTACGCCGAGAGGCCTTCGGCTGAGAGCGCCGCGACGGCCCCGGCGGCGAAGCGGTTTTCCATCCGGATCCGCCAGGCGGCCTGCGACTGGCCGGCGCGGGCGAGGCGGGCGCGCTGGAGGGCCTCGCCGAGGCGGGCGGCGTCGGCGGAGCGGACGGCGGGGTCGGCGTCCAGCTCGGGCGGAGTGAGCGCCCGGGACGCGGCGGCGTAGAGGTCACGCCAGGCTTTCAGCCAGGAATCGTTCAGCGACTCGACCTCGAGGACCTCGAGCACGGTCGCGGCGATCGCCTCCGGCGATTCCTTCTGTGCACGCTGCTGGAGTTCGCTCAACAGCACCCGGGATATCTCCGCCCGGTCGTCGCCTCCCTGCGCGGATTCGAAAAGGACCTCGCGAACTTCCCCGATTTTCACTTCCGGCCCAGGGGCGAACTCTGCGGTATTGGAATTCAGCGCCAGCGACCAGACCGCGCCGGCGACTTCCGGCGAACCGGATTCCGCGGGGATGTACGTCCAGCCTCCCTCGGTCAGGGCCTGCGAGACGCCCCACGTGACCGCCGCTTCCGAACCCTGCGGCAGTTTCACCTGGTCCACGAGGAGCACCTGGGGTGCGGCGGCGGATCTCACGCGCAGCCGGACGCGGGTGTGAGGTGCGGCCGAGGCGGGCGCTCCCTCCTGCAGGAACGCGGCGAAGTTCGTCGTCTCGCAGGCCGGCCAGGAATCCAGCGCGCCGCCGGAGAGGCGCCAGAGGCGGCCGTCGTACGGCCGAAGGGCGCCCGTGGTTTCGCCGGGGTTGGGCACGACTTCGCCGGCGAGGAAGAGCCCTTCGGGGGTGCGGAAGAGAAACCCTTCGATGGTTTCCTCGACCTCGAGAACCGCGGCGATCTCGGTGGCGGGTGTTGCGGTCGGGCAGCGCATGGCCGGCGGGGACTCCGCTTCCCGCGCAGACGCGACCTCCACCGGCGCCGCTTCGCCGACAGCCGCGATTTCGTCGGACGCCGGCCGCGGCGATTCGCTCTCCCATCGCGAGTGGCTGGACCGGATCCACTGCCCCGTCGACACCGCGAACAGGAACGCGACGGCGACCGCGATCGCGCCCTTGGCGCCGCGCGACAGCGGCCGGCGCGGATCGGCGCCGTGCGTCCGCGGCAGATTCAGGAGCCGCTTCTCGAGTCCCGCAGGGACCGGCGCCGCTTCCACGAGCGACAATTCGCTCTCGAGTTTCGCGAGGAGGGCGACGAACGCGGCCGCTGAGAGCCACCGGCGGAGCGTCGCGATGGCGTCGCTCAGGCGGCGTGAAGCGGTGCCGCGGGGAACGTCGAGGACCTCGGCGGTTTCGGCGATCGTGAGTCCCTGGAAGAAATGGAGGTCGACGGCCTGGCGGTGGATTTCGGGGAGTTCGGCGACCTTGTCGCGGAGTTCGTGCCGGAAGACCGTCTCGAGGGGATCCACCGCGCTGCTCCTTTCGCTCACCGCCGTTTCCCTTGCGACCCGCCGCAGGCCGGCCTTCCGCACGTCCAGCGCGCGGTTGAGGGCGGCGCGGCACACCACGGCGCGGATGTTGTCCGCGCGGGAGATGGCCGAGGGATTCCGGAGGAACGACAGGAAGACGTCCTGCGCGACGTCCTCGGCGGCCGCGGAGTCGCGGAGGACGCCGAGCGCGACGCGGTAGACGGTCGCATGGTGTTCACGGACGAGTTCGGACCAGGCGCTCATGGCAGTCTCCGGGAAGTTCCTGCCCTGGAGACGACACCGGGGACGAAATGGCTCGCTGAAATCTGAAGCGGCTTCACAGCTTGAGCTCGAGGGCGAAGCTGTCGAGCCCGCGGACGATCTCGAATTCCAGCCCGCTGCCGCCGGTTTCGACCACGTCCGCAACGAATGCCGCGACGTCCTCAGGGCGGACGACGTCGTGCGCCGCCGAACGCCCGGCGCCCGCCAGCGGCGTCACGCGCCACACGATGTCGCCAGCCCGCAGGCCGGCCCGGTCGGCCGCGGAACCCGGCACGACCGAAACGATGCGCGCGCCGCCCCGGAGCGCCAGCGCCCCGCGCTGAATCGCCGGGACGATTTCGAGCTCGAGGCCGACCGCGCGCGAAGCGGCGAAATCCTCGGGGTCCGGCGCCGATCCGTCCTCGATCGATTCCACTTCGCGCCCGAGACACGCCACCGCACCCGCCGAGGCGATTTCGATCTCGCTTTCGCGGCGGATGCGCCACGAGACGGCCGTTTCGCCACCGCGGGCGTCCCGCGCCCGGCCCAGCGCCTTCTCCAGGTCGTCGAGCGCCGCGATCACATCCGCCCGCCGCTGCGCCCCGGGCGGCCGCTCGAACGCATCCCCGAGGGCCGCGTTGGCCCGAAGCGCTTCCCGCCACGCCGCGAGCCACGCATCGCCCAGCGATTCGGTTTCCTCGATTTCGACGGCGTCGGCGAGGCCGGCGTCGCGGTCGATCCACTCGGCGCGGAGGGCGAGCCGGACGCGCGGGATCCTGGAAGCGTCGGTCAGGCCGTCGAGCCAGTCGGCGAACGTGGGAATTTCGCCAGCGTGGAGTGAATCGAGCAGCGATCCCCGCCGCAGGCGGAACGGCCGTCGATCCGCAGTGAGATCGGGAAGGAGGCAGAAGGAATCGCCGCGCCCGGCGGCGATCGCGAGCGCCCCGGTTGCGGGGCCTTCGACTTTCTTCGGGTCCCGCAGGCTGGGCTCAACGAGGGCATATCCGTCGCCGTCGCGGACCAGGAACCCCTCGGCGCGGAACATCTCGCCGCGGGGCCGTGAATCCGGCCGTGCCGCGACTTCGGAGGACATCGAGTCCGAGCGTCCCGCCTCCGCGGTCGGCGTCCGCGCGCTGCCGGTGCTTCCCGCAGACGCCATCTCCGTCGCGCGGTCGTCCGCCCCCGCGATCTCCCCGGGCCGCCCGAGCCAGATCGAAATCAGCACCAACGCCGCCAACCCCACCCCAACGGCAACCAGCCCCTTCCCTTTCCCTTTCCCTTGCCCTTGCCCTGCCCTCCCAACTCCCAACTCCTGTCTCCCGACTCCCGACTGCCTTCCACGGCTCGCAACTCTCTCGACGCCGCCCGCGATCTCATCGGCGAACGCGTCGTCGTCAAACACCATGCACAAAAGCGCAAACGACGCCGCCCCGAGCCACTTCCGCAACCGCTTCACCCCCGCCTCGAGCCGGTTGCACACCGTCCCCACCGACACCCGCATCTCCTTCGCCGCTTCCCGCACCGTCAGCCCGCGGAAAAACCGCGCGGCGATGGCGTCGCGTTCGTCCTGGGGAAGGGCCTCGACGCTGCGGCGGATTTCGTCGTTGAAGGCGGCGTCGAGCGGGTTCAGGTCGCGCGTGGCCTGCGGGAACGCGGCCTCGCGGCGATCGCGGCGCTCTTTCTCGCGCAGCCGGTCGAGCGAGCGGTTGATCGCCGAGCGGCAGAGGAACGAGCGGACGTTCTGCGCGCCGTCGAGGGCGTGGGGGTTCTGGAGCAGGTGCAGGAAGAGGTCCTGGGCGACGTCCTCGGCCGCCGAGCGGTCGCCGAGGATACGGAGCGCCACGCCGGTGACGACCGGCAGGTGTTCGCGGACGAGCGATTCCCAGGGGCTCATGAGGGCGTCTCGAGAGTGCCTCAGGTAATACGACGCCGCCGGCCGGAAGATCGTACAAAAATGATCATTTTCGTCGTGAAGGGGCTTGGGCCCGGTTGCTGAGGTCCCGGGTGGAGAACGAGCCACGTGAAATCGCATCCTTTCCTGTCCTTTCGTATCCGCGCCAAGCTCGTGGTCCTTTTGTCAGACGTTTCACCCGCCTCCTGGACGGTAATCGGGCACAGAAGAATGACGGCGGGATCTTCCGGGGATACGTCCACGAGCCTGGCAGGAGAGTAGGGAGGGAGCCGAAGCCCCCTCCCCCTCGTAAAACCGGACGTGCGGATTTCCCGCATCCGGCTTACCCGTGGTCGTTCGCCGAGAGGCATGCGCAGTCGGTCGGCAGGTCATATCGGGGCCCAGCCCTCCGC
>CAZPWT010000010.1:0-41579 GCA_964590435.1 uncultured Planctomycetia bacterium
CGATGCTCTCCAGTCCGTCCATCAGGTCACGAATGCCAGCGGGGTAGAGATCCGCAGGCAGTTTACGGACGCCTGGGGCAACCAAATTGCCGGTGTCGGCTTCGGATCGACGGGGACGGCCGGCGATCGATACGGCTTCACCGGAAGAGAAAGGGACAATGAATCCGGGCTCAGGCACTACCGCAACCGGGCCTACGACCCGCTTACGGGAAGATTCACAAGCCGCGATCCTGTACGCCAATCCAATCTCTACATATACGTCAACAACGATCCCACCGGCTCGGTCGATCCGACCGGCATGCTCAGTCGGGAAGACTACAAGCGCCTGCGCTTTGACGCTCTCAGTCCATTCGGCGATGAGGCCGCAACGGCTGCTGCTCTCCTCGAAGCAGGCGTAGCGTGGGACCGCATCAGAGCGGAGTCGGGAGACCGATTCACAGCTATTGAGTCAGAAATGAAAAAGGCTGAGGAACAGGCGGGGACATCTGATGACGCGGAACAAATTCGGCGGGCCTACAAAGAGAAGGAAAAGGCAATCGAGAGAGATCTGGAGGCGGTCCAGAAACGCGCTCGCAGCGCCGCAGAAAAATACAACAAGGCGTCGGGACGCCCGGTCGATGTGGGCGTGATGGAGGATTACTCCGACCTGACCGACGCGGCTTACGCGTATTATTCTGCCGGAAAGGGCACCCTGACCGTCGAACACGCAGGAAGCACAGCCACCATGTGCGTGTCACAACCCAAGGACAGAGGGTGGCGCGTGCCGGGGAAAAAACAACTCAATCCGCTTAACGAGAAGGAGTTTCTGGACGTCGCGCCCAAGGTGATGGACCCCACAGTCGAAGGCGGTAGAACTCCTCCAGGCGAATACAAGATTTCAAAAATGCGGATCAACGTTCATGGAGAATGGACGCTTCCTTGGTTCGACCTACACAAGAGAATGCCCTCCGGGAAGTATTTGGGGTATCACGAGGAGGATGAGTTTGGCCGCAACGAACTCGCCATTCATCCAGGACTGGTGAGCGAGGGCTGCGTAGTGGCAACCGACCCGACTCGCGGTAAGTCGAAAGACTGGAAGAGTGTCGAAGAGATTCTTCGTGCAGGCAACAGTGACGGCTACGCCGGTTACCTGTGGGTTGACAAGCGCTAAGGTTCTTGGAGCGTGGAGCCGATAGCTATGGCGGACTCGACACCGGAAAGGGCTTCGCGTGAACTTAAGGCCATGCATGCGGCGCCGATTGATCCTAATCGGCGTTTCCACGATCTGTGCGCTCTCAGTCACCTGTCTCCAAAAGAAAATTGATCTGAGCACGAGAACTGAGTTTCCGGAGGAGTCGCAGAGAGCAGTATACGTGGCCTGTGAAGACCTCCGTGGCCTGAGGACAGCACGAGAGCCAGCAGAAGACGACGTCGATCGCACTCGGCGCGTCATCGACGAGGTCGAGAGAATCGTGGCGACGATCTCCACAGTCGACGGCCTCGAACTATTGATCCGAAGAACTCGATCGGAAGCGACAAGTCAGAGAGCCACATCTGAAAGCGACTTGAACCCGTTTCAGTACGCGGCAATGATCGGCCTGGCAAGGCTTGCCGAGCACCGATCAGACGACGCAGCTCGAGCACTGGTTTCCATGCTCGCCGATCCGCGGATGAAATGGGACGGCGAGTCGGGAGAACAAATCAGTTACGCCATTACTGCCTGTGGTGAGTTTTGCCTGCCCTATTTGAACGGCTTTCCTCAAGACAGTCCGAGAGCTGACAAAGCAGAGTGGCTAGTCGAGATGATCGAGTCGAAGCAGATCGCAGAATAGGGTTCGTCTTGGTAGCAAATGATGACGACTGTAGAGGCCCAAAACCAAGATGGAGCGCGGCGCGAGTACGAAGTTCGGCACTCGTACGGCCAGCATCTTGTGCGAGAGGAGTCGAATTGCGACTTCCGATGGCGATATGACGGGCTTCCACAGTTCCGAAGATACCGAATTCGGGGTCGAAGTCATGCCGAGGGTACACGGGCGCGTGACAGTTCCTCGACATGCGCGGAGGATCTACGCCGACTTGCGGAGTCGGTAGATCTGCATTCGCTTCTGCCCGCAGAATTCTCGAGGACGAGCAGCCAGCGGTGGTCGCGCTTCACGCCAAGCGGGCGTCGTCATCGCTTTCCGCGCTCGACCTCATCCGGCGTTCTTCCTCCGAGACCCGTGTGAACGCGGTGCTCGTTGCACCAGGCGACCCAATCGGGCAGGCGGCGCTCGAGGACGGGCTTGGCGGCCCAGCAAAGCCAGACGGTAGCCCACTCGCCCTTCAGCGTGCGCCAGAACCGCTCCATGAGGGAAATCGACTGGCTGGCGCCCACCGCGCCGTGCCGCCAGCGGATGCGGTGCCGCTTGAGGTACTGCTTCATCCGCTTCGAGGTGAACTGCGTGCCCTGGTCAGTGATGAAGTGACGCGGGGTGCCGTGCCAGGAGATGGCGTTGCCGAGGAGGCGGATCGTCCAGACGGCGGTCGGCTCGCCTTCGGAGATGCCGACGGCGAGGATCTTGCGGCTGAAGGCGTCGATGACGGCGCCGACGTGGAGAGTGAAGAAGCCGAAAAGCCAGGAGAGCTGGGTGAAGTCGGCGAACCAGACGTGGTGAGGGTGGCGAGGCCGGATGCCCTTCGGTGGCGTGCGGACGGGCTTTACGAGGGGCAGGGGCCTGCGTGGCGGCAGGCGGCGGAGCTTGCGCCGAGGCGGGAACGCCCGGTCAACAAATCGCGCGGCGGATGATCGCCAGCGATTGCTCGGCCGCCTGACCCTTCACCGCGCCTGAGCGCAGGTCCTCAAAGCGGCGGAGGAGCATGGCGTCGAAGGCTTCGTCATCGTCCGCGACGGGATCGCGTTCGACGCTGGCCAGCAGGCGGCGGGCGAGGGAGACGCGCTCGCGGGGCTTCAGGCGAAGGCCGGTCGCGAAGGCCTGGCGGGCGCTGGGCCGGGGGGCATCGGAATCGGGCGGGTGGTGTCGACTCATGAGGCGAGGCCTTGAAAGTGCCGGGAGAATTGTACGACGGTGCACAGGCAAAGGGATGAGCAGTTTTCTCCGGCGTGATTCAGAGCGATCCCAGGCCAGGGATCCTGAGTCCGCCATCTCTGCCTCCCTCCCACCCGCTTGCCTTCCCGCCCGCCCCGGTTAAAGTACCCCGCATGGCTGACAAGAAACTCACCGACTACGAGAAGTACATCCGCACCGAGGAGCTGCTCGCGCTTCAGAAGCAGCCCGACCAGATGGCGCACCCGGACGAGCTGTTTTTCCAGGTGATTCACCAGCAGATGGAGCTGTGGCTGAAGCTGGTGATGTTCGAGACGGAGCGGGTGTCGGGGATGATCGACCGGGAGGAGCTGGAGCCGGCGGTGCACTATCTCAAGCGCATCGCGGGGATCTTCCAGCATCTCGCGGGGTCGCTGGGGATCCTGGAGTCGATGCCGCCGGCGGACTACCACGTGATCCGGCTGACGTCGCTGGGCAAGGGGAGCGGGCAGGAGTCGCCGGGGTTCAACGCGGTGCTGGAGCGGCTGCCGCAGCTGTGGCCGAACTTCACGGCGCTGATGGAGCGGCGGAAGAAGACGGTGGCGCAGGTGTTCAAGGAGCCGCACAAGCACTGGGACCTGTGGATGGTGATCCAGGGGCTGATGCAGCTCGACGAGAACTTCCAGTCGTGGCGGTACCACCATTTCCATCTCGTGCGGCGGATCATCGGGGACCAGGTGAAGTCGTTGAAAGGCGTTCCCGCCGCATCGCTCGCGGCGACAACGACGGAGCGCGTATACCCGGCGTTGTGGGATGCCGTCAGCGAGCTGACGAGGACGGTGTCGCCGCAGTACGGATAAAGGAGAACGACGTCGAAGGTCGAAGGTTGAAAGTCGAAGGTAAAGGCCACGGCAAGGGCGCCGTTACCTTCGACTTTCGACTTTCGACGCCGTTGCAAGTCGAGGGGCTCCTCCCGACGACCGCCCTCGGCAAGAGGCCGTAACCTTCGACCTTAAACCTTCGACCTTCGACGAATTTCCCCATGAACAGCTCCTCCCTCACGCGCTGGCGCAAAGAATTCCCGATCCTCTCGAAGTCCGTCTACATGATCAGCAACTCGCTCGGCGCCATGCCGCGCGGGGTGTACGCGGAATTGAAGGAGTTCGCGGACCTGTGGGCGACTAAGGGCGTCGTCGCCTGGGAGGATTGGGTTCCCATGGTGCAGACGACCGCGGACATGATCGGCGCGATCGTCAATGCCCCCAAAGGCACGATGATCATGCACCAGAACGTCTCGGTGCTTCAGCACGTGCTGATCTCGTGCTTCGACTTCAAGGGGAAGCGCAACAAGGTCGTCTACAGCGAGCTCGAGTTCCCGACGGTTCACTACAACTGGAAGGCGCGCGAGAAGGACGGCGCGAACGTCGTAATCGTGAAGTCGCCCGACGGCGTGCACCTGCCCACGGAGATCATGCTGCGCGAGATCGACGAGACGACGCTCGTCGTGCCGATCTCGTACGTGCTGTTCCGCAGCGCGTTCATCCAGGACGCCAAGGCGATCATCAAGCGGGCCCACGAAGTCGGCGCGGTCGTGATCCTCGACGCGTACCAGGCGGTCGGCACGATCCCCGTGGACGTGCAGGACCTCGACGTGGACTTCATGGTCGGCGGAAGCGTCAAGTGGCTCTGCGGCGGGCCGGCGGGCGGGTACCTGTACTGCCGTAAGGACCTGATCGCGAAGTACGAGCCGAAATCGTGCGGCTGGTTCTCCCACGCAAAGCCGTTCTCGTTCGACATGGGGCCGATCGATTACGCCCCCGGCATCATGCGCTTCATGGGCGGCTCGCCGGGCGTCCCCGGGCTGTACTCGACGCGCGCCGGCTACCGGATCATCCAGAAGGTCGGCGTGAAGGCGATCCGCAAGCGCTCGATCGCGATGACGTCGCGCATCATCGAACGCGCGCTGGAGATGGGGCTCGTCGTCAACACCCCCACCGACTCCGCCGTCCGCGCCGGCACCGTCTCCGTCGATTTCCCCGGCGCCGAGCAGGCCTGCGACGAACTCATCCGCCGCCGCTTCATCGTCGATTACCGCCCCCGCGCCGGCATCCGCATCTCGCCGCACTTCTACAACACCGACGACGAGTGCGAAGCGATCATGGACGAGATCGGGAAGATCCGCGCGAAGGCGGGGAAGCGCCGGAAATAGAATCGCCACCCGGGGAGGGTGGCGTGGTGGATCGAATCCGGCGCGCGTCTATTCGTCGTTCCCGACGAGCTCGTTGTAGGCCGCCTTCAGCCGCGCCCGGTACTTCTCGGCCGCGCGCTGCACTTTCTCGCGGTACGTCGTCGTCCCCATGTCCACGGTGCTCTCGTACTGCTGCTTCAGCACCGCCACGCCCTCCTCGTATGCCGACTTCGCGCGGCGGCACGCTTCGCCGTACTGCTGCTTCGCCTCGACCAGCAGCTTCTCGTAATTCTTCTCCGCCTCGCCGTACTCGGCGCGCGACGCCCCCCGCGCCTTCATCTCGCGGATCAGGTCGCCGTACTCCTTCTCGGCGCGCTTCGCGGTCTCGCCGTAAACCGTCTTGGCGGCGACGACGGTCTCCTCGTAGTTCTTCTTGAGCTCGGACGCCCCGGTCGCCCAGGACTCCTTCACCGCCTCGACGCCGCGCGAGTAGTCGATCTTGGCGTCGCGGACTTCCTGCTGGTACTCGACCGCCGCGTTGCGCACCTCGTCCGCGTATTTCTGCTTCGCGGTCGGCTCGGCGGTGATGGGGAGGCAGGCGGTGAGGGCGAAGAAGGCGAGGGGAAGGCTTTTCATGGAAGGGGCTCCAATGGCGGCGCGGGGGGCCAGTTTACCAGAACCTGGGCGGGGGGAAAAGGCAACTACAAGACGGCGAACTTCAAGTAAGAGGCGAACTTCAAGGCGGCAACTTCAAGCATCAGGGAGGGGCGGCGGGCTGCTGATTTGCAGCGCGGGATGCCCGTATCTGGCGGCCTTGTCGTTGTCTTCTTGGAGTTGCCCTTTACTTGAAACTTGAAATGTTGTCGTTGCCGTTTCCCCAACCGGCCGACCACCCCTCCCACTCGCACAATGTCCCCTCCAACCCACCCCCGGGCTACTCCCCCTCCTTGCGGATGAGGAGATCGCGCTGCCCGGCGACCTTGCCGTCGATGACGATCTGGACGGAGAGGAAGCCGGACTTGGTGATGGGGAAGTTGCGGAGCTCGGCGACGACCTCGCCGAGGCCGACGTCGCCGACCTTGAACTTGCCCTTGGGCGTGGGGGGCGCGAGGTCTTCGCCGGTGGAGCTCTTGAACTGGAAGAAGAACTCGTGCTCGCCGGGCTCGGCGTTGAGCTCGGCGACGAGGGCCATGAAGGGCTGCTGGGTGGGGAGCTTGCGCACGTTGACGATGTTGAAGATGCCGAGGATGTTGAGTTTCCCGGCGGTGCGGAGGGCGCCGTCGCAGATGACGAGGTAGTTGACTTTCATGGGGGTCCGTTCGGGTGAAGGGGAGGGGAGGGTTTTCGCAGGATGGGGGGCGGGGGGCAAACGAAATGTGGAGCGGCTCCCGGCGGGGGGAAAGGACTACCACAGAGTCACTGAGGCACGGAGAAAGAAGAATTTGGAAAAGCGAATCTCGTCGGCCTGCAGTCAGCCTTCCTTCTCCGTGCCTCTGAGCCTCTGTGGTGAAGTCTTTCGCCGTTGTCCACCCAGTGGCAGGCGCTCGCGGAGAACCCGGCGCCCGGGAGCCCACGCCGTCGTCCTTGACCGTCTCCGCGCCCATCCCTATCTTATGCCCCTCGCAGCGGCGTAGCTCAGCTGGTAGAGCAAGGGATTCATAAGCCCTGGGTCTCCGGTTCAAATCCGGACGCCGCTATGGGACAGCCGGGGAAACCCGGCTGTTGGTTTTTGGTGGGTGGTCGGTGGTTGGTGGTGACGGCCCGCTCGCGCCGCCCCTGACCACTGACCACCAACCACGAACCATTGACTACCGACCACCAACCACCGACCACCGACTCGCCAGCGCCCTCATCTTCGCCAGCTGCTTCTCGTAGTACGGCTCCGAGTACAGCTCTCCGTCCACCGGCGCGATCTGCATCGCGAACGTGGCCGCGTGCACCGCTTCGCCGTACAGCCCGCTCGCCCGGAACGCCTCCGCCAGCGTGTCCCAGTACCCGGAATTCCACGGCTCGGCGGCGACGGCGCGCATTGCCCTGGGAAGGGCCGCGGGGCCGTCGGACATCTGCGGCGATTTGGCGATCGAGAGGAACCACGCGGTGTTGTTGTTCGTCTCCGCCGTGTCGGGGAGGATCGAGCCGTAAGTGTCGAGGTACTTGCGCGCTTCCTCCCCCTTGCCGCAGGCGTCGAGCGACTCGGCGAGCATGTGGTAGAGCGCGGGCCAGGAGAGGTCGTCGTCGGCCGCCAGGTGGGCCTTCGCCCTCGCGGCGCAGAGCGGCGCCGCAGACGGGAGCTCCGACGTGGAGATGAGCTGCAGGAGCCAGCGCTCGTTGTCGCCCTTCGCGTCGCACTTCTCGAGCGCCGCGGCCATCGCCTTCATCGCCCGCGGGCGGTCGCGCTGCATGAGCGCCCGGGCGGCCATGAGCCCCGTCGTTCCCTTGGGCGAAATCAGCGCTTCCAGGCGGTCGGGCCCCGCCGTCCCCTCGGCGAACGCCATCATCTCGAAGGGGGAGTCCCAGGTGCCCGCGCTGCGGCGGGAGTTCTCGGGGTTGCCGAGCGCGTCGAGCGCCCTGGGGCGGCCCGCGGCGAGGAGGATCGAAGCGGAGCGGAGGAAGACGGCGTCGTTGTCGGAGGGGAGGCCGAATTTCTCGAGGACGTCGAGCGCGGCGGGGTCGGCGGCGCCGGTGGCGAGGGCGGCGGAGAGGCGGACGCGCACCGGCTCGCCTTCGCCGAGGAACGGGCGCAGCGCGTCCGCGGCTTCCTTGACGGGACACCACGCGAGCGCTTCCGCCGCCTCCATCCGCGCCAGCCCCGCCGGGGCGCGGAGCTCCTCGATGACGCGCGGCAGCGAGGACGGCTCGCCGCAGCGAAGGCGCGCGATCGCCGCCAGCGCTTCCGTGTCGGCCGGCAGGAACGACGCGGCGCCGCGGAGGCCGGAGTCGCCGACGGCGGCCATCGCGTCGCGGTCCCCCGGGGTTTTCGCGAGGCGGAGGAGGGCATTGAAGAGCCGCATCTCGTCGACCCAGGCGCCGGAGCCGGAATCGAAACGGAGGGCGAGGGGGATCTCGAACTTGACGGCGGCCTCGACGACCTTGAGGGTCTCGGCGCGGCGCGGGTCGAGCGGCGGGAAGGCGTCGAGGGCGCGCCAGGCGTCGGCGCGGAGCGAGCCCGCGACGCCGGGGTCGGCCGCCGGGTCGGCGGGGGGCGACAGCTTGAGGCGCAGCGTCAGCGCTTCCGGGCTCTCCGGGTCGATCGCGAGCGCGGCGGCGGCGAGGGCCGCGGCGACCTCGGGGGTTTTCCCCTCGGCGAGCGCGGCGATTTTCGCGGCGTCGCCGGACGCGATCGCCGCGCCGTCGATGCGCAGGAGGCCGGACGGGAAGAGCGGCGAGAAGTCGTCGCCGCCGGCGGGGAGGCAGAACGCCTGGCGGCGGCCGAACAGGTCGTCGATCAGGAGCGTCCCGCGCCAGTTTTCGGGGGGGAACGTGAAGCGCAGGTAGAGGCGGCGGAGCGCTTCCCCCGAGGGGGACACGACCCAGGAGGGGAGGACGTCGTTGCGGTCGCGGCGGCAGAGGAAGAAGGCGGCGTCGGTGGCGACGAGGGTTTCGAGGCCGGCGGCGGCGCCGACGAAGACTTTCCATTTCTCGGTTGCAGGGCTGCCCGCGGAAAAGCCGCGGAGCCAGCCGTCGCGGGTGCGGACGGCGAGGACGTCGCCGAGGCGCGCGGGGGCGCCGACGACGGTGGCGCCGGCTTTTGCCTGCTGCAGGATGCGGCCGGTTGCCGCGTCGAGCTGGAGCACCGAGTCGGCCGCGCACGCCCAGACGGTTTCGCCGTCGAGGACGACGTCGGCGGCGGGGCCCGGCGTGGGCGTTTCCCACGCGGTGGAGCCGTCCGCGGCGCGCAGGGCAAGGACGCTGGCGCCGTGAGGCGACGGCACGAACACGAGCCCGCCGCGCGCGGCGAGCCGCGGGAGAATCTCGAGCCGCGCCGGGTCGGTGCGCGCCTTCGACCGGCGAACCGGCCGGATCCACGCCGTGCGCGCCGTCGCGAGGTCCGTCGCGATCACGACCGACAGCTCCTCGTTCGCGACGAACAGCCGGCCTCCGTGAACGACCGACGCGCGGCTCGGGTCGCAGACCCCGCCTTCCGCACGCGCCATCGACCGCGTCGTCCCCGTCTCCGCGTCGATCACCACGATCCACGATCCCGCCCACCCCGAGTCGCTCTCGAAATTGCTCGTCACCACGTCCGCCTCTCGCACCACCAGCACGAACGCGTCCGGCGCAGCGAGGAGGTCGGTGAAGTCCCAGCTCCGGGTGCGAGTGAAGCGCCCCTCGATCTGACGCGGCCCCTCCGCCCAGCGCCAGCGCCACGCGACGCGGCCGCCGGGGGTGAAACCGATGACTTCTCGGCGGTTCGCGTCCGCCGTCGCGGCGATGTCCCCCACGACGGCGTGGAAGGACGGGCTGCCGACGAACTCGGCCTCGACCGCGCGGCGTACGACGAGGCGCGCCGGCGCGCCGGTGGCGGGAAGGGCCGCGAGGGCGGCCTCGGGGGAGCCGTCGCCGGCCATCGCGCGGACCGAGAGGGCCCAGCGCGAGGCGCGCGGGTCGCCGGCCGCGGTCAACGCCCGCGCCGCTTCCGCCGCGGCGATCGGCGAGCCCGGGCAGAGCGCGGCCGCGCGGCGCCACTCGACCGCCGCTGCGCCGGACTGCCCCGCGTCGGACAGCAGCCGCGCCGCCGCGGCGTGCGCCGCCGCCGCCTTCGAAGGGTCCTTCAGCTCCGCCGCGAACTCGCGCGTCGCGATCACCTGCACGCCGGCCGCGGTGCACGCCTCGCGGATCTCCTCCAGGTACCCCTCGACCGCCGCGTCCACGTCCACGCCCTTCAGCGCCTTGCGGAACATGAGGAGCGCTTCGGTCTCGCGCCCCATCGAGAGCAGCAACTGGCCGGCGCGGACGGCGAATTCGCCGGAGCAGCCGGCCTCGGCGCCGCGGGCGACGACGGCGAGCGCGCCCTGGGCCATCCCCTCGGCGCGGAGTTTCGCGAGGGCGCCGCCGAACGCGACGTCGCGCGATTCGGGGTTGGCGCGCGCCGCGAGCTCGAGCGCCGCCTGGAATTCCTTTTCGTCGTCCCCGAGCTTGAGGTAGGCGATCCGTTCGCCGGCGGCCTCCGCCTCGTCGATCGCCGGCGCGTGCTCCGCCAGCTTCCCGAACGCGTCCGCGGCGCGCTTCCAGTTCCGGTTCGCCCCGTAGACTCCCGCCACCTCGCGCGCCAGGTTCATCGGCAGGTCCATCGGCCCGTTCACCTTGTCCAGCACTTCCACCGCTTTCGCGGACTGCCCGTTAGAGTTGTACCAGGACGCCACCTTCACCACGAACGATGCGTCCTTCTTCGGGTCGAGCTTCTCGATCCGCTCGCCGAAAATCGCCATCGCCTTCGCGCCGTCGGCCTGGAGCGCGTACTCGATGAGAAGCGTGCGCGTGTCGTCGTCGTCGTTTTCGTCCAGCGCGAGCTTCGCGAACGTCCGCGCCCGCTCGCCGGGGTTCAGTCCCTGCTGCAGCCGCCCGAGCATCTCGCGGCGCTGGTCGCGATTCAGGTCCTTCCACGCCTCGCGCACGTTGCCGAACCGAGCGTATCCCTTCGACGACAGCCCGCACTCGATCGCGTCGATCGCCGACGTCGCCCGCATCCGCACTTCGGCGTCCCCCGAGCCGAGGGCCTCGCGGAGCGCCGGAAGGGCGGCGTCGCCGGCGTCGATGAGCGCGCTGGTGGCGTCCTCGCGGGTTTTCCAGTCGTCGGCGCCGAGGTTGGCGACGAGCGTCGCCACGTCGGGATCGGCGGAGGCCGGGACGAGGGCGAGCAGGAGGAGGAGGGCGACGGCGCGGCGGCGCATATGGGAATGCTAACGCGGAATGGGGGAGGGGGTTTGAGAATTGAAGCGAAGCGGACGCTTCAGGATTTCTTCTTGTTCCGCGCTCGAGCCGTCACGAACGCCAGGTAGCCGGCTGGAATCGCGGCGACCAGCCCCGGCCAGTTGTGCGTCCAGTGCTCGGTTTCCAGCCACGTCACGCGGCGGTCCGTCGACACGAACAGACCGGCCAGCAGGAACGCCCCCAGTCCGACGACGATCGCCGAGGTCCAGGGGGAGACATCCTGAACCGGCTTCGGGGCATCCGGCGGAACCGCGCTCATCGCCGCATTCTATGTTCCTCGTGCGCAACTTCCTGCCCAACATGGGGTTCATGAACTCAATTGCACGATCCCGTGGCGCGGCCTCGCATCTTTTCCTGTCCTTTTCTATCCGTGCCAGGCTCGTGGACGTATCCCCGGAAAATCCTGCAGTCATCCCTGCTTATTCGTCCGTGCCCACATGTTGTCAATGAAGGAGAGGACGAATTACCTGACAAAAAGGCAACGAGCCTGGCACGGATACGAAAGGACACGAAAGGATGCGATGGAGCGTGGCTGGCGCGATGGGATCATGCGCCCCCCCCCCATACCCCTTTTTGTTAACCGCTCTTACGTTTTTGCGCCGAAACGCGCGATTTCGTACGCCCCGCCCGGCCCGCCGGTTGCACGCCCCTCTCGTTTGACGCCGGACGAACTCCGCCGCTACAATCCCTCCCTTAAGGACTTGCGCGCACGATGTCCCTTCCGGGAGCCCCCGCCGCGATGACTCCGTTGACGATGAAGCTGGGCGACGACCCCCAGGTCATCCGGCTTCCGTCCGAACCGATCACGGTCGGGCGGTCATCGCAGAACGCGATCGCGATCATGGACGCGAGCCTCTCGCGCGTTCACTGCGAGCTGCGGCGCGTCGACGGCGTGGTGATGGTCAAGGACATGGGGAGCCGCAACGGGACGCTGGTGAACGGGGCGGCCGTGAAGGAAGCGCGCGTCTCGGGGGGCGACCGGATCGACGTGGGGATCTGCCGGATCCAGGTGATCGCCGAGGGCGCGGACTTCAAGCTCGAGGTTTCCGCGGGCAAGGGCTCGAGCACGCCGCGCGTCGCCGGCGCCGACACGAAGACGATCCAGGAGTCGGCGAAGACGGCGGAGAACCTGGCGCGGCCCGGCGGGACGCGGGCGGACGTGGTCGGGTGGGGGAAGCGGAGCGGCGGGAATTCGGCGGTCGTCGCGGGGGCCGTGTTCGCGGCCCTCGTGGTCGTCGTCGCCGTCCTCGTGACGCGCGGCAAGAAGGAAGCGGCGCGGGCGGTGGTGACGGACCCGTGGCGCGGCTTCGACTACCCGGCGGGCGCGGACATCTCGAAGGACTGGAAGCCTGCGCCGGGGACGCCGAGCGTGCTGGCCCTGGCCCCCGGGCGCGAAGGAAACGGGCTCGAAGTCGCGCGCAAGCCCGGCGAGAAGGGGCTCGGCGAGGCGTGGGGCCCGCGCAAGCCCGTCGAGGCACGCAAGGCGTACCGGCTGACGGCGTACGTCCGCGCGACCGGCGGCACCGCCGGCCTGCGCATCGGGTGGTGCCGCACCGGCGAGCAGAAGCCCTTCGCATGGAGCGGCACCGGGCTCACGGCCGAGGAAGGCGACGCGGGCGGAACGTGGCCGGTCCCCGAAGGCGCGGCCGAGGCCCAGATCAGTTGCGTCGTCGCCGGCGACGCGCCGCGCGCGATCTTCGACGACGTCGACCTCGCCGAGGCGACGCTGGCCGACCGCCCGCCGATGGCCGGCCGCGCGGTGCGCGCAGTCTTCGAGGCCCCCGGAGTTTTTTATTTCGCCGCCCGTGAATCCGCCTGGATCCCGGCCTCCGTCGGGGTCGACGGCGCCGACGCTTCCTGCTCCCTCGACGCCCGCCGCACCGCCGCCGGCGGCGCGTACGGCATCCCCAACCCTTCCGGCTCCGGCGCCGCCGTCACGGTCGAGGAAGAGCGCGACGCCGAGGGGGACGGGTTCGTCCTGCGCTTCAAGAGCAAGGGCGGCAGCGCGCAGGTGATGCTGGCGACGGGGGAAGCGATCGTCGAGGGGCGCCCGCTGGCCGAGAAGGCGCGGGCCGGGCGCGTCGTCGTGGGCCGTGCGGGAGGCCGGGTCGCGCTCGAGCTGCGTCCCGACGCGGAAGTCGCGATCGAGGACGGCCGCGTCGTCGTGCGCTTCCCGTCCGAGACGTTCGAAATGGCGTTCCTCCCCGAGGGGGCCGGCAAGGTGCAGGCGGGGCTGGAAGAAGCGGCGAAGGCGGAGGCGGCAGGGCAGTACGGAAAGGCGCTGGAGCTGTACGACGCGGTGGTGGAGAAGAACCCGAAGGGGGAGCTGGGGGCGGCGGCGGCGGAGCGGGCGGAGGCGATCCGGGGGATTGCGCAGAGCGCGCTGGTGCGGGCGCGCGATTTCCGGAGCGACGCGGAGTTCAGCGGGAAGTCCTCGGCGTGCGACGACGCGGTGAAGGAGTACCTCTCGGTCGAGACGGAGTTCGACGGGACGGAGTACGCGGCGCAGGCGAGGGCGGAGCGAGAGGCGACGGAGGAACTGCGCAAGCAGATTGCGAGCGAGATTTCGAACTCGGATGTCGGGCGGATGCTGACGGCGGCGGAGGCGTACCTGAATGAGGGGCGCCTGGCGCTGGCGCGGGCGTTCTGCGAAGCGGTGCAGGACAGGACGAGCGACCCGGACGCGGCGGCAAGGGCGGAGAGCCTGCTGCAGCGGATCGCGGGGAAAGAGAGCGACCGCTAATGGGCCTCGGTATTGACATCGGCGCGTCCTCCATCAAGGTGCTCGAAATCGAGCGCAAGGGCGACTCCATCCGCATCGTCGGCGGCGGACGCGTCCGCTGGCAGGACTACTCGGGGCAGGCGGACGACCGCGCCTCGCAGCAGCGCGCCCTGATGACGATCCTGTCCCACGCCGGCGACAAGTACGGGACCGCGTACGTCGGCGCGACCGGGCGCGACGTCAACCTCCGCTTCGCCCAGGTCCCGAATGTCCCGTCCGGGCTGCAGAACCTGGTGGCGTTCGAAGTGCAGCAGGTGAAGGGGAAGACCGGCGCGGTGTATTGCGACTCGGCGCTGCTCCCCTCCGAGCCGGGCGCCGCGGAACTGCCGCTTCTCGTCGGCCTGATCCGCACGGAATACGCCGACGCCCGCGTGAACTTCCTGCACCAGTGCCGCGCGACGGTGCAGGACGTCGTGCCGAACTCGCTGGCGCTTTATGAAGTGTTCCTCCAGTCGCCGCAGTGCCAGCCGGGGGAGACGATCCTGCTGGCGGACATCGGCGCGGAGAACATCGACATCATCATCGTCGAGGACCGCCGGCTGGCGTTTGCCCGCAACATGGGCGGCGGCGGCAAGTCCTGCTCGGAAGCCATCGCTTCCATGCTGAAAGTCCCGCTCCCCGAGGGCGAAAAGTCGAAGCTCGAGGCCGGGGACCTGACGCGCGGCCGGGAGAGCGACGAGAGCGGCTCGCGGATCCGCCAGTTCCTGCTCAACTCGAGCGGCCAGATCGCGACGCTGATCTCGGGGTCGATCAACTTCGCCCGCACGCAGACCAAGCGCCCGTTGCCGGTGTCGCGCGTCTTCCTGTCCGGCGGCGGCGCGCGCCTCGCCGGGTTCGACCGGTTCCTGGCGGACACGCTCAAGATCCCGGTCAGCGCGTTCGACCCGTTCGCGGGGTGGGACATCGAGTCGTCAGCGCTTCCGCCAGGCTTCTTCGCGGCGCCGAGCGACCTTGCGGTTGCGGCGGGGCTGGCGCTGATGGCGTCGGGGAAGCCGGCGACGTCGCTGTCGTTCCTGCCGCAGCAGATGAGGGACGCGCGGGAGTTCAAGAAGCGCGGGGCGGTGGCGATCGCGGGGGCGGCGATCCTGCTCCTGGCGGCGCTGGTGCAGACGGCGGGGGCGTTCGGCGCGAAGTCGGACGCGACGGCGCGGCTCGACAAGGTGAAGGCGGCGAAGGCTGACCTGGACGCAAACGCCGCTCGCTGCACGGACATGCTGGAAGAGCGCGACAAGCTCCGCCGCAAGGTGGACCTCCTCTGCCGCGAGTCCGAGGCCGGCGGGTTCCTCCTCCGCGCCGTCCAGGCCGCCCGCGAAACGAAGCCCGAGGGGCTCTGGATCTCCGAGGTCCAGATGGTCCCCCAGATGGGCGAGGAAAAACTCCCGCGCGGCTACAAGGTCCTCCTCCGCGGCCTCATCGAGGACCCCGAGGAAGGCAAAGGCAGCCTCCAGGACTACATCGCCGCCCTCAAGAAGCACCCGCTGGGACTCGGCGTGAAGAGCCTCAAGTTCGAGAAGCAGCCCGCGACGACGCTCTTCGAATTCGAACTGGAGCTCCAATGAAACAGTACTTCGCCGCCCACCGGACGTTCGTGATCGCCGCGGGGAGCATGCTCGGGCTCGCGCTGGCGCTGCTGCTCGGCGTCGCCCTCCCGGCGCGCTCGGCGGCCGCCGACGCCGCCGCGCAGGCCGACCGCCTGACCGCGATGCTCAAGTCGAGCGAGGGAAGCGCGCTCTCGGCGTCCGCGCGCCGCCAGCTCGAAGGCGAAGTCGAGGCGCTCAAGGCGCGCGTCGCGGACCTCGACAAGGCCACGAACCCGCCCAAGGCCCCCGCGACCGCGGACAAGGTCACCTACGGCGACCGCCTCGCCGCGCTCGGCACCCAGCTCGACAAGGCCGCCGCCGACCAGAGCGTCATCATCGAGAACGAGGCCGTCTTCCCCAAGAACCCCGAGGACGACCTCCCGCTCTTCCTTACCAAGATCGACATCGCCCAGAAGGTCGTCGCCCGCGCCGTCGGCGCCGGCATCCGCCGCATCCGCCAGCTCAGCGCCAGCCGCGAAGGCGATGACTTCTTCACGTCCGACATGCTCGAGACCGCGGGTGTGAAGCGCACGATGGTGGTGATCGAGGTCTCGGGATCGATGGACACGCTCGCGAAACTCCTGCACTCGCTTCAGCAGAAGGACGGCTTCCTTTTGGTCCCGCGCGCGAAGATCTGGCGCGAGAAGCCGGAGGAGCCGGAGACGACGCTCAAGATCGCGGTGGGCGGCGTGGAGGTGACCGAGGCGAAGGTCGAGGACAAGGGCGGCGGCGAAACCGGGGGGTTCATCTTCGGCCGATGAAGAACTTCCCTCGCGAGTGGATGGTCGGCGGAGCCGCGGCGCTCCTGGCGGTCGTGCTGTTCCTGACGGCGGGGAAGGGGCAGCCGCCGCCGGTGGCGGTGTCGGCGCGCGGGACGTACGACGAGGCCCCGGTGCCGGAGCCGCGCTGGATCTCGGTCGATTTCCCGGCGGCGTGGCCCGAGGGGCGCGACCCGATGGCGCCGTCCACCGAGTGGGCCGACCTCCCCGCGGAGGACCTCGGCATCCCCGATTTCCCGGCCAACCCGCTTCCCGTCATCCCGATCCGCCCGGCGGCCGATGCGCGCGCGACGCTCAAGCCGATCACCGCCGCCGCCGCCGATCTCCCCGACGACGCCGCCCTCACGGCTCTTCGCGCCGCCGGCAAGACCACCGGCCCGCTTGTGCCGCCCGTGGTCGAGGAGATCGTCGACACGATCGTCACCCCCGGCGGGAACATCGTCGGGACGATCCTCAAGCAGGACGAGAACGGCTCGGTCCAGATCCGCATGAAGGACGGGAAGAGCACGCGGACGCTGAAGAAGGGCGAGTACTCGGAAATCCGCCTCGGCCAGACCTCTGCGAAGGAATACCAGCAGCGGGCGTCGCAGGTGAAGGCGGGAAGCGCGAAGGAGCACGAGGACCTGGCGGCGTGGTGCCTGACGAAGAACCTGGTCGAGGAGGCGGCGAAGGAGCTGGAGGCGTCGCTTCGGATCGGATTCAAGCCCGCGACGCTGGCGAAACTGGTCGAGGTGTACGCGCAGCTGTCCGACCCCGACCGCGAAGTCCGGCTTTACCGCGAGCTGTTGGAAAAGCGGCCGACCGGCGCGGAGGCGATCTGGTCGCGGCTCGGGCGCGTCTACGAGGCGCTGGGGCTGCCGACGCGGGCGATGGACGCCTATCTCGGCGCGATCAAGGCGTCGCCGTTCTACGCCGACGCGAAGCAGCGGCTCGTCGTGCTTCTCGCGGCGGACGGGCGGCTGCCCGAGGCCGAGGGGCACGCCGCGGCGCTCGCCGCCGACCTCAAGGCGAAGGAACTCGCGGAGACCCGGCTCGCCGCCGGGACCCTGCTGTACTACTCGGGGCGCTTCGAGGACGCCAAAGCCGACCTCACCGCCGCCGGCCCCGCGGGGTTGCTCCTGCTCGGCTGCGCCGAGGCGTCGCTCGGCCGCGGCAAGGAAGCGGCGGCGGCGTTCCGTGCGGCGCTCGAGGCCAACCCGGACCAGATCGAGGCGTGGCTCAACCTCGGGCTCGTCTGCGCCGTCGCGGGCGACGCCGTGAAAGCCAAGGCGTGCTTCGACGAGGCGGCGTTCCGGTCGCCGATCTCCCCGAACCCCTGGGCGTCCACCGGCTGGCTCCTCCTCCGCCAGGCCAAGCCTGCCGAGGCCGTCGCGGCGTGGGACGAGGCGCTGAAGCGCGATTCGCGTTGCGCGTTCGCGCTGCTGGGCAAAGGCAAGGTCGCGCTCGACGGCGGCGACGCCGCCGCGTCCGAGCCGCTTCTCCTCCAGGCCCTCAAGGCCGGCGCCGGCCCCGCGGCGTTCCGCGAGCTGGGGCTGGCGCGGCTCCGCATGAAGAACACGTCCGGCGCGGTCGAGGCGCTTCGTCGCGCCGCGGGCGGCACGTCCGATCCCGACGCCCACGCGCTTCTCGGCTTCGCGATCCTGCCGACGAATCCCGCGGCGGCGGAGCAGGAGTTCCGCGCGGCGATCGCGGCCGACCCGGTGCACGTGCTGGGCGCGTGCGGGATCGCGGCGGTCGTTTACGCGCGCCGCGAACTGGCCGAGGCGCGCCAGCGGTTCGAGGCGATCCTGACGCGGGTCGCCGACCATGCGTATGCCATGAAGGGAAAGCGCCTCGCCAACGACGCCGCGACGCGCCGCTGGTGGCACGACGAGTTCGACCGCAAGGACGGCGAGGCCGTCCGGCGCAACTGGCTCGAGCGGGAGAAGGAAGGGCTGAAAGTCACGCTGGCCCGCGGCCGGGCGCAGTTCGCCGGCAAGCAGAACCGCGACGACGGCGCCACGGCGCTCACCCGCCCCACGAGCGACCGCTTCCTGTCCTTCGAGGTCGAGCTCGACTTCACGAAGATCGGCCGCGCGACGGCGGGGATCACGCTCGGCCAGCCGCAGTCGCCGCAGAGCAACAACCCGAACGTGATTCGCTTCGGCCGCGACGCGACCGGCAAGCTGTCGGTGGCGATGGGGCCGGTGCAGCAGCCGCCGCAGTGGAAGGCGCTGGGGGATTGCCCGGCGGGGGTGGTGCGGCTGCGGATCGACCGCGCGAACCCGGCGGCCAACGACTACACGCTGTCGCTGAACGGCGTGGCGATGGGGACGCCGCTCCGGGCCGACATCCGGGCGGCGAAGCTGGAGGTCGGGGTATTCGGGTTCGGGCAGAAGGGCGACGACTGGGAGCTCGGGATCGACAACGTCCGGCTCATCGAGGCGAAATAAAATGAAGCGCCGCGGGTTTACCCTGCTGGAGCTGCTGATCGTGATCTCGATCATCGGCGTGCTGGTGGCGATCGGGCTGCCGGCGCTGGTGGCGGCGAGGAAGCACTCCAAGGAGAAGGCGTGCCGGGCGACGATCGCGCAGGTGGACACGGCGCTGACGAGCTACGAGTCGAAGTTCGCGGACTACCCGCCGAGCGGGGGGTTCGTGCGTGGGGCGAACGACGTGAACCAGGGAAGCGAGAGCCTGGTGTGGCACCTGTTCACGACGCAGAAGGGCGGGCCGTACCTCGACATGAGCACGTGGGAAGACGCGCTGGTGAACGGCGACGGGGACGTGGCGCCGAAAGCGCCGGACAGCTCGGTCTACATGAAGACGGACATGGTGGAGCTGGCGGACCAGTTCCGGAACCCGATCGTGTACTTCCACAACCGCGACTACTCGAAGCCCGCGAAGTACGGGAAGTACACGATCGCGGGGAAGGACGTGGACTGCGTGCCGCAGAAGAGCCCGAAGACGGGGAACTACCATTCGCCGGGGAAGTACATGCTGTGGTCGGCCGGGGGGGACGACGAGAACCAGAACGGGGGCGAGGGGGATGTGGCCTCCTGGAACTGAGCGTTGTGCGGGCAAAACGGGCGGGGAGGACGGAGGAAAGGACAAGTTCCAACTCTCAAGTTCCAAGTAAACGCCAAGGGAAAAACTCCAAGATTTAACCGGGAGCTTCGACGCTGGCTTGACGTTGGAGTTTGCTCCTTGCTGTTTCCTTGAAAGTTGTCAGTTGAAAGTTGCCGTTTCCCCCGCCTGGAGCCCCGATGCACCGTCGTTCCACGCACGGCATCACCCTCCTCGAGCTCATGGTCGTGATGAGCATCATCGCGATCCTGCTGGGCGTCGGGCTGGCCATGATGTCGGCCTCGAACAAAGACATGGGGCTGCGCGCCGCGCGGTCCGGCGTCCTCGGCGTCTGCCGCTTCGCCAAGACCGCCGCGCGCAATTCGCGGGCGCCGGTTTCGGTGCGGATCGACCCCGAGGGGAAATACCTGTCGACCGTTGTCCGCCGGCCGATGGCCGCGTGGCACTTTGAAGACGACTCGCTCCAGGGTGCGCTCGGGCACGTGGCGAAGATCACGAACGGCAAGGTCTCCGACGGCGGGCGGGTCGGGCGCTGCGTCAGCTTCTCGGACGCGGGCGGCAGCATCGACTGCGGGAACGTGGCGATGTTCGCGAAGGACCAGGGGCTGCTCGTCGAAATCTGGTACCTGCCGAAACTTCACAAGAAGGACCGGGTTCTGATCCAGAAGGGCGGCGAGTTCGGGCTGGCGGTGTCGCGGACCGGGTGCCTGCAGGCGTTCGTGGGAGTCGAGGCGGAGCGTGTCGCGATCGCGATGACGGACGCGGCGATCCCGGAGGGGCGCTGGTCGAAGCTGTCGCTTCTGTGGGACGGCGCGGCGCTCACGATCCTCGTGAACGACCACCCGCTGGCGCGGAAGGCGGGGAAGGCGATGCTGGCGATGGGCGATTCGCCGCTGGAGATCGGGACGAAGGACATGCCGCTGGACGGATACGTGGACGAGGCGCGGGTGGACGCGCTCATCGAGGATTCCCGGATGGTGCTGCGCGACAACCTGACGGTCACCGGCCCCGCGGAAATCCGCTGGGACGACTCGGGCGCGCTTGATCCCGCCGTCAACGCGCAACCCGTCACCATCACCATCAAGAGCCCCATCGACGAGATGAGCGTCACCGTCAACCTGCTCGGGGGGTCGCAATGATCGCCACCCGCTCCCGCCGCCGCGGCTTCGCCCTCATCATGGTCGTCGTCGTCTCCGTCGCCCTCATGGCGATCGCCATCCCCTTCGCCATCTCCATGCGCCACCAGGAACGCGGCGCCCAGGGCGGCATGGACCGCGCCCAGGCCCGCTACGCCGCCCTCGCCGGCCGCAACCACGCCCTCGCCGCCGTCATCCGCGGGCATGAGTCGATCGAGGAAGCGCGCGGCGCGACCGCGCCGTTCAACACGCCGTACGCCGACGGCCTCGACGAATTCCAGGTGAACTGGAGCGGCGCCATCGGCACCGTCCAGGAAACCGACGGCACCGACCGCCTCCGCAGCTCCTCCCTCCAGGACGAACAGGGCAAGATCAACGAGCGCACCGCCCCCCAGGCCCTCCTCGACCGCATCAAGTCCCGCGTCGACGAGCGCACCCAGGACCTCCGCGATTACCTCACCACCTGGTCCGGCCGCCCCACCTCCTACGCCGCTTCACAGACCATCCGCTGGATCGTCCCCGCCACGGCGGTGAACGGCGGAAGCGCGGTGACGTTCATCGTCGACGACGCGGGGGCGTTCGGCGTCGGCTCGCGGGTCCGCGTCACGTGGTCCGGCGTCCCGCAGTACGGCGTCGTCGACGTCGACAGCGCCGGGAACAACGACGTCACCGTCACCGGCATCGCCGAGAGCGACTCCCAGGTCGGCGCACTTCTCGAGCTCGAGATCCGCCACCCCGTGAACCTGAACACCGCGCCGGCGCTGGTGATTTCGGCGTGCCTGGAAGGGCTGGGGCTGCGGAACAAGCTGACGGAGGACGTGGTGACGCGCGCCGAGGCGGACGCGGTGGCGGCGGCGATGATCAAGAAGAAGTTTCTGTCGTACGAGGAGTTCACGGTCTGGCTGCGGGACCTGCGGCAGAACGGCGTGATCTCGCAGAACGACGAGGTCGCGATCATCATCAACTTCGCGAACCCGGCGTCGCGGCGGCTGGAGGGGACGGGGACGGTGCCGTTCACGCTGGGCTCCGAGAATTTCGTCACGGTCGTGGCGCACGGGGTGCAGGACTTCCCGAGCCGCGCGATTTCCGCGCTCGCCGATTTCCGCGAGGTCGTCGAGATGGCGCCGGCGGGGACGCTGCGGTGGCGGGTGAAGTCGCAGTACGACTTCGAGCGGATGCTGAAGATCCCCCAGGGGCGGTTCGTGGTGACGTGGCCCGCGTGCGTGGCGGCCCTGGAGACGCCCTCGACCGACCGCAGCCAGGTCGCCTGGGTCACGACGCGCCTCGGCCGCGACGAGCGCGCGCAGTGGCAGATCATGAACCACTTCGACCAGACCCTCGCGGGGATCTCGACCGCCAAGGGGGCGTACCAGCAGCGGGCGCAGCAGATCCTCGCGATCGCGAACGGGAACGTGGACATCGAGGCGGGCGCCGCGGAGCTCTGGGTCAAGACCGCCAGCACCAGCTTCACGATTTTCGACGCCGGCACCGAGGAGTGGAGCAACCGGCTGTTCTTCACCTACGGCCCCGACACGGTGGTGGGCGGGAACGTGCTCAAGTTCATCGTGAAGGACTCGACGCTGGAGCACACGTACGCGGAGATCGTGCACCCGGTGACGCTGGTGGCGGACCGGTGGTATCACCTGGGGGCGTTCTGGAAGGGGACGAAGTTCGGGCACGCGATGATGACGCTGGACGGGATGGCGGTGGGGAAATATGAGGTCCGGACCGAAACGGGCGGGATCCGCACGACGACGCTGGCGACGGCGCTGGTGGCGACGGACACGGTGGTGACGGTGTCCGGGTCCACGACCGGCTTCCCGGCGACCGGCGCGATCGAGATCGGGAACGAGGCGATCGAGTACACCGGGGTGAGCGGCAGCACTTTCACCGGCTGCATCCGCGGCGCGCGCGGCACCGCGGCCCAGGCGCACCAGATGGGCTGCGGCGTAAACGTCTGGGGATACACGTCCAAGCTGATCGACGGCACGCTGCGCTTCCAGAACCCGACGGTCCCGCAGATCCGGTGGGATCGGCTGACGACCGGGGGCGGGCAGACGGTCGGGCAGATCGGCGCGAACACGCAGACGTGGGTGGTGACGTCGACGCCCGGCACGCCGCCGGCGATCGGGCTCGCGCTGGGGGCCGTCCTGCTTCCCGTCGCGCCCACCGCCAGCGGCGCGCCCGACATCAACGTGGAGTTCCCGCCGACCGGGTGGCTGATGGTGGGAAGCGGCCCGCAGGGTGAGGTCGTGCACTACACGGGGCGAACGACGGCCGCGTTCACGGGGCTCACGCGCGGGCTGTTCGGGACGACGGACAAGAACCACTACGAGGGCGAGACCGTGCAGCTCTGGGGGTTCCACGTCACCGACAACACGAATTACCTGTCTCCCACGGTGCTCGCGATCGACGACGAGTGGTTCGGGCCCGTGGTGAAGGAAGGGACGGACGGGTGGCACGGGTTCGTGATCCAGCGCAACGGCGTGACGGTGCCGGTGCCGATGTTCCGCGGCAAGCAGCCGGGGGTCGCGGGGAATCTCTTCGGCACGACCAACGCCGCGCACGTCACGGCCTCGAATGTGTTCCCGACGTTCGCGCTGGCGGACCAGCAGGCCGGCGACGGCGACACGGTGACGTTTGTCGAGCAGGATGCGACGACGCGGGAAGAGCGCGTCATCAAGCACGTGCGGTGGGTGCCGAACCTCGGGATCGGGACGGCGACGCCGGCGTTTCATCTCGCGTCGCTCTCGTCGTTCGTGAACAAGGAGTGGGTCCCGGACAACCTCTGGGTGCGGATCCTCAAGTTCCCCTCCGGCGAGTTGATGGGCGTCCCGCAGCAGCTCATGACGTTCGCGGGGTCGACGATCCCGAGCGCGCCCGCCGGGCTCAACGGGCTCATCGACGAGGTCCGTCTCACCAATGGCCCCAAGAACCTCGGGTTCCAGATGTCGGCCGCCATCGACGCCACGGTCACGACGATCCCGATGGCCACCGTCGGCGGCATGGACGCCGAGGGCGGCGCCATCCTCGTCGGCGATGAAATCATCGGCTACGCCGGCATCGACACGACCGCCAACACGCTCGTCAACTGCACACGCGGCTACCTGGGCTCCACCGCCGCCGTCCACGAACTCGGCGACCGCGTCTTCAACATGGCCTTCCTCGCCATCGCCTCCCTCACCGCCTCCGTCGGCATCGCCGACAAGCAGTTCCCCTGCGTCCCCAACGCCTTCCCCCAGGAAGGCTACATCCTGGTCGGCACCGAACTCATCGGCTACACCAGCTTCGGCTCCTCCGGCGGCCCCGCCATGGCCGATGGCTGCGATTTCCGCGGCGCCTTCGGCACCGTCCCTGCCACCCATAACCAGTACGACCTCGTCTACGCTTTCCCCTTCCGCTACTACGACCGCTTCACCGCCAATTCCGACGACTCCCAGAACGCATGGTTCTGCGCCTCGAAGCGCGCGACCGGGGCGAAATGGGGGAGAGTGACGTGGGAGGAAGTGCTTCCCAACGCGTCGCTGGACATCCAGGTGCGGGTGAGGCTGAACAGCGAGCCGCGCTGGGCGAACGTGCCGACGAACCGGCCGTACGTGGCGGGGAAGGGCGGCGGGATCTGGCTGTTCGACGCGCCGACGGGCGGGACGCTGGGCGGGGCGAAGGCGGACGCGATTGACGTGAGGGTGGATTTCGTGTGGCTGGACAACGCGTTCGCGAACGGGGAGTGGAAGGATTGCGCGCAGTTCCTGGGGCTGGCGGTGGAATACGAGCAGGAGCCGGTGATCCACTACCATGAGGAGAAGTAGCGAGTTCGGAGTTTGGGAGTTCGGTTCCGGGTTCGGAGTTCCGGGTTCCGAGCCAGTTGAGAGTTGCCGAGTCGCCCGCAACTCCGAACCCATAACCCGCCCGGAACCCGGAATTCCGAACCCCGAACCGAACTCCCAAACTCGAAACCCGCCGTCCCCCGGGTCGTAAACGCGCCTTCCAACCGTCAACCTCCTTTCCATTTCCACCTCCCGCGGCGCCCATAGCCCCCCTCCGCTACGGCCCGCCGTTTGCTTCCCCTCCTCCCCCGTGCGCCCCCGTCCTCACAACGGCGGCATGGCCCTCATCCTCGTCGTCGTCATCGCCGCCCTCCTCGCCGCCATCGCCCTCCCGTTCGCCTTCTCCATGGGCCAACAGGAAAAAGGCGTCCGCGGCGTCACCGACCGCGTCCACGCCCGCTACGCCGCCGCCGCCGCCCGCAACCGCGCCGTCGCCGCCGCCGTCCCCGGCTGGGAAGGCCTCGAGGAACTCCCTCACTCCCACGTCCCCTTCAATACCCCCTTCCACGACACCGCCGAGGAATTCTCCTCCGGCCGCGCCGGCCGCCCCCTCGCCCCGGGCGTCGATACCGGCGCCCTCGTCGCCGACGAACAGGGAAAACTCAACGTCCGCACCGCACCCCAGCTGTGCGTGGACAACCTCATGAAGCGGATCGACGCGCGCGTCGACGATCCGCGCGACTACCTCACCGAGTCCAGCGGCCGCCCCGCCGCCTGGATCGAGCCCCAGACCATCCGCTGGGCCGAACCCTGGATCCGCAACAACGACTACATCCTCTTCTCCGTCGACCGCTTCAATCACCTTTCCCCCGGCACCCGCGTCCGCGTCTCGGGGCCGAAGGTTGTTCAGGTCGTGGAAGTGGTGGAAGTCGAGGAAGGGCTCCTGGCGCTGAAGGAAGCGAAGGCCTCGGCGGCGGTGGATTCGCTGATCGAGATCGAACTGCGCCACGCGCTCAACATCAACACCGCGGGGCGCGAGGCGCTCGCGGCCGCCTTCGAGGGGCTGGCGCTTCGCAGCTACCTCGACAAGGACCGCGTGACGCGCGACGAGGCGACGCTCCTGGCGGCGGCGATGGTCAAGCAGACGTTCGAGGAGTGGAAGGACTTCTGGAAATTCCTCGGCGACCAGGTCCAGCGCCAGGTGATCAGCGACGTTGACTACGCCGCGATCCGCATCAACGCGGAGTGGCCGACGGACTGGTCGCTCGCGGGCACGGGGACGGTTCCGCTGACGCTCCAGTCGTGGAACTACGTTACGGTGGCCGCGCGTGGCCTGATGGAGCGCCCGAACCGCGCGGTCGGCGGGGAATGCGACCTGCGCGAGATCGTCGAAGTCGCGCCTCCCGGCACGATCCGGTGGCGCTGCCGCAGCCAGCAGGACTTCCGTGACGTCCTCGAGAGACAGATGGCGAACGGGATCTTCACCGGCCCGATGTTCGACACCGAGAAGGCGATCCGCGAGCGGGACCGCGGTGCGTGGCTGACCGGCGTCACGGGCGAGGACAACCGCGCCCAATGGCCCGTCAGCATGCACTTCGGCCCCCACAACGAAGGCAAGATGCTGGGCGACGGGATCCAGTTCGGGGGGCTTCCGCCGTTCGCCACGGGGCAAATCGTCTGCTGGCCCTCCGGCGCGACGGAACTGTGGTTCCTCGCTCCCGACAAGGACGCGACGATCTTCGAGGCCGGCGAGGAAGAGTGGTCGAATCGGATCCTGCTGACGTACGAGGGAAACGGGACGGCGAAAGGCCCGTACCTGCGGCTGCTGGTGAAGGACGCGACGCTGGAGAAGGGATTCTCGGAGGTCGTTCACCACGTGGGGCTGGTGGCGAAGCGCTGGTACCACGTCGGCGCGTTCTGGAAGAGCACGCGGAACGGCGGGATGACGATGACGCTGGACGGGATGCCGGTCGGGGAGTGGCGCGCGGTGCCGGAAGGGCCGGCGCAGCAGAAGAACAAGGAACTCGGCGTGCCGGTGCACCTCGCCGGCGGCCTCGGCAAGACCGACACGATGGTCGAGTGCGACGTCGACGTCTCGGATTTCCCTTCCCCCGGGCAGATCGCGATCGGGCAGGAAGTGATCGAGTACCAGGCGGCGAACGGGAATTCGTTCGCGGGGTGCCGGCGTGGCGCGCGGGGCTCGCGGCCGTGGCAGCATCCCGCCGGGGCGACGGTGGCGCTCTGGGGGTACTCGGACGCGGTGCTCGACGGCCGGATCGACTACCGCACGGCGGGGTTCGACGTGCCGCTCCTGACGTGGAACAAGATCCCGGAAACCGCGGGGACGCTCACGTATCCCGTCCCGACCACCGCCGAGTGCGCCACCTGGGTCGTCGTGCAGACCCCCCCGGATCCGCCGAAGGTCGGCATGTTCACGGGCGACGCGATCCTCGAGGTGCCGCACGGCAGCGCCGACCCGTTCCCGGACAAGGGCTGGCTGTTCATCTCGCGCTCCGAGATCGTCCACTACGAGGCGCACGACTCCAACCAGTTCACCGGGCTGCAGCGCGGGCTCTTCGGAACGACCGCGGCCGACCACCTGATGGCCGATTCCGTCGAGCTCATCGGCTTCCACGTCACGTCCAACGCGGGCTACCCCGAACCCACGGTACTGTGCATCGGCAACGAGTTCTTCGGCCCCATGCAGAAGGCCGGGACGGACGGCTGGGTCGCCCTCGTCGGCAAGAACGGCGCCGGCGTCGCCCCGTGGCCGCTCTTCCGCGGCTCCGAGTGGGGCGCCCAATCCTCCGACCAGTCCCACCCGGCCGGGGCCCCCGTCCTGCCCACGTTTCCCCTCGACGACGCCAAGGCCGGCCGCGGCGACCGCGTGACGATCGTCCAGAAGGACTACGAGAAGCGCGAGGAGGCCGTGGTCGCGTGCTCGGCGTGGCTCGAGGGTTGGAAGCCGAATGTGGACCCGCCGGCACTTCGCTCCGTCGCGACGACGATCGAGTATCCGTTCCTGCTGGCGGCGATCGACCGGCCGGTGCAGTGGGAGGTTCCCGGCGATGACCGCTTCATGGTGCGCCGCTGGTCGCGGTTGCTGAAGTTCCCCTCGGGCGAATTGCCGTTCAGCCCGCCCGCTTCGTTCCGCGTCGGGTTGTCCTCGCAGGAGACGGCGCCGGGGGAGCTGGGCGGCTGGGTGGACGAGCTGCGGTGCTCGACGGCGGAGTACGAGCACTGGTGCCTGGCGAAGCCGATCGACGCGATGGCGACGGAGCTGACGTTCGGGATCAAGCTGCCCGACGACCCGTGCGGCGAGCCGCCCCCGCCGCCGAAGCCCGCGCCATTCGTCCCGGGGCCGGGGACGCCCGTCCCGCCGCCGACCGATCCGCCGCCGCCGCGCGAGCCGCCGATCAGCTACACGCCGATCGACACGCTCGGCGGCGCGATCCTCGTCGACGACGAAGTCATCGGCTACGTCGAGTACGACCCCGCGACCCGGAAGCTCAAGGGCCTCAAGCGCGGCTACCTCGGCACGACGCCGCGCGCCCACGCCAAATGCTCCCTCGCGTTCCCGCTGACCTACCTCGCGATTGCGACGCTCAAGAAGAGCGTGGACTCGACGTCGCGCATCTTCGAAGTGGAGGGGGCGGGGGGATTCGTCGGGGAAGGGTATTTCCTGGTCGACAGCGAGATGGTCGGCTGGTCGCGGACGGCGACGGACCAATTGAAATTCCCCGCGGGGTGCGCCTTCCGCGGCGCCTTCGGGACGACACCGGACGCGCACCCGGAAGACTCGCTCCTCTACTCGATGCCCTGGCGATACTGGGACCGCTACACCCGCGCCGCCGACGACACCGACCTCCACTGGTTCGAGGCGACGCTGCGCGCGACCTCGGCGCGCTGGAAGGCGATCCGGTGGGAAGAGCTGTTCGGGGGCGCATCGGTGAACGTGCACGTCTTCGTCCGCTTCAACACGAGCCCGCGCTGGATCCACATGCCCTTCGACCTGAAGAAGACGAAGAACGAGACGGTGCAGCAGTTCTACGAATTCGACGGCCCGAACGGCGGGAAGCTGGGGGACACGCTTGCCGACCAGCTCGACGTGAGGGTGATGTTCGAGTTCGTGGACGGGGCGTATGCGAAGGGGGAGTGGAAGGAATGCCCGCTGGTGAAGGGGTTCGAGGTGGAATATGAACAACCCAACGTGGTGCATCGGCATGAAGAAAAATAGCTGCGGCGGCAGAAAAACGGCCACGAAAGGAAAAACGAAAAAGTAAAAAGGAAAAATGAAAAGGGAACGGCCCGTCGAATGGCCGCTCCCGCAGTTTTCTTTTCGTTTTTCCCTTTTCCTTTTTCGTTTTTCGTTTCGTGGCCGTTCCTGCCCGTTTCCCCTGGAGAGCTATACTTCCCCCATGCGCCGCCGTTCCACCTCCGCCTTCACCCTGATGGAGTTGCTTGTCTCCATCGCGATCTTCATCCTCCTCGGGCTGCTGCTCGTCGGGCTGCTCCGCTCGGGCGTGGAGATCTGGGACCGCGGTGAAACCCGCCGCGACGCCTACGAGCGCGCGTCCATCCTCTTCGACGCCCTCCGCGGCGATCTCTCCTGCGCGACGATCCACCACGAGGCCGATCCCGCGGGGATCAACCCGAACTTCACCTGCGTCCCCGACAAGCACGACCGCCCGCTCCTGTTCTTCACGCGCGTCGGCATCGTCCCGGCCCAGGGACTCCAGGCCGCGCCGACCGGGTACAAGGACAAGGGCGTCACGTTCTTCGCGGCGGCGGACACGATGAAGCGGTACGAGGTCGTGTACTGCTTCGACCCGGACGGGAACACGGGGAAGCTGTACCGGGGGCAGTTCGCGTTCAACAACGACTACGGGATGAAGATGCCGATCGACGTGTTCGAGCGGCCGGACTGGCTGCTTCAGAACGTGCAGCTCCTGTCGGACGGGGTGATCTACCTCGGGCTGCGCTTCTGGAGCCAGAAGACGGCGACGTGGAACCCGCAGAACGGCGAGCCCGGGCCGGAGCTGCGCTGGGACTCGACGCGCTGCCGCGACGGGGAGTTCAAGCTCAAGCGGGCGGGGATGGTGGCGAACGACCCGCTCGACGACATCCTGCCGCACCGCGTCGAGATCACGCTGACGCTCGAACGGCCGGTCTCCGCGGGGCAGGCCGTGTCGCACCTCAACTCCGACATCGACCGGAACGCCGGGACGATCTCCGCCGACCTCCTCCCCGGATTCCCCCAGGGGCCGGGGTTCGTCAAGATCGACGACGAGTGGATTTCTTACGAGAAGCGTTCCGGCGGCAACCTGACCGGCGTGGAACGCGGCGTGCGGGCGACGACCCGGACGAACCACAAGTCGGGCGCCCGCATCCGGTGGGGCGAGTCGTTCACGACGGTCGTCGGCATCCCGGCGTTCAAGGACGACCAGAACTAACCTCAGGTTTCGCCCGGCGCCTTTCGGGAGTATTCTCCCCCCGTGATCCCGGCCCCCCTCTCCGCCCCGCGCCGCCGCTCCGGCGGCTTCACCCTGCTCGAAATCCTCATCGCCCTCCTCATCCTCATCGTCTCGCTCGTGTCCGTCTTCGCGCTCTTCGGCGCCGCTTCCGCCTCGCATCGCCGCGCCGTCGCTTCCCAGAACGCCGCGCAGCTCGCCTACTCGGTGCTCGCGGAGCTCGAGCAGGTGCCGAATCCCGGGACGCTCGCCAACATGGCCGGCAAGACCAACCCGGCCTTCGACGGCTACACCTACGACGTCACCTTCTCCCAGGTCGGCGTCAACGAGATCGAGGCCGTCGTCACCATCCACTGGAAAAAGGCGGGGAAGGACGAGTCCGAGATCTACCGGACCATCCTGCTCAAACGTTGAACGACCTCGCCAAGCAGCTCCTCGACCTGGGGTGGAAGCCGAAGAAGCAGTTCGGCCAGAACTTCCTTTTCGACACGAACTTCCTCGACCTGATCGTCCGCGAGGCGGCGCTGGCGCCGGACGACGTGGTGGTGGAGTTCGGGACGGGGCCGGGGCAGTTGACGGAGCTGCTCGCGGCGCGTTGCGCCCGGGTCTTCACGATCGACATCGACCCCCGGCTGCACGCTTTTGCGAAGCACCGCATCGCCGCGCCGAACATCGAGTTCCACCTCGGCGACGCGATCCCGAAGGGCGACACGCTCAACCCGGACTTCGTGACGGCGATCTCCGCCGGCGCCGCCGGGCGACGCCTCCGCGTCGTGTCGAACTTCCCCTACGCCGTCGGCGGCGCGATCCTCCTCTCCCTCGCCGAGCGCCAGCTTCCCGCCGCCGACGCCCTCGGCACCCTCCAGCACGAAGTCGCCGACCGCCTCGCCGCAGGCCCGGGCGAGGACGACTACGGCCCCCTCGGCATCCTCATCCGCCGCCTCGCCGATGTGCGGAAAGTCCGCGACGTCCCCAAGCAGCTCTTCTGGCCCATGCCCCAGGTCCACTCCGCCCTCGTCCACGTCGCGTTCGGCGCCCGCGCCTTCGACGGCGACTGGGAGGGGTACAAGGCGTTCGTGAAGAGCGCCTTTTCGCAGCGGCGGAAGACGCTGGGGAGCGGGCTGAAGAAGCTGGGGCTGGCGTACCAGGGGGAGCACGTGTCGAAGCGTCCGGAGGAGCTGACGCCGGAGGAGCTGGAGGGCGTTTGGCGTGCGGCGCGGCCGCGCTAAGATGCGCCGATGAGCTTCGGCCTCCGCCCGCCCGACGCGATCGAGATCGCCACGCCGCGACTGCTGCTGCGGCCGCTGTCGTTCGCCGACGTCCCGGCGCTCTTCGCGGCGATTGACGCATCGCGTCAATACCTCGCCCGGCGCATGCCCTGGGCTGACGCCGTGCGCGGCGAGGCCGACCTCCGCGTCTTCGTGGACCGCTGCCAGCGGAAGAACGGGGAAGGGGAGGCGCACCGCGGGATCTTCGAGGCGGACGGCCGCCTCGCGGGGCACATGTCGGTCGAGGAGCCCGTCCCCGCCCGCCGGGCGGCCGAGTTCGGCTACTGGATCCGCGAGGACCGCGCCGGCCGCGGGTTCGCCACCGAGGCGGCGAAAGCGCTCCTGGGCTGGGCCTTCCGCAACCTCGACCTCCACCGCGTCACCGCCTACGCCGACACCGACAACGCCCCCAGCGCCCGCGTCCTCGAGAAATGCGGGTTCGTCCGCGAGGGCGTCGTCCGGCACCGCGTCGCCGTCGGCGACGCCTGGCGCGACCAGGCCCTCTTCGGATTGCTGGCGGGCGAATTGAAGATTTGACGCCCCGCCGGCGTTAACACCTTTGCACGGCCCGATTTGCGCCGCCGTTTTCCTTGTGCCTCCTGCCCCCTCTCGCTACAGTGGAGGGTCTTCGAAAGGTCAGCCCGCCGATGCTGTCCGACGACGTCAAGCTGCAGATCAAACGCGCCATCGACATCGTCGAACTCATCGAAACCTATGTTCCCCTCACGAAACGGGGGAACGATTTCGTCGCGCGCTGCCCCTTTCACGAGGAAAAAACGCCGTCCTTCCATGTCCACCCGGTGGACCAGTACTTCAAGTGCTTCGGGTGCCAGAAGGGCGGCGATGTCTTCACGTTCGTGATGGAGATGGAGAAGGCGACGTTCCCGGAGGCGCTCCGGATGCTGGCCGAAAGGGCCAACATCCCGCTTCGGCCGCCAGACCCGGCCGAGCGCGCGGCGGCGTCCTACCGGGAGGAGATCTACAAGGTCAACCGCTGGGCCGCGGGGCTCTTTCACAAGAAGCTGCTGGACGGGGAGGAAGGCGCGGAGGCGAGAGCCTACGTCGCCAAGCGCGGCATTTCGCCGGCGATGGTGAGCCGGTTTTTCCTGGGATACGCGCCGCGGAGCTGGGAGTGGATCCTGGACCAGGGGAAGGTGAAGGGCTACGGCCCGGAGCTTCTCGCCTCGGCCGGGCTCGCGCTCACCCGGACGGACGGCCGCGCCGGCCACTACGGGCGCTTCCGCAACCGCCTCATGTTCCCGATCGTGGACATCCGCGACCGCGTCGTCGGCTTCGGCGCGCGGGCCCTCGACCCCGAGGACCAGCCGAAATACCTGAACTCTCCCGAGACGCCGGTGTTCAAGAAGAAGGAGTTCCTGTACGGGCTGAACTTCGCCCGGCAGGCCGCGTCGAAGGCGGGGCAACTGGCGATCGTCGAGGGCTACACCGACGTCATCGCCGCGCACCAGTACGGCTACGAATGGGTCGTCGCCACCCTGGGCACGGCGCTGGCGTCCGAGCACGTGAAGCAACTGAAGCGGTTCGCGCCGAAGGTCATCGCCGTTTACGACGGCGACGCGGCCGGGCAGAAGGCCAGCGAGCGGTCCCTCGACTTCTTCCTCAACGAGGACGTCGAGTTCCGCATCGCGACCCTCCCGTCCGGCCTCGACCCGGCCGACTGCTTCGTGCAGCTGGGCAAGGAACCGTTCGAGAAGGCGGCGGCGGCGGCGCGGGAACTCTTCGAGTTCCGCCTCGACCTGGCGCGCAGCCGGCACGACACGGCGACGGCGAAGGGATCGGCGGCGGCGGTTGAGGAAATAATCTCGACGCTGGCGCTCGTTGAGAATGATGTGCTGCGTGAAGCGCAGATCCGGCGCGTGACGGAGGTGTTCCGGGTCCCGGAGACGGCGATCCGGAAGGAGCTGGCGAAGAAGCCGGGCAGGTCGGTGCGGCAGGCCGGGCCGCCGCGGCCGGCGGCGCCGGTGGAGGACCGCGACATCCGTGCGGGCCGGGAGCTGGTCGAGTTGATGATGCTGGGCGGAGAGACGCTGGAGGCCGTGAAGAAGTCGATCGGGCTGGAAGAGTTTCCGACCGAAGAATCCCGCAAACTGGGAGAGTTGATCCTTGGAATCGCCGAAGAACGAGGAATCGCAGGTCCCGACGCCGTCTTCGCGGCCGTCGCGCACGACCCCGCGCACTCCGCCCTTGTCGCCGACCTCGTCGAAGAGGGACGCCGCAAGCAGGGGAATCCCGCGAACCGCCTCGAAGCCGTCGTCGCCTACATCAAAGGCGGAGCCGAGCGCGAAAAGGCCGCCCGTCTTGTCCGGGAAGGGGCCGAAGCCCGGGCCCGAGGCGACGCTGAAGGGGAAAGGCGCGCCTTCGAAGAGCTCGCCCGGCTCCAGCGGGACCGATCCGAACGCGAGCGCGCCCGGCGATCCCGGTGATGCGATGTCGCCGGAGATCAAGACCCTTCTGGAAGAAGGCAAGAAGAAGGGGACGCTGACCTGGGAGGAGATCAACAAGCACCTCCCGGACGACCTCGTGTCGCCCGAGAAGCTCGACGCGATCATGGTCGCGGTCGAGGAGGCGGGGATCGACGTCGTCGAGGAGACGGAGATCGGCGAGGCGAAGACGCCCGGCGAGGAGGAGGAGGAGGAAGTTTCTCCCGACGAGGCGGAGGAGGAGGCCGAGCCGGAGTTCGAG
Source organism: uncultured Planctomycetia bacterium (assembly GCA_964590435.1). Classification (GTDB taxonomy): domain Bacteria; phylum Planctomycetota; class MHYJ01; order WSZJ01; family WSZJ01; genus WSZJ01. The sequence continues at coordinate 33,674 of CAZPWT010000010.1, forward strand.
GAGGACCTGAGCCTGCGCAAGGGGCCGGGGGAGAAGATCGACGACCCGGTCCGCATGTACCTGACGCAGATGGGCGAGATCCCGCTTCTGACGCGCGAGGAGGAAATCCTGCTCGCGAAGAAGATCGAGCTCACGCGCAAGCGGTTCCGGAAGAAAGTGCTGGAGTGCCCGGTCTGCGTGAACGAATCGATCCAGATCCTCGAGGACGTGCGCTCGGGCGAGCTGGCGTTCGACCGGACGCTGAAGGCGGACGCGGCGCTGGACGTGTCGAAGAACGACATCATCCAGCGGCTGCCGGAGAACATCGACACGCTCCAGGAGCTGCTCAAGGCGAACCGCGAGGACTACCAGCTCGCGGGGAGCGACAAGACGGGCGACGAGGAGCGTTCGCGGCTGCGGCGGAAGGTGAAGGCGCGGCAGCGGAAGTGCGTGATCCTGCTGGAAGAGCTGAACATCCAGACGAAGAAGGTGCGGCCGATGATGGACCGGCTGCAGGCGATTTCGGACCGGATGGCGGCGATCCTGGCGGAGCTGGAGAGCCTGAAGGACGTGAAGAATGCGGCGCCGAAGACCGAGGTGCTGAAGGCGGAGCTGCAGGAGCTGATGGACCAGACGATGGAGGCGCCGGACTTCCTTTCGCGGCGCGTGACGGACATCGAGGCTCGGTACCAGGAGTACGAGAAGGCGAAGAGGAAGCTGTCGAGCGGGAACCTGCGCCTCGTGGTCTCGATCGCGAAGAAGTACCGCAACCGCGGGCTGTCGTTCCTCGACCTGATCCAGGAGGGAAACACGGGCCTGATGAAGGCCGTGGAGAAGTACGAGTACCGCCGCGGCTACAAGTTCTCGACCTACGCGACGTGGTGGATCCGGCAGGCGATCACGCGGGCGATCGCCGACCAGGCGCGGACGATCCGCATCCCGGTCCACATGATCGAGACGATGTCCAAGCTCCGCAACGTCACCAAGAAGCTCATCCAGAAGAACGGCCGGGAACCAACGATTGAGGAGATCGCGAAAGAGACCAACATCAGCGTCGAGGAAACGAAGCGCGTGATGAAGATCTCCAAGCACCCGATCTCCCTCGACAGGCCGATCGGGAACGGCGAGGACAGCTACTTCGGCGACTTCATCGACGACAAGAACGCCGAGTCGCCGGTCAACGCCGCGACCTACGAGATGCTCAAGGAGAAGATCGAGGCCGTGCTCCAGACGCTGTCGTTCCGCGAACGCGAGATCATCAAGCTTCGCTACGGCATCGGAACGGGGTATACTTACACGCTTGAAGAAGTCGGGCGCATCTTCAAAGTGACCCGGGAACGCGTCCGCCAGATCGAGGCCAAAGCCGTGAGGAAACTTCAGCATCCCATCCGCAGCCGGAAGCTCGAGGGATTCCTCGACGGGATGACCGCCAAGGAGTGAACGAAAGGGCGGGGCGAAAGCCCCGCCCTTCTTCTTTTACACGGAGACCCGCACCACGATGGATCAGCAGCCCACGAAGCCGATCATGAAGGCGCAGATTCCCCACCTCCGCGCCCTGCAGGATCTCGACAAGCAGATCTACCGCTGGAACAAGGACCGCATGACGAAGCCCCGCGCTCTCGAGCCGATCGAGCGCGAGATGAGCGCGAAGCGCGCCGAGCACGACGGCAAGGTCAAGGCCGCGAAGGACGCGAAGCTCGAGGTGGAGAAGCGCGAGCTGGACCTGAAGGAGCGCGACGAGCGGCGCAAGCGCCTCGAGGGCCAGCGCGACACTTCGAAGTCGAACAAGGAATACCAGGGTTACAACCTCGAGATCGCGGCGATCCGCACGGATGCCGGGAAGATCGAGGAAGAGGTGCTGAAGCTGATGGCTTCGGTCGAGGAGGCGATGAAGCTCGCGGGCGAGGCGAAGGCGGCGATGGACGTAACCGCCGCGAAGCACGCCGAGGCCAAGAAGGTCGTCGACGGCGAGATCGCCAAGATCGACGAGGAGCTGAAAGCCCTTCGCGAAAAGCGCGCCGCGGCGGCGAAGGAAGTCGACGCGGACTTCCTGAAGATCTACGACCGGATCCACAAGGCGAAGCCGGACGCGGTGGCGCTGGCGGCGGCGGTGGAGGAGGCGGACGGGTTCCACTGCGGCGGCTGCCGGATGGGGATCACGTTTCAGGACATCAACACGGTGATGAAAGGGAAGGACCCGGTGCAGTGCCGTTCGTGCAGCCGGATCCTGTACATCGAGGCGAAGCAGCAGCCGGCGCCGGCCAAATAGCGAGACCCGGAGGGCGTCGCGACGACTCCCATGAGTCCTGACTCCAGCGCGGGCGGCGGGGCGGCGCCGCGCGGGACGACCGCATACGACGTCATCTACGACGGTGACTGCGGGATCTGCGAAGCGTCGCGCGGGTACGGCGAGCGGCTCGACTGGCTCGGGCTGTTCCGCTGGCGGCCGAACCAGGACGATGCGGTGCTCCGCGACCACCCGCACCTCTCCCGCGAAGCGCTCGACGGCGCGCTTCACGTCGTCGGCGGCGGGCGCACGCTGGCCGGCTTCGCCGCGATGCGCTTCATCGCCCTGCGATGCCCGCTGACGTTCCTGGCCGGCGCCGCGATGCACCTTCCCGGCGCGTCCGTCCCGGGGAATATCGTGTATCGCTGGGTCGCCGACCACCGAAAGACGGTCCTCGCGTGCCGCATCGGCGAGCCGACCGTCGTCCACCGCACGCTCGGCAGCGTCTTCATCGCCGCCGTCCTCGCCCTGCTCGCCGCCGGGCCCATTCTCCGCCGCGAGGACTGGCCGATCTCCTGCGTCCCGATGTTCGCGACGCCCGTCGAGCCCGACGGCGCCCGCTACTCCTTCCGCTTCGCCGCCGTCGACGACCGCGGCCGCGAGCGCGAAATCCCCGCCGATGCCTGCGGCGTCCCCGAGCTCCGCCTCGACCGCGTCCTTTTCGGCCGGTACTACGGCTCCGTCGACCCCGCCTACGAGTACGGCGCCTTCCCCGGCGATTCGCCGGGGGAGTTCGAGAAAAGAATGTCGGGATTTTTCGCGAAATTCGGCGAGGAAGCGCTGGCGAGGGGGCGCATCCCCGCGGACACGAAGGCGCTGCGGCTCTACGCGGTGCGGGAGGCCGGCGGGAAAACGGAGCGCCGGGAGGCCGGCACCGCGGACTGCGCGACGTGGACATTCCGGAGGCCGCGATGAACGCGTGGAACGGCTTCTGGTTCGCAACGACGCGGCGGTACTCCGTGGGGTTCTTCCGCATCGTGCTGTGCGCGTGGCTGTTCGCGGACTTCCTGGACTTCCTCCCGGGGCTCGACTCGCTGGAAGGGCGCGGGGGGGCGTTCATGGCGCCGAGCCTCGGGCTGCGCTGGGTGCTTGCGCTGGCGCCGGGAGTGGCGCTCGGCGACCTGATGGCGGCGTGCCGTGCCGCGGCGTGGGTGCTGGCGCCGCTCGCGCTCCTCGGCATCGGCACGCGCTTCTCGCTCTTCCTCCTCGCCCTCGCCAACTTCGCGCTGCGCGCGTGGCACAGCTCGTGGGTGTACGTCGGCCACGCGAGCATCCTGCCGTCGATCGCGCTGTTCGTGCTGGCGGTCGCCCCCGGGGTGCGCGCGTGGTCGGTGGACGCGCTGCTCGAAGCGTGGCGGGAGCGGAGGGCCGGGGGGAAATTCCTGCTGCGCGACCGGCTCGCGGGGCCGCCGGCCGCGGTGTGGCCCGTCCACCTCATCCTCGCGTGCGCCGCGGTGCTGTATTTCTCCGCGGGCGTTGCGAAGCTCCGCTGGGCCGGCGGCGACTGGCTGACCGGGCGCTCGCTCCAGTGGTACCTCCAGGGCAATGCCGGCCAGCGCCGCCTCGGCGACTCCACCCAGTTCTTCTCGGCTCGCCCGGACGCCCCCGCCGAACTGCGCTTCCGCGACCCCTGGGGACTCGACAAGATCGCGAACTCAACGCTTTCGACGCCGGCCGGCCGCGCCGTCGGCCGGTCGCGCGCGCTCTGCGCCGCGCTGTCCTGGGGCGCGCTCCTCCTCGAGATCGCCTTCCCCCTCGTCTTCTTCGTCCCGCGCTTCGCCCAGTACGCCCTCCTCGCCGCCGCGGCCCTCTTTCACGCCGGCATCGGCGCCCTCATGGGCATCGATTTCGGCGGCTGGGCCGTGCTGTACCTCGTCGCGGTCGACTGGAACGCGCTCATCGCGCGCGCGGGCGATGTCCTGCCCGGAATCCACTCTTCCCGGGCCTAGCCGCGCGGCGGGGCGGCGTCCGCCGTGGCGGCAGGGAGGAGGAGGCGGAAGAGCGCCCCCTGGCCGGGGACGGAGTGAACGGAGATCGAGCCGCCGTGCGACTGGACGATCTGGTGGGCGATCGCGAGGCCGAGCCCCGTGCCCTCCTTCTTGGTCGAGAAGAACGGCTCGAACACGCGCGCGAGGTCGCCGGGCGGAATTCCCGGACCCGAGTCCTCGAGCGTGATTTCCACCGCCGGCCCCGAGGGCAGCTCCGCGGCGCGCGTGCCGAACGTGAGCGTCCCGCCCCCCGGCATCGCCTGGATCGAGTTCAGCACCAGGTTGATCAGCACCTGCTTGAGCTGGTCCCCGTCCGCCTGCGCGGCCGGCGTCGCGGGGGCGAAAGTCCTCTCGATCCGGTACTTCCCCCCCATGTCCTGCTCCAGCAGCCCGATCGTCGAGTCGATCATCAATGGCACCGAAACTCTCCGCATCGCCGGGTTCCTCGGCCTCGCGAATTGCAGGAAGTCCGTGATGATCCGGTTCAGCCGCTTCGACTCCCGGTCGATGATGCGGAGAAGCTGCAGGTCGGGTGATGCCGGGTCCGCCGAGGCGGCGGTCTTGAGAAGCGCCTGCGCGGCCGCGGAAATCCCCGAGAGAGGGTTGCGGACTTCATGCGCGATCGCGGCCGACAGCCGGCCGATCGCCGCCAGCGACTCCGCACGCACCACCTGCTGCTGCGCGCCGCGGATCTCCTCGTTCGACAGCGACAGGTCCTGCACCAGCCGCGCGTTCTCCAGGCACACCGCCGCGTACGTCGCCAGCGTCTCCAGCGCCGTCACGTCCTCCCGCGCGAACCGCCTCACCGACTGGTCTCCGACGACGATCGCCCCCAGCACCCGGCCGCCCGCCCGCATCGTCACCCCCAGCGCGCTTCGCGCTCCCAGCAGCGCCCCCGTCCCTCGCCCCTCGGCCGACGCTTCGAAGTCCGAGACCGCCACCGGCAGCGCCCCGTCGAACAGCGCCCCTCCGAACAGCTCCCCCGGCCCCACCTCCCGCCCCGCCAGCGACTCCAGCCCGCCGTCGTGTCCTTCCGCCTTCATCCCCGACGGCGAAAGAATCCACACCCAAGCCGCCGTTGTCCCCGCCAGCTTCCGGGCCAGCGCGGCGGTCGAGCGGACGACGCGGTCAGGCTCACGGGAAACCGCGAGGTCCTGGCCGGCGGCGAGGAGCATCGATCCGAGGCTGGCGCGGCGCTCGGAGATTCCCCAGAGGTTAAGGTTGGAGAGGGAAGCGGCGCAGAGGCCGGCGAGGCCTTCAAGCGTCGCAATGGCCCGCGGGGTCGCCTGCGCCGTGGAGTCGTAGTTGACGGCGATGGCGCCGAGGAGATGTTCCTGCTGGAAGAGCGGGAGGAAGACGATGGCGCCCGGCGAGGTGGAGTCCCACGCATCAGGGTCGAGCTTGCGGCCTTCCTCGGCGGAAAGGACGAGCGTCCGCCGTTCCGTGCGGAGCCAGCGGGCCGGGGGGTTGTTCGGCCCCCAGGTTCGGCCGACGAGGATGGAGCGCGCCGCGTCGTCGACGCCGGAAATCGCGACGAGCGTGAGGGTGTCGCGGTCCTCGTCGTAGAGGAGAAGGGAATTCGCCGGGCGGCCGGAGGCGATGGCGACGGCCTCGAGGAGGGCGTCTCCCAGGTCGTCGACGGTGCGCGCGCGCCCGAAGGCGGTGGCCGCGGCGAGGAGGATCTCGGAGACTTCCTTCTGTTCGCGCTGCGCCTCGATCAGGCGGGCGTTCTCGATGACGGCGCCGAGCTGGGCGCCGAGCGTCCCGAGCAGCGCGGCGTCCTCGGGGCTGAAGACGCGGGGGCGGTACGAGCAGGCGCTCAGCGTGCCGACGACGCGGCCGCGCGACACGATCGGCGCCGCGACCGTCGCGTACACCGTCACGCTCTTCTCCATCAGGTCGCGCCGCGCGTCGGATCGCGCCGCCAGGTCGTTTTCGACAAGCGCCTGGCCGGACTGGTAGACCTTCCAGAGAAGCCCGAAGCTGATCTGGCCGGCGTTGCGGCGGACGTCGTCGGAAATCCCCGTCGCCGCCGAGAGCGTCAGGCTCTTCCCGTCCTCGCCCGCGAGGCACAGGGCGGCCGAATCCGTCCCGGTCAGCATCTGCATCTTGCGGACGGCCTCCTCGAGCACCTCCTGCACGGGGACGCTGCGGATGCCGAGTTCGGCCACGGCGTTGAGGGCCTCAAGCTCGCGGTTCTTGCGCTGGATCACCGCCGCGGCGCGCTCCTGCCCGGCCAGGTCGCGGATCGCAATCAGCCGCACGTCCTCCCCGTCGAGCCGGAACGAAACCCCCGCGAGCTCCACCACCAGCTCCCGCCCGTCCTTCAGCTTCAGCCGCGTCGCCTCGAAATCCTGCGACGTCTCCGGCAGCCCCAGCGCGCTCGCGCTCGAATTCTGCAGCTCCTTCTTGCTCATCCGGAACAGCTCTTCCGCCTTCCGGTTCATGTCGAACAGCCGGCCCATGCGGAAGACCACGACGGCGTCCGGCATCATCTCGAAGAGGTGGCGGTAGGGTTCGACGGTGCGATCCTCGGGGCTGGTCACGGGCGGATTGTATTCGCTTCGCAGTTCCCGCGCACGCGAACCCCCGGGGGCCTGCGGGCGATCAAGAAGCGGCGCGGTTTCGCCGGTGAACTTGACATGCCTTCCCGGCGCAGCTAAATTCCCCGCCTCGGTCAGGGCTTGCAGCCCGCTGCAGGCGCCCGTAAATCTTTGAAAAACATGAAGTTGCGCCCTTAGCTCAACTGGATAGAGTACCTGGCTACGAACCAGGGGGTTGGAGGTTCGACTCCTCCAGGGCGCATTGGGCCTTCTTGAGCGCGGCGACGAGGACTGGATGCGCGAAGCCCTCCGGGAGGCCCGCAAGGCCGAGGCGGAGGGGGAGGTCCCCGTCGGCGCGGTGATCGTGCTGGACGGGGGAATCATCGCGCGCGCGCACAACCAGCGCGAACTGCTGCACGACCCCACGGCGCACGCCGAGATGATCGCGCTGACGCAGGCCGCGGAGCACCTGGCGAACTGGCGCCTCACCGGCGCGCGGATGTTCGTCACGCTCGAGCCATGCGCCATGTGCGCCGGCGCCCTCGTCCTCGCCCGCGTCCAGGAGGTCGTCTGGGCCACCCCCGATCCCCGCGCCGGCGCGGTGGAGAGCGTGTTCCGGATCTGGGAAGAGCCTCGGCTGAATCACCGGGTGATTTCGCGGAGGGGAGTGCTCGAGGACGAGTGCCGAGAGATGCTGAAGGGCTTCTTCCGCCGCCGCCGCAGCGAGGCCCCGGATTAATTCTGCTCGGACCACGGGGCGCCTTGGACCAAGGCGCACCGTAGTACGAGGAGGGGTACCGAAGTGGCCATAACGGGCTCGATTCGAAATCGAGTTGGGAGTGATGAACTCTCGCGTGGGTTCGAATCCCACCCCCTCCGTTGCGCGATCGTGGGACCTGAGAATCGGGGCACACGGGAGCGCACTGAAAGACTGCGCGCTCCCGTGTGCCCCGATTCTCAGGTCCCACGATCGCGCAACGGAAGGGCGGCCGCGCCGGAGGCGCGGCCGTCGGAAAGGTAGAACCGGCCTCGGCCTGGCCGTTCCCGCGGATTTCGAAGCGGGGTTTCGAATTGAGGGGCTGGTCGAGGGGCGCGCGGCCGTTCGTGCG
>CAZPWT010000011.1:0-4668 GCA_964590435.1 uncultured Planctomycetia bacterium
GCGACCGACGCGACCACCGACGCTCCGAGCGACTCGCCCTCGGGCGGCGCGAGCGGCGACGCGGCCACGGACGCGTCGAGCGGCGGCGCGGCCGCCGCCGCCGGTACCGGTGGCGCCGCGGGCACCGGCGCGACCGCTGGAACGTCCGGCACCGGCGGCAGCTCGACCGGCGGCCGCGATGCCGGCACGGACCTGACCGCGCGGGTCGCCTCCGGCGGCGGCTGCGGCTGCGCCACCCCGGTGCCTGGGGCGCAGTGGCGTCTCGGATGGATCGTGGGCGCGCTCGGCCTGCTGGCGTCCCGGCGCAGAGCGCCCACGAGGCCCGCCTCGACTCGAGACGCGAGCTGACGTCCTCGCTCGCTCGCGCCCCCGCCCTCGCGCACGCCCCCCCCCCGCCCCCGCCCCCCCCCCCCCCCCCGCCCGCCCCCCCCCCCCCCCCCCCCCCCCCCCGCCCCCACCCCGTCGATTTCAGAGCCCCCATCGTCTAGCCTGGTCTAGGACACGGGCTTTTCACGTCCGCGACATGGGTTCAAATCCCATTGGGGGTATCCGGGACGCAGCGACCGCTGCGTCCCGTTTTTTTTGCGGGCAGCGCCGGTGCTACGATCTCCCGCCATGCGCCGCTTCCTCGCCTCCGTCTTCCTTGCGCTGGCACTTCCCTGCGCTGCCGGCGACCTCGAGGACGCGCTCGCGGGAATCGTCCGCCGGCTCGACGCAGATGAGCCGGCCGTTCGCGACGCCGCGCAAACCGAACTGGAAACGTGGTGCGAGGCGGCGGGGGCGAGGGCCGAGGGGATGGTCCGTGCGGCGCAGGCGGATGCTTCGCCGGAAGCGGGAGCGCGGCTGCGCGAGATGCTCGACCTGCTCGGGGAACTCGCCGGTGCGAGGGAGCGCGTCGAGCCGCTGAAGCTCCTGGGGTTGCCGGCGGTGAAGGGCCGGCCGTGGGTGACGCTCGTCGTGGACGGCGTGGCCTCGGACAACCCGGACGAGGCCGGGTGGCTGATCGACGAGACGCGGGACAACAGCCGGGTGCTGACGGAGTGGGGCGAAGTCGTGGAGTTTCCACGCGCGGGACCCGATGGCGCGATGCAGACGACCGCACCGGGAGATCCTGGCGCGCGGCGGCGGGCCCTTCTGGAAGGCGAACCGAGCCTGCTGCGGCGGCCCCAGGCCGCGGCCTTCCTGCTGGCGATGCACGCGCGGTGGGCGCTGGAGCGCAGCGAAGGCCGGCTGGCGCTGTCGTTCCTGGCGAGGTTCGACGAAGTCAGGGACTTCTGGGAAATGCCCGGCGAGCCGGCGCCGGAGGAGCGCGAGTGCCTCGAGCGGTTCGTCGCCGGGATGCTCCGGATCCGCGCCATCGAGGGCGCTGGCCGCGGGATGCGCTTCAGCGAACTGGCCGCGCTCTGGCGATCGGTGGGGGCGTTGAAACTTGCGCCGTGGGTGAAGGAGGCCGCGCGGATGGCAGCGGCGTACGACTCCTATGGGGCGGAAGAGGACGCCCGGCCGGAGATGACGCCGGGGCTCTCGAAGAAGGAGCAGGCGCGGGTCTGGGTCTGGGGGCTGCGGGACGTGCGCGGGGAGGGGGACATCGACGGATCGGCCCAGCCGGCATTCCGCGTTTTCGCGGAGGAGGGCGGCGAACCCTGGCCTCCAAAGGAGCTCCTCAACCTGGGGGACGACGCGATCCCGGCGCTGATCGAGGCGATCGGGGATGTCCGCCCGACGCGGGCGGTGACGACGGGCCGCCCGCAGAACGCCCATGACTGGTCGATCGTCCTGGTGGGGGAAGCGGCGCAGGACATCCTGCGTGCCATGACGGGATTGGCGCTCGAGAACTACGGCGACTTCCACGGCCTTTCGGACGACGCCGGCCCCGAGGAGATCTTCCCGCTCCTGCGCGCGGCGGCCGAGAAATGGTGGGCGGTCGCGCAGACCCGGACGCCGGCGGAGCGCGCGTGGGACGCACTTCCCGTGCTGTGCAACGAGATGACGGACCGGCTCGTGGAGATGAACGCGGAGGAGTGGATCCCGAAGCTGCTCCGGCGGGCGAAGGACGAGCCGGGGATGCGGCTGGCGATCCTGAAGGCGCTTTCGGGCCGGCTGAGGCCGCAGGACCGGGACGAGATCCGGGGATTCCTGTCGCCGGACGAGCGAGCGGTGTTCCTGGTCGCGGCGGAGATTCTCTGGGAGAAATGCGGCGACGATTCCGGCGTGAGGGATGCGGCGGGGCTGGTGAAACCGCCGTTCCCCGCCAATCTCGAGGAAACGCTGCGGGTCGCGCTGCTGGCGCCGACCGATGAAGGCGTGGCCGCGCTGAGAACGCTCTGTGCGGACCAGGATCCCGTGATCAGGCGAAAGGGAGTGCTGGCCGCCGAGAGGATGCCGCGGGCCGACGTGGCGGCGATGCTGGCCGGGATGATCGACGACAAGGCTCCGGCCGGATTCTCGGTGAAAAGCCCCACGCGAGCGGTCATCGAGTTGACCGTCGGGGACATCGCGGCGTTTTCCCTCGGCACGGCCGCCGGATTCCCCGAGACGCTCACCATCAGGTCGTTCGGCGCACGCGACGAGCTCGTGCCGCGGATTCGGAAATGGTGGGAGGCCGAGAAGGACCGGATCGACTGGGAGGCGCTGCAGAAGAAGGCGCGGGAAGCGAAGTAGCAGGTTGTAGGACCCGTATCGCGCTGAACACCACAAGTATTCCGATGGCCGCCCAAGATCAACCCGCGCGAGCCACCCGCAATCGCATCCTTCCGTGTCTTTTCGTATCCGTGCCAGGCTCGTAGCCGTTTGTCAGGCTCTCATCCGCCCTCACTGACTCCACTCGAGCACCGAAGAACAAGCCATGATGCCGGCGGGATCTTCCGGGGATACGGCCACGAGCCTGGCACGGACAGGAAAGGACAAGAAATGATTCGCGGCCGCGCAACGGGAGTGGGCATTTGCAGTCACGCCCCCGGGGATTCCTCCTTGCCCGCCCCCTTCCGCAGGGGATACGCTGTTCCCAGACGCCCCTTTGCGGAGCCCTTCCATGCGCCGGCAACTGACCTCCCTCCTGGCCGCCCTGGCCCTCTCGGCCTGCTCGACCTCCTCGAACGTCTCCGAAGGCGATAAGCGCTTCGAGACCCGCGATTTCGACGGCGCGGTGGAGGCGTACGGGAAGGCGGCGCAGGCGTCGCCGGGGGATTCGGACGTGGCGCGGAAGCTCGAGGCCGCGCGGAAGAACGCGGCGACGGCGCACGCGGAGCGGGCGGCGGAAGCGGCGGAGCGCGGCGAGCTGGACCGCGCCCTCGAGGAAATCGCGACCGCGCGGCGGCAGGACCCGGCCAGCGAGCGGTGCGCGGCGGACGAGAAGAAACTGAAAGCCCTTCGCGAGGACGTCGCGGCGCAGCTGGAGAGCGCGAAGCGGGCGAGCGGGGAGAAGGCGTTCCAGATCCTGAGCTCGATCGAGCGCTACAAGCCGACGTTCCCGGAAATCCCGATCCGGCTCGCGCAGGCGCGCGACGCGTCGGTGAAGGCCCTTCTCGCCGCCGCCGAGGACTTCGGCAAGGCGGGCGAGTGGCTGAAGTCGCAGTACGTGATCGAGCACGCGCAGGAGATCAGCGCGAACCAGCCGCAGCTCGCGGCGGCGATCAAGGAGACGAAGACAAACGTGCGGGTGCTGGAGCTGCTTGACCAGGGGTGGAAGCTGAAGACGCAGGACGACCTCGAGGGGGCGCTTCAGCGGTTCCAGACGGCGATGGAGCTGCGGCCGGACGCGCCGGAGGTGGCGGCGGGGCTGGCGTCGGCGAAGCGCGGGCTCGGGGAGAAGTGGGTCGCGAGCGCGCGGGAGACGCACGACAACGGCGACGCGATCGCTTCGTATGCCTGGCTCGTGCGCGCGCAGGCGATGGACCCGGAGGCGCCGGGGGTGGAGGAGATCGCGGCGACGGTGCGGCGGGACGCGGCGAAGGAACTGACGGTGAAGGCGGACGACGCGGCGAAGCGGAAGTTGCCGGGGCTGGAGTGGCTGCGGCTGGTGCAGGCGAAGGCGGTGATGCCGGAGGACGCGGACCTGGCGCGCAAGGCGACGGAGGCGGGGACGAAGCTTGACCGGGCGGCGCGGCCGAACGTGCTGGTGAAGGACTTCCGGAACGCGACGCAGCAGAACGGGCGCGAGGTGCGGCTGGCGAGCGAGAGCTACCGGCTGCTGCAGCAGCTCGCGGGGAACGGGCGGCACGCGACGGTGATGGACGAGGACGCGTGGCAGGTGTTCCTGAAGGAGAACCCGGGGCTGACGCCGGACATCGTGGTGAAGGCGACGCTGGAGAGGTTCGACCTGATCCATCACCCGGAGCGGCGGACGCCGCAGTTCCGGGAGTACCAGAAGCGGGTGACGTACCTCGACGTGAACGGCTCGAAGTACGTCGACGGGACGGAGACGCGCACGTACTACTACGACGTCATCGACAAGTCGCTCGACGGGATCGCGGAGTTGGCGTACGAGATCTACGACGTCGCGGCGCGCGCCCCGCTGTCCTCGGACACCGTGCGCGGCGACCTGCACCGGGACGACCGCGTGGTGAAAGGAAACCGCGAGGCCGGCGTGGACGAGGACCCCGACGAGACGCCCGCGGACGCGACGCTCAATAACGAGCTCCAGACCCAGCTGGGCGACCGCCTGATGGA
>CAZPWT010000012.1:0-352798 GCA_964590435.1 uncultured Planctomycetia bacterium
CCTGTCAGAGGACGATCGCGCAAAACGACACTTCGAGAACAGACCGCGTGCTCACCACGCAGGCGGCCCACGCTTCAGGAAACCCGCATGATCGTCCCCGACGCCGGCCCGCCGGGGGGTGCAACTCCGGTCATGCACCCCATCCCGCTATACTCGACGCGTGCACCCGAGATCACGATCCCTGCTGGCGCTGGCCCTGGTCTCCCTCGTGCTGCTGCCCGCTTGCCACAAGAAGTCCACCGGCGGCGGCGGGTCGAGCAAGCGCTCCTCCGGCGGAGGCGGCGGCACGCCGCCACCGCCTCCTCCCCCGCCGCCGCCCTCACCCCCGCCGCCCCCCACCTGGGACCTCACGTTCCGGGTAGTGGACGAAGCGGGCGTCGGGATTTCCGGCGCCTCCGTTTTCGCGGGCGGCACGACGCTGACGACCGCCGCGGACGGCACGGCCTCGTTCCCCGGCGCCAACGAACCCGTCGTCCTCCACGTAATCGCGACCGGGTTCCTCGAAGAGCCCTTCCTCCTCGACGAAACGGACAGCGGCTCGACGCGCATTCTCCCTCTTCGCGCCTCGGCCTCCCCCGGCGGGACGCCGCGCGTGGCGGTCCATTTCGGCGGCGACGCCATGCTCGGGCGCCGATACGGCGCGCCGACCCAGCCCGACACCGCCACGGTCACGCCGGGCGACGGCGGCGCCAGCGCCCGCGCCGTCGTTTCCTCCGCCGCGCCGATTCTCCGCGCCGCCAACCTCACCGTCGTCAACCTCGAGACCGTCGTGGGCACGCTCCCGTCCGCCGCGGCTTATCCGCGGAAACGTTTTCTCATCCAGAGCCCGCCGGAAATCACGGAGGCGCTCGAAGAGCTCGGGGTGGACGTCGTGAACCTCGGGAACAATCACCAGCGCGACTGGCTGGAGGGCGGACTGGCGTCGACGATCGCGGCGATCGACGGGGCGGGGCTGGGACGTCTGGGGGCGGGGCTGACGGAAGCCGAGGCCGGGGCGGCACTGCTGCGGGACGCGGGAGGAGTGAAGATCGGATTCCTGTCGTACTGCAGCATCACGGGCGACATCGTGAACGACGCGTACCCGAAGGATGCCGACGCCGTGCCGCCCGGCATCGACCCTGCGGAACTCTGGCAGTACGAATTCCGTGACTGGGGATTCCCGACTGGCACCGTGCCGATCCCGCTGGCGTCGCGCCGGATCGGGTCCGCGTGGGAGCAGATTCTTCTCACCGAGGCAGGCGCGTCGGGACCCGCAGAGGTCGCCGCACTCTGGGCGTCCGCCACCGCGGTGTACCCGGAGCTGCAGGACTGGGTCGCGCGCCGCGGGCACGGCGGCGCCAACGTGATGATCCCCTCGCGCTTTTCCGCGGACGTCGCCGCCCTCCGCACCGCCGGCGCCGATGTCGTCGTCGTCGCCCTTCACGGCGCATTCCAGTACATCGACACCAAGTCTTCCGGGATCGAGTTCGCCGCCCACGCCGCCGTGGACGCGGGGGCGGACCTCGTCGTCTGCCACCACTCGCACGTCCTCCAGGGAATGGAGTGGTACGGGGGCCGGCTGGTCTGCTGGAGCCTCGGCAACTGCGTGTTCGACCAGGACTTCCTCGCGACGTTCCGGAGCGGCACGCTGCGCACGGTCTGGGAAGGGTCCTCGCTTCTCGAGGCGCGTTTCTATCCGCAGACGATCCTGCGCTATCGCCCGGCGGCCGTCTCGGGCGAGGCCGGGACGGGCGTGCTGGGGCTCATCCACGAAAGGTCCGACCTGGACTTCCACTCGACGAAGCCGGCGGGCGCGATCCTGAACACTCAGGTCGCGCCGAATCCGTCGGTGTCGAAGGTCCAGTTTGTCCTGGAAGGGCACGCCGCGCGGCTGCTTGTCGGCCCAGGAGCGTCGACGTCGTTGACGGTGACGGCCGCCAGTACGGCCGCCGCTGATCTTCCGATGCCGGGACTGACGAGGTCGCGGGCTCCCGGCGGTGGATCACTTCCCGCGGGGCTGCTGTTCGGCCGCGACCTGTACGGCTACGGCTCGTTCGAAGACGACGCGGCGGACGGCAGCGCGCAGGGCGGCCTGCACTGGAACAATGTGGACGCGGACCCCGACAAGGGCGTCGTCGTGGACGCGTCCGCATTCTCGGGACACCGCGTCCTCTCCTTCCACAGGGTCTCCACCAACACCACGCGAGTCCGGATGCGCCCCGTCGCCCGCGTAACGTTCGGCGATCACCGGCTCTGGCAGGACCTCGGGGGCGGAATCGTCGTCCCACTCGATCCCCTTCCCTCCCGCTCCGTCCGCCTCCGCGCGGCGGCCAGCGGGACGGTCTCGGCTTCGGTCCTGCTCGACGTCTATCACTTCGACGACACCAACCCGACCGAGGATCCCGACTCGGTCCTCCTTCGCTCGGTCGAGATCCCCTTCTCGACCCCGGGTGACTCGACCTGGAGAGAAGTCTTCGTGGATATCGCGGCCGCCGACCTCGCGCCGTCCGCCGGGCTGACCGCCAACATGGCGGTGCTGTACGTCGCCCTGTATCCCCCCGCCTCGGGTGAGGCCACCCTCCGCGTCGACAACCTCCAGTTCATCGAATGGCGTGAAGCGGCGCTCCTTCCCGACGGTTTCTTCGCCGTCGACGCCGTCCGCGGCCCTGGCGCCGCGGCCGCCGTCACGCTCGAAAGGCGCGAGGAGTAGCGGCGCGGATTCCGGGTGCCGGATACCATCCGCGCGTGACCGAAGAGAAAAGCGCCGCCGCCCCCCGCGGCACCCTCGCGCTCGTGGCCGCCGCCTTCGCGCTCTACGCCGTCCTCGCGTTCGCGACCGGCGTCTACCTGAACGAGGCCGACAGCGACGCGCGGTTCCTCGGCGCCCGCTACGCGCTCGACAACCCGGCGTGGCTGCTCGACCCGTGGCACAAGCCCGTGATGACGACGCTCATGGCAGGCGTGATCCTGTTCGGCGGCGGCGCGATCGGCGTGAAGCTCGTGCAGGCGGCGCTCGCGGCGGCGGCGCTCGCGTTGGTACGCGCCGCGGCGCTTCGCTTCGGCGCGAAGGAACGCGAGACCCTCCTCGCCGTCGCCCTCGCCGGCCTCGCCCCGTTCTGGATCCGCGGCATCGCATCCGGCCTCACGGAAACCTCCTGCGCCCTCTTCCTCGCCCTCGCCCTCTGGCTCTGGTCCCGCGAAAAATTCGCCTGGTCCGCGCTCGCCACCTCCTTCGCCTTCCTCGCACGCTTCGATGCCGTTTTCTTCTGGGCGGCGTGGACGCCCTTCCTTTTCAAGAAGCGCTCCTGGGCCGGCCTGGCGGCTCTTCCCGCCGCGCCGGTCCTCTGGCACCTCGCCGGGTGGGCGGCGACGGGGAACGCGAAGTTCCTGCTGGCGAACCAGCCGCATCCCTGGGGGCAGTCGCACTATGGAAGCGGCCCGTGGTGGACGTTTCTCGCGCTCTTGCCGGTGGCCGCGGGGGCGCTGGTCGTACCCGCGATCGCAGGGCTTAAGCGCGCCCCGCGGCTCGCGCCGGCCGTTTGCGCGACGGTGGTCGTCGGCCACTCGATCCTGTGGACCACGGGAATCCTGGGTTCGTACGGGATGCCGCGCTACCTCGTCACGATGATCCCGGCGCTCGCGATCTGCGCGGCGTTCGGGTTCGAGCACGTCCGCAGCCACGCGCGGCCGGCGCTGTTCGCGATCGCCACCGCGGCAGCCGTCTTCGTCGCGTGGTACCGGCCGAACACGTTCCGCGGCGCGCAGGCCCTCGCCCGGCCCGGCATCGTCACCGATCACTCGACCGTCGCGCGCCTCGCCGGCGGTGACTGGGTCCGCATCGACCAGTGGCGCAAGCTCCCCGCCGGGACGTGCGTGACGTGGGAGTCCTCGCTCGGCGGAAACGAGGCGTTCGACTCGATCCCGAAAGACCGCCTCCAGTTCGAGCTGAGCGTGATTCTCCCGCCCGAGTGGCCGTGGGAGAGGAAGTGGGAGGGGCGGATCTACCGGTTGAAAGAGTGACCAGCGGCGAGCGGCCAGGATTCAGGCGAATGCTCCGGATTCCCGGGGAAAGCAGCCGGCATGCCTTCGGCATCTGGCCGCTGGCAACTCGCCGCTGGCAGCTGGCAACTCACCATCCGCAACTCGCAGTTTCGTTACGTGAACGCTAATGTGAGGCGGATGAGCGAGCCGACGACACGACGCGATTTCCTGAACCACGCCCTCGCTGCCTGGGCCGCGACCGCGGCGGCGGGCGGCGCGGCGGCGATGGGCGCCTCGCTGTGGCCGCGCACCGAGCCCCCGGCGACCGCGCGCGTCCCGAAATCCTCGCTCGAGGCGGGCCGCGCCGCGGGATCGGTCCGCGGCGTTCCCTTCGTGCTGCTCGCTTCCGGTTCGGGCGCGACGGCGCTCTCGCTCGTCTGTACCCACGCCCGATGCATCGTGAAGTGGACCGACGCGGAGAAGCGCTTCCTCTGCCCGTGCCACCGCGGCGCCTTCGACGCGGACGGGCGCGTCCTCTCCGGGCCGCCCCCCGCGCCCCTTCGACGGCTGGAGGTCCGCGACGCCGGCGACGCATGGGAGGTGACGGGATGAGCGTGCTGCTGGAGTGGCTGGACCGGAGGGTGGGGTGGCGTGAAGCGCGGGCGAGGACGCTGGCGGACCTGACGCGGCCGCAGCCGGCGGGGATCGGGTGGGGGATGGCGCTGGGGGCGGTGGCGCTGGCGCTGCTGGCGCTCGAGGCGCTGAGCGGGGTGGTGCTGTCGTTCCATTACAGGGCGACGCCGGAAGCGGCGCACGGGAGCGTGGCGGCGATCCGGGACGTGGTGCCGATGGGGTGGCTCTGGCTTTCGATCCATGGGTGGGGGACGCACGGGCTGGTGGCGGTGGCGATGCTGCACGCAGCCAAGGTTTTTATTTCGGGAGGGCACAAGCGGCCCCGCGAGCTCACCTGGGTCTCCGGCGCGCTGGCGCTCTTCGCCGTCCTCGCCCTCTCGATCACCGGGCACCTCTTGCCGTGGACGAACGAAGCGTACTGGGCGACGGCGGTGCGGCTCGGGCACATCGAGGACGCGCCGCTGGTCGGCTCGTTCGCGGCGCGGCTGCTGCGCGGCGGCGACGACGTCGGCGCGCCGACCCTGACGCGCTTCTATGTGCTCCACATCCTCGTCCTCCCCGCCGTCCTCGCGGCGCTCCTGTGCGTCCACCTGCGGCTCGTCCGCCGCCTCGGGCTCGCGCCGGCGGTGACGACGGACGAAGAAGAATCGCGGGGCCACGCGGCGTGCTGCGAGGGCGGCGAACCGTGCCTGCCGAACCTCGCGCTGCGCGCCGCCGCGGCGGCGGCCGTCGCCGCCGGGGTGCTCGTCACGATCGCCGCCGTGTTCCCGAATGAGCCGTCGCCGAAAGCCGGCGGCCCCACCCCCGCCGGCCTCCGCCCGGAGTGGTTCTTCCTCGCCCTCTTCCAGTTCCTCAAGTACTGGCCCGCGCGCGTCCTCGGCCTCCCCGGCGACACCGTCGGCCAGCTCCTCCCGATGCTCGCCACCGCCGCGTTCGCGCTCCTTCCCTTCCTCGACCGCTCCCCGGAGCGCCGCCTCTCGGCCCGCAAGCGCTCCCTCGCCGTCGTCGCCGCCTGCCTCCTCGCCTGGGGCGCGCTCACGTTCCTCGGCGCCGTCGCCGATCGCGAGGTCAGCGCCTTCGGCCGCGCGTGGCGGTTCGACACTTACGGGAGGCCGCGATGAAGCGCCTCCTCCTGCTCCTGGCGATCGCTTCCCGCGCCGCGGCGCAGAACACGTGCGTCGAGTGCCACGACGGGCCGCAGGCGCCGGTCGAGAAATCGGCGCACCCGCAGTTGTCGTGCACCGACTGCCACAACGGCGACTCTGCGGCGGCCGAGATGGAGGCGTCGCACTCCGCGGCGAAGAAGTTCATCGGCAAGCCGAAGGCGGCGGAGCTCGCGACGATGTGCGGGGACTGCCACAAGCAGGCGGCCGCGGCGTGGCTGAAATCGCCGCACCGCGAGGCGATGGCCAAGGGCGACCCGGCCGGCGCTTCGTGCGCGGCCTGCCACACCCGCGCTGCCGACCCTTCGTCGCACGCGATCGTGGACTGCGGCGACGCGGACGCGCCGTCGGCGCGGCTGCATGTGGCGGCGACGTGCGCAAAGTGTCACTCGGACGCGGGGAAAATGACGAGAAGCGGCCTCCGCATCGACGCGGTGGATCTCTACACGAAGAGCCCGCACGGTCACAACGTCCTCGAGGAGAAGGCCAGCGACGGCGCTTCTTGCATCGACTGCCACGCGCCGCACGAGTCGCTTCGCTCGACCGATCCGTCGAGCGGGACGCACCCGGTGAAGCAGGCGGAGACGTGCGGCCGTTGCCATGGGGACGAGAAGGTGATGAAGCCGCATCAACTCAGCCACGGGCTCGTGGCGAAGTTCAAGGGTTCGCCCCACGCGCGAGGTCTGGCGGACGGCGCGCCGTCGTGCGCGGGGTGCCACGGGCCGCATCGTGTGCGCGTCCCGGCGCTCGAGGAACTGTCGACGCAATGCGGCGCGTGCCACGAGGGACCCGCGCGCGAACTGGCCGCCGGGCCGCACGGCAACGCGACGTGGACGGACCCGCGGAGCGGCGTCGCGGAGCCGGTCACGTGCGAAAGCTGCCACGGCGCCCACGGCGCCGGCCGCCCCCAAACCCCGTGGGCCGCGAAATCCTGCGGCAAGTGCCACGAGGCCGGCACCCCCGCCCTCGCCGCGGGCGAACGCCTCTACGAAATCAGCGCCGCCACGCGCGCCGACCTCTTCGAACTCCATGGCCTCCTCGACCGCGCCAAATCCCGCGGCCACGATTTCGGCCAGGGATGCGAAGCGCTTTCGGCGCTCGACGGGATGTACGAAGACCTGGCGGCCCACGCGCACGGCGTCCGCCCCGAAACCAACGCGAAGATGCGCGAGTCCTTCGTGCGCGATGCGAGCGCCCTCAAGGCGCACCTGGCCGAGCGAGCGCCGGAGAAGCGGTCGATCGGCTGGCTCCCCTGGATGTGGGCGTTCCTGTTCGCGGGAGTCGGGCTGATGTGGCTCAAGAGCCGCCGAGTTTCGGACAGGCACGGTTAGGGCCGGTACACGTACTCCAGCTTCAGCCGGTCCGGGTCCTCGAAGTACACCGCATAGTGCGGCTCCTCCATCGTCCCCGTCTCCAGCGGGCCGCCGTACAGCACCGTCATCCCTTCCCACATCAGCCACTCGTGCAGCACGTCCACCGCTTCCTTCGACGGCGCCGCGAACGCGATGTGGTTCACGCCGACGTTCTTGCGGTGGTACCCCTTGGACTTCCACGGGTCCTTCGCCTGCACGAGCTTCATCGAGAACTCGCCGTGCGTGAACGAGAGCCAACCGTCGGCGGACTCGCCGCGCTCGAACCCGAACCGCGGCAGCAGGCGGCCGTAGAAGCTGCGCGACTCCTCGAGATTCGAGACGTTCAGCTCGAAATGGTGGAACGCGCCGCGGCGGCGGTCGGCGGTCTTCGGCGGCGGCGCCGGCGCGACGTCCTTGAACGCCCCCGCGGAAATCTGCCCGGGCAGCAGCGTCGGCGGGTCCTCCGAGCGCCGCGTCCCCGGCGTCTTCACCGGCGCGTTCTCGTCCGGCAGCTTCAGGAAAGTCCACCCCTCCGCCGCCCGCGCGATCACCGTCTCCGTCACCTGCGCCACCGACTCCGCTTCCTCCGCCCGCACCCCGCCCAGCCGCAGCCGCCCGCCGGGATTCAGCTTCTTCTGGTACTCCCCGCTCCGCTTGAGGTGCACCTCCGTCGTCACGTTCGCGATGATCGTGTCGAACTTCCCCGGGCACCGCGCCAGCGACCCTTCCATGAACGTCACCCGCTCGATCGCGTTCTCCTTCACGTTCTTCCGCGCCTCGTCGAGCGCCCGACGGTCGATGTCCGTCGCCAGCACCTCCGTCGCGCCGAGCTGGATCGCCGCCATCGCCAGGATCCCCGACCCCGTCCCCATGTCCAGCACCTTGCCCAGCGGCCGCACCGCCGCCATCTCCTCCATCTCCAGCAGCATCAGCCTCGTCGTCGGGTGGTCCCCCGACCCGAACGCCATCCCCGCGTCGATTTTCAGATTTCTCATCCCCGGGCGCGGCCCGTGGTGCGACGGATACACGCACCACCCCCCGATGATCAGCGGCGGCGACTTGCGCTTCCACGCCTCCGTCCAGTCCTCCTCCTCCACCCACTCCGCACTCTCGAGCTTCCCCCCCCACGCCGTCGCCACCGCCTTCGCCTCCTCGACGACTTCCTTCTGGAAGTGCGCCTCGAGCAGCGACGGCTCCCCCTCCGTGATGTGCACGCCGCTGCAGCCGACCTCGGCCAGCGAGGCCGCGGCGTCCTCCGCCGCGGCGGCGGGAGTGGTAAGACGGATGCGGAAGAGCTTCATTCGGGGGGAGAGAATGCCAGAAGCGGCGCTCCGCGGGAAGGGCGGGTACTGATCGATTCCTGTCGCTATCCTTACGGGCCGATGCTCGAACTCATCTTTCATCCCCGACTGGCCCTTGCCCTGCTCGTGCTGGGAGGGCTTCTCGTGCTCGCCATGAAGTTCGGGCTGTTGGACGAGCACAAGACAACCTTCCGCGTCGGAGCTGTCGTTTTCGGAGTGGCGCTGGTCGCGGGCGGAGTCGTGTGGCAGCGCGCGGCGAAGCGGCGGGCGGATGAACTCCGCGAACGACTTTCGCCGGAAGACCAGGCGTACCTGATGCTGGTTGCTGACAAGAGATGGCACGAGGCGCTGGCGCTCTCGGAACTTCTGGCGAACCGAATGCCGGGGAACCATCAGGCCTTGGTCGCAACGGCAACACCGCTTTCGGTTCTCGGGAAGCACACGGAAGCGATGGATCGTCTGGAACTCGTGATCTCCACGACCTCGGACGAGGCTTTGCGCAAACAGGCGGGAGAACTCGCGTCCGACCTGAAGAAGGCCCGCACCGCGCGGCGCGACTCGATTATCGCGAGCGCCCTGCTTGGACTCCTGTTCGCCTGGGGCACCTGGCACGTGGGGCCTGCGGCGATTGCAAAGAAAGAATGGGCGGGACTTGGCTTTCTGGGTGGGATGGCCACGCTTTGCTTCCTGATCGCCGTCATGAGGGCAATCGCTGCCCGGAATGAGCGGCGTGGGAACCGTAGACCCGCGGCCCCTTCGGTTCACAAGGCCCTGTGGGGACTACTTCGGGCGGAAAAATTCGATCTGGCCAAAGCCGTCGCCGGGGCCAGGATGGCGATCTGCCCGTCGGATCTGGCGGCAAAGTTGACCATCGATTCCCTGGAGAACGGCCAGCCGAGAAACCCCTTCCGGGAATCGGACTTCCTGCCTCGGTAACCCAACCAAGCAGAAAGGGCCCCGCCTTCGCGGAGCCCTTTAAACCTTCGACTTTCGACCTTCGACGTCGTTCTTCCCTACCCCAGGATCTTGTGATCCTCGCCCAGGTAGATCCCCTGCAGGTTCATCTTCAACTGCTCCGGGTTCGGCGAGAACGCCAGCCCGACCTTTTTCGTGATCAGCCCCTGGTTGATCAGCGACACCAGCGACTGGTTGAAGTCCTGCATCCCTTCTTCCGCGCCGCCGCGGACGATGTCGCTGATCTTCTTGTCCTCGCGGCCCGAGATCATCTTCTGGACCGTCGAGTTCACGATCATCAGTTCGACCGCCGGCACCATGCGGACGCCTTCCTTGCACGACGGGAGGAGCTTCTGGCAGACGATCGCCTTGAGGTTGAACACGAGGCCCTGGCGGATCAGGTCCTGGCGCTCGGTCGGGAACAGGTCGAGGATGCGGCCGATCGTCTGGGCCGCGCTGGAAGCGTGGATGGTGCCGAACACGAGGTGGCCCGTTTCGGCCGCCTGCAGCGCCGCGTCGAACGACGCGTGGTCGCGCATTTCGCCGACCAGGATCACGTCGGGGTTCTGCCGCACGACGTGCTTCAGCGCGCTCGTGAAACTCGTGACGTCGATGTGGACTTCGCGCTGGTTGATGAACGACTTCTTGTCCTCGAACAGGTACTCGATCGGGTCCTCGACCGTGATGATGTGCACCCGCCGCGTCTCGTTCACGTAGTTCAGGATCGAGGCCAGCGTCGTCGACTTGCCCGAGCCGGTCGCGCCCGCCACCACTACCAGCCCCTGGTTGAAGGTCGGAATCTTCTTCACCCCCGGCGGCAGGTTCAGCATCTCGAACGACGGGATCTCCGTGTTCACGCGCCGCACCGCCATCGCCGGCTGCCCGCGATCGTGGAAGATGTTCACGCGGTAGCGCCCCGCCCCCTGGATCGAGTACGCGAAGTCCAGGTCCAGCTCGCGCTCGTACTGCTCGATCTGCGTCTCGCTCAGGATCTCGTAGATCATCCGCCTCACTTCATCCAGCTTCAGCGGCCGGTTCCCTACGTCATGCAGCACCGTCGCGATGCGGAACACCGGGCGCATCCCCGGCTTCAGGTGGAGGTCGCTCGCCTTGTTCTTGGTCATGGCGATGAACAGCTTCTCCATGTCCTTCCACTGCTGCTGGGGCTGGTCGTCCTGCTTTCCCAGGTTGGCGAGATCTTTCAGGTCGTCCATCGTTCCTCCTGAAGTCGCGGTGCGGGTCTGAGAGCGTGTGGTGAAGGGCTCCCTAGTTTACCAAGTCTCAGGGGCCGGAGGGAGGGTCTCGTTCGGGAGAATCGGGGCGGGGGGCGCGGAGAGCGGGGCGCGGGCGACCGGGAGGGTCCTTCGGGAGAAGGGCCGGCACCCCGGCGCCGCCGTCCCCTGGGCCCGGGTCCTCGCCGCGATCCTCCTCCATGGCTCGCTCCAGGGCATTGACGGCGTACTTGAGCCGCGCCTTCAGCGCATCCAGGCCGAGAGACGGCCGCAGGTCGCGCACGAGTTCCTGGATTTCGGCCGCCGCCCGGTGGAGGCGGGACTCCAGCCTCGTCTCCTTCCGCACACCTCGTTCCGCCGCGGCGAGCCTCACCCGGAGCCGTTGCAGCACCCGTGCCCAGCGCGCGATCCGGATCTCAGATTCCCGGCGCTTCTCCGTCACCTCGTTCAGGCAATCGACGATCTCCGCCATGGCGCCTTCCTCGGTCGCCCGGAGGGAGGGCCTGCGGACGTCCGCGTCCGGTGGCGCCGGCGCTCGCTCGACAGGGGCCCCGGGCAGCCCGATCACCAGGTGAGGCTGGCCGCCGGCCAGGAAGATGTTCACGCGGCAGGACGCCCACGGCGGCAGCCCAAGCTCGAGCTCGAAATCTCCCGCTTCACGGAACATCTGCCGCTCGGCCGGCTCGAGAAGCGACTCCGCCACGTCGGCCACGAATCCGGGAGTGAGAACATGGGGCGTGGCTCGCACCAATTCAGGCCCGACCCGGAAGATCAGCGGGCTGGCCGGCGACAGGAGAACCTGGCTCGCACCCGCCGCAAACGCGGATCGCAGGATCGTGTCGATCTCGCGCTCTCGAGGGTGCAACTCGAAATCGGAATCGGCGAAAATCGGGGGATCACTTCCCGGCATGCTGACTCCAGAGTGGAGTTTCGCAGCGAAAAAACGGGAATTGCCTACCCGCGCTTCCCGTAATTCCTCTCATAGTACTCCCGGTACGCCCCGCTTTTCACGCGCTCCCACCAGTCGCGGTGCTCCAGGTACCACTTCACCGTCGCCGGCAGCCCTTCCTCGAACGTCACCTTCGGGCTCCAGCCGAGTTCCCGCTCGATCTTCGAGATGTCGAGCGCGTACCGGCGGTCGTGCCCGGGGCGGTCCGCGACGTACTTGATGAGGGTCTCGGGCTTGCCGACGGCCTTGAGAAGGGCCTTCGTGACGGTGAGGTTCTCGCGCTCGCACTTCCCGCCGATGTTGTAGACCTCGCCGGGCTTGCCCTTGGTGCCGCAGAGTTCGATGCCGCGGCAGTTGTCCTCGACGAAGAGCCAGTCGCGGACCTGCTTGCCGTCGCCGTAGACGGGGAGGGGCTTGTTGTCGAGGGCGTTCGAAATAAAAAGCGGGATGAGCTTCTCGGGGAACTGGTACGGGCCGTAGTTGTTCGAGGAGCGGGTGACGACGACGTCGGCGCCGAACGTGTGGTGGTACGCGAGGACCCAGAGGTCGGCGGCGGCCTTCGCGGCGCTGTACGGGCTCGACGGCTTGATCGAGGTCGTCTCGGTGAAGACGCCGTCCTTGCCGAGCGAGCCGTAGACCTCGTCGGTCGAGACCTGCACGAAGCGCCGGACCTTCGCCTTCATCGCGGCGTCGAGCAGCACCGCGGTTCCCTTGACGTTGGTGTCGAGGAACGTCTGCGGCTCGTAGAGCGAGCGGTCGACGTGCGACTCCGCCGCGAAGTTGTAGACGATGTCCGCGCCGTCCTTGAGCGCCGCGTCGACCGCCGCGCCGTCGGTGATCGACCCGCGGACGAACCGGTAGCGCGGGTGCTCCTCCACCTCCGCCAGGTTCTCGAGGTTCCCGGCGTACGTGAGCGCGTCGAAATTCGTCACGTGCGCGTCGGGACGTTCGCGAAGGAGGAACCGCACGAAGTTCGAGCCGATAAAGCCGCAGCCGCCGGTGACGAAGATTTTCATGGGTGGCGGATTCTATGACGCAGCGCGCGCTACGTCTTTCCCTTTTCCCCGGTCTGCTGCGCCGCCTCGACGAAATCCCGCGCCTCCTGGAACGCGCGGTAGACGGAGGCGAAGCGCACGTAGGCGACGGAGTCGAGGTCGCGGAGTTCCTTCATGATGAGCTCGCCGATTTCCTTCGAGGGGACTTCCCTGTCGAAGCGCTCGTAGAGCTCGAGCTCGATCTTCGTGACGATGTCCTCGATGCGCTGCGTTTCGATCGGGCGCTTCTGGCAGGCCTTCTGGATGCCGTCGAGGATCTTCTTGCGGTCGAACTGCTGGCGCGTGCCGTCCTTCTTGATGACGACGAGGGGCTGTTCCTCGGAGCGTTCGTAGGTGGTGAAGCGCTTGGAGCAGGCGAGGCACTCGCGGCGGCGGCGGATGGAGGCGCCGTCGCTGGTGGAGCGGGAATCGATGACTTTGTCGTTGTCGACCTTGCAGAAGGGGCAGCGCATGGGCTTGTGGAAGTCCTGAAAAGCTCCGCAATAGATTGTGGTAAGTCTGAATCAACTGATTTGGGTCGTCAAGACAAACGGAGAAGCGACGTTACTGCCTGGTAACAATAGGAATGGGCGTAACCTGACTTCCGAGAACCGTCGAAATCGGCGCCGTAAGTCCTTTTTTCCCAATATCTTGCAACGTCGAGTCGGCGGGAGGCGGCACATCCTTTGCTCCCTCCCTCCTCCCCCATGCGCGCCTTGCTCCTGACCTGCGTGCTCTCCGCCACCGCCGCCGCGGGAGAAATCTCGACGACCACCGTCGAGTGGATCACCCTCTCCCCCGATTCCCAGGCCCTCTGGGTCGAAGGCAGCGCCCCCGACGGCCCGCTCACCCTCGAACTCCGCGTCGCAGACGACCCCCTCGTCGTCGCCACGCGCGAAACCATCGCCTCCAACGGCCGCTTCTCCTCGCTCCTGCGCCCCGGCCGCCTCCCCGCCGCGTCGTTCTCCCTCGACATCGCCGCCACCCGCGCCACGGCGCGCTTCCCCGTCACCACCGGCACCGAGGACGAGCGCGACGCGTACGCCCGCCCCGAACTCGCGTGGCTCTGCGGCGCCTACGACCGGATCGTCACGCTCACCAACGAGCTGCACCGCTTCCACGCCGAATGCGACGCCGACCGCTGGAAGCTCTGGTCTCCCGGCTGGAACGCGCGCCGCGAGGGGTTGTCGTCCGAACTCACCGAGTTCCGTGCCGGCCGCCGCGTCCTGGCCCGGCCCCGCGAGTTCTACCGCCTCGTCTCCAGCCTCTGCTTCGCCAAGACGCTCCACGACCTCTACGCCGCCGAGCTGCACTCCCGGGGGGGAGAGCCCGGCGGCGCGGAGGCTTCAGATTGGTCCGCCGCGCTGGCCGAGCAGTTGGACGGGTTCCGCGAAGCGCGGACGCCGGTGACGGCCGCGGACATCGCCCTCTGGATCCGCGACCTGGCCGACGACGACGCCGCAGTCCGCGACCACGCCAGCCGCGGGTTGGCGAGGGCGGGGGAAGCGGCGCGGGCGGCGCTTCAGGAGGCGCTGGGCGGCGACGACCGCGAGGCGACGGCGCGCGCGGCGGAGCTGCTCGAGCGGCTCGACCTGAAGAAGTAGCTACTTCCCGATACAGAATTTCGCGAAGACGCGGTCGAGGATTTCCTCGGTCGTGACGGTTCCTGCGGCGTCGGAGAGCGCGTCGAGCGCCTCGCGCAGCTCGAGCGCGACGAACTCCTCGGCCAGTCCCTCGGCGATCGCCCGCCCGGCCCGGTCGAGCCCCGCCGCCGCAGCGGCCGCCGCTTCACGCTCCCTCGCCGACAGCGCGCTCTCCGGATCGCCGGCGCGGCGGCGGGCGAGAAGGGCGATGCGGGCTCGGAGCCGGGGGAGGCCGGCGCCGGTCAGCGCGGAGACGGCGAGCCAGTGGCGGCGCGGGAGGGCCGGCGGCGGCGCGCCGAGGTCGGCCTTGTTCAGGACCAGCAGCTCCCGCGCGGGATCGATCGCCGGCGCCTCGAACGGGCGCGAGCCGTCGCGCACGTGAAGCACGATCTCGGCGCGATCGCGAAGGGCCCTTCCGCGCCCCGCCGCGAGCGCGTCGGGGCCGGCGGGGAGCGCGGCGTCGCCGGGCGCGTCGGCGATGCGGACGAGCGCGGCGCCGAGCGGGAGTTCGGCCTCGAGGACGTCGCGGGTGGTGCCGGGAAGCGGGGAGACGAGGGCGCGGGCGCCGGTGAGGGCGTTGAAGAGCGAGGTCTTTCCGGCGTTGGGCGGCCCGGCGAGGGCGACGCGGGGCGTGTCGTCGAGCGCCGGCGCTTCGGCGGCGGCGCGGCGCAGGCGCGTGCCGAGTTCCGAGACGCGCGCGCCGATCTCTTCGCGCGAGACGCAGGGGACGTCGTGCTCGATGAAGTCGATCGACGCCTCGACGTCCGCGACGAGCGCGGCGAGCTCCCCCGAGGCCCCGGCCAGCGCGCGGCCGCCCTTCCCCGCCAGCCGCCCGGCGGCCGCCCGCCGCTCGGCGTCGTCGCGGGCGCGGATGAGGGCCATGACGGCCTCGGCCTGGGCGAGCGACAGGCGTCCGTTCTCGACGGCGCGGCGCGTGAATTCGCCGGGCGCGGCCGGCCGGGCGCCGGCGGCGAACGCGCGGCGAAGCGCCTCGGCGGCGATCGGCGGCGCGCCGGGGAGGTGGACCTCGGCGACGTCCTCGCGCGTGTACGACCGCGGCCCCGGCATCGCCAGCAGCAGCGCCGGCGCTTCCGCCCCGCACGCCGCGAATTTCCCGCGGACGGCGGCTCGCCCCGCGGGCCGCCCGACGCCGGCCAGCGCCGCGCCGATCTCGATCGCCCGTGGGCCGGACAGCCGGATGATGGCGCGCGCCGCAGGGCCGGGCGGGGAACTCAGCGCCGCGATCGTCTCCGCCGCCATCGTCGCCGCCTTACTTCAGGTAGACGCGCTTGATGAACTGCTGCTCCGCGATGCCCCAGGCCGTGGACACGAGCCAGTACAACACCAGCCCCGACGGGCTCATGTACATCATCCACCCGATGATCAGCGGCATCACCATGAACATCTTCTGCTGCGCCGCCATCTGCGGGTCGGGACTCCGCGGCGCCATGTAGGCCTGCACGAACCAGGTCACCATCATGAAGAGCGGCAGGAGGTTGAACGACGTCGTGCCGTGCATCGGCACCGTGAACGGCAGGTTGAAGAGGTGGTCCGGCTGCGACAGGTCGGTGATCCACCCGAAAAACGGCTGCTGCCGGAGGTGGATGTCCTTGAGCAGCGCGTTGTACAGCCCGAGGAACACCGGCAACTGCAGGAACATCGGCAGGCACCCGCCGATCGGGTTCACGCCGTGCTCCTTCATGAACTTCATCGTCTCCGCGTTCACCCGCTGCGGGTCGCCCTTGTACTTCTCCTGGATCGCCTTCATCTGCGGCTGCAGCTTCTGCATCTTGAACATCGACACCTGCGCACGCTTCGAGATCGGGAAGATCGCCATGCGCACGATCAGCACCAGCGCGATGACCGCGAGGCCCCAGTTGCGCAGGACGAAGTGCATCCCGCTCATGATCCAGAGGAGGAGGCGGCTGATGATGCCGAACCACCCGAAGTCGAGGAGGTCGCCGAGGCGCCAGTCGGCGAAGCGGCCCTCCGCGAGCGCGTCGATTTCCTTCGGGCCGGCGTACATCGTCCACTCGGTGGAGGATTTCTCGCCCTTCTGCCAGGTCCGCTCCTTGAGCACGGCGGAGGTGGCGACGGTGTTCACGGTCCAGTCGAGGAGCGACTTGGCCTTCTCGTCGGAGCGGGCGACTTTCTCGCGCTCCAGCCGGCGCTTCGCCTCGGCCGGGAATTCGACCGCCCAGGCGCGGAACTTCGCGACGCTGGCCCGGTCCTCGGCGCGCGGCATCAGCGTGCAGGCGAAGTACTTGTTCACGGCGGCCAGCCAGGCGACGTCGCCGGCGTCCAGTTCGCGCATCTTCTGCGAGAGTTCCTTGAGCGACTGGTGCGGGCCGCAGCAGCCGCCCCCCTCGCCGGTGTCCACCGAGTACGCGCGGTTGTCCTTCCAGAGCCCGTGCGCCACGCCAGGATAGACCCCGCCCGTCGCCTCCTGCACGATCCCCGCCGCCCCGATCACCTCGAACCCGCGCGCCAGCGGCGTCTCCGAGATGTTCTCCACCTCGACCCGCATCCACAGCGCGTGCTTCTCCGGCCCCAGCCCGAACACCTTCACCAGCCGCAGCCCGTCCGGCGACGTGTACCGGAACCGCACTTCCCCCTTCGGCGCATCCAGCGCTTCCCAGTTCACCGACTCCAGCGGCAGGGTCCCCGCCGAGTCTCGAAGCGCGAACGAGCGGAACCCCGCGTGGAACTCGTCGAGGAGGGCCAGCTCGCGGCGCGCGCCGTGCTCGTCGCGCTCGAACGGGTCCTTGTAGGCTTTCAGCACGAGACGGCGGACGGAAGCGCCGGCGTTGGTGAACTCGACGCGGAGGGCCTCGTTTTCGAGGTATGCGAGCGACGACGGAACTTCCGGGTGCGGGAAGACCGGGGTCGGCGGCTTCTCCGGGTCGACCGGCGGCTTCTCCGTCGTCCCGGTTCCCGTGCCCGTCGGTTCAGGCCCCGGCTTCAACTCCGTCGGCCCCGCCGTCCTCGGCGCCGGCTTCTGCGGCTTCGGCGCAAGCCACTTCATCCACGCGCCCCAGATCGCGAGACACAGGACGATGGCGATGACCGGCCGCAGCTTCTCCACTACTTCGCCTTCGCCCCGGTGCGCTGCCAGGCGAAGCGCTCGCCGCATTTCTCGCAGGTCAGCGAGTCGCTCTCAGGCTCCCACTTCCGCTGCGCGCTGCACTTGGGACAGGGGCGCTCGGCCTCCTCGATCAGCATGTTCGGGATGTCGTCCAGGATCGCGTAGCGGCAGCCGCAGGACGGGTTGGCGCAGAGCAGTTTCCCGGATTCGTGCCGGAGATCGCCCTTGCAGAGCGGGCACGCCAGGATGTCGAGGAGGTCTTTTGAAATCATTGTGGGGGGAGATGCTAGGGGGAACCGCAGGGGCTGTCAATTGCTCCGCAATGAGAGCGCGAGAAACACTCGTCCTTCGGCGCGCGACGCCAGCACATCCGGCGCGCGAGAAGGGTGTTCGGTCGAAAAGAGGCTGACGAGGCGCGCCGGATGGCCGGCGCCGCGCTCCTCCGGCCGACTGTTTCTCGCGCTCTCACGGTTCTTGCTGAAGGTCTCCGGCCACGGCGGCGCACGAAATTATTCGCGCTCTGGGTAATGCCCGCGGCGCGAAACCTTTCGATAGAATCGCCGCACACTTCCTTCCCCCCGGGACGCACACTATGGCCGACCGCCGCGACCGCAATCCGAAAAACGCCCCGGGGCGCTTCTATACGGACCGCTCCTGCCGCGACTGCGACTCGTGCCGCCGCCTGGCGCCCGGGATTTTCGAGCACGACGTGGCCGGGGGGTACAGCTACGTGAAGCGGCAGCCGGCGACTCCCGGGGAGATTGCGGCGGCGACGCAGGCGAAGAAGCAGTGCGGGACGGGGGCGATCGGGGACGACGGCGAAGGGCCGCCGGAACCGCCGGCGGCCCGCGAAAAACCGGCGGAGCCGGCCGCCCGGAAGGGGCTGCTGGCGCGGATCGCGGAGGCGCTCGGGCTGCATTAGAAAAGCAAAATCTTTATCTAAGAATTCCTGTCACCACGAATATTGACGCCCGGGGCCAAGTTGTTAGTCTTTGAAACTGAACCCTGCGTTGCGGGGATTGAAATCGAGGAGACCACCATGGCCGACAAGAACGACAAGTACCCGACCAACGCCGCCGGCAAGTTCTACACGGACACGCAGTGCATCGACTGCGACCTGTGCCGCCAGACGGCTCCCGCGAACTTCACCCGCAACGACGAGGGCGGCTACTCGTACGTCTTCAAGCAGGCGGAGTCGCCGGAGGAAGAGGAGCAGTGCAAGCAGGCGATGGAGGAGTGCCCGGTCGACGCGATCGGCGACGACGGCGACCAGTAGGACGGACGGAACACCGGCAGCCTCCCTGCATCCGTGGGTGCGGGGAGGCTGTTTTTCTTGCCCGGGTGTTACCCCGTGGCGCCCGCGAAACACCCGGCGGCCGGCCCGGTCCCCCTTCGATTCGCGCTAGTGCAAGCGGTCCAAGCGTTTAGGTCCCGGCGGCCGGCTGGCACCCCGGTTGCAATCTCCTCTCCCCCGCCACGGACTTTCCTTCCCCGATCCGCGGTCCTCTGTTAGTTTCTCCACCAGCCAAGGAGGCCCCCATGAAACGCTTCTTCGCGTTCTCCGCCGTTGCCGCCGCCGTCGCCGCCATCGCGCTCACGGCCCCCGCAGGAGGGGACGACGACATCACCGTCGACCCCGTCTGCCAGATGAACATCCACAAGTCCACCGCCGCTTTCTTCGAGGACTTCCAGGGCGAGCGCTACTTCTTCTGCAACCAGAATTGCTTCAACCTGTTCAAGGAGAACCGCGGCCGCTACGCCGGCGCCGTGCAGTTCATGCGCGGCAAGACCTGGAGCGCCCGGTATTTCTCGAACCCCGCGAAGGTGTTCTCCGGGCAGGACATGAAGTTCTACGTCCAGGTCGAGAAAGCCAAGGCCGAGGCCAAGGGCAAGCCGACGAAGATCGACGTCACCGAGTGCGAGGCGATCGCGGAGCTCGCCGGCGGCCGCACGACCACGTCCAACCCGAAATTGACCTTCAAGGCCATGCGGGAAGAAGGCATCTTCCGCGCCGATTGCCGCTTCGCAGCCCCCGGCCGCCTCCGACTGAAGGTGAAAGTGACGTTCGACGACGGCGAGTTCGACGAGGTCGAGTTCAAGCTCCCGGTGGTCGCGGGCGAGAGCGAGGACACCGGGCACGAATTCGACGGGAAGCGCGTCGACATGATCATCCAGCACGAGACGATGAGGAAGACGGGCAAGTACTGGACGCGGACGTGGAAGGCGCTGGAAGCGGGGAACATGGAGGACGCGAAGAAGAATTTCACGCTGGTGAAGAACTACCAGAAGATCATCGAGCACATGTTCCCGCACGTTCACGAGGACGACATCGACGAGTTCAAGAAGCTGAACGAGGGCTACGCCGCGGCCCTCGCCGAGATGGAGCCCGTGATGGCCGGGAAGGACGTGGACAAGGCGCGCGAGGCGTGGATGAACATGGACGCGCTTCAGTGCACCGAATGCCACATGAAGTTCCGCTGGTCGACGTTTTCGGACGTGAACCGGTATCCGGTTCGCAACGGGAAATAGGGACATTCGGGAAACCCGCGGGAGTGGAGTTCGATGAAAAAACCGGTGGCTGGGGCGATCGTGGCGGTGCTGGTGATCGGGCTGGTGGTGGTGGCGCTGAAGCTGAAGGGTGGGCCGGGAAAGAGCGGCCAGAACATCCTGGTGGAACTGCGCGCGAAGCCCGGTAACCCGGATTCGGCGGTGAGCCCCGAATACGGGCAGGAGATGTACGAGGACAACTGCACTTCGTGCCACGGATGGCGCGGCGAGGGTGACGGGACGGCGGACAAGTACCTGTGGCGCCGCCCGCGCAACATCGCGGACGGCTCTTACATGAACGGCCGGACCGACGCGCAGCTGCTGGACGTGATCGGCAACGGCGGGCGCGACTCGAAGGCGCAGCTCTCGCGCATCATGCCGTCGTGGAGCACGACGTTTAACGCGCACCAGCAGGAGGACATCGTCGCGTGGGTGCGCCGACTGCACCCGACCATCACCGATTTCGTCAACGCGGGCGACTACACCAGCCACGAGACCGTGCTGTCCGCCGCGCGCGCCGAGCAGGTGAAGGCCAAGGCCGGCTCCGACCTAGTCCCAGGCGATGCCACCGTGACCGTTTTCGCCGTCTGGTCCGACAAGAAAGGCCGCGCCCTCCGCGTCGACGAGCCCTGCCCCGCCCCCGGGACCGCCGGCCTCGCCGGTTACGTCGCGTTCACCCGCATCGAGATCCCGGGCGGGAAGCGCGTCTCGATCGGCGTGGCGATCAGCCCGGGCGAAAAGAAGGTGCACAAGGCCGCGGTGTTCGAGCGGATCGTCCTCCTGAGCGGGACGGCCCGCGACGAGAATTCGGTCGATTCGTTCGTCAAGTCGTTCGAGGGCGCGGGCGACGGCATCTCGGGCGTCAATCCCGCGGCCATCCCCGGCCAGGACGACCTCTGCAAGGCGCTGGCGGGGGGCGTGAAGCGGCTGTACTGGCGGCTCCTGATGGGGATCGAGCAGGACCGCGAGGACTGGGACGACATCAAGGCCGGGAAGATGCCGAACGCGACGCACCCCGGGCGCGAGATTTACGACCGCATGAAGTGCGCGGAGTGCCACGGGCCGACGGGGCGCTCGAAGGGCCCGGGCGTGTCCGCCAAGGAGTTCGTCGCGGCGAACCTCGCCGACGGCGTGCGGATGAGCGAGCTGACCGACTCGTACCTCATGGACCTGCTCGAGAACGGCGGCCCGGCGATGAACATCAGCGGGACCATGCCGAGCTACTCGACGCAGCTCTCGAAGGACGAGATGAAGACGCTCGTCGAGTACCTGCGCACGCTGGCGACGGAAAAGAAGTAGGGCCTACTTCGCGGGAAGCGGTACGACCACCATCACGCCGTGCGAGCGGCGGACGGCCGCTTCTCCTTCGGTGACGGGCTCCTCGTCCGCGAAGGCGACGAAGTAACGCCCGTCGTGATCCGCCCGGCGCCACCAGAGTTCGCAGATGCGGCGCCAGGGTGACGCCCCGAGCCGCGTGCGGACGTCGCTCATGCGGAGGTCGCCCTCCGCGGCGCCGGATGAGCCCGCCGGCAGGTCGCCGATCCACGCCGCGCGGCCGCCCTGGACCACGAACGCGCTTCGCAGGTCGCGGGAGGACTCGTTGATGACCCGCTCCCCTTCGGCCCGGAGCGAACCCGGGACGGCGCGATGCGACGTGCGCATGACGGCGATCGTGGCGCCGGCGTCGGCGTTCCCGGCGGATGCGACGAAGCCGTCCGCGTCCTGCCGGATGAGCACGGCGCGTTCGAGCGCGTCGTGCCGCGAGAAGAACACGGGATCCGGGGCGAGCCCGGGGGCGAACCGGTACGCCGGCCGGCCTTTGACCGGCGACGTCGCGGCCGTAATCTCCACCCGGTCCGCTTCGCGCCCGCGCACGAACTCGATCGCGAACGACTCGCGCAGCGCCAGCGTCGGCGGCGCGGCCAGCGGTGCGAGGGACGCGCCCGCGGCGAGAAGGGCCGCCGCGATCGCGCCCCGGAAGCGGGCGCTTCCCGGCACGAGCGCCGCGGCCAGCGCCGCAAGCAGCACCGGCGCCAGCGCGAACCCGAACAGCCGAGCCAGGTACGGCCGCGCCCCCGCGGCCCACGGCGGCCGCTCGAAGACCGCGTAGGCGTCCTCGCCCCACGAAGCGTCGTCCCGCGGGTCGACGCGTCCTTCCCACGCCTTGCCGCCTTCGCCGACCCAGAGGATCGCGCCGCCCCGGGCACGGAAAACCGCCAGTCCCGGCAGCGACGCCGTGAACGCCTCCCGGTCCGGCCCGCGATCCTGCAGCACGACCGCGTCCACGGCGGCGAACAGGTCGGGCGAGGCGTCCTTCGGGAACTCCGCAAAGAAAAACCTCGAGCCCGGCGGGAAATCCATCTTGTACTTGTCCGCGCGCCGGCCGACCGCCGCCTTCTCCGACGCCACCAGCGCCTCCCCCGGTCCCGGCTCCTTCGCCTCCAGCGCGAGCGTCCCCGACTCCGCCCCGGCCCGCCACGTGACCGCCGGCTCGCCGTAGAACACGAACACCCCGCGCAACTCCGCCGACCCGCGCGCCGGCAGGTCCAGCGGATAGACGCGCTTCACGGGCCCCCCGTCCAGCTCCAGGTCCCCGCGGAACGCCGCTTCGCCCGACACGCGCACGACGAGCGGCGCCGGCCGCCCGCGGCGCGCCAGCCTGTCGAAGCCGAACGACACGACCTCCACCGTCAGCGCGGGGGCCGGAAGCGCGGACAGCAGGAGGATCGCCAGGACGCGCTTCATGCAGCCTCCGCTTTCCCGGCGCGCAGCCGGCGGGAGACGACGGCGCCGCCGGCGAACAGCAACGAGAGCAGCAGGAGCCACGGGTGAGCGCCGATGGTGAAGGCGGGGCCGGGGAGGGAGCCTGCGGCGCCCGAGAGCATCCGGGCGACGGGCCCGAGGGCGAGCCCGGCGAACGCGACGGTCGCCGCGGCGCGGGCGATTTCCTCGCCACCGATGCGCGCGGCCCAGGCGAGCGTCCCGCCGGCCGCCCACGCGGCGAGGAGCGGCCAGAGCCGGCGGAGGGCCTCGCCTGCGGGAAGGGGCGCGAGGGCGAGCGAGGCGGACACGAACGGCGCCGCGGCGAGGAGCAGGAGCGCGCCGCGTCCGGCGATGCCGAGCGTTTCGTCGCGCAGCGGCAGGAGTTCTTCGCGCGGACGCCCTTCCAGGAGCGGCCACACGACCAGCAGGAAGCACGCGGCGGTGCCGGCGGCCCAGGGGAGGAGGTCGCCCGGCGCACGGCCCTCGGGGGACAGGGGCGCCCAGAAGAACGCGGCGACCGCGAGTCCCTCGACGAGCGCGAACGCGAGAAGCAGACGGCTCATGCGCCTCCTGAAACAGGAACGGGCCGGCGCGATGGCCGGCCCGTCTAGTAAACGCTCGTCAGCCCCCGGGGTTCTACTTTCTCATGATGACGACCGGGTCGTCGAACTGCACCTTCACGCGCCCGACGCCCTTGAGGCGCGGCTGGCTCATGAGCACGCCCTTGAGATTGCGGACTTTCTCGTCGACGCTCAGCTCGCCGTACTCGCGCGTCGCGGGCGACCGGCCCCACTCGATCGGCACGCTGTCCTCCGCGTGTAGCACGACTTCCGTCTCGCGCCCGCCGCGGCCGACCCGCGCCACGTCGATCGCGTTCACCGTCATCATCCGGTCCACGCGGTTGTCCACGAGCGCCGACGCCACGCCGACCGCCGCGTCTATCCCCGCGTCCGACCACTTCTTGCCCGCCTCCGGCGGCGCCGTCTTCACGCCCAGCACACGGCAGACCGTGAACGAGAACTTCGGCACCTGCGTATACGTCCCCGGAATCCGCACCGCGTCCTTGTCGACCAGCACGAACTGGCCCTTCATCTCCACGGCCACCAGAGGCTTGCGCATCTCGACTTTGACGCGAAGGGTGTTCGGGAATTCCTTCTGCACGCCCAGGACCTTGGCGACCCACGGGTTCTGCGCGTAGTGCTCGGTGACGTGCTTCGTCAGGTCGGGGTCGAAGATCGACATCTTGCCGGTGAGCGGCCCGGTCGTCTTGAACTCGCTCACGAGCCCGTCCCCCGCCCACTCCGGCCGGTCGGCCACATGGAGCGTCGACAGGTCGATCGTGTAGTTGTCGTCCGTCATCAGGTACGCGTACACCGACCGGTGGATCAGCACCAGCATGAACAGCCCGAGGCCCGCGACGGTCGCCGAGAACCCGTACTTGGCGGCAAATCCCTGCGGTTTCTCCGGCGAAGCGGCCTTCTTCTCGACGGCGGTTTCAGTCGGCATGAGGTCTCCTCTGCGGGGGATCCGCATTCCCTGTATCGGCAAACGACCCGCGTTGAGTTGAGCGGTGATTGCCCGGGGCGCTGGCCGGGTGGAATGGCGAGTTCGGAGATGGGAGTCCGGAGACGGGAGTACGCGTTCAGGACGCTTCTCCCATCTCCGGACTCCCGTCTCCGAACTGGCCTTTTCGAAGGGCATCGAACTCGCCAACCGGGCGGGCAGTGACTACGATCCCCCCATGCACTCCCTCCCCGCCGCCGTAGTCGTCGAACTGCGCGACGCCGTCGGACGCGAGAACCTCATCGTGGACCGCGAGCCGCTCGAGAAGTACGCGAGCGACGAAACCGAGGACCTCGTCTTCTGGCCCGCCGTCGCCGTCACGCCGACGACGACAGCCCAGGTCAGCGCCGTCATGAAGATCGCTTCGAAGCACGGCATCCCCGTCACTCCGCGCGGCGCCGGGACCGGGCTCAGCGGCGGGGCGCTTCCCGTCAAAGGCGGAATCGCGCTCTCGCTCGAGAAAATGAACCGCATCCTCGAGATCGACAAGGCCAACCTCATGGCCGTCGTCGAGCCGGGCGTGATCACGCAGGTCATGCAGGAGGCCGTGGAGAAGGAAGGCCTGTTCTACCCGCCCGACCCCGCGTCGCGCGGCAGCTGCATGATCGGCGGCAACGTCGCCGAGTGCGCCGGCGGCCCGCGGGCGCTGAAATACGGCGTCACGAAGGACTGGATCCTCGGGCTGGAAGCGGTTCTGGCGGACGGCACCGTCATCAACACCGGCGGCAAGCTGCTCAAGAACGTGACGGGCTACAACATCACGCAACTGCTCGTGGGCAGCGAAGGCACGCTCGCGGTCGTCACGAAGATCATCGTCAAACTGATCCCGTACCCGCCGTACCGCAGCACCCTCGTCGCCACCTTCGACTCCCTCGAAGGCGCCGCCGTCGCGCTCACGAAAATCTTCGAAGCCCGCATCATCCCCTGCGCCACCGAGTTTATGGAGTCCGCCGCCATCCAGGCCGCCGCGAAAAAGCGCGGGAAGCACTTCCCCGGCATGGAAGCCGCCGCCACCCTGCTCATCGAGGTCGACGGCTACGACAAGGACCTCGTCCAGAAGGACGGCGAGCGCACCGGCGAGGTCTGCCTCGAGAACAACGCGCTCGACGTCATCGTCGCCGACTCCCCCACTCAGCAGAAAGACATGTGGGACATGCGCCGCGCGATCGGCGAGGCGGTGAAGGGGCTGTCGATCTACAAGGAAGAGGACACGGTCGTGCCGCGCGCGAATTTGCCGGCGCTGATGCGCGCGCTCGACGAAATCAAGAAGCGCCACGGCCTGACAACGATCTGCTACGGCCACGCCGGCGACGGCAACATCCACGTGAACATCCTGAAGATGGCGATGAGCGACAAGGACTGGGAGGAGAAGCTGCCGCCCGCGATCCGTGAGATTTTCACGGAGGTCGTCAGGCTCGGCGGGACGATCAGCGGTGAGCACGGCATCGGGTACGTGCAGCGGGAGTGGCTGCCGATCGCGATGACGAAGGAAGAGATTGAGCTGATGCGGCGGGTGAAGGCGGCGTTTGATCCGAAGGGACTGCTCAATCCGGAGAAGGTCATCCCCCAATGACTCATTACCGCGACTGGTTCAGGAAGTCCACGTGGTCCGCGAAAGACCAGGTCGATTTTGAGGCGAAGCTATCGCGAGCCCTGCCAAGAAGACGCGCGCAGTTGCTCCGAATCCAGGCTGGCCATCTTCTGAGTGCAGCCGTCGGAAAGCGACGAAAGCAGCTTGTTGTCGCGGCCATGGCGCTCCTCAATCAGATGTTCAAGGAGTACCCGGATGACATCCAAGCGGCCCAGGCGCATCTCAGTCTTGCCGAGGGCCACTGCATCTTGGGCGACTACAAAGAGGCGGAGTCGAGTTTCAGGCAGGCGATTCGTCAGGAGCGGGCGTTTCCAAACGTCTTAGCGAACGCGCCGCTTGAGTTCGCCTGGTTCATCGTGAAGGAACGCAGGCGGCATCTGTATCGGGAAGCACTACGGCACCTTGCCGCCTGGAAGCGGGACTACGATATCGGTTTGAATTTCCCATCAGACCGATTTCAGTACAACGCGATCAAGGCCGTCGCGCTCAACTCCATGCGTCAGTATTCAAAGGCCGGATCGCACGCTGAGACAGCTCTGGATGCTCTTGGTGCCACGAACAGCGGTTTGCGGTATCACCCGGAAGTCGGGCTGGTTGAGGATTGCCCAGCGTGGATTCCGCGGGAGTTGCAACGCATTCGACGCCGGTTATCACACTAGAACTTCGGACATACCCAGTCCGCCCCCCCTCCGACTGTTACCCCTCAAACGCCGCAACTCCCGAAAGTCAGAGGCTAGACAAGCGGATTATTGGTCCTAACCCCCGCAAACCGACCGAAATCTCGATCTGCGGACCACAACTCGCGGACGCCGTGGAACCTGCAGATCGCGGCGACGCGGGCGTCGTGGACGCGGGGACCGGCAACGCGGCCGGATTCGAGAAGCCGGCGGAGCTCGGGCCAGTAGCCGTCGGCCTCGCCCAGGAGCGCGAGGCTCGGGGATTCGAGCCAGGCGTCCACCTGCCGGAGCGCGGCGGCGAACGGCGTGGGGGGCTTGTAGATCCGGGGGTGCGTGACGATGGCGAGGAACTCGTGGATGCAGGGCCACGGGATCGCCCACGCGGACTTGCCTTCGGCGAGGGCCTTGAGCCGCGCGACGGCCTTGTCGTGCCACTGCGAGTCCTCGCGGTGCGCGTAGACGAGCAGGTTGCCGTCGACCGCGATCGCGCGCCGCGGCCTTGCGGGCCGCGTCGAACAGGGCGTCCGAGATGTCGATCGTGGTCTTCATTTGGGTACCCGTATCATCGCTCACAGACATCCGTAGATTTTCACAACCTTCCGCAGGGCAGTGCAAGGCATGGCCGGATCGAGCACCCCCCTGACTGAACTTCAGGGGACTCTCATTCCCCAGCCAGCTCCAGAACCTCGGCTCGAGTCGTTTTCGACAAACGGAAACCCAAGCCCTGCACCCGGTCGAGCAACGGAGTGATCGCGGGAACAAGACCGGCCTTCTTCGCCTGCAGCAGTATTCCGAGGACCCCCGTTCGGCGGATCCCCAACGCGACCGCAACCCGGCGTGCGATCAAGTCGTCAAGAACCGCGACCGCCCCGGGGTGCTCGAGCGCAAGGGCGAGAACCTGAGTTTCACCGGGACCGAGATCATCCTGTCGCGGCAGTGCGGGGATCTCCGAGGGTGAGACAACTCTCATCCATGCGAACCTTGAAGGCGATGGGAGATCTTTGCCGAGACGCAGGCCGGCCTCGAGTTCTTCGGAAACGGCCGCCGGGACGAGAATGCTGCCCGCAAGCGACTTCAGGACTGGAAGCAACCCCAGCAGGTGCAGATACTGGAGCGCCGAAGTGTCGACGATCGTCTCAGCCAAGGCGGGCTTCGCCTTCAAGGTCTTCACGCGTCAACCGGAAGGTGTCGATCCCGTACTCAGCGAGTCGCTCGAGGAACTCAACTCGCGGCACGCCTGCGAGCTTGGCAGCGGCGCCCGAAGAGAGGCGTCCCAATTCGTACAGTTTCATCGCCGCGGCAAGACGCAATTCGGCCCCGATCTTCTCGGGTGTGGCGTGGAAAGCGGCGAGAGCGTCGTCCGGGATCCTGAGGGTGATGTCGCTCATGATGGGCCGATTGTAGCGAACTCCCCGCCATGAGCGCGTTCCATTCGCGTCCAGTCCGTTCAGCGCCGGACCGCCACCACCCTGAACCCGATGTGATCCGCGTTCCTCTCCGGCTCGTACCGCAGCCGGAACGCGCTTCGGCAGGGCCAGCCCGGGTCGGTCCAGGCGCCGCCGCGGCGGACGCGCGAGTATGTGCCGTCGCCGTTCTTCGTGGCGGTGGACTTCGCGTCGTGGAGGTCGGGGTCGTTGCCGCCTGGCGCGTCGGTGTGGTACCAGTCGCGGCACCACTCGAAGATATTGCCGTGCATGTCGCGGATTCCCCAGGCGTTGGGCGGGTAGCTCCCGACGGGCGCGGGGCGGTTCAGCGAGGGACCGCGGTCCTTCGTGCCGTAGGACTCGCCCGCGAAATTCGCCTGCCGGCTCGTCAGCGTGCTGCCGAACGCCGTCGCGGTCGCCGTCCCGGCGCGGCAGGCGTACTCCCACTGCGCATCCGTCGGCAGTCGGAATTCCCAGTTCTCGGGAAGCGCCCCCGACGCCCGCGCGGCGGCCGTGAGCCTCGCGCAGAAGTCCTCGGCCTGCGCGAAGTTCACCCAGCCGAGCGGGAAATCGTCGCCGTCGCCGATGGGGTCGCCGGGGAGCTTGCCGACGACGCGCTTCCAGTCGCCCTGGGTCACCTCGAACTCGCCGCACCAGAAGCCGCGGGTGAGGGTGACCTGGACCTGGTCCTCGCCGGGGCGGCGCTCGGCCTCGGAGGGCGGGCTGCCCATTGTGAACGTGCCGGCCGGGCACCAGCGCAGTTTCATGCCGGCGACCTCGCGCGCGTCGCCGGCCTTCGCGCCATCGAACGCATCGGGCGGCGCCAGCGGCACGGGTGCCGGCCTTTCGGGCTGGCAGCCGAGAACCATCGTCAGCAGGATCGCGGCTCCCCTCTTCACAGCGTCACCGCCATCTCTTGCGTCCGCGCCCACCCCAGCTTTGCGTACACGCCGCGCCCCATTTTCGACGCGTGAAGCAGCATCCGGGGGTACCCGCGCTTCTTCGCCCACGCCGTCGCGGCCTCCACGATCCGCGTCGCGAGGCCGTTCCCGCGGAATTCCGGCTCCGTGTACATCGAGAGCAGGTACGGCAGCGGGCTGCGCTGGCGCGGGCCGGGCTGCTGGTCGCGAAGCCACACGGCGCCACCGGCGGCGACGCGGCCGACCGGGGCGATGGCGAGCCAGGCGAAGAAGCGGCCGGAGCGGAAGCGGGCGCGGGCCCATTTCGCGTAGGCGCGGTCGGCGTCGGCGAGCGCCGCTTCGTCGTGGATGCCCATGTCGCGGAACATCCCGTCGCGGTGGCGGCGCAGCGCGGGGAGATCTCGGACCGTGGCGCGGCGGATGGTGAATCGCATCAGATCTTCCGGAACCTCGGGTGCGGCGCCATCACGACGAGCAGCGCGAGCCGGCCCTTCCCTGTATTCGTCACCCCGTGCGACTCCCCCGCCGCGGCGTGCACGACGCACCCTGGCCCGAGCGACCGCGACTCCTTGCCGACCTCGAAAAGCCCTTCCCCCTCGATCACGTAGTAGACCTTGTCGGCGTCGCCGTGGACGTGGGGTTTCTGGGATTGGCCGGGCTCGAGGCCGTAGACGTCGCAGAACATTCGGTCGGACTCGAACAGGTTGGATTTCGCCATCTTCTCGGCGGCGAATTTCGTTTCTTCGGCGACGTGTTTCCACCAGGGCATGGGGCCTCGCTAGATTCGGGTGCATCGCAATTTATCACGGTCCATGTCCGCGACGGCTAAGCCTCGATGAAAACGTCCCCGTCCTTCTCGACGACCGGGTAGGTCCGCACGCTCGCCGCCAGTTGCCCGCTCGTGCACTTGCCCGTGGCGAGGTCGAAATGCCACGCGTGCCCCGGGCAGACGACGCGCCCCTCGGCGGTGACCTTTCCCTTGTGAAGCGGATCGCCGTAGTGCGGGCAGAGGTTCTTGATCGCGAACAGCTTCCCGCCGTGGTTGAACAGGCCGATTTCGCGGGCGCCGGCGTAGACGCGGAGGGCCGCGCCGGGCGGCAACTGGTCGACGGTCGCGACTTTGAAGAGCGCCATGCGAGGACTCTATCACGCTCGTGAAACCGTGAAACGTCGCGGGCGGCAGTGAACGCGGGATGTGCGGAAGCGCGCGTGGAACGTCCGTGAAACCGCCGCGACCCCGTTCGGCGCGGGGCATCCGGATTGCGCCTGTCACGGGCAACCCCAGCAACGGAGGCGCCCATGACCGAACGCCGTGCCCGGATGCGCTACGATGAACCCGTGAGCCCCGCCCACGAAGTCCGCCTGAAAGGCCGTACGCCGCGCGCCAAGCCTGCGACGAGCCCGGGATGCATGGCGGTGATCAGCCTGCCGTTCATCGCCGCGGGGGTCGCCATCATCGGGGCGGCGACCGGCTGGCTCCCGACAAAGGCCACGTCGGACTCCCCCGCCTGGGTCATGGGCGCCGGCGGCGTCATCTTCGCCGCGGCCGGGGTCCTGGTCCTCTGCGGCGCCATCCGGCAACTCCTCGAGAACTCCCGCAAGTCCGGCCTCCGGCGCGCCCGCCCCGGCGAACCCTGGCTCGTCGACTACCCCTGGAGCGCCCGCTCCGCCACGGACGGCAACGCAGGCATCGCCGCCAGCGGGTTCCTCGCCTTCCTCTTCCTCCAGGTCTTCCTCATCCCCTTCAACTGGTGGGCGTTCTTCTCCAGCCACGGCAACTTCTTCGTCATCGGCGTCGTCGGCGTCTTCGACGTGGTCTCCTTCTTCATGCTCGGCCACGCCGGATACCACGCCCTCCGCGTCCTCAAGTACGGCACCTCGACCCTCACCTTCCATCGCTTCCCCTTCTTCCTCGGCGAAACCGTCGAAGCGTCCTTCCGCACCTCGGCGGACGTGCGGCAACTGAAGCGCCTCGTGTTCACGCTTCGCTGCCTCCGCGAGCAGGTGGATGCGCAGGCGGTCGGCACCGGCGTGACCATGGCGATTTTCGAGATCTGGAAGGAAGAGCGCGTCGTGGAGCCGCCGTCGCGCGAGATCCCGGTCTCGTTCCGGCTGCCCGCGGAAGCGCACTTCTCGACCACGCTCGCGATCGCCACGCCGCGGTACTGGGAGCTGGAGGTGGAGGGAGAGGCGCCCGGGGTGGATTTCGGGGCGCGGTTCCTGCTGCCGGTTTACGGCAAAGCCGTCGAAAGTTGAATGTCGAAGGTCTAAGGTGAAAAGAAAAACGACCGCGGTTTCCCGCGGTCGTCTGTTCAAAACAACCTTCGACTTTCGACCTTCGACGTCGTCTTGTGCCGCCTACTTCGCTCCCTCCCCGACCGGCTTGTCCTCGATCACAATCCGGAACTCGTCCGAAATCGCGCGGACGCTCGGCGCGTACATCGCGTACCCGTTCACCGGCATCGCATGGAACGCCCCGGGGATCTCCGCCCGGGCCTTGTAGGCGATCTTGTGCTTGCCGCGCGGCAACCAGTCCACGAAGAACGCGACCTTCTCGTCGCGGAACTCGCGGTTGGAATCCAGCGCGCCCCAGACGCGGCCGCTCACGACTTCCGTCGGCTCCACGCCCGCCGCCTTGAAGTCCTCGAACACCAGGTACTCGTAGTCGTTCGGGGCGTCGATCTCCATCTCGATCTCGAGCAGGTCGCCGCTCGTCACCTTCGCGCCGCTCGCCAGCTTCTCCCGGTCGTACACCATCCGCT
The DNA here is from genome assembly GCA_964590435.1 of uncultured Planctomycetia bacterium. Lineage (GTDB taxonomy): Bacteria > Planctomycetota > MHYJ01 > WSZJ01 > WSZJ01 > WSZJ01. The sequence goes on from CAZPWT010000012.1 coordinate 31,554, forward strand.
TCACGGGCCGGCCGTTCTCGTTCGTCTGCTCGACGCGCCCCTTGAGGCGGTACACCGTCCGCGTCACGCTCAGCTTCGAGCTCCCGGCGGGCAGGTCCTCCTCCGTCGTGAAGTACTTCAGGTACACGCTCCAGTACGCCGTGCCCTTGCCGGACTTCTTCACCGTGATCGTGTGCTTCCCGGTCTCCAGCGCGTCGCCCTTCACGGACGCCTCGCCGTTCAGCGTCAGCACGTTCTCGTTCGTCACGCCGAACGACTTGAGCAGCTTCCCGTCCACCATCACGTCCGCGGTGTACTCGGGGCTGAGCTCGCCGGCGACCTTCGCGTACTCCAGCAGCGCCATCATCGCGTGGGCCGTGTCGCGCGTGGACTTCCAGCGGACGCCGTCCCGGTTCATCAGCAGCCACTTCGCCACCCTCGGGACGTTCGCGTTCTTCGGGTCCACCATGATGTACGCCCGCAGGATCGCCGAGTTCCCTTCCACGTCGTCGCCGTACCAGTACCACCAGCTCCAGCGGTCCTCGCGGTCCCACCACGCCGTGCCGGCCTTCTCGTCGACCTTGACGAAGTCCTCCATGTTGCGGATGCAGACCTCGGCCTTCTCCTTGTCCTTGGCGAGGAAGAGCGCCATGGCCATGAGGGCGCGGCCGTAGCTGTTCATGTCGCCGCGGCGGTCGTAGAGCTGGTCGCGGTCCTTCTTGTCGAGTGCGCCGCACTCCGCCAGGACGTAGGCGCAGTACGCGGCCCGGTGCAGGTCCTTCTCCTCGCGGAGGTTGTTCTTCAGCGCGTTGATCCCGTTCTGCAGCCGGTTCTCGTCGATCGGTGCGCCCGCCGACTTCGCGATGCGCAGCCCGTTGACGACGTACGCCGTGATGAACGGGTCGATCCGGTCCGACTGCCACCAGCCCCAGCCGCCCATCCCGTTCTGGAACCCGTACAGACGGTTGAGCCCCGACTCGACGATCGACTCCAGCGCCGTCGTGTGGAACACCGGGTTCTTCCCCGTCTGGATGTCGGCGTACGCCAGCTCGCGGCGCTTGCCCACGTCCTCCAGGTTGATCCCCGTGTCCTTCAGCGTCTTGGCGACGGCGACGGCGGGCATGAAGCGGCTCATCGTCTGTTCGACGCAGCCGTACGGGTATTCGATGAGGTACGGGAGAGCGTCGAGAAGCGCGCCCATCATCGTCGGGCTGATCTGGACGGTCAGGTCGGCCGTCGAGACCTTGCGGTCCGCCGGCACGTCGATCGTGAACGTCGCGGTCTCGGTGTCGCCCTTCACGACCCCGGCCCAGCTCTGCAGCTTGTCCATGCCGTGGACGTAGACCGGGAAATCGAGCTGCATCGCGTCGGAGTCCTGCAGGCCGATTGCGCTGACGGTGATGCGGGCGGAGCCTTCCTTCGTCGCCTTGACCTTCCAGTCGAGGCGGACTTCGCCGTTGGCGGCGACCTTGATGTCGATCGACTCGGGCGAGCCGAGCTCCAGCGTGCCGCCCTCGAGCTTCAGCGCGGCCTTCACCTGCTCGTCCGTCGCCGAGGCGTTGTTCACGATCGCGCTGATGAGCAGCTCGTCGCGCTCGCGGAAGAACCGCGGCGCCTGGAGGCGGGCCATCAGCGTCTTGCGGGTCTGGACCTCGACGGAAGCGCCGCCGACGCGCGTCCCGGTGTCGAGGCCGCGGGCGACCGCGAGCCAGGTCGTCAGCGAATCCGGCATGTCGAACTCGAGCGTGGCCTTGCCGTTCTCGTCCGTCACGATCGACGGGTTCCAGCACGCCGTGTCGGCGAAGTTCTTGCGCACGACCGGCTGGGCGCCCACGGCGGCCTCGCCGTTCCCCTGGTCGTTCTTGCTGTTGCCGGGCTTCCCGTCCTTCGACTTGCGCTCCATCAGCGTCTTCGGCGCCGGCGGAGCGGACGGATCCGCGGACTTCTTCGCCTCGAGCTCCCCGCCTTCGGACCGCAGGGCTTCATTCGCGTCGGCTTCCGGGGGCTCTGCCGCGCCCGGGGCGAACCCGCCCGTGGCCGCGCCCTTGTCGTCCCCCCACGCCTCGCCCTGCGAATGCCTGCCACGGCGGCCGCCGAAGCGCCCGCCGTAGCCCGCCGGGTCGCCGTGCAGCTTGTACTCGGGGTACTTGTTGCCGTCCGTCGTCACCGGGCTCGTCGAGAACTGCCGCGACGACATGAGATTCACGTTCGCCCACCGGCGCCCGCCCCAGAACTCGAGCCGCAGGTCCGGCACGTTCGACGGCGCGATGTAGAGCACGCTCCGGTCAAATACCGCCAGCCCGAACTCCGCCTTCGCCGGCTTCCCCTGCCAGTCCGTCGCGCTGATCTCGTACTTCGCGTGCTCGCCCGGCTTGTACTCCGGTTTGCCCGGCGTGACCTTCACATCCAGGAACTTGTCCGCAGGCGGCACGAAAATCTCCGTCGCCGCCTGGTGAATCTCACCCTTCCTCACCGTCACCGCCCGCACGTGGAAGTTCGGGCACTGCGCCTCCGCCAGCTTGAACTCCAGCACCTTCGACTTCCCGTCGAGCTTCACCACCTCGCGGCTCAGCGTCGTCTGGTTCGCTTCCGTCGTCACCAGCACCGAGGCGCCCGCGACGTCGCTCCACAGCAGGATCCGCGCCGTCTGCCCCGGCCGGTACGTCCGCTCTTCCGGCGTCAGGTCGAGCTCGCGGAAGCGCGCCGCGGCGTTGGCCGCGTTCGGGTCGGCGACATTGATCTGCGTCCGCCCCGTGACCTTCTCGCCCCACGCGTCCTTCGACTCGTAAATGAACGCGTAGTACCCGCCCCGGTCTGCCTGCCACTTCCAGAACCCGCGCCCGTTCTTCCCCGTCGTGGCCGGCTCCGTGAAGAACGGCTCGTCCTTCCAGCCGCCGTTCGGCGCAATCGTCGCGTCCCACACGATGCGGGCGACCGTCATGCTGCCGTCGCTGGGAAGCGGCTGGTTGTTGGCGTTCTGCGTGTTGAGCTCGATCTCGACGTGGTCGCCGGCGGTGTAGTAGCCGTGCTTCGACGAGAGCGTCGCGAACATCTGCGTCCGCGTGGCCCGAACCGTGCCGCTTCCCTCGATCGTGCGGCGGGAAGCGTCGGTGACCTGGGCGTGGACCTCGTACTCGTGGTCCATGTTGGGCATCTCGTTCTTGGCCTTCAGCGTGGACCACTCGACGAGGAGGACGCCGTTCTCGTCGGTCTTGCCGTTCCCGTCGGTGATGACTTCCTCGTTCCAGTCGCGTCCTGGGCGGCCCCAGCGGTCGCCGTAGTACCAGTCGAATTCCTCGGGCTCGCGGTACCAGAACGAGTAGCCGCGCCGCGTGACCGTGTAGTGCACGTCGGCGTTCGCGACGCCGCCGCCGAAGTAGTAGTCGGCGTGGATTTCAGCGGTGAGGCCTTCGCCGAGCTTGGCGAGCTCCGTCTTGGCGACGACTTCGACTTTGACCTCGGGCTTCTTGTACTCCTCGACGCGGAACTGGCACCAGCCGCGAGCGTTCTCGGGGCCTTCGACCTGCACCGAGTAGACGCCGAGCGGCGCCTTGATCGCGGGCGTCACGTTCCCCGAGATGCTCCCGAACTCGTTCGTCTTCATGTCCGCATCCGTCAGCACGGTCCCCTTCGGGTCCGTGATGCGCACGTGCACCGTGTGGTCCTCGGGGACCGAGTACCCGGTGGCGCGCGGCACGCGCAGCGTCGACTTCCAGTTCACCGCCTGGCCGGGCCGGTAGACCGGGCGGTCCGTCCAGGTGTCGACCCGCGCCCCGCGCCCGCCTTCTTCCGACCAGTAGTGGTACGCCGTCAGGCCGATCGCGAGCCGCCCGTCCTTCTTCGCGTACGCCATCACCTGCGCGCCGCGATTGGCCCCCGTGAAATCCACCTCCGCCAGCCCGTCCTTGTCCGTCTTCTTCGAGAACTTGTTGTCCTGGTAACGCTGTTTGCCGTTCTCCCACCAGTTGATGCGCTCCAGCACGCGCACCTCGGCGCCCTCCTCGGGCTTTCCGGTCTCCGCGTCCGTCACATAGAACAGCCCGTCGCGGCCGGTCCGCTCCACCATCACCAGGTCCGAGACCAGCACCACCACCCGCGACACCACGCCGCCCGCCTCGGACGTCAGCAGGTACGCCCCGGACTTCTGCGCCGGCACTTCGAACGCCTGCGCCGCCGGCGCATGCCGCCCGTCATCCTTCGTTTCAAGCGTCCACTTCGCCACCTCCTCGCCCGCCAGCTTCTTCGGCGACCGCGCCGCGGCGAAATTCGCGAAGTCCCCCGCCGTGAAATCCCCGTCCCTCTGCTCCACGTACTTCGACCACGCCGTCTCCAGGTCGAACTTCTCCAGCGTGAACGCGACCGACTTCACGTTCCGCCAGTTCACGCTCAGCTCTACCTTCTGCCCGGGCAGCCAGTTCCCCGCCCCCGACAGCCCCAGCCGCGGCCGCTGGATCTCCTGGATGTGCCACCGCGCGTCCGAAATCCACTTCGAGTCCTTGTGGTCCAGCACCTTCTGGAACTCTTCCACCGCCTGCACCCACTGCGCCCGGTCCTCCAGCGACCGCGCGATCATGAACTGGATCTGGTCCGCAATCCCCGACGCAGGCCACTCCGTCTTCGCCCCGCGCAGGATCCCCAGCGCCTGCCCCAGCAGGTCCTCCTCCGCCTTCACTTCGAAATGCCACGGCCGCCGCAGCACGTACATCGCCTTGTCCCGCATCGCCGCCGCCGACTTCGCATGCTTCTCGTCGTCCGGGTCCAGCTTCACGATCTCGTCCATCAGGAAGATCACCTTCTCGTTCGCGCTCCACGAAGCGTCGTACCGCTTCGCCTCGCCCGCCGGGTCCTTCCACTTCTCCCCCGCCGCCGCGCGCCCCATCCGCTGCTCGATGAACGGCCACAGCTCCACGTTCAGGTCGCACGTCAGCTGCCGCACCAGCCGGTCCTTCTTGTTGATCGCGTCCGCATCCTTCGGGTTCGCCGCCAGCCCCGCCGCGTACAGGTCCCGCAGCTCGTAGCCGACCTTCTTCGCCTCCTCGAAACACTTCAGCACGTTCTCCATGTCCGTGCCCTGCGTCCACTCGTACGAAGCGCCGTCAAACCACTCCCCGCGCTTCCGCTCGTCGCCCTTGAAGTACACCTCGTGCGGCCAGTCGCGGTAGAGCTGGCCGAGCAGCACGAGCGCCCGGAGCTTGTAGTGGTCCTCGCCCTTCACCGCCGTCTTCAGCGCAACCTCGGCCTGGTCCCACTGGCGCAGCCGCACGTGGCAGACCGCGATCCGGAGATTCAGGTCGTCCTTCTCGGCGAATTCCGGCGCCAGCCGCCGGACCTCGAGGTAGCTCTCGAGTGCCTTCTTGTACGACTTCTCCTCGTAGAACTTGTTCCCCTTCTTCCACGAATCGTCCGGGGAAGGGTCGCCCGCGCGGGCGAGGGTGAAGGCGAGGACGACGAGGGCGGTGGCGATGGATGCGGCGAAGAAGCGCAGCTTCATGGAACCTCCTGATGGGACACGAAAACACCGTAGCGTTTGGATTGGACGGGGGTGGGTTGGAGAAAGTTCCGGAAAAACGGCAGGGGAAGGGGAAATTCCGGGAAGGGGCTTGGGTGGGCTGGGGCGAGGGATGGGGCGGGGGCAACCGCCAGCGCCCGGCAAAGGAGTGCCCCAGCCCCATCCCAAGCCCCAGCCCACCCGATCCCCCGCCCGCCGTTTCCCCATCCCCTGCCGTTTTTCAATGCCCCGCAGGCCCGCCGACATCTTCCGTATCCGCGTATTTCCCCGCGATGAGCAGGTCGTAACCCTTGTGGCGCGCGTTCTTTGGGGCGCCGAGATACTCCGCCGAGCACTGGTAGCAGACCGCGCGCGTCGGCACCAGGAAGTAGAGGATGAAGTCCAGGACCACGATCCCCATGAACGACAGCCCGTACGTTTTCTGCGCGAACCAGATCGCGAGGACCGCGCTTCCCACCATCACCAGGCATCCCAGCGATTGCGGAAAGTTTTTCTCCACGTACAGGTTCGGGCACTGGCACCGCCAGCACTTCGAGACGTCGTCGCGGTCGTCCGGCGGCGGCACCGTGACCTTGAGCTCGTCGCCGCAGGAAGGGCACTTCCCGACCGGCGACGCGGGGGTGACCGTATCGAAGCCCATGCACTGGTCTCGTTCGCACCAGACGCGGATTCTCATAGGGCGCGCAGACTCCACGTCGCGACCATTTCGCCGATGAGGACGAACACGCAGGCGACGTAGAGGATGCCGGTGGCGCTCTGGTTGGACTTGAGCTTGATGCAGCGCCAGGTCATCCAGGCGAGCACGCCGGGGCCGACGACGCCGACGGCGAGGCGAAGGAAGAAGAGGAGCTGGTCCTGCGTGGCAGCGTGGAAGACCTGGGTCAGCCAGTACGCCTCGGCGCAGAGGACGAGGGCCCGCAGCCCCACGGAGGCGGCGAACATGGTGTTCATCCGCCCGAGGTGGTCGAACGACATGCCTTTCTTCACGAGGTACCAGTGCCCGAGCACCATGGTGTCGAGCACGGTGCCGAGCATTGCGGCGCTGGCGAGGAGCGAGACGCCGGCGATCCACGGCTCGGCCGGGAGGCCGCGGGACGGGAAGCGCACCGAGGCGGCGAGCCCCGCGAGTCCCGCGAGCACGGCGGGGACCGAAATCCACACCGCGGCGCGCTCGGCGCCGGCCCAAAGCAGGCCGTTGACGAACGCGGCGGCGCCGATGAAGACGTACCCGGTCACGCTCGCAGCCGAGGCGTCCAGCGGGCGCGTCATCGCGGCGCAGGCGGCGAGGAACAGCGCCCACCCGGCCATCATCTTGTAGAACCCTCGCCCGATCTCGCGGATCGGGACCGGGAGGCAGAACGCCAGCAGCCCGACGGCCAGCGCAAAGAAGAACGCGGAGTGCCACGGCACGATCATCGCGCGCCCGCCTTCGGCCGCGCGAGCCGCGCCAGCACGCCGAACGACACCGCCCCGAGCGCCGACGCCCCAAATGTCCACGTCGCGACCGACGACGGGCTCATCTCGTCGTGCCGGAACTGCTGCCAGAAATTCGCCGCCTGCACCACCGACAGCAGCGCCATCGCGCCGTAGAGTCGGAAGCGCTGCCCCGGGAGGACGAACAGCGCGCCGGCGACGCCCACCCACGCGACCGCCGCCACCAGCCGCGAGATTTTCACTTCTGTCCCGCAGCACGGGCACAGCGGGACCAGCCGCGACGCGAGCGCCATCGCCACGCAGTAAGCCGCCGCAGGGACCGCGGCGATCAACCGCGCCCCCGCATCGCCATCATCTCGAGCACGAACGGGTTCGTGTCGCGCTCCTCGCCCACCGTCGTCGACGGCCCGTGCCCGGGGTGGATTCGTGTTTCGTCGGGGAGCTTCATGATCTTCCCCGTGATGCTGTCCACGAATGTCTCCATGTCCCCGCCCGGTAAGTCCGTGCGCCCGACGCTTCCCGCCATCAGCGTGTCGCCCGATAGCGCGTCGAGCCCGCAGACGTACGCCGCATGCCCCGGCGAATGCCCCGGGACGATCATCACGCGGAACTCGAGGTCGCCGACCTTGACCGCGTCCCCCTCCTCCACCCACGTGTCGATCTTCGGCTGCTCCGGGACCGGCAGCCCGAACGCCAGCGACTGCTCGCGCAGGTGCTCGATCATCCCGCGCTCCCCCTTCGGCAGCACCGTCTCCGCCTTCGTCAGCCGCTGCGCCTCCGCCACGCCGAACACGTGGTCCCAGTGCGCATGCGTGATCAGGATCTTCGTGATCCGCAGCTTGTTCTTCTTCGCCAGCGCCAGCAGGTCCTCCACGTCGCCGCCCGGGTCGACGAGCGCCCCTTCATGGGTGGAAGGGTCTCCCACGACGTAGGAGTTCTCGGCGAAGGGACCGACGACACGGCGCGCGAGGATCATCTCTCTATCTTACGCGAAGCTACTTCGCGCTCCCGACTTCCAGCGCCTTGTACACCGTGTCGCGGCGCACCGGCACCCGCCGCGCCTCCCGGATCAGCGCTTCCAGCTCCGCCTGCCCCATCATCTGGGGACTCGTCGCGCCGGCCATGTGCGTGATCTTCTCCTCGCGCACGGTCCCGTCCATGTCGTCCGCGCCGAACGACAGCGCCGTCTGCGCGACCTTCGTCCCGGTCATGATCCAGTAGACCTTGATGTGCGGAAAATTATCGAGCATCAGCCGGGAGACCGCGATGTGCCGCAGGTCCGAGAGGCCGCTCTGCTTGCGGATGTGGCTCAGGATCGAATTGTCCGGGTGGAACAGAAGCGGGATGAACGCGGTGAACCCGCCCGTCTCGTCCTGCAGCTCGCGCAGTTGCACCATGTGGTCTACGCAGTCCTCGGGCTTCTCGATGTGCCCGTACAGCATCGTCGCCGTCGACTTCAGCCCGAGCCGGTGCGCGATCCGGTGCACCTCTTTCCATTCCTCCGCCGACATCTTGAACTTGCAGATCTTCTTCCGCACCCGCTCCGCGAACATCTCCGCGCCGCCGCCGGGAAGCGAATCGAGCCCGGCGTCCATGAGTTCGCGCAGGACCTGCTCGGTCGACTTGTTGAACTTCTTCGCGAAGAAATCGATTTCGACGGCGGTAAAGCACTTGAGGTGCAGATGCGGCAGGCGCGCCTTGATGCCGCGCAGCAGGTCGGTGTAGTACTCCCACGGCAGATCGGGATGAAGCCCCCCGACGATGTGGATCTCGGTCGCGTTCGTCCCGCGCAGTTCCTCGGCCTTCGCGAACGCTTCTTCCAGCGAGTACTCGTAAGCGCCCTCCTCGCCCGGCTTCCGCGCAAACGCGCAGAACAAACAGGTGAGCACGCAGACGTTGGAGTAGTTGAGGTGCCGATTGGACACCCAGTACGCGACGTTTCCATTGATCCGCTCGCGCACCGTATTAGCCAGCTCCCCGACTTCGATCAGCGGCGCCCCGTAGAGAAAAACGCCGTCCTCAAAGGAGAGCCTCTCTCCCTTCGCGACTTTCTCTCTGATCGAGTCCATCGTGCTCAAGCGCGACTCCCGAGGCCTTTCACTCAATCCTCAGCACTCACCACTCCCTACTTCCAGCCGGTCGGCAGCCCCTTCTCCACCACCCCCCGCCACCCGCTCATCCCCGGCACGACGTTGAACAGCCGCGTGAACCCGGACGCCTCGAGCGCTTCACAGGCATACTGCGACCGCGCCCCGTGCTCGCAGTGGACGTAGAGGTCCTTGTCGCGGGGCAGGTCGGCAAGGTAGACCTCGATGTCCGTGTGGGGCGCCAGGATGGCACCAGGGATGTGCCGCGCGGCGTATTCCTCGGGCTGCCGCACGTCCACGATGACGATCCCGGGCTTGCCGATCCCCTGGGCCATCTGCTCGTTGTTGATCGTCTGGATCATCGAAAGCGTTTCCTTTGCAAATGCCGCTCCCGGCGATCGTATCCCTCAGCCGAAGGGGCGTCAATTCGGGCAATGCGGCGCCTGCTGCGGCAAGATGGTCTCAGCGACTGACGGTGATTTCGCGCGAGATTTCGAGGTCGGGCCAGCCTGGAATTCGCACGAGAACTCCAAGAATCCAGCAGGTGCTGTCGGCCTCTGCGGTTCCCGAAGGCGGCGAGGAGGGCGGCGAGGACGCCGGGAGGACGAAAGTGCCAACGAGAGATATCTCGTCTCCCGGCGCCAGCGTTGCTTCGCCCGCGACGACTTCTTCGTGCCCGTAGGGATACTGCCGGACCCAATTCGAAGGGGAGCCCGGAACGCGATCGTTCACAATCCTGACGCAGGCGAGGAGGAGCGAGGCGCCGGAAATTCGCACCCTGGTGCGTGCGCGAACCCGGGCGCGAACGCGCAGGACTTCGTTCGGGCGAACGGGGGAAGTGAACTCGTCGACGTGAAGGTCGACGCGCTGGAGCGCCAGCCAGGTGCGACTCATCGGAATTGCGGCGGCGAGCGCGACGAGGGAGAGCATTCCGAGAAAGAACTGGGCGAACCAGGGGACGCCAAACCAGATGGTGAGAGAGGCATGGAGGCCAATCCACGCGCCTGCCGCCAGGACGCACCCTGGCCCAAACCTGCCCGCGAACTGGCGAGGCACGTAGTGCCGGGGAATTGCCAGGAGCTTCATTGAAGAACCCGCCGCGGCGAGCACGGCGAACGAGGGATTGACCCCCGCCCTTGGAACTTCGTGGATCTCGTTTCCTGCGGGACCCTGGCGAGTGGCCGACAGGGCCGAGGATGCCAGATAGCCGAGGATTCCCGAGCCGATCAGGAAGAAGCCGAGCAGGCTGAGGGCCAGCGGCCGGTTCCCCAGCGGGATCTCTGCAGGCGTGCCGTCCAGTGCGGGAATCCGCAGGCCGCCCCCCCGAATCATCGCGGTACCGATCGAAAGGGCTGCCACCCCGAATCCACCGGTCAGTGCCAGCAGAATGAGCCCGGCGGCGGCTCGAGTGATGAATCGCAACATCCCTCCCTGCCGAATCTCGGCGCCGGAGTATAGAGGAAGCTCATTTTCCTTTTCGCTTGAACTTCTCCATTCTTCCGCCTATTAATACCCATCCGCGCGGGAATGGCGGAACTGGCAGACGCGCTAGCTTCAGGAGCTAGTGGGGTCACACCCGTGGAGGTTCAACTCCTCTTTCCCGCATGCGTAGGGCGCCGGCTTCGGCCGGCGCTTTTTTTGTTGGGTGAGCTGGGCGGCGCTGGAAGGCGAAGGACGTCGAAAGTCGAAGGTCGAAGGTTTGGATTCAGGCAGAGGCGGATTGGATGCGGCTGCGAAGGGCGTGCAACATTCGCTCCAGGGGCGTTATGCGGGATTGGAGCGCCTCCAGGTCGTTCGGCGAAATGAACGACAGCCTCCGAGCCAGGTGGAGCAGCGATTCGACCTCGTTGAGCGAGCCTTCCGCCATGTTGATGAACCTTGCGTAGTCGGCGGGCGATAGACGTTTTGAGCCTTCGGCGATGTTGGACGAGACGGATACCGCCGCCCTGCGAAGCTGAGAAATCATCCCGAACTTCTCCTCCGCGGGAAAAGCCCGGCTGACCCGATAGACTTCGCAGGCCAGATCCTGCGCCCCGTGCCAAACTCGCAACTCCGTGAACTTCTGCATGAATCTTCCCTGATCCCCTGACCCTGCCGCCATCCTTGAACTTCCCTCTCCCAAAGTCAACCCAACCCCCAACGCTTTTCCCGCCTTCGACCTTCAACCTTCGACGTCGTCCGCGAGACACATGTCCACCCCCACCCCCTGGAAAGTCGACGGCTCCACCGGCGGCGGCCAACTCCCCCGCACCGCCATCGCCATCGCCGCCCTCCGCGGCGTCCGCCTCCGCGTCGAAAACATCCGCCGCAACCGCGGCAACCCCGGCCTCCAGCGCCAGCACCTCGCCGCCCTCCTCACCGTCGAACGCATCAGCGGCGGGTCGCTCGCGGGGTGCGTGAAGGGCTCCTCCTGGGTCGAGTTCTTCCCCGGCACCGCGTCCGGCCCGGTGCGCGAATCGACGGACATCGGAAGCGCCGGCTCAACGATGCTCGTGCTCCAGGCGGCGCTGCCGCTGCTGGCGCGAAGGGGCGGGACGCTCACCGTGACAGGCGGGACGGACAACCCGATGGCGCCGCCGGTCGACTGGTTCCGCGAAATCCTCGTCCCTGCCCTTCGCGAAATGGGCGTCGCTCCCGGGATCGAGCTCGTCCGCCGCGGCTTCTTCCCCGCCGGCGGCGGCGAGATCACCGTCTCCTGCCCTGCGACGCCGTCGTGGCGCGGCATCACCCGCACGGCATGGGGCGGCCCCGCCCGGATCGCCGGCGTTTCCTACGCGTCGTCGCTTCCCGAACACGTCCCCGAGAGGATCCGCGCGACGGCGCTGAAGGAGCTGCGAAGCGGCAAGGGGCTGACGGCGGACGCGAAGTCGGCGCTGCGCGAGTGCGAAGTGGACGTGCGGCTGGACCTGTCGAAGGGTCCGTCGCCGGGCGCCGGGATCGTGCTCTGGGCGGAGGACGCCCGCGGCGTCCGAATCGGCGCTTCCGCCCTCGGCGAACGCGGCAAGCCGAGCGAGGACGTGGGGCGTGAAGCGGGGGCGTGGCTTCTGGCGGAGTTGGCGTCGGGGGCGCCGGTGGACCGGCATCTCGCGGACCAACTGCTGGTGTGGGCCGCGCTGGCCTCGACCCCGAGCGACTTCGTGATTTCCGAGGCGACGGACCACGTAAAGAGCTGCGCGCAGCTTCTGCGCGAAGGCGCCGGCGCCACGATCGAAATCGAGGGAAGCGCCCCCGCCCGGGTGAAGGTCACGCCCCCCTGACCTTTGACATTCGACCTTCGACGTCGTTCTCCCGCCGGAATCCGCCGTTCAACCCAAGAACATTTCTCCCCCCGCCAGCGTTACGGTTACTGTCTCCGGCGCGCCAAAGCCAGGAGGTCCGACCATGGAACAGCAGCAGCTCAAGAACGACTACATGGACCAGGTTCTTCGGGAACAGGTCCACCTCGAGAATGCCCTGAAGGTCCAGCGCGTCGCGGCGCCTGCCCAGGCGGCGGGGCACGGCGGCGACGATTCGCGGTTTTTCCAGGGGCAGGTCCCCGGCGGGATGGACGCCGGCTCGGGGGCGGTCCCGTACCGCATCACCGGCATCCTGAGGTGGAAGAACGTCGTCGTCCCGCCGAATTGCTGGGTGGTCCACACCCGTCGCGGGCGGACCGAGCCGATCAACCTCGGCCTAGGCGTCTCCTTCCGCTTCGATCCCTGGACCGATTCGTTCATCGTCGTCCCGGCCGCGATGCAGACGATCCTGATCAACGCGCGCTGCATTTCCCGCGAGAAGCAGGGCGTGCTCGTGCAGGGCTACGTGCAGTGGATCATCGAGGACTTCAAGAACGCCTACCGCAAGTGCGACTTCACCGACGCGCTCGACCCGATGCGCCTCGTGAACGTCCAGCTGCGCGAGCAGGCCGAGGCCGCGATCAAGGACAAGGTCGCGACGATGTCGATCGACGAAGTCCTCGCCGACAAGCAGCCGATCATCAAGGAACTCACCGAGCGCCTCCGCAAGATCATGGAAGGCGAGGGCGAGGGCCACGAGCGCGGCCTCGGGCTCCGCATCGTGACGGTGCAGATCAAGGAAGCGATCGTCAGCTCCCCCAAGGTCTGGGAGATGCTCCAGCGGCCGTTCCGCAGCGAGCGGGCGAAAGAAGCGCGGCTGGCGGAACTCGCGAGCGACGCCGTAGTGCAGGCGAAAGAGTCGGAGGCCGCGAAGGCGGCGGCGAAGCTGAAGATCGAGACCGATGCCGAAGTCGCGCGTCTCCGGGCGCAGTCGGAGGCGAACGCGTTCGATCGCGACCAGGCCGAGAAAGCGCGGCGCGCAAAGGTCGAGGCCGAGGCGCTGACCCAGACGCTGGGGCACGAGAAGGAGAAGATCGCGCGGAAGGCCGAGGTGGCGAAGCTGCAGGTCGAGGCCGACCTCGCCCGCGACGACGTCCAGCGCGCCTACAACCACAAATGGGACGAGAAGCAGGTCGCCCTCGACGCCGCCCGCCGCAAGGTCGAGAACGATCTCTCCGCCACCGCCCTGCAGGCCCAGCTCATCGAAGCGCTTCCGGAAGTGGCCTCGAAGATGCCGAAACCGACGGAGCTGAGGTCCGTGTCGATCGGCCCGGGCGCGGACGGCGTGCATTCGCTCGTCGCCAGCCTGGTGGCGCTGGTGGACGGGCTGAGGGCGAAGGGTGCGGAGTCGAACGGAGAGAAGAAGAAGTGACGGACGGGAAGGAAAGTTCGGAGACGGGAGACGGGAGTGCGGGTGAAAAGCCTGCTCCCCGCTCCCGGTGGGTTGAGCTGGCCGCGAGGCTGCCGATCCTCGCGGCGGGGATCCTGTTCCTGCTCTTCCCCCACCCGGGAAGAGCGCTTCACGAGATCCGCACGCTGCGCGACCCGGCCGCGCTGATCGCGCCGGACGACCCGGCGGTCGCAAAGCTATCGGCGGAAATCGACGCCGCGATGCCGGCCGGGCTCGATCGCCCCGCGCAAGTCGCCTGGATCGAGGAGTTCGTGGAGAAGCGGATCGTCTACACGAACGACTGGGACCAGTGGCTGAACGTGGACTACTGGCCGACGCCTTCGGAGACGCTGGCGTCCGGGCGCGAGGACTGCGACGGGATCGCCGTGGTTGCCGCGAGCGTCCTCAAGCGCCGCGGGTTTTCGCCGCGGATCGAGGCGAGCTACGAGCACGTCTGGCTCGAGGTCGAGGGGGAGCGCATCCTCCACCCCGACCAGGAGAGGAACTTCGACGGCGAGCACTGGTCGCTCCCGGGGTTCGGGCTGATCCTCTCGTGGCTGCGTTACTCCCTCACCTCGTTCCCGCTCTGGCGCTGGGCGACCCTGGTGCTCTGGTCCTTCTTCGTCCTGCGCTGGCCGAACCGGAGGCGGTTCGCGATCGAGGGGGTCGCGATCTCGCTGCTGCTCGTGTTTGCCAGCGCCGCGGCGCGGACGCTTCCCGACTTCCTGTTCGGCGCGGTCCTGCTCGTCTGCGCCGGGGTGCTGGCCGCGACGCTGTTCCGTGGCCAAAGGGCCGCCGCGCCGTAAAATCCCTGCGAAACCCCCTTCTCAGGAGCCCCCATGCTGAAGTTCCCCGCGTACGCCCTGCTGGCCGTCGCCCTGCTCGCCGGTTGCGGCGACAAGAAGGAATCTTCCTCCGGCGGCAGCTCGTCCGGCGGAAGCTCGACGCCCGCCTCGAAGTACGGCACGCCCGAGGACACGGCGAAGGCGTTCTTCGCGGCCTGCGCCGCGGCCGACTGGAAGGCGCTCGGCGAGTGCTGCTCGAAGACGGACGAAGGGATCGCGGAGATCCGCGACGGGAAGCTGTCCGACAAGGAGAAAGAGAACTTCAAGGCGGGGCTCGGCACCGCGAAGGCCGGCGCCGCGACCAAGGGCGCGGACGGCAAGACCGCGGACGTCGCCTTCACGGGCATGGACCATGGCAAGGAGCGCGGCGGCACCCTGAAGATGGTCCTCGAGGGCTCGGACTGGAAGGTCGTCGACCTGAAGTAGGCGCGCCGGAAACGAACGAGGCCGCGGGAAACCGCGGCCTCGTTTCTTTGTCTGTCGGGCCTTCAGGCAGAGCAATGCACGAGTCTTCTCAGGCCACTTCCCCCGCAGAAATGCGATCCTTCGACTCGGCCTGCGGCCTCGCTCAGGATAAGCCGGGCCGATGGGGGCCTGGACGAGAGAAGACTCTTTTACGGCCCGGCTTAAAACTCAGTCTTGCTCGAAAACGTCCACTCCCGGAACTTCATCGCCGGCACGCAGGCGCTTCCGAACGGCGACCACGTGTTCGGCGTGATCACCCGGTCGCGGCCGACCAGCTCCGCGCCGTGCAGCGCCTTGGCGATGGACTGCGTGAAGCGCATGTTCTTGATCGGGTGGCGGACCTTGCCGTCCTCGACCCAGAAGGCGCCGTCGCGGGTCATGCCGGTGAACAGCGCGACGGGCGGGTTGAGCAGGCCGTTGAGGTAATGGAAGCGGGTGACGAGGACGCCGCGGTTGGTCTGGGCGATCATTTCCTCGACGCTGGACATGCCCGGGGCGACGAAGAGGTTGAGCGGCATCGCGGTGAGGCCCATGCCCGGGAACGGCGCGTGGCCCGTGGGGCGGGATTTCGCGTTCGCCGCGCTGACGACGTCGTGGGCGACTTCGCGGGCGACGCCGCGGTCGATGAAGTACACCGACTTCTTCGGGCGCCCTTCGAAATCGAACGGCAGCGGGATCCCCTCGGAGTCGAGGCCGTCGTCGTAGATCGTCACCGCGTCGGTGGCGACCATCTGGCCGAACTTGTCCTTGAGAAACGACTGGCCGTCCTCCACGGAACGTCCCGTGAACGCAATCCACGGCAGCCACGAGAAAATCTCGGCGACCGCGGCGGGCTCGAGGATCACCTCGTACGTCCCCGGGTCGAGATCCTTAGGCTTGCGGCTCTGGACGCACTTCCGGATCGCCACGTCGGCGAGCGTCGGCAGGTCGAGCCCTTTCCAGCGCGGCTCCGCGTCCGCGCTGTAGCCGCTTCCGCCGCCGCCCGGATCCATCGCGATGAACTGGGCCTCAGCGGTGGTCCCCTCGTGGAAGGCGGCGAGGCCGGCGGTGTTGGCGACGGCGAGCTGGGTGGTGCGGGCGATCAGGGCGCCGTGGAGTTCGGTCTTGGCCTTGCCCGCGGCGGCGAAGAGCGGCTTGAGGGCGTCCGCGCGCTCGTCGGGGGTCTGGCCGGTGATGGCGGGGTCGGGGTTCGGCGCCGGGCCGTAGGTCTGCGGGCCGGGAAAGCCGGGGAATTCCGCGAGCGGTTTCGCGGCGTTGGCGATTTCACGGGCCTGCCGGATGGCCAGCGCGATTTCGCTCTTTGCGAGCGAGTTGACCGACGCGACGCCGAGTTTCTTCCCGACCGCGACGCGCGCCGAGATGCTCACGCCCTGCTCCGCCATGTTCTGGTGGATGCCGCTGGCGGCGAAGCGCGTGGTGCCGCTGTCGTGGAAGATGTACACGAGCTCGGCGTCGCCGCCCGTGGACTTGAGCGCCTCGCGCATCGCGCCGAGGACGTGGTCCTTCGAGGGAAACGCGTGGGCCGCCGCCGCTTTTTTCGGCGCGGCCTTCGCGCCCGCCCGCTTGCCCGCCGCCTTTGCCTTCGCCTTCGTCTTCATTTCGACGCTCCCATCTTGATTCCACGGAACCGCGAAGGCGCCGCGCCGTGCCCGACACGCGCGGTCTGCCCCGGGACGCCCTTCCCGCAATTCGGCACGCCCCAGACGCGCCAGCTGGCCTTGGAGCTGACGGCGTCGCAGGCGTTCCAGAACTGCGGCGTCATGCCCGAGTAGATGGGGTTGCGGAACAGCTTGGCCTTCTTGCCGCCCTTGAGCTGCCAGGCGGCCTCGCAGCCGAACTGGAAGTTGAGGCGGCGGTCGTCGATGGACCAGGACTTGTTGATGTCGAGGAGGATGGCGCCGTCGGAGTCGGCGAGGAGCTCGTCGGCCTCCCAGTTCCCCGGCTCGAGGGAGATGTTCATCATGCGGATGAGCGGGAGGCGCGACCACGAGTCGGCGCGCATGGCGCCGTTGGGCTTGAGCTTGAGCTTCGCCGCGGTCTCGCGGCTCGTGAGGTAGCCGACGAACACGCCGCCGTCGACGACCGGGCCGCGCGCGGTCGGCACGCCCTCGTCGTCGTAGCCGTACGATCCCAGACCGCCCGGGATCGTCCCGTCGAGCGAGATCGTCACGTAGCCGCTGCCGTACTTGAACTTGCCGAGCTTGTCCGGCTGCAGGAACGACCCGCCCGCGAGCGACTGCTCCGTCCCCAGCACCCGGTCCGCCTCGATCGGGTGCCCGCACGATTCATGGATCTGCAACGCCAGCTGCGGGCCCCACAGGATCAGGTCGTACGTCCCCTCCGGCAGATCCGGCGCGTCCAGAAGCTGGTCCGCCTCGTCGCGCACCCGCTCGACGTGGTCGGCCATCTTCATCGCCTCGATGTGCTCCCACCCGCCCGTCACGAAGTCGCCACGGTGCGAGTTCGGGTAGCTGCGCGTCTGCACCATCCCGTTCGCCGCCGCCACCGCCACCGCCCCCGCGCCGCACTCGATGATGTCCTGGTCGATCAGCGCGCCCTCGCTGGAAGCGAACAGCTTGCGCGTCCGGTACGCCGTGTACGAAGCGCCGCCGGAGACGATCCGCTTCCCTTTCTTGAGACCCTCGGAGATCGAGGCGAGAAGCGCCGTCTTCTTCGCGAGCGGCACCTTGAACGGGTCGACCTGGCAAGGCGTCTTCCACGACGCCTTCACCGGCTCGACGGGCGCGAGCTTCGCGGGCGCCGCCGAGGCCCGCGCCGTGGCCTGCGCAACCGCCAGCGCCCGGTCCGCGACGCCGAGGTCCGCGAGGTTGTCCGTCGCCGCGAACCCCCAGGAGCCCTTCCACAGCACCCGCACGCCGATCCCGCGGCTCCGGGAGCGCGAGTTCGCCTCGATCACCCCGTTGCGCGCCGCGATCGTTTCTTCCTCGAGGTCCACATACCGCGCGTCGGCGTAATCGACCTTCTTACGCTTGAGGTGGCTGATGATTTCCTGGAGCGCCGCTTTCATTCGGTACCGCCTTTTGAATCGTGTAGCCGAGAGCCGCCAGCGCCCGGTCGCGGGCCGCCGCCGCCTTCTCCGCGTCGCCCGCCTTTTCCCACGCCGTCCGGGCGAAGGACCATTTCTGGAGCCGCTCCGCCTCGACGGCGCACTCGCGCCACTCGGCCGCCGTGACGAGCTCGGGGCTGATGGCGGCGAGGCGGGACGTGAGGGACGCATCTCCCTCGCGGAGAGCGGTCTTCAGGACTTCCTTCAGCTTGGCCGTGTCCTTCGCGCGCCCGAAAAACTCGGCGGCGTCGGCGAGCCAGCCTTCCTTCAGGAATTCCGCGCCGTACCGGGCGTAATCCGGCGGCGTCTTGTGGACGGCCCAGAGCAGGTCGCGCTTGGCAACGGAGTCGGGAAGCATGGAGGTGCGGATGGTATCCGCGGGGGGAAGCGCTGTCAGCGAAAACGGGTGCGGGAGGAGCGCTCGGAGTGAGAACGACGGATTAGCCACAGAGGGCACAGAGGACACAGAGAACGGACTGGCAGAGTGGAATCGAATGGAAGGCCCATCGATCCGGGCATGAACTCACACAGTCCTGGCCTTTAGACTCTGTGAACTCTGTGCCCTCTGTGGCCCATGTCGTGTACGCCAGGCCAGATTCCTACCTCGCGGCCACTTTGCCCGCGAGCGTTCGCGCCAGGTACTGCCCGGTGAACGACGCCTTCACCCGCGCCACTTCCTCCGGCGTGCCCTCCGCAATCACGCGCCCGCCGCCACCGCCGCCCTCGGGGCCGAGGTCGATCACCCAGTCCGCCGTCTTGATGACATCGAGGTTGTGCTCGATCACGACGACCGTGTTCCCGGCGTCCGCGAGGATGTTCAGGACCCGCAGCAGCGTCCGGATGTCCTCGAAATGCAGCCCCGTCGTCGGCTCGTCGAGCACGTACAGCGTCCGCCCCGTCGAGCGCTTCGCCAATTCCCGCGACAGCTTCACGCGCTGCGCCTCGCCGCCCGACAGCGTCGGCGACGGCTGGCCGAGCTGGATATACCCGAGGCCGACGTCGGCCACCGTGCGGAGGACCCGCACGATCTCCGGGTGGTTCGCGAACAGCTGCAGCCCTTCCTCCACCGTCGTGTTCAGCACGTCCGCGATCGACTTGCCGCGGAACTTCACCTCGAGCGTCGCATCATTGAAGCGCTTCCCGTTGCAGACCTCGCAGGGGACGAAGACGTCGGCGAGGAAGTGCATCTCGACCATCTTGAGGCCGTCGCCCTGGCAGGCTTCGCAGCGGCCGCCGCGGACGTTGAAGGAGAAGCGGCCCGGTTTGAAGCCGCGGAGCTTGGATTCGGGGAGCATGGCGAAGAAGTCGCGGATCGGGTCGAAGACCTTAGTGTAGGTCGAGGGGTTGGAGCGCGGGGTGCGGCCGATCGGGGTCTGGTCGATGTCGACGATCTTGTCGACGTGTTCGAGGCCCTTGAGGCCGGCGTGCTTGCCGACCTTGAGGTCCGACTCGTTGATGGCGTTCAGTGCGGCCGGGAGAAGGATCTGGTTCACGAGGGTGGACTTGCCGGCGCCGCTGACGCCCGTGATGCAGACGAACTTGCCGAGCGGGATGTCGACGTCGATCCCCTTGAGGTTGTTCTCGGCGGCGCCGAGGATGCGCACCGTCTTGCCGTTCCCCGCGCGGCGCTTCTCCGGCGTCTCGATGTCGCGCGTGCCGCTGAGGTATTGCGCCGTGAGGGACTTCCCCGCCACCGCGACGTCCCCCGGCGTTCCCTCCGCGACGATCTCGCCGCCGTGCACTCCCGCGCCGGGACCGAAATCGATCAGCCAGTCCGCCTCTTCCATCATCTCGCGGTCGTGCTCGACGACGACGACCGAGTTGCCGATGTCGCGCAGCTTCTTCAGCGCGCCGATCAGCTTCGCGTTGTCCTTCTGGTGCAGGCCGATCGACGGCTCGTCGAGGATGTAGATCACGCCTGTCAGCTCGCTGCCGATCTGCGACGCCAGCCGGATGCGCTGCGACTCGCCGCCGGACAGCGTCGGGGCGAGGCGGTCGAGCGACAGGTACCCGAGCCCGACGTCCAGCAGGAAGCCGAGGCGCGCGCGGATTTCCTTCAGGATCTCCGCCGCGATCGTCGCCCGCGCCCCCTCGAGCTTCAGCGCCGCGAGGAATTCGACCGAGTCCCGGATCGTCAGCGCGCAGAACTCCACGATCGATTTCCCGCCGACGCGCACGCCCAACGCCTCTTTCCTCAGCCGCCCGCCGCCGCACTGCGGGCACTGCCGGTCGCTCATGAACTGCGTCGCCCACCGCTTCACCGACTCCGAGCTGCTCTCCTTCAGGCGACGCAGCATCTTGTTCACGATCCCCTCGAAGCGGAACCGGTACGTCCCGCTCGAGTGGCGGCCTTTCCACGACAGCTCAAGCCGCTCGTCGCCGGCGCCGAACAGCACCGATTTCTGCTGCTCCTTCGAGAGTTTCGACCACGGCTTGTTGAGGTCGATCTTGAAGCGCTTCGAGACCGCCAGGATGACGTCCTTGTCCCAGCCGGTGCGGGCGTCGTGGACCTTTCCCCACGGGACGACGGCGCCGTCGGCGATCGAGAGCGAAGGGTCGGGGACGATCTTCGCGGGATCCATCTCGACCTTGGTGCCGAGGCCGTTGCACTCGGCGCACATCCCCTGCGGCGAGTTGAACGAAAAGAATTGCGGCGTCATGTCGGGGAACGAGATGGCGCAGCGGGCGCACGAGCGGTGCTCGCTCAGGAGCTGGTCCGGCCGGCCCTCGGCCGCGACGATCAGGCTGCCCTTGCCGGCGCGCAGCGCAGTTTCCACGGACTCGCTGATCCGGGCGCGGGAAGCGGTGCTGACCGTGATGCGGTCGACGACGATCTCGACGTTGTGTTTCCGCTTCTTGTCGAGGTCCAGCTTGTCCGACAGATCCAGGACTTTGCCGTTCACGCGCACGCGCTCGAACCCGTCGCGCCGCGCCGCCGCGAACGTCTCGGCGTGCGTCCCCTTGCGGTTCTCCGCGACCGGCGCCAGCAGCATCGCGCGGTGTCCCTGCGGCAGCCGCAGCACTTCGTCCACGATCTGCTGCGACGTCTGCGGCCTCACCGCGTCGCCGCACTTCCAGCAGAACAGCTCGCCGGCGCGGGCGAACAGCACGCGGAGGTAATCGTGGACCTCGGTGACCGTGCCGACGGTCGAGCGCGGGTTACGGGAAGCGGCCTTCTGCTCGACGGAGATTGTCGGGGCGATGCCGCGGATGTGGTCGTAGAGCGGCTTCTCCATCTGCCCGAGGAACTGCCGGGCATACGACGAGAGCGACTCGACGTAGCGGCGCTGCCCCTCGGCGTAGAGGGTGTCGAACGCGAGCGACGACTTCCCCGACCCCGAGACGCCCGTGATGACGACGAGCTTCTTCTTCGGGATCTCGACGTCGATGTTCTTGAGGTTGTGCTGCCGCGCGCCCTTGACTTGGATCCGGTCGAGTTCCATGGGGCGTCACTCTGCGCGAGGGTCCGGCGGGCGTCAACCGGGGAGCGGGCCGGGAGGCGGCTCGGGGGGAGCCGGCGGCGGAGGCGCGGGCACTGGCGGCGGAGCTTCCGCGAGAATCGGGGCCGAGGGAGGAGGTTCGGGAGCGGCCTGTGGCTGGGGTGGAGGAGTCCACACCGGCGCCTGGGCTGACGGGATGGCTCCCGGAACGGGAACCTGGGCTGGAACGGAAGGCCGCGGCACGCCACCGCCGGCGATAAGGTCGGGGATCCCGAGGATCTGGGCGAGGCCATTGAAGAAGATGCGGCGGCGATAGGAGGACCACCAGGGGCTGTCCATCCGGAGGACGACGCTTTCTCGGGATGTCTGGACCGTGATGTGGGGTCGCGGGACGAACCCCATGACGACGGAAGCGATGACGATGCCCAGGCCGAGGGAGGCCGCCACGAGCGCAGGGAACTCGTTGCCGCGGTCCGTCGAGATCGCCCAGGCGATGAGGAACACCGGGAGGCTGATCAGGATCCACCACAGATAGATCGGGCGCGCGCGGCGGTACTGATAGACGAGCCGGACGTCCGCCAGCATCACATGGTGGTCCGCGTTGTAGCCCCACAGGAAGTCCCGCGACTCCCGGGTCAACCGGTCGGGGTGCAATGTCCAGCGGCGCCCCTGGAACAGTCCGTTTTCAGGGACAGATACCGGCACCGCGAAGGTGGGGGGATTCAGCATCGTCAGCCTTTCAGCGCAGCCCAGGTATAGAAGCCGATGCAGGCCAGCGTTCCGAGCGACCCGAGCACGATTCCTGCGATGGCCTGTTTCTCCCCCGGCAGCGCGGGCTGCCGCCGGATGCGCCGGATCGCGGAAATCCCGGAGATGATCCCGATCGGCCCCAGGATGAATCCGAGCCAGCAGAATCCCAGGCAGAGCACGGAAAGAATGCCGCACGCGAGGCTCGTCTTCGGGAGGCTGAAGCTGACCCTCTGGGCGTAGAGATCGCCCTGTGTGTGGCGGAATTCGAAGCAGCGCACGCAGAGCACCGCGCCCTCGACGGGCGTCGCGCAGACGTTGCAGACGAAGTCCCCGCAACGGCCGCACGCGGTCACGGCGGCGTTCGCGGGATGCCGGGCGCACGGCGGCGCTTGCATCGTGCCGCCCATGGCGGGCAGCGGCGCCGCAACCACCGGCGCCATCGGCGGCGCCTCAACCTGGAACGCGCGGATCTCTTTCCGGCACAGCGAGCACGACGTCACCACGACCGGCTGGTCGACCGTGAAAACCGTCCCGCAGAACGGGCAGGATCCCTTCACCGCGAGCTCTCGATCACCTGAGCCCCCTGAGCCCGCCCGAGAACATGAGCCCGAAGTACGCGATGTTCAGCAGGAGGAAGATGCCGCCGATCACCACGGCCGCAGTCGCCATCCCCTTGCCCGGCAACCGGGGATCCGCCTTGATCTGGTTCAGCGCCGAAATGCCCTTCCAGATCGCCACGGGCTCGAGAATGATCCCGAAGCAGAAGATGCCGACGATGGCGTACTGGAGCGCCTCCTTGGGAAGCTTGAATTCCTGGACCTGCTGAGAAGCGGCGACGGCGGCGTTCTTGCAATTGCCGCAGTAGGTCCACCCGCCGAGTTCGACGACGCAGGAATCGCAGAAAGGCCGGCGGCAACCCGCGCAGGTCTTCGTCGCTTCCACGGTCAGATGATTCGTGCACGGTCCGGGCATGACTACCTCACTTTCGGGGGTTCGGTCCGCCGACGGGGCGCATGGGCGATGGCCGCAAGGTTGAGGATGTAGGTCTCGGCGCTCATTGTCGGCGGCCTGGGAATCTCCAGCCGCTCCGCAAACCATGCTGCGGCGGCCTCGAAGACCTCCATGCGCGGCCTGGCTTCCATCCTCTCCCTCCGCACGGCCAGCGAAATGAGCAGGTCCTTCTCGGGGGACTTCAACACACGGCGCACCCGTTCGCCCAGCGCAAAATCGCCGAGGAGCAAGTCGCTTCGCTGGCCCGCCGGAAGGAGCCGCTCGGGAGCGGGCACCGAGGGGATGCGGATCACGATCGTCCCCGCGGCGAGATCGCCGAGCCGCAGACCGCGGCGGTTGAAAAGAGTGACGATGCCGCCCACCAGGTAGAAGAACGGGAGCGAATCGGCGAAGCGCAGGATGTTGCGCAGGGCGGACTGCAGGAAGGAAATGCGGAACCCCCGCGCGTCGAGCACCCGGATTCCGAAGACCTTCTTCCCGGGAGTCTGGCCGTGCATCAGCGCTTCCAGCACGATGAAGTAGCTCGTCTGCAGGAGGAACGCGGTGACGAAGAACCAGGCCTGGATGCCGATGATGGCAGCCGTGAAAGCAGCGCCAAGCATCAGGATCGAGATGACGAGGCCGTCCACCAGCCACGCCAGCGCCCTCTGCCCCGGCCCCGCGAGGTCGTAGGCGAAGTCGACGGCCTCGGGGGTCGTGATGACGTGCGTGCGGTCGATCCAGGAGGGGCTACGCAGGGTTCCTCCTCGGGAGGAGCAGGTGAACCCACATCCCCGCGCCCGTCACGATGCCGAGAATCATCTTCGCCCACGGGCTGATCGCGCCCGACGGCGTGACGAACGCCTCGATGAACCCCGCGATCACCAGGAACGGCGCCGATCCCAGCGCCAGCGAGACCGCTTCCCTCCCCGCCTCCGCGAACGCCTCGCCGCGCGTCCTCCGCCCCGGGCGGATCAGGGCCCAGCCGAGCAGCAGCCCGCCGGCGCCGGCGAGGACGATGCAGGAAATCTCGAGCCCGGCGTGAGGCACGATCAGCGCCCAGAACGCGAGATCCTGGTCCCACCGGTGGTAGTTCGCCGCGATGCTGCCGAGCATCGCGCCGTTGTAGCCGATCATCACCGTCGTCAGCGTCCCCCCGCTCGCCCCCATCGCGAACGCCGTCAGCGCCACCTTGATGTTGTGCGTGAAGAGCATCGCGGCGAAGTCGCGCGATTTCGCGAGGCTGACGTCGTCGCCGAAGCGGCTTGCGCGCGGGTCGTCGTGTTTCTCGCCGTAGAGCCCGTGGTAGTCGGTGGGGACGATGTAGTAGAACGCCTCGCGGTCGTAGAGCGTGCTGAAGAACCCGCCGAGAGTCCCGGCGATCAGCAGCAGCCACGACGCCAGCACCACTCCCCAGTTCCGCTTCACCGCCGCCGGAAGCCCGCTTGCGAACCACTTCCAGACTCCCCCCGGCGTCATCCACGACCGCCGGTAGATGGCGGCGTAGGCGTCGCCGACGAGCTTGTTGAGGAAGTCGCCGAGCTCGTCGTTCTGCAGGACGGTGCGCGCGTAGATGAAATCGGAGCACGCTTCGCGGTACAGCCCGCCGAGCTCGCGCAGCCGGTCGACGGTGAGCGTGTCGAGGCCGCTTCGCTCGACCTGCTGGAGGGTGACCTCGAGGCGCCGCCAGGCGCCCTGTCGCTGGGAGATGAAGCGGTCGAGGTCCATGGTCAGATGGCCTGCATGCGTTTGAGGCTGAGGTAGCGGTTGACGGACGCGACGGCGATTTCCTCGGGGGGGACGTCGACGATGGAGACGCCCTTGGCGCGGAGGTCGCCGAGGGCCTTGCGGCGTTCGGCGACCATTTCCATGGCGGCGACGTGTTCGTAGAGGGCGTTCCGGGCGGGGGGCGCGCCGGCGAGATCGAGAAGCGCGGGGTCGCGGTAGGAGACGCAGAGCGGGAGGTGGCTGCGGCGGAGGAGCGGGAAGACGCTGACGATTTCCTCCATGGCCTCGGGGTCCGCGAGGTCGGTATACATCACGACGAGGGCGCGGCGGCGCATCTTGCGGGAGACGGCCTCGACGGCGGCGCGGTAGTTGGAGAAGGTGAGGCGCGGCTGGAGGGGGACGAGGGCGTCCATGAGGCGGGAGAGGGCGGCCTTGCCGGCGCGCGGAAGCGCGAACGACTCGACGTCGCTCGAGAAGACGGCGAGGCCGACGCGGTCGTTGTTGCGGAGGGCGACGTAGCCGAGCATGAGCGCGGCGTTGATCGCGAAATCGAGCTTGGTGAGGCGGCCGGTGGCGGCGGCCATGAGGCGGCCGGCATCGAGGAGGATCATGATGTTCTGGCCGCGCTCGGTCTCGTGGACGCGGGAGACGGGGCGGCGCCGGCGCGCGGTCGCCTTCCAGTCGATGATCCGGTACTCGTCCCCCGGCGAATACTCGCGCAGCCGTTCGAATTCGCGTCCCTCGCCGACGCGCCGCACCGCGCGGATCCCCTGCTGCGACAGCAGCCGGCGCCGCGACAGCAGGTCGTACCGCCGCAGGTCCTTGAGATTCGGGTACACGCGCACCTTCGTCTTTTCGCCGAACGACAGCCGCCGCTCGATCAGCCCCAGCGGCGACCGCACCCGCACCTGCACCGGCCCCAGGTCGAACTCCCCGCGCCCCCCGGGCCTCAGCACGTACTTCACCGTCTCCGAGCCGTACCCGTCCACCCGCGCCGTCAGTTCCCCCGGCTCCACTTCGAACTCGGACGGCCACCCCTCGATCGCCCACACCCGAAGCGGCATCCACGCGAAGCTGCGGAACGTCAGCGCGCAGGCGTTCTCCTCGCCGACGCACACCTTGTCGGGAAGCGTCCGCTCGACCTCGATCCACTGCCGGCGCACGCCGGTCGTGCGCTCGACCAGCACGAGCAGAACCAGCGCCGCGTCCCACGCCGCCGCCGCGAACAGCCACCCCTCGCCACGCACCGCGAGCGCCGCCGGGACCAGCCCGAGCGCAAACAGCAGCAGGAAGAGGGGCGTCGGCCTCACCGCGGGACCTCGACCTTCGCGAGGATCCGGTCGATCACGTTCTCCGGCTTCAGCCCTTCCACCTCCGCCTCCGGGTTCAGGATCATGCGGTGCCGCATGACCGGCACCGACGCGCGCTTCACGTCGTCCGGCAGCACGAACGCGCGCCCTTCCATCGCCGCGAGCCCCTTCGCCGCGAGCAGGAGGTGGATCCCGGCGCGCGTGCCGCAGCCGAGCAGGACGTCGGGCGACTCGCGCGTCACAGCGACGACCTTGCGGATGTAAGTGATGAGTCCGTCGGAGACCTGCACCGCGTCGATCGCCTTCCGCGCCGCGAGGACGTCCTCCATCGAGAGCACCGCCTTGACGCCCGCGCGGTCGATGTCGTGCGGCTCCTTCCCCTCGTGATACGCCCGCAGGACCGCTTCCTCGTCCGCCGGCGAGGGATATGTCAGCGCGACCTTGAACAGGAACCGGTCGGTCTGCGCTTCGGGGAGCGGATAGGTGCCTTCCATCTCGATCGGGTTCTGCGTTGCGAAGACGGTGAAGATCGAGGGAAGGGCGTGGGTTTCGCCGTCGATGGTGACGCTGCGTTCCTGCATCGCTTCGAGGAGCGCGGCCTGCGTCTTGGCAGGCGTGCGGTTGATTTCATCGGCGAGGAGGAGGTCGGTGAAAATCGGTCCCTTGCGCAGCGTGAACTCGTTGCGCTGGAGGTCGAAGATGTGCACGCCGGTGATGTCGCTCGGCATGAGGTCGGGCGTGAACTGGACGCGGCGGAACGACGCATGGAGGGCCCGTGCCAGCGTGCGGACAGCGAGCGTCTTCGCCGTGCCGGGCACGCCCTCGAGCAGCACGTGGCCGCGCAGGAACACGGCGAGCACGAGCCACGTCAGGGCCTCGTCCTGCCCGATGATCACCTTGTGCATCTCGGCCCGGACCGCGGCCGCCGCGTTTTTCAGGGCCCCGGGCGCTTCATTCACGATCGTCACCGCTCACGCTCCTTCGGAATGCGGCCGCGCGCGCCACCCAGCCGTGCACGGCGTCCTCCCCCGGTCGGGCGAGCCCCGCGAGCCCGCGACCTTCCGTTGCCAGGGAATCCATCTGCTGCTGCGCGGCGGCTTTGTGCGCCGCGTCCAGGCGGGCGAAGGCGCGCGTTGAAGCGGGCCTTCGCCACCAGGCTTCGAGTTCTGCGAGGGCGACGGCGGCGGCGTGAGCTTCGGAGCGCCCCTGCCGATAGAGCTGGGCCATCGTGGCGGCGTACTCCGCGGCCGGGCGGCGGACCAGCGTGGACGGGGCGAGCGGCGTGGCCTTGCGCGAGCCGACGACCCAGAGGGCGACGGCGACGACGAGCAGGACCTGCAGGGCGAGCGGCCCGAGGCCACGGTCGGAGATGTACTCGGGGATCGACGGCTCGCGGGCGAACCCGTGCACCGTCTCGAGGAACATCACCGGGCGGCCCGCTGCGAGACGGCGGCACGTCTCGACCCACCACGGCGCGTTGTCCGCCGCGTCGAGCCCCGCGTTCGTCGCGCAGAACGCGTCGGCGATCAGCACCACGCGGCCGCGGCCCCGCTCGAACTCGACCGCCTGCCGCGCCTTGCCGCGCCGCAGCAGCGCCTGGTCGCGCCCCTCGACCTTCACCTCCGCGTCGCTTCCCGTCGCCACCGCGTACGGCTTCTCGCCTTTCGCCGGCATCGCCAGCCCCAGCCCGCGCGTCGAAGGCGGCTCCACCTTCGCGTCGAGCGCCGCCCCCAGCGGCCCCAGGTCCTCCCCCGCCACCACCACCGCCCCGCCCGCGTCCACCCACTCCAGCGCCCGAGCCGCTCCCTTCGCGTCCATCTCGCTCCCGGGATCGATGATCACCAGCAGCCCCTTTTCCAGCGCCACCGACGGCGGCCGCGTCAGCGCGCTCACCGCAAGCCCTTCCGACCTCAACAGCAGGAACAGCGCCCTCGTCCCGCTGGCATCCGAAGCGAAGATCGAGCCGCGATCGGTGACACGGCGGGCCTCGCGGGCCTTGAACTCGCGCGCGGCGCCCCAGGCCAGCGCCCCCGCGACCACCACCAGCCCCGCAATCCCCAGCCAGCCGCGCTCACGAGACGCTTTCATCCGCGCCTCCTTTCCCCAGCTCCCGCGCCGCCGCCTCGGCCCGCGCGTAGTCCTCCGCCCCCACCGGCTGCTGTCCGTAGACCGCAAGGTCGAACTCGTCAACGAGCGATCTGAAGGGCGCGCGGCGTTCCTCGGGGCCGGTGAAGGCGCGGACGCACTCGCGGTTGGTCCGGGCGCGGGTGTAATCGATGAAGCGGGCGCGGTGGAGACGCTCGAGCGAGGCGAACAGGAGGCAGCGAAGCGCGTCGAGCCAGCGTCCCGCCGCCGCGTGCCGGCGCGCGTCCGCGAGCCATGCTTCGGGGTCACGGACGACCGGCGGCGCGGCGCCCCCGCGCTCTTCGGCATCCTCCGGCGTCTCGCCGTTGCCCTCCACCGGCGGGCGACGCCGCGCGTGCATCACGGCCATCACGATCGCGTACGTCGCGAATGCGAGCACGATCGCCGCGACGAGGATCAGGAAGAAGTACATCAGCGATGCGAGGCTGGACGAGGAAGCTGAGCCAATCCCGGCGGACGGCGGCGGCGAGGAACTCCGCTGCGGCTCTTCCCTCCTCTCCGGTTCCCGCTCGGGGCGCACCTCCTCCTTCTCCGGCGGTTTCGCGCGAATCGCGTCCCGAGTCGTTTCCTCGCGCAGGATCCGGTCCAGCCGCTCGCGCATCGCCCGGTCGTCCCCGCCGGCACCCCGCTGCTCCTGCCAGCGCTTCAGCGCTTCCTCGTACTCCGCCTTTGCGGCCTGCTCCCGCAGCGCGCGGTCCTCCTCGCGGCGCGCTTCCTCCCCCGCGGGCGGCGCTGCCAGAGCGGCCCCTGCGAGGCAGAGCGCGAGAAGCGCGCTACGCATGCGCTTCCTCCTTCGCCTGCTCCACGACGCCGCGACGGCCGGCCTTGAAGACCTCGAGGCGGCCAACGAGGTCGCCGCCTTCGCGTTCGATGCGCGAATTGAGGTAGAGGATGGCGAACGCGACGGTGCGGAGGGCGTCGCAGGCGGCCCAGGACGCGGCGAGGGCGCCGACAACGAAGAGGGCGTTACCCGGGGAGACGGCCTGTTCGAAACGAGGGAGGTTGACGCCGAAGAAATTGCGGAGGAGGCCGGGGAGAAGGGCGCCGGCGACGAGGGTGTTGACGAAGAGCAGGGCCCAGGAGACGAACAGGATGCCCCAGGCGGCCATGCCGTCGATGGAGCCGCGCATGAGGTCGCGGGAACGGCGGAGGGCGCGTTCGGGCACGATGCGCTCGAACACGGCGGCGGCGAGCGCGCCGCTCCAGCGGTTGAGGAACGAGAGGCCGGGCCAGAGGAGAACGAAGCCGGCCCACTGGACCATCGCGGGCACGCCCGCGAGGAACAGCGCCGCAGGGGCGTTCTTCAGCGCCGCCGCCCAGCACGATTCCGGCGAGCGCTCTTCGCCGCGCAGCGACCCGGCGAGCCGCTCGACGATCGCCCAGTGCCCGAGGCCGCGGGCGAGGAACAGCGCCGACAGGCCGGCGCCCCACGCGGCAAGTTCCGCGAGGTGGTCCGACGGGCTCGACCCCGGCGGCAAGCCCCCGAGCCGGTTGAACGCGGCCGCCAGCGCCAGCGCGAACACCAGGCTCCCCGTCCCCGCCGTCGTCAGGAACGCCACGGCGTGGTCGCGCGCGAACCAGATCGCCGAGTCGACGACTTCCAGCGGCCCGAGCCGCCGCGTCAGCGGGATGACGGTGCGCTGCTCCATGTCAGGTGGCCGACACCAGAAGCGCCCCCGCGATCCCGAAAACGACCGCGAAGAACACGAACGCCGCCAGGATTCCCGTCGGCGTCAGGCTCGCGCTCGGCCGGCGGATCGACGTGTCCGTCGGCAGCACCTGCCTCTGCAGGCACTTCAGGCAGTGGTTGATCCCCTGCACCTTCGTCGTGCAGTCCGCGCAGACCTGCGACCGGCACTTCACGCAGACGCCGATCGCCGCGCGATCCGCGTGATTCACGCATCGAAATGCACCGACGCCGGCCATTCCCGCCCTCCCTCCGTGGGCGAAGAATGTAATTCCCCGCTTCTCCCTCCCAAAGAACTTCCCGCGCGCTATCCTCCCGGGCGTGCCGAACACGTTTCCCAAGCTCCTCCGCCTGACGCGCCGCGACGAATTCGATGCGGCGTTCGCTTCCGCCCACAAGGCCAAGGACGGCGTGCTGCAGCTCCACGCGCGGCCGAACGGCCTCGGGTTCCCGCGGCTCGGCATCGTCGTGGGGAGGCACGTGAAGTCGAAGCCGGACCGGAACCGGATCAAGAGGCTGCTGCGGGAAGCGTTCCGGCTGAATCGCGAGGAGTTGACGCCGGGGTGGGACTACCTGTTCCTGCCGCGAAAGACGGTGGGGCTGACGATCGCGGAGGTCACGTCGTCGCTGGTGAAGCTGGCGCGGAAGGCGGCGCCGAAGGAAGAGACTGGGGGTTAGCCGCAGAGGGCGCAGAGGGCACAGTGATTCGTGAGAACAGGGCTTCTGCGTCCATCTTCGTGCGTGACCGTCGATTCCCACCAACCTTGCGCGGCCGCGCATTTTTTCCCGTCTTTTCTTATCCGTGCCAGGCTCGTGGCCGTATCCCCTGAAAATCCCGCCGTCATCCCGGCTGGTTCTTCTGCGGTCGGATGAAATTTCTGACAAACGGCAACGAGCCTGGCGCGGACAGGAAAAGATACGAAAGGATGCGATTGCACGTCGCTCGTGCGAATTGTTCCTGGGCCGCCATGGGAATTCGGTGGTGTTCCGTGCAGGACCGGGCATGAACGCCGCCAGGCTCACCGACGGACCTCCAGTCTTCCACCGCTGCTACAATCCTGGTCCCCTTCCCTTGGGAGCACCGCCGTGAACCTCCGATTCGCCGCCCTCCTCTCCCTCGCGCTCTCCCCGCTCCTGACGACCATCGTCGCCAGCGAGGATCCGAAACCTGCCGGAGATACTCCCGTGCTCGTCGAGCTCTTCTCAAGCCAGGGCTGAGAGTCCTGCCCCCCCGCCGAGGAGTTCCTCGGCAAGGTCGCGAAGCGCGAAAAGGGATTCGAGAACGCGATCGCGCTCGTGTACCACGTGGACTACTGGGACAAGCTGGGGTGGAAGGACCCGTTCGGCTCGAAGCAGATGACGGAAGCGCAGAACCAGTACGCTAAGCCGCTGGGGCTGCGCGGCATGTACACGCCGATGATCGTCGTGAGCGGCGCAATGCACACGGCGAACTCCGGGGAGGCCGTGAAGCGGATCGAGGCTGACGACAAGGCGGCCGTGGTCGCGACCGTGACTGCAACGGGAAAACGTACGGCCACCCACGCGTTCATCGAAGCGAACGTCGCGCTGCCCAAGGACGTGAATCCGGCGGTCGAGGTCACGGTCGCCATCGCGGAGAACAACCTGACGACGGAGATCAAAGCTGGCGAGCTGAAGGGCCATACCGTCACCGAGCACGGGGTGGTCCGCTTCCTGTCCAAGGCCTGCGTCATCGACAAGGACGGCAACGTCGCCGCCCAGATCTCCATGGGCAAGGATTGGAAACCGGAGAATCTCTACGCCGTCGTCATCGTGCGCGACCCCGCCACGAGGAAGGTCCTGGGCGCCGCCCGCCTCGACTGGAAGGACGTCACCGGGCAAAAGTGATGCGCATCCCCTGGTACGAGTGGCCGTTCGAACCCGTGCGCTGGCTGTGCATCGGCGCCATGTGGGTCTACCGCAACACGCTCTCGCGCATCATGCCCGACATCTGCCGGTTCCAGCCGACGTGCGGCGCATACGTGCTCGAGGCGCTCCAGAAGCGCGGGCTGTTCGTCGGCGGCTGGCTCGGGCTCCGGCGGCTGTGCCGCTGCCACCCGTGGGGCGGATTCGGGCACGATCCCGTGCCGGAAAAGCCCGCGCGGCGTCCTCCGTCGAATTAGGCCTTCGCCGCCAGCCCGATCATCCGCTCGATCGTCTCCGCCTCCAGCGCCAGCGCTTCGCGAACGGCCTCGCGTGAAGCGGCGACGAGAAAGCGGCGCAGCGCGCGGGCCAGGGCCGTCGTGAGCGGCGCGGCGGCGACGTGGTCATCGAGGGTCGCAAGCGCGGCCAGAAGGGCGGGGCTGCACGGGCCGGGGTCGACCGACGCATTCCGCAGCACGAGGGTCAGGAGCGCGCCGAGGCGGAACGCCCATGCCTCGCGGCGGTCGGCCGCCTCCGCGACGGCGTTCGACACGACCCGCTCGGCCCGCGAGAACAGCGCCGCGAATTCGCTCGCGTCGCTCGTTGCGTTCGGGTCCGCGCTCAGCTCCGCGTCGAGCTTCGCCGAAGCGCGCAGAAGCTCGGCGACTTTGGCTTCTCGCTCGAGCCCGAGCTCGCGGATCAGGAGCGCCATCGCCTCCAGCGGATTCGACGCCGAGCCGATCCCCGGCGGCCGCGTCGTCGCGGGGGGGGGCGCGGCGACGGCGCCTAGCCGGAAGAACGCCACGGCGCGCGGCGTCCAGGCAGTCGCCGGGTCGCTCGCGTCCACCAGCACCGGATCCGGCAGCGCGGGAGCCTCCAGCGTCACCGACTTCATGGCCTCCGCCGCCGCTCCCGGCGCGATCCGGCACCCCGCGTCGCGGAGCCGCAGCACCAGGTCCTGCACGGACCTCGCCGTCCCGTCCAGTTGCAGGATCCCGCGCCGCTCCAGCGACGCCGGCACACGCGCTTCCCCCACCCTCACGAGCACCAGCCGGTCCTCCTCCGGGCCGCTCATGCGCCCCAGCGTCTCCCCGAGCTCCAGCAGGAACTCGGGCGCCGGCCCCGCGGCGACCTGCCCTTCCTCGTCGGCGGGAGAAATGAGAAGCGAGCGATGCAGCGCGCCCGGAGCGTCGCCTGTCAGGAGCGCCACGACGGCCTGTGCGCGTTCGAGCGCCTCGTCGGCGGCCGTCCCCGCATGAACGGGCCCCTCCGTCGCCGCCGCCGCCTCCGACCAACGCGCGACGTGCATCCCGAGCGCCTCGAGCAGCGCAACCACGCGGTCCGCGACGGCCAGGTTCCGCCCCGGCATCAGCACCACCGACGTCGCCTTCGACGGCTTCGCCGCCGCCCTTCCGCGACGCCGGCGTCGCCAGCTCGGGGAGAGGGTCATGGCCTACACGAAGCGCCTCACGTCCTCGTTCGCCAGCGCGCCCTTCAGACGGCGCTTCACGTAGTCCCGGTCGATATTCACCGTGCCGCGCACCTCGTCCGGCGCGCCGTACGCGACCTCTTCCAGCACCTTCTCGATCACCGTGTGCAGCCGCCGCGCGCCGATGTTCTCCATCTTCTCGTTCGCCTGCGCCGCGAAGGTCGCCATCTCGTGAAGCGCGTCTCCCTCGAAGATGATCTTCACTCCCTCGGTCGCGAGGAGCGCCGTGTACTGGCGCGTCAGCGCGTTCTGCGGCTCGGTCAGGATCCGCAGGAAGTCGTCGCGCACCAGGGGCTGGAGCTCGACGCGGATCGGGAAGCGTCCCTGCAGCTCGGGGATGAGATCGGAGGGCTTGGACATGTGGAAGGCGCCTGCGGCGATGAAAAGGACGTGATCGGATTTCACGGGGCCGTAGCGCGTCTGGACGACGGCGCCCTCGACGATCGGGAGGAGGTCGCGCTGGACGCCTTCGCGCGATACGTCCTGGCCGCTGGCGGGGCCCTGGCGAAGGGCGACCTTGTCGATCTCGTCGATGAAGATGATGCCGAGGTTCTCGGCGCGCCAGAGCGCGTCGCGCAGCAGCTTCTCGCGATCGAGCAGCTTGTCGGTTTCCTGCGACTCGATCACGCGCCGCGCCTCGGAGACCGGCATCCGCCGCGTGACGTGCTTCGTCGGGATCAGGCTCCCCATCATCGAGTGCATGTCGATCCCGTACTCCTCGAACCCCTGCGCCCCGAACGCCTGCATCATCGCCTGCGGCCGGTCCTCGACGACCACCTCGACTTTCGTCGCGTCGAGTTCCCCCTTGCGCAGCTTCGCCCGCGCCGCTTCCCGCGCCTTCTCGTGTTCCTCGCGCTGAAGGGCGGTGGCGGCGGCGTCGAGCCCCATGCGACGGTCGGGGGACGGGACGATGAGGTCCAGCAGCCGCTCCTCCGTGTACCGCTGCGCCGGCTCGCGGACTTCCTCGACCAGCTCGGCGCGGACGAGGCGCACGGCGTTCTCGGTGAGGTCACGGACCATGGACTCGACGTCCTTGCCGTGATAGCCGACCTCGGAGTAGCGCGACGCCTCGACTTTCACGAAGGGCGCCTTGACGAGCCCCGCGAGCCGCCGGGCGATCTCGGTCTTGCCGACGCCGGTCGGGCCGATCATGAGGATGTTCTTGGGAATGACCTCGTCGCGGAGGTGCGGAGGAAGCTGCTGCCTGCGCCAGCGGTCGCGGACGGCGACGGCGACGGCCTTCTTGGCGCTGGCCTGTCCGACGATGTAGCGGTCGAGCTCGGCGACGATTTGCTTCGGCGTGAGATCTTTCATAGGCCGCGAAGTGTACGCGGCTTATTGCCGAGTTGCGAGTTGCGGGTTACGAGTTGCGAGGAACGGCCACTTGAGCGGGCATCACCGGAAGGCGAGGAGCCACCCCCCTCGCAACCCGCAACTCGCACCTCGCAACTGCAGTTACCTCTTCTTCGCCGCGATGAAACACATCACCCGGTTCTCGCCGGCCTGGCGGAGCCGCTCGTTCAGCCACGCATTGTTCGGGTCCAGCTCCGCGGCCGCCTCGTATTCGGCGCACGCCTGCTTGAAGCAGTTCAGCGCCTTCATGTTCTCGCCGTCGCGGTCCGCATTCTTGTCGTCGAAGGACTTCTCGAGGTGCGCCATCCCCTCGTCGTACGCCTTGTTCCCCTTGTCGACCTTGGACTGCACGACCGGGTTCGAGAATTTCGGCGCCGGCTGGTTCGCCAGGTCTCCCCCGCCTGTCCCCGAACCCGGGTCCGCGGGATTCGGCGGCGGGTCCTCGTGCGGCTTCGTCGGGTCGACGTTCTTCGGCGGATCCGTGTTCTTCGGCGGATCTTTCGGCGGGTCCGTGTTCTTCGGCGGGTCCACGTTCTTCGGCGGATCGGCCTTCACCACCACCCCGCCCACCAGCTTCGCGTACCTCGACTCCGGATACTTCGCCACCAGCTCCCGGCGCTTCGTCTCCGCCGCGTCCAGGTTCCCCTTCTTGATGAAGTACAGGTACAGGTTGTACGCCATCTTCGCCTTCGTCTCCGTCGCCGCCTGCAGCACGTTCCGGTCCAGCTTCACCGCCGCCTCCAGAAGCGGCGGGATCTTCGACCCGAGCTGGTTCTTGATGCAGAACACCGCCAGCTCGTAGTAGTCGAGGCCGGTCGGGCGCGCGCCGAGATTCGACATTTTTTCCGCGTACTCTTTTTCCAGCGCGGCAACGACCTCTTCCTTTGTCTGCTTCTCCACGCGCTTCACCTGCACCATCGAGAAGCGCGCGATGATTCCGTTGTCCTTGCGAAGCTCGATGAAGTCGCTTCCTTCCTTCACCACGACGCCGCCGATGATCCCCTCGTTCTCGAGGTAGACGACCGCGCGGTTGTCCACGGGAAGGATGTCGCTCGGGTTGACCTGGTCGACGAGGCCCTGGAAAAGCGCGGCGTTCGCGCTGAGCGTCTCGATGCGGCGGCGGTCGTCGGGCGTCAGCTTTCCGGAGAGCGCTTGCAGGAACTTCTTGCGGGCCGGCCCGAAATTCCCGGCGGCGTAGAGTTTCTGTCCCTCGTCCACGACCGCCATCAGCTCCTTGTCGCTCGACTTGATGTCGATCGGGTCCGGAGGCTTGACCACGGGATCGGGCGGCTTCACGACCGGGTCGGGCGGCTTGATGATCGGGTCCGGCGGTTTCACCGCGGGATCGGGCTTCTTCGCCGTCGTCGCCGGCTCCTTCAGCCCCTCGACGAACTCCTTCGTGTCCAGCGGATGCTGCTGGCGGTACTCCCACACGCCCCAGGCGAGGCCGCCAGCCGTGGCGATGAGGCACAGGAACAGGAAGAAGCCGATGCGCATCGGAGGCACTTTACCAGAACGGGGCCGAAGGGAAATGCTGCAACTTGGACGCCTGCAACCGCCGGGCGTTTCAGGATTTCCGAAGTTTCCGGGGTCAACGCGGCGCGGCGTTTGCGTCGATAAAGAACCGTCCTCTCCCCCATGGTCCTCGACCACCCCTTCGCGCTGCTCCTCGCCCTCCCCGCCCTCGCGGCGGTGGCCTGGCTGCGCCGTAGCCTCGCGATCCGTTCCGCCGTCGCCCTCCTCGCCGTCGCCGCGGCCGCCGGCCCGCGCTTCGGTGCGCCCGGCGTCTCTCCACGCTGCCGCGTCTACGTCCTCGACGCTTCCGCCAGCGTCGGCGGGCCGGGGGAAGCGCTCTCGCTGGCGAAGGCGGACGCACGGGACCTCGGGCCGCAGGACGAAGCGGCAGTGGTGTGGGTGGCGGAGCGCGCCGTGGTCGAGCTGCCGCCGGGGCCGGCCGCGAGATTGCTCGAACTCACGAAGTCAATATCCCTCCCCCCGAATGAGGCCACGAAACTGGCGGAGGGGATTGACCTGGCCGGCGCGCTTGTTCCCGCCGGGCGCCGCGGCGAAATCGTCGTCGTGTCGGACGGGCGCGAAATCCCCACGGGCAGCTCCGGCGCCGTCGCCGCCGCCGGCGCGCGCCGCCGCGGCCTCGCCGTCCGCGCCGTCCCCTGCGGCGCCGCCCGCCGCGCCGACGCCCGCGTCGACCGCGTCGAAGCCCCCGGCCGCGTCCGCGCCGGCGAAAAGTTCGACGCCGTCGTCACCGTCTCCGCCTCGTTCCCGACGAAAGCCCGCGTCCTCCTGGGAAGCGCTTCCACCGACGTCAGCCTCGAGGCCGGCGTGCCGGCGCGCGTCGTCTTTCCGCAGGCGCCGGTCACGGAGGCGCTGACGTGGCTCGTGGCGCGGGTCGAGGCGCTCGAGTTCCGCGACGTCGCGCCCGCGAACGACGTGAACGAAGCGCCGGTGCTGCTCGACGGCGCGCTGCCGGTGCTGGTGCTCGCGCCGGAAGCGGGCCGGACGGCCGAGAAGGCGCTCGCCGCCGACAAACGGTTCTCGCCGGAGTGCGCGGCGAAGCCCGCGGACCTCGCGCTCTATGCCGCCGTTGTCATCGACGGCCTCTCGGCCGACGATCTCGGCGACCCGGCGCTCCAGCGCCTCGCGGACTTTGTGAAGTCCGGCGGCGGACTCGTCCAGCTTGGCGGCCCCGCCGGCTTCGGCTCGGGCGGCTACGGATCCACCCCGCTCGACGCCGCGTCACCCTTCAAGGCCGCCCCCGAAGACAACTTCACCCTCGTCGTCCTCCTCGACGCCTCCGGCTCCATGAACGAGGAGTCCTCCCCCGGCCGCCTCAAGCTCGCCGACGCCCGCGACGCCCTACGCTCGCTCGTCGGCGCAGCCCGCAAAAACACGACCTTCGCGTTCGTCGCGTTCAACGACGCCGCCCGCTGGATCCACCCCCCCACCTCCGACCGCGCTTCCCTCCTCCGCGCCATTGAGAAACTCGACGCGGGCGGCGCGACGCAGATCGCCCCGGCGCTGGAGAAAGCGCGCGAAGCGCTGGGCGGCGGGGGGAAGCGCCACGTGGTGATCGTGAGCGACGGGCAGAGCGCGGAGGACGAGAAGCGGCTGCTGGAGAAAGCGGAGGCCGTCCGCGCGACCGGCGCAACCGTCTCGGCGATCGCCGAGGGCGCCGACGCGAACGTTGCGCTTCTCGAGAAGATCGCCGGCAGGAAACCGTACTTGATGCAGAACTTCGCTGACCTCGCGCGGATCCTGCGCGAGGACCTCGCTTCGGAGCAGGGGCTGACGGCCAAGGGGGCGTTCGCGTGCGAGGGGCTTCCAGAGGTGCGGCAGGTGAACGTGGTGAAGCCGAAGGACGACGCCGAGACGCTGCGCACGGCGGGGGCGAGGCCGCTGGCGGCGGTGCGGCCGTTCGGGCGCGGGCGCGCGGCGGCGTTCGCGAGCGCGCTCGACGCCGAGTGGGTTGCCGACGCGGCGCGGTGGGGTGCGGAAATCGCGGCGCTGGCGGCGCGCGTCGCGCGGCCCGACCCCGGCGGGAGGCTGACGCTGGCCGTCGACGGCGACGACCTGGTCGCGGAGTGGCTCCCCGCAGCGCCCGGCGACGCCGCTTCCGCGGCCGCCGAGCTGACGCTCCCCGACGGCGACACCCGCCCGGTCACGCTGATCCGCAGCGACGCGGCGCGATTCTCCGCCCGGCTCCACGAGCCCGCCACCGGCCGCTTCACGCTCGCCGCCGGCCCCACCCGCGCCGCGGCCTCGCGCCCCTGGCCCGCTGAGTACGCCGCCGCCGGTGCGCGCCCCGACCTCCTCGCGCTTCTCGAAGGGCCGGCCTCCGGCCCCCCGCCCGTCCCGGCGCCGCCGCGCGAATTGGCCCCATGGCTCCTCGTCCTCGCCGTGGCCCTCGTTTTGCTTGAGTGCGGCCTGGCCGCCCGCGCCGCTTCGGCACCATCGGGAAATGCTGAAAAAGCGACCGGGCTGGCATAAAATTGACCGATCGTCAGGCCCACGGGAAAGGACCCCATGAAGATCATCGACCCGCACGTTCACATGTTTTCGCGCACGACGGACGACTACCAGCGGATGGCCGCGCACGGCGTCCAGTGCGTCATCGAGCCGGGGTTCTGGCTGGGCAGCGACCGCGAGTACGCCGAGTCGTTCTGGGACTACTTCAACCACATCACGACCTTCGAGCCGGGCCGCGCGAAAAAGTTCGGCGTGACGCACTACTCGTTCCTCGCGGTGAATCCAAAAGAAGCGCGGAATGCGATCGCGGGCAAGGCGGTGGACGGGATGTACAAGTACGTGAATGCGCCGAATTGCCTCGGCATCGGCGAGGTCGGGTTCGACCTGATCACGGACGCCGAGGAAGACATCATGAAGCGGCAGATGGACTGGGCCGAGAAGCACAACCAGCTCATCCTGATCCACACGCCCCACGTGAAGAAGCCGCAGGGGACGGAGCGCACGATCAAGGTCATCGAGAAGATGGGGCTGACGACGAAGCGGATCCTGATCGACCACAACACGGAGGAGACGATCGACATGTCCCTCGCGTGCGGGCAGGTGACGTGCGGTTTCACGATCTACCCGGTGAGCAAGATGACGCCGGGGCGGATGGTCGCGGTGCTCAAGAAGCACGGGACGAGCCGGATGCTGATGAACAGCGCGGCGGACTGGGGCCCGAGCGATCCGCTGGCGGTCGTGAAGACCGTGGATCTCATGTGGTCCGAGGGATTCAGCGAAGCGGAGATCCAGAAGGTCGTGTGGGACAACCCGCATGCGTTCTTCGGGCAGTCGCCGAAGTGGAAGCTCGAGAAATGAAGCGGTCACGCAAAACCAAGATCGGGAAGGTCCGCCGTGAACCCGCCCTCGCCCGCGGGGCGCGTCCGAAGTGTTCGGTGCCGGCGGGGCGAACTGCCAACCGATCGCCCAAACGGATTCCACCGGGCCTGCTCAAGCTGCGAACAGCGCTCCTCTCGCTTGCGGGGCTGGCGAAGGGCCTTCCGCGGGACTTTGCGCGAAACCACGACCACTACCTCCACGGCACGCCGAAGCGGTGAAGCCGTATTTTGCGGACAGTTGGTTTTTCATTGCGCTGCTTAACGGCGCGGATGAGGACCACCTTCCCATCACGGATTTCGCGGCCAAGCTCGATCGCCCGCTAATCACAACCGATTGGATCGTCGTCGAGGTCGCCGATGCATTCTCCAGTCCATCCCTGAGACACCTCTACGTCAGATTGCGCGCGAGCCTTAACTCTCCAACCTGGTGCACGGTCCTGCCTGCGCGCAGGCAGCAGGTCGACCTCGGGTCTGATTTGTACTCGCGCCGGCTTGACAAGGCTTGGTCCCTCACCGACTGCATCTCTTTCGTCGTCATGGCGCAACGTGGTCTGCACGACGCCCTGACCGGCGACCGCCATTTCGAACAGGCAGGGTTTCGCGCCCTGTTCGCTCGGTGAAGCATCCGCCGCGATCTGGGTCGGAACGTTGCCGGTGCCTGCGGCGCGGTGGCCTTGTGCTGGTCAGCAGGCTCTCTCCCGATCCATTGATGTGCCTTGGGTGCCGCGGTGATGTGCCAGTCACCAGACTGCGCCTCCCGACGGCCGCTGTGCAGGGGCTGAAACAGTGGTCCGGCCTCGCTGACGCCCTTTTCAGGTTATGGCTGGCGAGCGGAAGTTATGAAACCTGGGCGAAACGCCAGCTGCTCGACCCTGCAGGAGAGGTCCATGAGCTCGGACTCCAACTCGTAAGTGGAATCAACCGAATGGAGCGCTGCTGGTACTACTGGTTCCAGGACCAATCCGGTCCCCGATTTCGCCCGATGAGAGCCTGCCCACGCTGCAATGGCTCATTGAGGCCTTTGCAGCGTGGTCGGAAGTGCCTGAAGTGTCGCATTTACGTCGAACCGTGAGGCTGCCCTACGGCCTCCCATCCTCCCCCGGAATGTACACCACCTGCGGCGTGTGCTTCTTCCACGCCTTCCGCTCCGCCGCCCCGAGGCACCGGAACGCTTCCGGCGACATCGCGATCGTCCGCGCCGGGAGCGTCGCGGCGATGTTGACCTCGTTGCCGATGACGTCGTAGCGGCCGTCGGCGCCGAACGGGCCGGCAACCGCGCGGCCGAAATGCGCCTTGAGGACGGCTCGCGAGTCCCAGCCCTTCCCGGCCCACCAGGCGTCGATCTTCGCCTTCATGTTCTGAAGGGCGGCGACGCCGGCCGCGGCGGCGGCGTCCGGCCAGACGGCGAGGAAGGCGTCGCCCATGAACTTGACGAGCCTGCCGCCGGAGGACGCAACCTGGGCGGCGGCGAAGCGATAGTACGCGTCCATCAGGTCCGCGAGCGCGGCGTCGGGAGTGCCGCGGGCGTTGTGCTGGAAGCGGGTGATGTCCGCGAAGACGATGAGCAGGTCCTGCTCGGCGCGGACGGCGGGAGAGAGAGAGTTCGACATGGAAAACCTCCGTGGCTGTTTCGTGTTTCGCCGATCTGGTGGTCGGCAGGAAGAACGGGTGTCGCCGGCCGAAGGCCCTGAGCGAGCGCAGCGAGTCGAAGGGCCCTGCTCCGGCAGAAGGAGGAAGTCTACAGGAAGCGATCGGTGGTCACAATCGCTCGCCCTTTTCCATTCCCTTGCCCTTTCCCTTTCCCTTTCCCGCCTGTCGCAAGTCTGAGCGCGCCCGAAATTCGCACGGTGGGCAAGGGCAAGGGAAAGGGCAAGGGTCGACGTTGCGCGAGGCTTCTGGTCTACTTCGCCCTTCGAGGAAACTACCGGAGAAGAATGTGGGAATCTACAAGGCGTATGACATCCGCGGGATCTACCCCACGGAGATGCACGAAGAAACCGCCGAGCGCATCGGCCACGCGCTGGCCGCTTACCTGCGCACGAAAACGATCGTCGTCGGGCGCGACGCCCGCGAGTCCTCCCCTTCCATGAGCCGCGCGCTCATCAAGGGAATCTCCGACGCGGGGACGAACGTCGTGGACATCGGGATGTGCACGACACCGATGATCTACTTCGCGGTCGGGACCGGGAAATACGGCGGCGGCGCGATGGTGACGGCGTCGCACAATCCGCCGAAGTACACGGGGATCAAGTTGTGCCGCGAGGAAGCGATCCCGCTGTCGGAAGTCGCGGGGATCAAGGACATCGAACGCGCGGTGCTGGCGATGAAGGAAACGCCGAAGCCCTCCACCGACCGCGGGCTGGTGGCGCAGAACGACGTGATCGAGGGGTACGTGAAGCACGTGCGGTCGTTCGTGACGGTGCCGCCGCGGAAAATGAAGGTCGTGGTCGACACGGCGAACGGGATGGTCGGCAAGTTCTTCGACAAGGTCTTCGGCCACCTCCCTCTCGAAATCGTGCCGATGTTCTTCCCGCCCGACGGGCGCTTCCCGAACCACGAACCCAACCCGCTGAAGGACGAGAACATCGCGGACCTGGTGGCGAAGGTGCGGGAGACCAAGGCGGACTTCGGCGCGGCGTTCGACGGGGACGGGGACCGGTGCATGTTCGTGGACGAGAAGGGGGACCGGATCGCGAGCGACTTCGTGACGGCGCTGGTGGCGCGTCGGATGCTGGCGAAGGAGAAGGGCGCGGCGATCGTGTACGACCTCAGGTCGTCCTGGGTGGTGAAGGAGGAGGTCGAGGCGGCGGGCGGCAAGGCGGTGCGCGACCGCGTCGGGCACGCGTTCATGAAGGCGACGATGCGGCGGCTGAAGGCGCCGTTCGGCGGCGAGCTGTCGGGGCACTACTATTTCCGCGGCCACTGGTTCGCGGACAGCGGCATGATCGCGTTCGCGCACATGCTGAACGTGCTGATGGGCGACTCGAAGCCGGCGTCGGCGCATTCCGCGCCGCTCAAGCGCTACTTCGCGACCGGCGAGATCAACTTCCACGTCGAGGACAAGGACGGCGCGATCGCGACGATCACGAAGAAGTTCGCCGACGGGAAGCAGGACACGCTCGACGGGATCACGATCGAGTACCCGGACTGGTGGTGCAACGTGCGCAAGAGCAACACGGAGCCGGTGCTGCGTCTGAACCTGGAGGCGAAGACGGCGGCGAAGCGGGAAGCGATGCTGAAGGAGATCATCGCGATCGTGGGGCCGCCGGAGACGGGCGGGGGGCACTGAGCTCCTACCGCGGGGTTGCCGCTCCTTCGCAGATCCGGTCGCCCGGCCTCACAACGCCACCTGCCTGACTCACGAGGACTCCGAGCCGCCGCTTTGGCCCGCGGATCCGCGCCGTGAGCGCCGGGTTCGCGCGGCTCCAGTCGTCGTAATCGACCCATTGGAACGGCGCGGCGGCGTTGCGCCGGAGCACTTCCCCAAAATAGGCGGCGGCCGCGGGGAGGACGGCT
The DNA here is from genome assembly GCA_964590435.1 of uncultured Planctomycetia bacterium. GTDB lineage: Bacteria > Planctomycetota > MHYJ01 > WSZJ01 > WSZJ01 > WSZJ01. The sequence goes on from CAZPWT010000012.1 coordinate 74,816, forward strand.
TCGAGATCGGGAGCGGAGACGAGGTGGGCGGCCAGCGCGGAGAGGCTGGCGCGCGAGAAATCGAGGGCCTTCCCGGGAATTGAAGCGACGAATGCGGTCGCCATCTCGCTGTACTTCGCGTTTGCGCCGGGAGAGGGCGAGTCGCCGAACCGGAACGGCTGGATCTCGAGGTCCTTTCCGGCGAGGCGGAACACGGGGATGGTCTCGAGGTCCTGCGCCAGGCAACGGGCGCGGTCTTCGGGCGGGAGTTGCCGGACCCGGCGGAGGATCTCGTGGAACCCGGCGGAGTCGCCGGGATAGGCGGGAGCGAGGGAGAGGATGGCGCCCCGGTTGTGGATCGTGCGCGGGACCGTGTGCTCGATCGAGAGCCGTTTGAGTTCCGCGACGGTGGCGGCGAGGCGCCGCTGGGGGACGAACGTCAGCCACCAGAGGGAGCGAAGCGCGCCCGCGCCGGCGTCGGCCTGTTTCGCGCGGCGGGCGAGTTCGCGGAAGTCGCTGGCGCCGAAGGGATCGCCGCCGAAGCAGAACGCCTCGACGGCCGGGCCGGCCTCGACGAGCGCGGCGATGATCTCGACGAGGTCGTCGGGCGCGTAGCCGGCTTCGGCGCGGTCGACGCGCTCGTGATAGAAGCAGACGTGGCAGGAGCCCGCGTCGCCGGGCTCGCCTTCAGGGCCGGACTCACCGAACTGGAGGCGGACGGTGTCCGTGTCCTTGTTGCGGCGGCGGTGCCGGAGCGTGACGCCGGCCCCTTCCTCGAGTTCCTCCCACACGCTCTCCTCCGAGGCCGGCATCGGAGGCCCGGAAAGGGGGACGTGGCAGAGCGGCGCCCGGCGCGACCCGTCCCACAGGTCCAGGACGCGGCGCACGACCTCGAGTGCCTCGACGCCGGCGGCGTAACGGACGTGAATCCGACAGTGCATCGGGCCTCCGGTGAACGGCGCCCGCCGGCTAGCGCCTTGGTTTCGCCTTCATCGGCGGCTTGTCCTGGAACTTCGCCTGGATCTGCTTCACCTCGCCCTCGTTGAAGATCAACGCCTCGACGCAGTCCGCGTCGAGCTTCTCCAGAGCGAGCTTCCTCAACATCGAGAACGCTTCCTGGTTCGACCACGCCGGCTTGTACGGACGTTCGCTCGTCAGCGCATCGAAAATGTCCGCGACCGCGACGATCCTCGCCTCCAGCGGGATCTCACCGTCCTTCAGGCCGTGCGGATATCCTTTCCCGTCCAGCGTCTCGTGGTGGTCCTCCGCGATGTGCCGCAGCAGGTCCAACCCCTCCAGGTGCTGCAGGCCGAAATTGCGCGCCAGCGACTCCACCATCTCGAGCCCCCTGGTTGTGTGGGTCTTCATGATCTCCCTCTCCCGCGCCGTCAGCCGTCCCTTCTTGAGCAACACACGGTCGGGAATCCCGATCTTGCCGAGGTCATGAAGCGGGGCGAACTCGAAGATCCGCTCGATGGTGGCATCGTCGATCCGGTGGTCGCCGGAGGCGCCGAGGTGGCGAGCGATCACGCGCGCGTAGCGAGCCATGCGGTCGATGTGGGCGCCGGTCTCCGGGTCGCGGAAGTGGACCATGTCGTGGGTGGTCTTGACGGCGGCGGCGAGGACGCGGACCGAGAGCAGTTCAGCCGTGACGAGCGCGCCGATGAGGTGGCCGAAAGGGTCGAGCATTCGCAGAACGGCGGGCGTAAACGCCGCGGCCTGCAGTGAATTGAAAAAGACGAATCCCCAGAACACCCCCCCCTGGAACATGGGTATCGTGTAACTGGAGTGGAAACCCTGTGAAATGATCACATGGGCGTGGGTGCTGGAAGACCTGCGGAAAAGCTCCAGGTTGTTCACCACGCGCGGTCGCCCGGCGCGAAGGATGGCACCGAGCGAAGGGGAATCCGCGAGGCGGGCGTCGTAGTAGACCAAAGAATCCTTCGCGACTCCGCTGGCAACGAAGGTTTTCAGGACATCCGTTTCGGGATCGTAAGTCGCAACGGAGATGCGGTCGATGCTGTCCGCCCGGCTCGCGATTTCTTCGTGGATCGCCTCGATCCTGCGGCGCAAGGGCGCGGCGGAATTGAGGACGGCCAGCGGGTCGTCGTGCGGAAACAGCGGCGCGTACGGCAGCGGAGCAGGAATCCCCGGATCTGCCCGCGCGCGCAACCTCCGTGGCCCGCGCTTCCCCCGGCTCATTTCCGTCCGCCGGGCTCGCGGGTCGACCGCGCGGGGATCGTCGAACGCTGGCCGCAGCGGCAGGAAGCGCTCTTGCCGATGTATTTTGCGGGCGCTGAGAGGCGAGTCCCGCAATGGGCACACGAAAAGCGGATTGTGTCGTCGGGGGCGGGAGATTCGTCGCGCGGGGGAAGAGCCGGCATCTCCGAGGTCTCGGCCATGTTCGACGCGCGCTTGAGCCGCAGATCGGTGGTCTCCGCGAGCGGCTGCCCCGAGGGAATCGGCGAGGTTTCGCCGAGGTCGACCGGCGAGGAGTCGCTGCCGACGAGGCGCAGGCTGCCGGTCGCCGTGCGAAGCGCCGACAACGCGGCGTCGATGTCCCGGCGGGCCCCTTCCACCTGCTGCCCGAGCTCATCCAGGCGCGGCAGCAGGCTCGTCAGCCGCTGCTCGGCCGCCGACAGCGCCCGCACGGCGGCCCCGACATCCGGGACGGACTGGGACGGCGTGCGCGGCGACGGACGGGAACCCATGCGATCCTCCCTTTGGCTCCCGGAACTTTATCGCAAACCGGCGGGAAGGCGACCTGTTTACCGCTACTCGAAAACGTCGTCCTTCTCGCTCATGATCTGCGGCACGTACGTCCGCTGCTCGTCCCGCCGCCGCTGGAACTTCCGGTTCACCTGCCCCGGCCGCGGGCCGATCAGCGCCTTCTCCCCGCTCCCGATCAGGTCGTGACGCCCCGCCGCCAACAGCGCTTCCCGCACGTCGTGCCAGTTCCTCGGGTCGCTGAACTGGCAGAGCGCGCGGTGCCAGCGCCGCTCGCGCGCCGTCTTCGGCACGTAAACCGGCTTCATCGTCGTAGGGTCGATCCCGGTGTGATACATGCACGTGGAAGCGGTCATCGGGGTCGGCGTGAAGTCCTGGATCTGCTCGTTGAAATGTCCCTGGTCGCGGATGTACTCGGCGAGCTTGATCGCCTCGTGGACGTCGGTGCCGGGGTGGCCGCTGATGAAGTACTGCACCTGGTACTGCTTGCGGCCGAGTTTCGCGTTCTCCTCGCGGTAGCGCTTCAGGAACTCGTCGTACTTCGAGATCGGCGGCTTGTTCATCGCGTGCAGCGACTTTTCGGAAGCGTGCTCGGGGGCGACCTTGAGCTGGCCGCCGACGTAGTGCTTGCAGAGGAGCTCGATGAACCCTTCGCTGCCGGGCATCGTCGCCATGTCGTAGCGGATGCCGGTGGCTACGCGCACATGTTTGACGTTCTTCACCGCGCGCACCGCCTCGAGCAGCTTCATGTACGGCTTGTGGTCCACCTTGAGCTGCTTGCAGACGCTGGGGGCGAGGCAGTGCTCGAAGCGGCACGTCTTCTTGACCTCGATGTCGCAGCCGGTTTTGTACATGTTGGCGGTGGGACCGCCGACGTCGGAGATAGAGCCCTTGAAGTCGGGATCGCCCGCCATGCGCGTCGCTTCGGCGACGACGCTCTTCTCGCTCCGCGAAGAGATCCAGCCGCCCTGGTGGAAGTAGATCGCGCAGAACGAGCAGGCGCCGTAGCAGCCGCGGTGCGAGGTGATCGACCAGCGCACGGTCTCCAGCGCCGGGACGCCGCCGGCCTCGTCGTACCTGGGGTGCCAGCGGCGCGTGAACGGGAGGCCGTGGACCTCGTCCATCTGCTTCTCGTCGAGCGGAATCGCGGGCTTGTTCTGCACGACGTACCAGTCGGCGTGCTTCTGCGCCACGACGCGGGCGCGCCACGGCGACTGCTCGCCGAAGTACTCCTTGAAGCTGCGCGCGTACTTCCACTTGTCGACGGCAACTTCCTCGTACGGGTGCAGGATCGCCGGGTTCTCGATGCCGTCGAGCGTCTTCGCGACGTACGCGATCCCCTGCAGGTCGCGGATCTGCGAGCACTTCTCCCCCGCCGCCATCCGCTTCGTCAATTCGACGATCGTGGAGTCGGCCATGCCGTAGCAGAGGACGTCGGCGCGCGTGTCGAGCAGGATCGAGCGGCGGACCTTGTCGTCCCACCAGTCGTAGTGGGCGAAGCGGCGCAGCGACGCCTCGATGCCGCCGAGGACGATGGGGGCGTCCTTGTAGGCCTCGCGGATGCGGTTGGCGTAGACGGTGACGGCGCGGTTCGGGCGGAAGCCGGCCTTGCCGCCGGGGCCGTAGTCGTCGTTGCGGCGGATCTTGCGGTTGCCGGTGTAGTGGTTGACGAGCGAGTCGAGCACGCCGGCGGTCACGCCGAAGTAGAGCCGCGGCTTGCCGAAGATCTTGAAGCTGTCGGCGGTCTTCCAGTCCGGCTGCGCCAGGATCGCGACGCGGAACCCGTGGCTCTCGAGCATCCGCGCGACGATCGCGCTTCCGAACGCCGGATGGTCGACGTACGCGTCGCCGCTGACGAGCACCACGTCGACCTCGTCCCAGCCGCGCGCACGGACTTCTTCCGGCGTCGTCGGGATGAACAGGCGCGAGTCGTCCCAGAGGCCGTGTTGCGGGTTGAGAGCCCAGTCGGGGCCGGCGAACGCCGGCGATGATCCGTCCTTCATGGCATCTCCTCGACTCGGGACGGCCCGTCGGCAACGCCTCGGGACCGCCCTCTCGGGAAAGCGTCGCCCCGCGGGAGAAGTTCCCGCGGGGCGTGGGATTCGTCTACTTCGCCTTGTGCTGCGCCGAGGCCCGCTTCTCCATCCGCTCGCGGTCCTTCTTGCGCTTGATCTTCGCCCAGTGCTTGTTGTACGGCTTGAGCGTCTTGCCGGCGTTGGAAGAGCTGCGCGGGAGCGGCTCGCGGTGCCGACGGCAATTCCGCTCGTCGGACACGGTCAGCTTCCAGCAGCCCTGCTTGCGGCGCCGGGCCAGGATTTTCCGGCCGCTCCGCGTCGCCATCCGGGCGCGGAAGCCGCTCTTGTTCTTGCGCTTGCGGGTGTGGGGCTTGAACGTAAAGCTCATGGTTGATCTCCGTAAGGGGCGGGCAGGATATAGAGTTGCGACGGAGGAGTCAATTGCAAAACGGGGGGGGTCCGGGGCAGCGGACAGGCGAGGAGGAGACACGGGGAAAAGACAACTACAAGAAGACAACGACAAGTAACTTCAAGCGGCAAACTTCAAGTCGAATTGGCCTCCCGGCGCTTGAAGTTGTCCCTTTGAAATTGCCGTTTACTTGTCGTTCGCATCTTGTAGTTGCCGTTTCCGCCCGTCCTCGGGCGGCTCCACATGCTCCCCCCTCGCCAGCCTGAGCAGCACAATCGCCACAAGACACACTCCCCCGACCGCCCCCACCGCCAGCCAGATCCCCGCCCCCCGCATCCACGCCAGGGCGCTCACGCCAACCCCGCCTTCGCCATGTTCCATTTCGCCAGGTCCCGCGCCTTGCGCAGGTCCGCCTTGCCGCTGCCGAGCACGGGAAGCGCGTCGATCCTGAAAAAGTGATCCGCGCGCGGCACCCAGAGGTTCGGAAGGCCGAGCGCGCCGAGTTTCTCCATCAGGACCTTCGTGTCGGCCAGCGTGTGCAGGACGACGATCTTCTCGCCCTTCTTCTCGTCCGGCACCGCGGTCACCAGCAACACCTGTTCGCGCGCGGCGATGGCCAGGTGAAGGGCTTCCTCGATCTTGATGTGCGGGACCATTTCGCCGCCGATCTTGGAGAAGCGGTTGAGCCGGTCGGTGATGGTGATGAAGCCGTCGTCGTCGATCTTCGCGATGTCGCCGGTGCGGTACCAGCCGTCGCGGAGGACTTTCGCGGTCTCCTCGGGCTTGCCGAGGTAGCCCTTCATGACATTCGGCCCGCGGACCATGAGCATGCCTTCCTGGCCGAGCGGGAGGGGCGAGCCGGACTCGGGGTCGGTGATGCGGACGGCGATGCCTGGGGACGGCTGTCCGATGGTGCCGTGGCGATGGCCGAGCTGGTGGAAGCCGCGGCTGCGGAAGTCGGGGCCGTTGACGGCGACGAGCGGGGCGCACTCGGTGCAGCCGTAGCCCTCAAGGGGCTCGATGCCGAATTTCTCCTTGAATCCGGTGCGGACGCGCTCGGAGAGTTTTTCGGCGCCGGTGATGACGAAGCGGACGGAGCCGAAGTCGCCGGGGTCGCAGCGGCGGGTGTAGCCCTGGAGGAAGGTGGGGGTGGCGAGGAGAAACGTGCCGCCGAAGTCGCGGCAGAGCTTGCCGACGGCCGCGGGGTCGAGCGGGTTCGGGTGAAGGGCGACGCCGATGCCGCGGCACGCGGGAAGGGCGAGGCAGGCCATGAAGCCGAAGGAGTGGAAGAACGGGAGGATGCCCATCAGGACGTCGTCGGAGTTGATCGAGTAGATCTGGAGAAGCGAGTCGTGGTTGGAGGTGATGTTGAAGTGCGTGAGCTGGACGCCCTTGGGTTCGCCGGTGGAGCCGCTGGAGAAGATGATGGCCGCGACGTCGTCGGGGGCCGGGATGCGCGCGGCGCCGGCCCACCGCATGAGGGCGCGGGGCGGGAGGAACCAGGACGCGAGCTGCGCGGCGAATTTTCCGCCCGCCGTGGCCTGCGCGCCGATGTCCTCGAGGTAGATGAACGGCGCGACTTCGCGGACGGGGAATTTCTCGAGGAATGCGCGTGACGTTAGGATGTTGCGCAGCCCGCACTGCTCGGCGCACGACTTGAGCGTTTCCTCGCCCACCGTGTAGTTCAGGTTCACGGGCGTCTTCCCGGCGAGCAGCGCCGCGCAGTTCGCGACATACCCGCCAACGCTCGGCGGCAGCAGCAGCCCGACGCGGTCCGACCCGTCCCAGTGCGGCCGCATCGCGCGCGCCACGAACGCCGCCTTCGTCAGCAGCTTCCCGTGCGAAGCCTTCGCCCCCGACAGGTCCGCCGCCGCAAACTTCCGCCCCAGCCGCCGCGACGCCCGCACGAACTGCTCGCCCAGCGACAGGCAGTCCTTCTTCCTCAGGAACGCCGCTTCCACCCCCAGCTCGTGGATCGCCTGCCGGACGGCGGCGGGGGAAGAGTCGTGCGGGAGGGGCTTGCCGAACGAAACGGTGACGGGGTACGGGATGCGCTTCGGCATCTTGAAGATGAACTTGCCGCCGGCCCGGGAGAAGATCGACCCCCAGACGCCGTCGAGGTTGACGGGGATGATCGGCACGCCGGGGGCGTGCTTGAGGATGCGTTCCATGCCGCCGCGGAACGGGTTCATCTGGCCGGTCCGCGAGATTTCGCCCTCGGCGAAGATGCAGACGAGCTCGCCGTTGTTGAGCGCTTCGCTCGCGACCTGGAGCGACCGGAGGAGGGCCTTGGGGCCGCTGTGCTCGTCGACGGGGATGATGCGCATGGCGCGGGCGAGCAGGTTGAGCCCCGGCGCGACGGCGAACGCCTTGAAGACCATGAATCTAATGAACCGGCGGATGGAGGCGAGGACGAGGAAGCCGTCGACGAAGGAGACGTGGTTGCAGACGAGCAGCGCGGGGCCGCGGTCCGGGACGTTCTCGCGCCCGATGACGGTGAGCTTGTAGAACGTCCGCGTCAGGGCCCAGAGCATGAGGCGCGCAAAGGCCTCGGGGAGCAGCCAGAGGACGTAGACGGTGGCGAGCAGCGTGACGATGCCGGCCACCAGGAAGACGTAGGGGGGATTGAGGTGGAGGCGATTGGACAGGAGGAAGTACCCGACCGTCGCCACGAGCATCGCCGTGAAGACGAGGATGTTGTTCGCGGCGATCATGCCGCCCTTGCCGGTGTCGGGCGCTTCCTGCTGCAGGAGCGCGTTCAGCGGCACCATGAAGAACCCGCCGGCGATGCCGAGCGCGAAGAACGTCGCGGCGGCGAACCAGACGTTCACGTGGGCCCAGGTGAGGATAACCGCGAAAACGCCCATCCCGACCGAGCCGAGCGGGACGAGCCCCAGCTCGACCTTTCCTCCCGACACGAGGCCCGCGATGAACGCGCCGGTCCCGATCCCCACCGCGACCGACGCGAGCAGCAGCCCCGCGGGAAGCGCCTCGAGCTTCATCGTCCCCTCGCCGTAGAGCGCGGCGTTCATCTGGAACAGGGCGGCGAAGAACCAGAAGTAGGCGATGCCGAGGACGGTGAGGCGCAGCGTGCGGGAGCGGGCGATCGTCCGGAAGTGCTCGCCGATCTCCGCAAAGACGTTGACCGAAGTGCTCTTGGAGACCGCCGGGAGGTCCGGGATGAGCATGCCGAGGAACGCGCCGAGGAGCGACACGGCGGCGAGGATCCAGCCGATCACGGCGGGGCGCGAGCCGAAGGCCTGCACGCCGGCGGCGCCCGAGATCGTGCCGACGATGATCGCGGCAAACGTCGCGAGCTCCACGATCCCGTTTGCCGACGACAGCTTCGACGGGGGAACGAGCTGCGGGAGGATGCCGTATTTCGCCGGGCCGCTGAACGCGTGGCTCGTGCCGATCAGGAACATCATCAGCAGGTACGCCACGGGCGTGCCCTGCTGGAACGCGAAAACGGCGCCGATGAAGAGGATCGCGTCCACGAACTTCATGCCGATCAGGATTCCGCGCTTCCCCAGCCGGTCCGAGACGGGGCCTGCGAGGGCGGACCAGAGGACAAACGGGAGCATGAAGGCCATGCCCATGGCGGTGTTGAACGTCTCGCCGGCCATCGACAGGCGCCCTTCCTTGATCGCGAGGAGGATCAGGAAGACGCAGGAGACCTTGTAGGAGTTGTCCGTGAACGCCCCGATGGCCTGCGATCCGACGAGTCCGGCGAGGCCGCGACGCCAGGAGGCGGGCGGGGTGGTGGGCGGCGTGGGGGTTTCGACGGGCGCGGGAGCCGTGGCGGGGGCCTCGCTGCTCATCGCCTGCTCCTGCGGAAGTGGCCCGACCGGCCGCCGGCCTTTTCGAGGAGGCGAAGCGAGTCGATGGTCATTTCGCGATCGACGGCCTTGGCCATGTCGTAGAGGGAAAGGGCCGCGACGGCGGCCGCGGTCATCGCCTCCATCTCGACGCCGGTCTTGTCGCTGGCGCGGGCGGTCGCGGTGATGCGGACGGCGCCGGGCGGCTCGGGTTTGAGGTCGACGGCGACGGAAGTGAGCGCGATGGCGTGGCAGAGAGGGATGATGGCGGGGACCTGCTTGGCGGCCATGATCCCGGCGAGGCGCGAGACCGCGAAGGCGTCGCCCTTCTTGATGCCGCCGGCCAGGACGAGGTCGAGCGTCTCCGGCTTCATGCGGACGACGGCTTCCGCCACGGCCATGCGGCTTGTCACGCGCTTGGCTCCCACGTCAACCATGTGGGCGCGGCCGGAGCGATCCAGGTGCGTCAGGCGTTTTTTCACGGGTGGAAGTGAACCGAAAGGAGGCGGGGGGTGCAAGGAGAGGAAGGGCGACGGCGCAATGCGAGTGAATGTTCACTCACATTCTACGGCGAGAAGAGTCCGCTGTCAACTCGTCCTCGCGAATTTCCTCTTACTCGCCCGGCGACCGGTGAATCCCCGCCTCTTCCCTCGACGCCACCGCCGCTCCTCCCTGCCCGCTCCTCTTCCGCCGCCACCGCGACTGCACTTCCCACGCAAAGCGGTCGAGGATCTCCGAGTCCACGGGATCGCCGTTCAGCGACAGCGTCAGCGACGGCAAACCTTCCTGCTCGGCGACATGGAAGAACTGCGCTTCCGCCACCTTGTTCGGCATGCACTCGTGCGGGCCGGCGCTGACGGCACCGTCGATGAGGCCGTGCCGCCATTCGGCGACCGCTTCGCCCACGGTCAGGCCGGCCTCGCCCTCGAGGTCGGGCCGCACCCAGGGGGTCGCGGCCTGGACGCATTCGCGGGCCGTCGTGCGGGCAGGCCAGCCGAGCGGGCCGGCCATCGCGGCGTACAGCGTGTCCTGGATGCGCACCTGGATCCAGTGCGCCAGCCGCTCCCCGAGCGCGAGCCCCGTCGCGTTGTCGAGGTTGATGTCCGACGTGTACTCGAACCATTCGCTGACGGGGGCGAAGCGCACCCGGATGCCGCGTTCCTCGAGGCGGCGCATGACGTCATCGGAGGAGAACGGGTCGCAGCGGACGTAGATTTCGCCGACGACGAGGACGGTCGGCCGGTCGACATCCGGCGGGAGCGCGGCGAAGTCGGCGGCGGCCGCGCGCACGATGTCGACGAGCCCGAAGACGTGGCGCGACGCCGATTCGCGGATCGCTCGCGGGACGGTGAGCCCGCCGCGCCCGGCGATCTCCAGCTGGCGGATCAGGGCCGCGAAGTGCTTCTCGCGGATCGCCCGCGCCCGCTCCGGCGATGCCAGCCGCGCCTCGCGGAACGCCTGCTCGATCACGTCCCCCGCCATGATCCCGGCGAACGCGAGCGCGCCGAAGCCCTTCCCCGCCTCGTCGAAGTAATCGCTGTCGGAGGGGGACCAGATGCGGACGCGTTCCTTGAGGTCGAGGCGTTCGACGACGACTTTCTGGAGGAGGTGGTACATGCCGAAGCGGCAGGGGCCGGTGGAGGTGGGCATGAGGACGGTGAAGCGTTCGGTGGTGGGCGCCTTGCGGACGCGTTCGAGGAAGGATCCAAGGAGGAGGGTCATGGGGATGCACTCCTTCCCCGACGTGTGGCGACGGCCGGCGCGGAGTTCGTCACGGCCGGGGACGTCGAGGCTTTCGGCCTTGTAGCCGACGCCGCGGAGGCAGGCGGCGACGGCGTCGGACGCCTGCGAGAGGCGCGGGATGAGCATGGTGTCGCCGCGGGCGCGGATCGTCCGCATCGGGATGACGTCGCGCTCGACGGCGAGGAGTTCCGCGGGCGGCGCCGGCGACGGCGCGGCGAGATCCTGCTTCACGCAGTAGAGGAACGCCTCGACGCGCGTCTTCGTCCCCGCGTCGCCGGAGTGGCCGTCGGTCTCGATCACGGCGAAGGGCTTCCCGGCCATGATGTACGCGTAGAAATGCGTCGCGAACGAGTCGGGGCCGCACGAGTAGTTCGAGCAGAAGAGCGAGTAGACGCCGGGCGTGCGGCGGATCTGGTGCGCGGCGCGGAGGGTGCGCTGGCTGTATCCCCAGAAGACGGACTCGAAGACCGGGACGCCGTCGTTCACGGGGTAGCACTCCATCGGGATCGGAAGCGCCCCCTGGTCGCGCAGGATCGCCGGGACGTTCGAGTTCAGCACCGTGTTGTAGATCGAGTACGCGCGGCCGAGCACGATCACCGGCGTCACCCCCTCGCGACGGCAGAAGTCGAGCGCCTCGCGGCCGAGGTCGCGGCACGCGCGGTCGAATCGCTCCTGCTCCGTGAGCGCGACGGTGTACGCCGTCAGCCACTTCCCCGCCCCCCCGACCCGGCGGGCGACGTCCTCGCACATGTTCCGGAACTCCGGCGACTCCAGCCCCGCCGCGCCGATGTTCACCACCGGCGACAGGATCGCCTTCTTCACCTCGTCCCCGAGGTCCCACTTCAATAGATCGGCGCTTCCCTGCTCGATCGGGCACGTCACCGAGTGCGGCTCGGTCGCGGTGCGCGGGATGTTGCGGAGCATCGGCAGGAAGAGCCAGTCGAGCTGGTCCTCGGCGAGCGACGAGATGACGCCGTGGTAGAGCTGCATCGGGGCGCAGAACGGGATGTTGGATTCCTCGATGCCGCGCTTGAGCATCGCGTGGTCGGCGTTCGTGCGGACGACGGGCTCGAGGCCGAGGCCGCGGAAGAACGTGACGAAGAACGGGAACAGTTCCTTGAGGACGAACTCGTCGGTGAGCCCGATGCGCGGGGCCCGCGGCGCCGACGGCCGCGACACCAGCTCCGCCACCAGCTCCTCGCGCCGGCGGAACGGGTCGGGCGTCATGTCCGGCAGCTTCTTGCGCCCCGTCCCCTTGTCGTACAGCGAGCACGCGCCGCCCCACGTGAACTTGCGGCTCTGCTCCTCCACCACCGTCGACAGCCGGTCGATCCGGCACTTGTTCCCCGCCCCGCCACAGCCCTTCGTCGACTTGCAGATGAACGTGTCCTTCGACTCGACGCGGGCCTCGAGGAAGCGCCGCGGGTCGAGGGGCGCGACGGCGGCGGACAGTTTCTCGTCGAGCGCGAGCAGGGCGATGCCGAGCGCGCCGACGGTCCCGGGGTTCGGCGGGATGACGACTTCGCATCCCGTCTGCCGCGCGACCGCCGCCGCGAGCGCCGGCGCCGCGAACGGCATCCCCTGGCAGAACACGACTTCCCCGACCGTCCGGCTGCCCTTCACGCGATTCAGGTAGTTCTGGATCACCGAGTCGTAGATCCCCGGGATGATCGCGCTCGCCTCCACCCCGGACGCGGCCGCGTTGTCGATGATCTCCGCCATGAACACCGAGCAGTGCTGCCCCAGCGATACCCCGCACGGCGACTCGATCGCCTTCTCCGCGAGCTGCACGACGTTCTCGACGCCGGCGAAGCGCTTCCCCTGCTCCTCGATGAACGACCCGGTGCCGGCGCTGCACGCCTCGTTCATGGCGGCGTCGACGACGCGGCCGCCGGAGAGGCGGATGTATTTCGCGTCCTGGCCGCCGATTTCGAAGATCGTGTCGACGCGCGGGTCCCAGTGGAGCGCGCCGGCGGCGTGGGCGGCGATTTCGTTGAGGACGAAGACTTGCGCAGGGCCGTAGCACGTGGCCATGAGCGACCCCGTGATTTCGCGGCCGCTTCCCGTCGCGCCCAGCGCCAGGACGGGCGTCTGCCCGACGGGCCCGCCGAGGAACTGCCGCATCAGCGCCTGCGCCGCGCCGACCGGGTCGCCGCTCGTGTTGCGGTATCCTTCCCACACCGTCTCGCGCGACAGCACGTCCACCGCGACCGCCTTCGACCCCGTCGACCCGATGTCGAAGCCCAGCACCAGCCCCGGCCCCGTCACGGGCGCCATCGGCCGCCGGTCCATCCGCTTCACTTGCCCGAGATACGTCCCCAGCGCCGGCAGGCTCTCGAACGCCGCCTTTTCCGGCGCCTGGGCGAGATCGGCGAGGGCGGGAAGGGCTCCGCGGCAATCGGCGGCGGAGACCGCGGCGCCGAGGGCCTCGATGAAGAGAACGTCCTCGGAGTGGGAGATGAGCTGCATTTCGTGGCGTTCGAGGAAGCGGCGGAAGCTTTCGCGGATGCGGGAGCTGCGGGTGACGCCGCCGGCGAGGAGGACGCGGGAGGGGCTGACGCGCGGCTTGATGAGGACCTGGACGTTCTCGCAGACGGCGTCGTACAGGCCGGCGAGGATGCGCTCCTTCGATTCGCCCTTGTTCGCGAGGTGGGTCATGTCGGTCTTGAGAATCACGGGGCAGCGCCCGGACAGCGGCGCAGGATCACCCACCCCGGCGCAGAGCGCGCTGGCCTCCTCGATCCCGAGCCCGAAACGCTCCACCAGCTGCCGCAGGAAATTCCCCGTTCCCTGCGAACAGCGTGAATTTTCACGGAAAACTGCGATATCTGGCCCACGAAGCTCCAGCACCGAGAACCCGTGCCCCCCGATCGACACGATCGTGGCGGGCTCGGCGTCGTGGAGAAAGCGGAATCCGGCGGCCAGGGCTTCCTTCGCGGGGACGCGGGGAAGCGCGAGGGTGCGGCTGAACCGGCCGGTGACGGCGGCGCCGCGGACGCCTTCCCAGTCGAATTCCCGCAGGAGGCGCTCGACGGCGGGGCCTGGAGACTTGTGGTGTTCCTCGAGTCGGGAGCGGGTCCAGGAGAAGCCTGAACCGTTCCGGGCCAATTCGACGACCTTGACGGTCTCGGCCCCGACGTCAATTCCAAGAAAACGCTCGGCCATCCGGACCCCCTCTCGGGCAGGAATCAGGCCCTGTGGCGAGCAATTCTCGGGCCGCCGGGAGCGTTAGTAAACGCAATTAATGACAAGCGGATCCGATTTCCAGGAATCGCCGCTCCCCGGCCCGGCCTAACGCCCGACCGACGGCCGCCGCGTGACCCGCAGCGTCGCCGAAAGCGACGCCCCGCCGCGCAGGAACTTCACCTCCACGTCCTGTCCCGGCGTGATCCGCGCGATGCGTTCCTTCAGGTCCGGCACCGAGGTCACCGCCTCCCCGTTGAAGTCCGTCACCAGATCCCCCAGCCTCAGACCCGCCTTGTGCGCCGGGCCTCCCTCGATCACCTCGTAGATGAACGCCCCCGCCGCCTCCCCGTACCGAAGCTTCTTCCGGAGATCCGCCACGTCCGTCGCCCGCACCGTCGTCGCTTCGTTCACCCACCGCACCAGCTCGTCGTTCAGGTCCGCAAATTTCGCCCCGACGTAACCGCGCACCACCGCACCGCTCTTCTTCAGCTGCTCCATCACGTCCTTCGCCCGGTTCACCGGGATCGCGAATGAAATCCCGTCGTAACCGCCCGACTTCGAAAGGATCGCGCTCGTGATCCCGATCACTTCGCCCCTCAGGTTCACCAGCGGCCCGCCGCTGTTCCCGGGATTCACCGCCGCGTCCGTCTGGATGTACCCCTCGTACGCGATCTGGCTCACCCCGCTGCGCCCCTTCGCCGACACGATCCCCGCGGTCACCGTGTTCGACAGCCCATACGGCGACCCCACCGCCAGCACCCACTCCCCCACCACCACCCCGTCGCTGTCCCCCAGCCGCGCTGGCTTCAGCCCCTTCGCCTCCACCTTCAGCAGCGCCAGGTCCGTCGCAGGGTCCGCCCCCACCAGCTTCGGCTCCACCTCTTCCCCCGACGGCAGCACCACCCGCACCTTCACCGCGTCCGCAATCACGTGGTCGTTCGTCAGGATGTACCCCGCCTCGTCCACGATGAAGCCGCTTCCCCGCGAATCCTCGCGCCGCCGCATGAAGCCGCCCTCGACCGCGCGCTCGGCCTTGATGCTGACGACGCTCTCGGAAGCGATCGCGGCGACGGCGGGGAACGACTTGAGCGTCCCTTCGATTTTCGCCAGGTCCGCGAAGGCCTTCTCGCGCGCCGCGTCGTCCGGCCGCGCCTGCGCGAAAATCTTGAACAGGCTCGCCCCGAGGCCGATGCCGGCCACGAAGACGAGCGCGAGGGTGATTCGAAAGTGTGCGGGCATGGGGCCGTCCGGCGGCGCTACTCCTTTTCGCGAAGGGTTTCGCGCTCGCCTTCGCGCACGATTTCCGCGGAGGCGGGCCCTTCGGCATCAAGGGCGGCGCGGACGTCGGCCGCGGCCGAAACCGGCTTCCCATTGAGCGACAGCAGGATGTCGTACTCGCGCAGCCCGAGCCGTTCGGCGAGCGAGCCCTTTTCCACCGACTGGACGAGGAGTCCGCCCTCGGGCAGGTCGAGCTGGTACCGGAGGGCCTCGTCGAGCGGGCCGACGTCCGCCCCCAGCGCAGGGCGAGCCTTCCTCTCCTGCTCCTCGATCGCCTTCTTCAGTTCCTCCGCCTCTTTCTGGGGATCCCGCTCGCCTTGCCGCTTCTTCAGGCGCTCCTCGGTCAGGCGGCGAAGCTCCTCCATCCGTTTCTGGAGTTCCTGCTCTTCGGCTTCCCCGTTGCCGGCGTCCTTCGCGATCCCGTATTTCTTCGCGACCTCCGGGTACTTCTCGACGAACGCGTCGTGCGACTCCGCCGCGTACTCCTCGGTCTTGCCGTCCTTCGTCTCCTTCACGACCACGCGCCCCGTCGAGTCTTCCTGGATGGAAGCGCTGTTGCCGTTGCGGTCGACCATGAAGCGCGTGGTGCTCATGCGCACCATCGGCCGGCGCGCCGGCCTCGGCTTGGGCGCGTTCTCCTGGTCGCGCGTCCCGCCGGACAGCCGCTTGAGGAGATGGCCGGCCTCGGAAGCGACCTCGGGGTCTTCCGAGTTCACGGCCGCTTCCAGCGCGGGCCGCGCCCGCTCCCCCGCCTTCTCGAGATTCTCCGCCGCCGCTTCACGCGTCTTCGGGTCGGAACTCGCGAGGTCCCGGATCCAGCCGTCGATGTCGTCGTCGAGGGCCCACGCGATCCCGCCCAGCGCCAGCGCGGCGCACGCCAGAAGCAGTCCCCGCATCGCGATCGCCTCCTACTTTTTGCCGAGCGTCGCGGCGAAGTCCTTGTCATCCTGGCCGCGGCGCACCTTGATTGCCACCGAATCGCCCTGCTTGTGCCCGCCGATCAGCTCCGCCAGCGAGCTCACGTCGCTCACGTCCTTGCCGTCGACCTGCACGATCACGTCGTAGAGCTGGAGCCCCGCCTGCGCGGCCGGGGAGCCGGACTCGACCGAGGCCACCACGAGCCCGCGGCCCGGCGGGAGGTCGAGGTGCTTGCGAAGCGCGCTGTCGAGCGGCATGACGCGGATGCCGAGATAGCCGCGCTCGACCTTGCCGTTCGTCTTCAGCTCCCCCGCGATCCGCAGCGCCAGGTTGGACGGGATCGCGAAGTTGATCCCCTCCGCCCCGAGCTGCTGCGCGGACAGCAGCCCGTCCGCCTTCCGCTTCTTCAGGATCGCCTTCTTGCGCTCGTTCATCAGCTTTTCCACGAGCGCCTTCATGTCCTTCGGCATCAGCGCTTCGCCGTCCTTCGGCTGCTTGACCTTCTTGAGGAATTCCTCCCAGTCGAACCCCTCGAGGAACTCCCCGAACGCGCTCTCCAGGTCGTCGTACGCCGAAGCGCGCTGGAACGTCGACGCCAGGACTCCGATGACGTCGCCGCGCGAGTCGAGCAGGATGCCGCCCGCGTCGCCGGGGTTGATCGGCGCCGTCACCTGCAGCATCCCCGTCATCGGCTGCACGATCCCGCCGATCGACCGCTTCACCCCGCTCACGATCCCGTTGGCGACCGAGCCCTCGAGACCGAACGGGTTGCCGAGCGCCAGGACGAAGCTGCCCGGGCGTGCGCGGTCGGAGTCTCCGAAGCGCGCCGCGGTGAATTTCGTCTCGCCCGGGTCAAACCGGACGACCGCGAGGTTCGTGACGTCGTCCATCCCGACGGTCTCCGCGGTGAAATCGTCGCCGTCGGCCGCGAGCACCGACACCTTGCGCGCCCCGCGGACGGCGCTTCCCACCGTCACCACGTGCACGGCGTCCTTCTCGACGGACAGGACGACGCCGCTGAATTCGTTGGCGACGAAGAAGTTGCCGTCCTTCTGGTCGTCGACCTTGTAGTGGCAGGAGATGCGGACGAGCCAGGGGCGCGCGCCTTCCGCCATCTTGCGGATCTCGTCCTCGAACTGGCCGATCGCAGGCGGCCGCTCGCGCGGCGGCTCATTCGGCGGCGGGTCGGCCTGCGCGCGGAACGCCGCGAGCGGCGCGAGGGCAAGCACGAGGAAGCGCCAGTGTCTCATCGCCTAGAACCCCACGGAATCGCCATCGCGGAGCGGGCGGGCTTCGTCCAGGCCGTGATTCCCGTCCGGGCGCACGACGTCGAGGTTGCCGGCACGCCGGCCCGGGTCGCCGTACATCGTTTCGGGGCGCATGTTGTCGACCGAGAAGCGGCGCACGCCGCCCGACGAGGCGGGAAGGGCGAGGCCGGTGCCGACGACGGGCTCGGCGGCGGCGTTGCGTTCCTTCACCGGCGCGTCCTTCGCCGTTTCCTTCGTCCCGGCCCCCGGCGGCGGGTCCTTCCCGGCCGGGTTCCCGAGAAGCACGCCGACCGAGACCGCGATCATCAGCACCGCGGCGGCGTTGAGCACGAGCACCCCGCGCCGGAAATTCGACCGGCTCTTCTCGCGCGCGACCTTCGCCATCACCTTCTGGTAGAAGCCGACCATCGGCCCCTCGGGGGGCGTCACCGCCTTCGCGGCCGCCAGCGCCTTCCCGGCGGACTCGTACTGCCCGAAGATCCTGGACTCGTAGGACTCGTACGCCTTGGAGCAGGGCTCGCATCCCTGCAGGTGCGTCGCCACGCCGTCGGCGGCGGCTTTCTCCATCTCCCCCGCCGCGAACGCCGCGAACGATCCTTCGACCTTCCCGCACTCGCCCGACAGCCGCGCCTTCAGGCCGGCGTAGAACTTCTCGAGCGCCGGCTCCGGGAGCGGCGCCTTCGCCGCCGCCGCGACGGCCTGCCCGGCCGGCTCGTACTGGACGAAGAACCGGCTCTCGTACGCCTCGAATTCGCGCGAGCAGTCCTCGCAGGCCAGGAGGTGCTCCTCCGCCTCGGCCGACACGCCCTGCGGCAGGTCGCCGCTCATCAGCGCCGGGAAAATCCGCTTCGCCTGGTTGCAGTCCATGTTGCTATTCCTCCGCTCCCGCGGGATGGGCCGCCTCCCACGCGTCCTTGAACATCTTGCGCGCGATGTGGAGGCGCCACCGCACGGTGGCGTTGTTGGCGCCGACGATCTCGGCGATTTCTTCGCACGTCATCCCCTGCAGGTCCCTCAGCACCAGCACCGTCCGGTAGTTCGGCTGCATCTTCGCCAGCACCGCGTGAACCTGCTCACGAACCTCCTGCGACTCCACCGTCGACCCCGCCGGCGCCGCGTCCGCATCCGGCGGCTCCGCCACGTCGTCCAGCCGCGCCGCACGCCCGCCGCTCTCCTTGCGCATGTGGTCGATGCACAGGTTCACGACGATCTGGTACAGCCACGTGTAGAAGTTCCGCTGCAGGTCGAAGCGCCCAATCGCCTTGTACACGCGGAGAAACGCCTCCTGGCTGATGTCAGCCGCGAGGTCGTAATTCCCCAGCATGTTGTACGCGATCCAGTACGTGCGCCTCTGGTAGCGCTCCACCAGTCCCCGGAATGCCTCCTCCGAGCCCTGCTGGCACGCACGGATCAGCGCGACTTCCTCTCGGTCCAAGCGGCGAACCTCCCGCTGTCCCTGGGTTGCAATCGTCGGCCGATATGTGGTGAGCGTCAGCATCGTAGTGGCTCCGGGGGCCGCCATCAAGCGGCCATCTGGCTCCGACGGTTCTTCTTCATCAGCTTCTCCAGCTCCTTCTCAAGCTGCTTCAGCTCGTCGCGAAGCTCGCCCGGCACGTTCTTCCCGCCGGCGTCCTTCATCGCCTTCTCGACTTCCTTCAGCACCTTGTCGAGCGACTTCTTGTCGAACTTCCCGTCCCCTTCGATCTTCACGGACGGCTTCTTGCCGCCGTCCTTCTTCAGCTCCACCTTGAAGCGCTTCTCCTGCTTCTTCCCGGCCTTCGGCTTCTTCTGGTCGTGCCCCTTCTTCGGCTTCTCGACCTTGAACTCGAAGTTGTGCTCCTTGTGGTTGCCGTGGAGCTTCTTCATCATCTTTTTCATCTCGGCCGGCATCTCGAACTCGAACTTCTCGCCGCCCTTGCCGCCGTGGAACTTCTTCATCGCCTTCTCGATCTCCTTCCGCATGTCACCGCCGCGGAAAAAGTCCTTGTGGCTCTCCATCAGCTTCCCGAGCGGGCATTCCTCGCAGCCGTCATCGTCCTTCCTCGAGCCCTTCTTTCCGGCCTGCTTCTTGTCGTGCTTCTTTGACTTCTTCCCGTCGTCGCCGCGGTGAAACAGCTTCAGGTACTTTTCGCCCTTGCCTTCGAGCTCCCGGAGGCGCGGGATCGCCTTCTCGAACGACTTGCCGGCCTTGCCGCTCCACAGCTTCAGCACGTCCTGCTCGCCGTCGCCCGAGGGCATCTCGAACCCGAACTTGCGGGCCATCTCCATCAGCTTCTGGGCGTCCTCGATCGGCTCGCTCAGGATGACCTTGCCGTTCTTGTCGAGCAGGGCCACGCGCAGCCCCTGCTTCTTCGCGAACTCCATCCCCAGGCCGGGCAGGTCGAACTCCTTCGTCTCCTTCTTCGAGGCCTTCTGCTTCTTTGCCGGCTTCGATTTCTTCTCGTCCTTCTTCGCCTTCTTCTTGCCCGGCCCGTCCGCGGTGTCGAACAGCGACGCCGGGCGCTTCGCCTCGAACGAAATCTTCTTCCGCGCCGCCAGCGTCACCGTCTTCTCGATCGTCTTGCCCTTGCGCAGGATCGACAGCGTCACGTCCGCGCCGGCCTTGCGCGCGGCAATCGCCTTCTGCAGGTCTTCCGGCCCGGCCAGCTCCTGGCCGTCGATCGACAGGATCACGTCCCCGGCCTTGAGCCCCGCCTCGGCGGCCGGGCTGTTCGCGATCACCTCGCGCACCAGCACGCCCGATTCGATCTTCAGCTGCTTCAGCATCTCGGCCGACAGCTCGTCCGGGCCGACGCCAAGCCAGGCCTTCCCCGAACCCTTCGGCTCGACCTTCGGGTCCGCCTTCGGCGTCTGGTCGTCCTCCGGCTCCGTCAGGTCCTCGTCGTCCTCGTCCCCGCCCGGCTTCACGCCCTCGAGCAGCTTCTTCAACTGCTCCTCCAGCTGCGCGCCGTCCATCCCGTCCAGCAGCTTCTTCAGGTAGTCCTCGTCCTGGAGCTTCTCCATCTGCTCCTTCATCTTCTCGCGCAGCTTCTCGAACTCCTCCCCGCGCATCTTCTGGAACTCCTCCATCATGCGGCGGAGCTCGTCGTCGAACTTGAAGGGCATCCCGTCCTCGCCCTCCTCGCCTCCCTCGTCACCTTCCTCCGCGTCCTGCTGCTCCAGCTTCTCGAGCAGGTCCTTCAGGAAGCGCTTCGTAAGCTCGCGGACCTCGCGCCCCGGCTTGGCGGGCTTCTCGTCGCCGTTGTCTTCGTCGCCGTCATCGCCGATGAAGTAGTTCCCCGCGGGAAGCAGGATCTTCTTCGTCTTCGGCGCGCCCGACTTCAGCTCCTGGTCGAGGAACTTACGGATCTCGTCGCGAAGCTCCTCCGCCGTCTTCTCCGTGAACTTGGGCGCTTCGACGCGCGGCTCGAAGACGACCTTCGGTTTCTTGGCAGGCTTCTCTTCCTTCTTCGGCGGAGTCGCTTCTTCCTCCTCGCCCTCTTCGCCTTCCTCCATCCCGCCTTCCTCGCCCCCCTCGTCGCTCGGCTCGATCGCCTCGCGCGGCGCCAGCTTCACCTTCACATCGACCTTCTCCTTCTTGCGCAGCACGGTGAGCTTGACCGTCTCCCCCGCATGATGCGCCGTCACTTGCTCGCGCAGTTCCTCGGCCGACCCGACCGCCTCGCCGTCCACCGCGAGGACGATGTCGTTCGCCTTCAGCCCCGCCTTCGCCGCCGGGCCGTCCTCCGCGAGGCCGCTGATGAGCACGCCTTCGCCCTCGCCAAGCTTGAGGAGCTTCCTCATCGAGTCGGTGATGTCTTCCGGGTAGACGCCCATGTATCCCGGCTCCTCCGCCTTCGGCTCCGGCTTCTTGGGCTCGGGCTTCTTCGGCTCGGGTTTCTTGGGCTCAGGCTTCTTCGGTTCGGGCTTCTTCGGCTGGGGCTCGTCTTCCTCCATCTTCCCCAGCTCCTCGTCGAGGATCTTCTTCACCTCGTCGAGCACCCGCTTGTTCTCTTCCTTCAGCCGCTCTTCCACCTTCTTCAGGATCTTCGCGCGCAGCTCGTCCTTGTCCTTGTCGCCGTCCAGCGCGAACGCCGGGCGGAACCACGACGCCGCAAGCGCGAGAACCACGGCCAGCTTCCAACGGAGCATCGGGCTTCTCCTCATCGGGTTTCAGAATGGCGGTATGGGAGATGTACGGGGGGGCCCGCGGCGCGTTTGAAGGCGGCGAATGATTCGCTGCCGGGAACTACTGGGTCAGGTCGACGCCGATCTTCTGAAGCGCCTGCACGAACTCGACCGGGGGCATGAACCGCACGGTTTCGCCCTGGACCTCGATCGGCAGGAGCGCAAACCGCCCGCGCCGCCACCAGTAGAGGAGCGGCAGGATCGGGAAGGGCCCCTTCTGGAAGAGCTGGTGCCCCACGACGAGGACGGTCTGGAGGGCATCGACGGCGGCCTTGTCGCGGACTTCGTGGAACAGCATTGCGCGCTGGGTCGGCACCACGACGATCGTCCCGGCCGGCGGCTCGACCTTGATGTACTCGTCGAGGAACAGCATTTCCGTCGCCGTGTCCGGGTCCTCCCCCATCACCACCCCGACCTCGAACCCGTTCCCCGACTCCTTCTTCACCTTGCGGCGCCGGTGATTCTCCCTCGCCGCCACGAACATCGCGCCCGTCGAGACCCCCCACTCGTTGGCGGTCTCCGCCGTGAGCGGCTCCGCGGGCGTTTTCCCCTCCAGCACCAGCGCCGCCACCAGCCCCGGCGCCACCGGCCGCGCCACCGCCGCCGCCGCCGCGTCCCCCTGGATCGACCGCTCCGGCACGATCCGGATCCGCAGCCGCTCCCGCTCGCTCTTCAGGTCCTCACGCTTCGCGAACGCCGCCGCCTCCGCCTCATCCCTCGCGATCCGACCGAAATGCCCCTCCACGGCCCGCGGCCACAGCCGCTCCGGCATGTGCCGGCACATCTCCGCCAGTTCCCTCAGCGGCCTCACCCTCCCCCCCGCCTTCACCCCGTCCAGCGTCTCAACGGACTTCCCCCAGCGCTTCTCGCAGTCCTTCAGCACCACCGCGAGGAACCGCTGGTAGAGGGGGGCGTCATACGAAGCGGCCCATTCGGGGACTTTCGGGGCGGCGGCCAACGGGTCAGACCTCCATTTACGGGTGCGACAACGCCGGCATCGCGCCCGTCAGCTTGTGCTTGGCGCCGCTCTCGTCGGAATACTCACGGTGGATCTGCTGGATCCGGGGAAGGGCCTTCTCGAAGGCGACGACGCACGCGGGGTCGAAGTGCTTGCCCGCGCCCTCCTTGATCATGGCTACGGCCTTTTCGAACGGCATCGCGGGTTTGTAGCAGCGGACGCTCGACAGCGCGTCGAAGACGTCCGCGACCGCGACGATGCGCGCCGACAGCGGGATGTCCTCCGTCTTCCGGCCGTACGGGTACCCGCTCCCGTCCCATTTCTCGTGGTGCGCCAGCGCGATCTCGTGCGACAGCTTCAACACCGGCGCCTCCGCTCCCTCGAGGATCGCGGCGCCGATCGTCGTGTGCTTCTTCATCTCCGCAAACTCTTCGTCCGTCAGCTTCCCGGGCTTCAGCAGGATCCGGTCGCTCACGCCGATCTTCCCGATGTCGTGCATCGGCGCCGCGTACAGGATCTGCTCGACCGCGTCGGCCTTGTAGCCGAACGCCTCCGCGATCGCCGCCGAGTACATGCTCATGCGCCGGATGTGGATCGCGGTGTCCGTGTCGCGAAACTCCGCCGCGATCGCCAGCCGCATGATCGTGTCCAGGTACGCCTGCTTCAGGTCGTGCGTCAGCATCGCGTTCGACAGCGCCACCGCGGCCTGCGAAGCGAGCGACAGCACCAGCCGTTCGTAGTCGCCGTGGAACGGGACGATCTGCCCCTTCGCATCCCGCGCGTTGATCAGCTGCAGCACGCCGATCACGTCCCCGTCCTGCTTCTTCATCGGCACCACGAGCAGGGACCGCGTGCGGTAGTTGTTCTTGCGGTCGTACTCATCATTGAAGTGGTACTCGGCCGTCGCCGGGATCGCATAGGCGTCCGGGATGTTCAGCACTTCGCCGGTCGACGCCGTGTACCCGGACAGCGACGTCTTCTGGATCGGCATCGTCTTGTCGCGAAGAAACTTCCCCGTGTTCCCGCTTCCCAGCCTCTCCGACAGCACGTCGTTCTGCGTCACCTGGAACCGCAGCTTGTCGCCCTCGCGGGTGAACAGCGTGCCCGCTTCGGCCGACGTGAAGTTGCGGGCGTGCGCCAGGATGAGGTCGAGAAGATTGTTGACGTTCCGCTCGCTCGACAGGGCGATGCCGATTTCGGTGAGCTTGAGCAGTTGTTCGCGGAGGTCCATGGAGGGTGAATCGTAAGGGAAGCGGGGTGGCGCGACAAGGGGACGGGGCTGAAGTGATACGGAGGCGAAGCCCCGGCGGATGGCCAAATCAGTGCGGGAGCGTGAGGCGGGCGAGGAACTCCCGCGCCTCGGCTTCGAGCGGTACCCCCAGGGCCGCGCCGACCCTGACGGACTCCCCGGCCAGTTCACTGGCTCGAACCCGGTCTCCGGTCCGTTCCAGGCAGCGGGCGAGGAGCAGGACGGACTGCGCCTCGGCGTGACGTTCACCGACTTCGCTTCTCAGCTTCCGCGCCTCCTCCGCTGCGGCACGCGCTCCAACCGCGTCCCCCGCCAGCAGCCGCAATTCTCCGAGCTGGTGAAGCACCGTCGCGAGCCCGATCCTCGTGCCCCCCTCACGCGCCCCGCGTGCCGCCGCCTCCGCCTCGGGCAGGGCCTCCTCCAGGCGGCCGGCGTCCGCGAGGGCTCCGGCCGCGAACGCCCGGGACTGCGCCGCGCCGTCGGGGTCCCCAAGCCGCTCCCGGATCTCGAGGGCCTTCCGGTGACAAGCCAGAGCGGCGTCGTGCCTCCCCCGGGCGGTATGAAGCGCGCCGATGTTGGTGAGGCTGATGGCCTCGCCACGGACGTGCCCCGTCTGGCGGGACAGTTCGAGCGCCTCCGCCTGCGTGGCCTCGACGCTGTCCCAGTCGTGGAAGACGGCCTGCAGGGCGCCGAGATTGTGGAGGGTTGCGACGGAACTGCGGGCCTCGCCGAGCTCGCGTGAAAGGGCGAGCGAGAGCTCGAAGTGCCGGCGCGCCTCCGCGTATTCCCCGAGCACCTCGTGGTAGAGGCCGATGTTGCCGAGGGCGGAAATCTGCTGGCCGCGGTCGCCCGTCTCGGTCGCAAGGGCGAGCGCCGCGTGCCCGAACTCGAGTGCTTTCTTGAGTTCCCCGAGGTGGTACCAGGTGGATCCGAGATTCCCGAGGAGAACGGCCTCCCCCGCGCGATCCCCGACGCGGCGCCGGATGGCGAGCGACTCCTCCTCCATGCGAAGCGCCTCGAGGTAGTTGCCGGTGTCCTTCAGCACGCTCGCGATGCTCCCCTGGACAATGGAAACGCCGACATGGTCGCCGAGGGCGATCAATCGCTGGATGACGGACTCCAGCGCGACGCGAGCCCTGGCGTTTTCCCCGAGCCGGGCAAGCGTGGTCCCGAGGTTGGCGAGGCACTTCGTCGCCGCAAGAAAGTTCCCTTCCGCCTCCTGGATGGCCAGGCTCTCCTCGAAGGCCGCGAGCGCCCCCCGGTTGTCTCCGGCGGTTCCACGGGCGCGGCCGAGCGTCGACAGAAGCCCCGCGAGGATGGGCCGGATCACCGCTGTTCCCGACTCCGCCAGGACACGGGCTTCCCGCACTCCTTCCATTGCGTCCCGCGCGGCTTCTTCGACGCGTCCTACCCAGCAGAGCAGGTCGCACCGAGACCTCACCGCTTCCATGCGCTCCAGCGGCGTCGCCGCCAGCGTCGCCGCGTCTTCGGCCGCTTCCAGCCCAGGATGGAATTCCCCGCGATACATCCGCGCGACGGATTCGGCGAGGCGCGCGCGGCGGCGGATCCCCGGGGGCGCCGTCGACTCGGTAGCGAGGGCCCGGGCGGCGGAAGCGGCGTCGGCGAAGCGGCCGGCGCGGCTGCACGATTCGATCAGGACGAGGCGTGCGTCGAAACCACCGCCGGCGCGGACGGCTTCGGAGGAGAGGGCCACGGCCTCGTGGGGCGGACCTTCGCGAAGGGCCTCCGTCGCGGCCTGCGTCCACAGGATCGCGGCGCGATCGCCCTCGCCGGCCGCCTCGCGGTGCGCCGCCGCAAGCGCGCGCACGCGCCGCCCGCCCGCGGGAAGACGCGCCTCGAGGAGGCCGGCGGCCTGCGCGTGCAGGCGGTTTTTCTCGCGCTTCGTGAGAAGCCCGTAGGCGGCGTCGCGGAGAAGCGCGTGGCGGAACGCGAATTCGGAGTCGCCGTCGAGCGACGAGTCGGGCCTCGATTGCACGAGGGCCAGTCGCCCCGCCTCGGCGACGGCGGTTTCGACTTCGCGCTCGACCAGTCGGGAGAGGAGCCGCATCCAGAACGCCCGGCCGAGGACGCTCGCGCCCTTGAGGACCTCGCGCATGCCGGCCGGGAGCGAGTCGAGGCGGGCGACGAGAAGGCCGCGCAGGCCGTCCGGGAGGCGCTCGGGGGGCGCCACGAGGCGTGCCGGCGTGCCGTCGAGGAGCCGCTCTTCCCGGAGGAAACCGGCGAGTTCCTCGACGTAGAACGGATGCCCGGCGGTTTTCTGGAGAAGGAAGTCCACGGCGTCGTCCGCGACCGGCGTCCCGAGCACCGCGGACGCCAGGGCCGCGACTCCGGCGCGGTCCAGGTCGCCGAGCGCAAACCGCCGGAAGCCCTCCGGCAGCGTCGCCCCGGGCCGCGCCGCGGCGAGGATCGCGACCCCGCGCCCCTTCAGCCGTTCCGCGAGCCGCGACAGCAGCTCGATCGCGGCCGGGTCCGCCCACTGGAGATCCTCGAGCACCAGCAGCAGCCGGCCCGCCGCGGCGCGCGCGGCCAGCCACGCTTCCCAGGCCACCGCGACTTCGCCCTGCAACCGCGCGCCCTCCAGGGCCGTCACCCGGGAGCCGGGGACCGCGACCCCGATCGAGTGCAGGATCAGGTGCGCCGCGTTCTCGCTTTCAACCGCGCCGCCCCCGATCGCCGCCGCAAGCGCGGCGGCCCAGGCAGCGGGGGTGGCAGCGGCGGGCGCCGCCGACCGCGCGATGTCGCCAAGCGGCGCGAGGGGCGGGGGCTGCGAACTTCCGGGAGGCCGCGCGCGGGCCACCGCGGCGCCGGCATGGCGTGCCCCGAACGCCTGCTCCACTTCCCCGAGCATCTTCGACTTCCCGACGCCGGCCTCTCCCTCGACGATCACGAACCCGCCATCCCCGGCGTCAAGCGCGCCGAGGATCTGCGCCAGCTCGGCGTCGCGGCCCACCATCGGCGCCCGCACCCGCGACGGCTCGACCCCGCCCTCGAGCGCTTCCCAGGCCGCCAGCTCCGCGGAGGTTCCCTTGGGCTTCACCTGAAGCGGTCCCTGGAACCGCACGGCGTCGCGGCAGCCCCTGTGGACGGCCGGGGAAACGAGGACGGCGCCGGGCCGCGCGGCCGACTCGAGTTTCTGGGCGGCCACCACCGCGGGTCCCTGGGCCGTCGCGCGGTCGCCCGCGACGCCGCTCCAGAGCACTTCGCCGAAATCGACCCCGATGCGCATGCGGAGGTCGAGCCCGGTGGAGGCGTTGAAGGCGGCGAGTTCGCGCTGCATCGCGAGCGCGGCGCGGACCGAGCGAGCGGCGTCGTCCTCGTGGGCGACGGGGGCGCCGAAGACCGCCATGACGGCGTCCCCGATGAACTTGTCGACGGTCCCGCCCTCGGACTCGATGACCGGGCGCAGGCGACGGAAGAGCGCGTCGACGAGATCGCGGACGTCCTCCGGGTCCATCTGCTCGGAGAGGGACGTGAAGCCAGACAGGTCCGAGAAGAGGACGGCGACGTTGCGGCGCTCGCCTGCGGCTTGGGCCATGAGCGGGATGGTACGCGTCCCGCGCCCCAAGGAAAGCACCACGACTCGCAGAACGTGGACTGCGCCGCGCCGGCGTCCCTAGAATCCGGGCTGCCCCGATTCGAAAGGCCCGCTCATGTGGCATGAAAACATCCTGTCGTCGATCGGCAACACGCCGATGGTCAAGCTCAACCGCATGGCGGCGGGCGTGAAATGCACGGTGCTCGCAAAATGCGAGTTCATGAACCCGGGCGGGAGCGTGAAGGACCGGATCGGGATCCGCATGCTGTACGAGGCGGAGCGCACGGGGAAGCTGAAGCCGGGCGGGACGATCATCGAGGGGACGAGCGGGAACACGGGCGTCGGCCTCGCGATCGCCGCCGCGTTGCGCGGCTACAAGGCGATCTTCACGATCACGGACAAGCAGTCGCGAGAGAAGATCGATCTGCTCAAGGCGTTCGGCGCCGAGGTCATCGTGTGCCCGACGGCGGTCGCGCCGGATGACCCGCGTTCGTACTACAGCGTGGCAAAGCGGCTCTCGCAGGAGATCCCGAACAGCTACTACCCGAACCAGTACGAGAACCTCGAGAACCAGAAGACCCACTACCAGACGACGGGCCCGGAGATCTGGCGCGACACGGACGGCAAAGTAGACGTGTTCGTCGCCGGGATGGGCACCGGCGGCACGATCAGCGGCGTCGGGAAGTACCTGAAGGAAAAGAAAAAGTCGGTGAAGGTCGTCGGCGCCGACCCGATCGGCTCGCTCTACTACCAGTACTTCAAGACCGGCACCGTCGGCACCGCCCACACCTACAAGACCGAGGGGATCGGCGAGGACATCTTCCCCGCCAACATGGACTTCTCCGTCCTCGACGACGTCATCCAGTGCCCCGACAAGGACGCGTTCCTCACGGCGCGCCGGCTGACGCGCGAGGAAGGGATCTTCGCGGGCGGCAGCTCGGGAAGCGCCGTGTACGCGGCGCTGCAGTACGCGAAGGACCTGCCGAAGGAAGCGCTGGTGGTGGTGCTGCTCCCCGACACGGGAACGCGCAACCTCGGCAAGGTCTACAACGACGAGTGGATGCGCGAGAACCGCTACCTCGACCCGCCGGTCCGCCTG
This sequence comes from uncultured Planctomycetia bacterium, assembly GCA_964590435.1. Taxonomy (GTDB): domain Bacteria; phylum Planctomycetota; class MHYJ01; order WSZJ01; family WSZJ01; genus WSZJ01. The sequence continues at coordinate 103,186 of CAZPWT010000012.1, forward strand.
ACGGCGCGCGAAATCGTGACCAAGAAGATCGGCGCCCGGGCGATGGTCGCGGCCGAGCCGAACGAGTCGATGCTGACCGCGGTTCACCGCATGAAGGAAACCGAGTGCGGCCAGCTCCCGGTGATGGACGGCATGAACGTCGTCGGGTCGATCGTCGAGGAAAAGGTCCTCGACCTCCTGATGATGGGCAAGGACCTCAAGAAGCTCCTCGTCCGCGAGGTCATGGGCGCGCCGTTCCCGGTAATCATGCCCGACACCCCGCTCGACCAGGTCGCGGCCACGATCACCAAGGAAGTCCCGGCGGTCCTCGTGCGGCAGGCCGGCGGCGGGTTCGGGATCATTACGCGGTACGACCTGCTCTACACCGTCGCGACGGAGGCGAAGATCTAGGGTTCGCGCTCGATGGCAATTATCTTCTGCCTGTGGGTTGAATGTGCCGACGACGGAAAGTCGGCTGGGGCCGTGGCGCGACATTTTTCGGGCCTGACCCACACGCTCCTGAGCGGACTGAACCTGAGCTGGAGAACTGATGCCAGTTCGCGTTTCGTCACGGTGTGGTCAGAAGCGTTCCCCTGGAACGGAATCGGTTCGCTTCAGAATGCGGCCGACATGAGCGAGGCGGGCATACACCTTCTTCAGAAGCTCCGGTCAGCCCCAGATTTCCTGATGTCGCGGGTCGGCATGGAAGTCGACAACTCGTCCCTTGCGGAGTTTCTGGAAGACGCGAAGGAAGATCCCGTGGGGATTTCAGAGGGGACGGTACTCTCTCGCGACGCATGGAAATCCCTTGGACGACCCAGGCACCTTCGCTTGTTCCGTCCCGGCTATGCGTGGAATCCATGGCTCGGTCAATGGCTCAATCCGACCTCGCTGCCGCAGTACCGACCGATCGCCGAGCTCGGAGAGAAGCTACCCGGGTGGACGAACTCTACCGAATGGACTGAAAAGGACTGAGCGCGCGAATTGGCGAACCTATCTGCTCCTCAGCGCGCTCTCTCAGATTCAGACGACATGCTCTTCGTGCCCGATCTCAAACAACACGAGGACAACGGCACGCCCTTCCTTTTCTCCGGCGCGGAACGACGCGCGCAATCCCTCGGAATACAGCCATCCTTCGGGACCCGGCAAGGCGGGACGCAGGCTCCCGCCGATTCGGCGAAGAATCTCGACGCGCTTCGTGTCGCGATCGATGACGAGGACTTCGCCCACGCCGAGGCGGTCATAGAAAGGGGTCTTTTCGCTGGTCTCATCGCCCGGTGAACAAACCTCGACGACAACATCCGGCCCGGCGTCCAGGAAGCTGCTTTCGGGGGCGAGCAGGCCTTCGCGACCCTTTCGCAACGCAAACCACTCAGGGACGCGGTAGTTCTCTTCTGTGCCCTTCAAGTCGCGAACACCGATGCCCAGGCGAACGGCTCCCAGCGAGTGCCGCTCAAAATACGTCTCGAACAGCCGGTACAGTTTCCCAACGACGCGCTGGTGCTCGTTGGACGGCGGCGGAACCATATGGAGAACGCCCTCCCAGACTTCGTCGCGGGCATCGAGGCCGAGGCGATGCCTCTCTGCGAGAAGTGACTCTGGAACTTCCACGTAGACCGCTTTCATGTGACAAATTCTACACGGGAAAGGCAATCCGCTGGTCGCAACAATTGTGCGATGAGCGCCGAATCTAGCAGATCCTCCGCACCGCCAGGATCGTGATGTCGTCGCTCGCGGGCGCCCTTCCCCGATGGACCAGCACGCTGTCGAGGATCCCCTGTGCCATCGTCTCGGCGGACTGGCCCCCGTGCTTCTTGACCGCCACGCGCAGGTTCTTGTCGCCGAATTCCTCGTCCTTCTCGTCCATCGCCTCGTTGACGCCGTCCGTGTAGAAGACGAGCTGCTCGTCCTGCTGGAGCGTGATGGTGAAGTCCTTGAGCGACCGCTCGAAGCTGGAGCCCTTCACGAGCCCGATCGCGCCGCCGTGGACGTCGAGGTCGGAGACGATGGGGAGCCCGTCCATGACGGCCCAGTGCTTGGGCGGGAGGTGGCCGGCGTTGACGACATTGATCTCGTTGGTGCGGGGGTTGAGGACGGCGCCGGCGAGGGAGACGAAGATGCCGCCGGGGAGGACGCGGGTGATCATCTCGGCGGCCTCGACGACGAGGCGGCGGGCGTCGGGAACCTGCGGCGCGACGGCGTGGAAGACGGTGCGGACGATCGCCATCACGATCGCCGCCGCGACGCCCTTCCCCGCCACGTCCGCGACGAGGATGGCGACGCGCCCGTCGGCGAGGGCGATCGCGTCGTAGTAGTCGCCGCCGACGTGCGAGGCCGGGACGTACTGGGCGGCGATTTCGTAGCCCTCGGGGCTCGGCATCTTCTCGGGGAGGAGGCGCGCCTGGATTTCGCGGGCCTGCTTGAGCTCGTGCTCGAGGAGCTGCGCGGGCGTCAGCCCTTCGTCCTTCGGCGGCGGCGCCTTGGCCGCGGGGGCTTTCGAGATCTGGAGCGACCGCACGGCGGCGATGAGGTCGCGCGGATGAAGCGGCCCGCGGCGGAAGACAAGGCCGGGGTACGACTGGCACGGCTTCGTCTTCCCCAACTCCGGGTCCACGGCGGTGAGGAGGACCGGCAGCAGGATCTTCTGCTTCCGCAGGTCGTCGAGGAACTCCGTCGCGCGCCAGTCGAGGAATCCCAGATCCACGACCAGCCCGCGCCAGCCGCGGCGCGAAGCGAGCGGCTTCCACATCTCGTCCACGTCCTCGACGGCGTGCGGCGTGTAGCCCGCGGACTTGAGCGCCGACAGCCACGCCGCCCGCATGTCCGCGTCGTGCTGGACGACGAGGAGGGGGCGCTGGTCTGCCGCGGGTCGCTGCGGTTCGGGCACGGCTATTTCACGGAGAGCGCCTGTTCGAGGTCGCCGATGAGGTCGTCCACGTCTTCGATGCCCACGGACAGCCGCACAAGGCCGTCGCTCAGCCCCGCGGCGAGGCGTTCGGCGCGCGGGATCGAGCCGTGAGTCATCGACGCCGGGTGCTCGATCAGGCTCTCGACGCCGCCCAGCGATTCCGCCAGCGCGAAGAGCTTCGTCGCGCTGATGAACTTCACGCTGCGCTCCAGCGTGCCCTTCAGCACGAACGAGATCATTCCGCCGAAGTCCTTCATCTGCTTCTTCGCGACGGCGTGGCCGGGGTCGGACTTGAGGCCCGGGTAGTGGATCTCCGTCACGTCCTTGCGCTTCGACAGCCAGTCTGCGATTTTGCGCGCGTTCTCGCAGTGGCGCTGGACGCGGACGTGGAGGGTCTTTGTGCCGCGGAGGATGAGCCAGGAGTCGAACGGGCTGGGCGTCGCGCCGATGGCGTTCTGGAAGTACTTGAGCTTCTCCCAGAGCTTGTCGTCGTTCATCAGGAGCGCGCCGCCGACGGTGTCGCTGTGGCCGCCGAGGTATTTCGTCGTCGAGTGGAGGACGACGCTCGCGCCGTGCTCGAGCGGGTTCTGCAGCGCGGGCGTTGCGAACGTATTGTCCACGACCGACACCGCGCCGTTGCGCTTCGCGAACCCGCACACGGCCTTGAGGTCGGTGATGCGGAGGAGCGGATTCGACGGCGTCTCGACCCAGAGCAGCTTCGTGTTCTTCTGCCAGGCCTTCTCGACGGCTCCCGGGGTGCTCGTGTCGACGAGCGTGAAGTCGACGCCGAACTTCTCGAACACGCGCTTGAACAGCCGGTACGTCCCGCCGTACACGTCGTTGCCGCTCACGACGTGGTCGCCTTTCGAAAGCAGCCCGCCCAGCAGCGTGTCCGCCGCGCCGCAGCCGCTCGAGAACGCCAGTCCGTGCACCGCCCCCTCGAGCGCCGCGAGGTTCGCCTCAAGCGCCGCCCGCGTCGGGTTGTTCGTGCGCGAGTAGTCGAATCCCTTGTGGACACCCGGCTTCTCCTGCACGTAGGTCGACGTCGCGTAGATCGGCGTCATGATCGCGCCGGTCGTGGGATCGGGCTGCTGCCCGGCGTGGATGCAGCGGGTGGCGAAGCGGCCGTTGTCCATGGATTGGCTCCTTGAGTTTTGCGGCTAGCGGGAAGCGGCTGGGGGGCGGGATCGGCGCACGCCGGGGGCGCGGCTCGGGCGCGCGGCGACTTCCTCGATTTCCACGAGCCCGTCGAGGTCGCGATCCTGGTACCGGATCTGGCCGGAGAACTTGAGAACTCCGTCCCGGATGATGTACTGGATTCGGCTGGTTTCACTCACGCCCGAACGCTAGCAGACCGGCTTCGGGGGAGCAATCATCCGGGGATTTACCGGCGCGGAGGCCCGCCCGGGGCCGGCGGCGGGGGCGGAGCGCTGGACGGCGGCCGCCTCAACCCCAGGCTGATGATCTGGGAGCCGGGCGCGGGAGCGGGCGTCGCGGGAGCCTTCATGACCTGCGTGTCCGCGTCCTCCAGAGTGACCAGCCCCTCCAGCTCGAGCTCCTTGAACAACTCCCGCGCCGACTTCGAAAGACGCACCCGGAGTTCCTTGCCGCGCCCCTTCGCGCTCTCGGCCATCTTCGCCAGGAACGCGATCTCGGGGCTGCAGAGCGAGGGGACCTTGCTGACGTCGATGCAGACCGACTTCTGGGGCCCGCTGAGGAGCATCATGGTCGCGAGGCGGAGTTCGCGGTCCTGGTACTTGAGAACCCCGCTGATGCGCAGGACGCCGTCCTTGACCAGGTACGGGATCTTCTGCGAGTCCGACATGCTCATGTTGTTTGCGCCCGTCGCGTTCGGTTCGCGCCCGTTCCCCCCGGACCGGGCTTGAACATCCGTGACAGGAACCTACCAGAAGCGGAAGCGCGTTGCAACGGCGCCTCTTGACGCCCGTCATAGATTCAGATACGATCAAGACTTAGGGAAATTCGCGACGCGTCCGTCGCTCGCGCCACACGACCTTTTCAGGGGACCTGCGTGGGCGGTTTCAGAGGCGACCTCTCCACCCTCGGCTTGTCCGATATCTTCCAGACCCTCTCCAATTCACAAAAAGAGGGCACTCTCGTTGTCGGCGATGGCGAGAGCCGGAAGTGCATCTACTTCGGGAAGGAAGGGCTGTCGCTTCTGTCGCTGGGGTCGCGCAAAGGCCTGCGCCTGGGCGACCTTCTCATGAAGGCTGGGAAAATTTCCCCGGACCAGCTGAAGGAGCTGCTGGCGGCGCAGAAGGGCACCGGGAAGAAGCTGGGCGAGATCGTGGTGGAACGCGGCATCGCGACCGACGAGGAAATCTCCGGCGTGATCCGGACGCAGATCGAGGACGAGATCTTCGACCTGTTCTCGTGGAAGAAGGCGTCGTTCGAGTTCATCGACGGCCCGCCGTCCGCCGAGGTCATGGACGCGGACAAGCCGATCACCAGCCTCAAGTTCGACGTGAATTCCCTGCTGTTCGAGGCCAGCCGGCGCATCGACGAGTGGAACCTCATCCACCAGGCGATCCCCAGCGCCAACGCCATCTTCGCCCTGACCCAGGTCGGCCAGCAGCTCGCCCAGTCCTCCGAAGACCAGTCCCTCCGCTCGATCGCGCGCCTCACCGACGCGAGCCGCACCGTCGACCAGATCGTCGAGGACTCCGGCCTGTCGCGGTTCGCCGCGTGCAAGGCGCTCTACGAACTGCTCACGAAGAAGGGCATCCGGCAGGTCTCGCAGGACGAACTGATCCAGATGGGCAAGAAGCTCGCGGCGCAGAACCAGCGCGACCGGGCGATCAAGATCCTCACCTGCGCCGTCGACCTCGATCACGAAAACCTCGTCCCGCAGCAGGAGCTCGCCCTCGTCCTCCGCCAGGCGGGGCTCGACGAAGAGGCGTTCGTGTACTACTCGGAAATGGGCCGCATCTGGGAGTCCCGCAGCCGCCCCCAGGAGGCCCTTCAGTGCTATCGCCAGGCCTCGGAGTGCCGCCCCTCCGACCCGCATGTCTCCTTCTCGATCTTCAAACTGCTCACCGTGCTGAAGGCCGCCGGCGAGGCGGCGAAGATCGGCGAGAAGATTTTCCCCGCGCTCTCCTCCTCCGGCGACCGCCAGGCCGCACGGCAGGTCGGCGAGGCGCTGGTGCTCTGGAAGCCGGGCGACGTCGACGTGCGGCTGCGCGTCGCGGCGCTCTGCCAGGATCTCGGGGACGCCGAGGCCTGCGCGCGCCACTTGACCGCCGCGATCGATCACCTGCCGCCCGGCAGCGCGGACATCGACGCCCTCGCGCGGAAGGTGCTCGCCGTGCTCCCGACCCGCACGGACATCCGCTTCAAGGTCGAACGCATCTTCTCGGACCGCCGTAAGGCCCACAAGGCCCGGATGGTGCGCCTCGCCGCGATGTCGGCCGGCGGGCTGGTCCTGGCGATCCTCTTCGTGTTCGCCTGGTACGAAATCCAGGCCCGGAGCGCCTGGACGGACATCCAGCGGGAAGCGGACGCGTTCCTGGTGGAGCGGAAGTGGGACCAGGCGCGGGAGAAATACCTGGAGATCAACAAGCGCTTCGGATGGAGCCTGATCTCGGGGGAATCCGCGGCGAAGGTCGCGGAGCTGGAGAAGATCCGCGTGGCGGTGGACGAGGAGGCGAAGAGGGCGGAGGAGGCGCGGAAGGCGAAGGAGCGCGAGGCGGAGAAGGAGCAGCGGAGGAGGATCGAGGAGGCGCGGAAACTGACGGAGGGGCCCGCGCCGGACCTGCCGAAGGCGCTGGAGCTGTACCAGGGGGTGCAGCGCTGGGCGGACGAGCACGGGAACCGCGCGATGTCGGACGAGGCGAGCGCGGGGGCCAAGAGGGCGGAGGAGATCCTGCAGCGGGGAGCGGAGCTGCAGAAGCAGGTGGAGGAGATGCTGAAGGCGGGGAACGTGGAGTCGGCGCATGCGCTGGTGAGGGATCTCGTGCAGAAGGCCCCGCGGTCGCCGCAGGCGCTGGCAGCGCGGCTGCCGTACGAGATCTCGTCGACGCCTTCGGGGGCGGAAGTGCTGGCGGGAGACCAGGTGCTCGGCGTGACGCCGGTCGTGGTGAAGGTGGCGCCGGATGCGCCGGTGACGGTGAAGCTGCGGCTGCGGACGTTTGCGGAGACGACGCAGACGCTGACGCCCGGGACGTGGAAGGTACGGGTGGAGCTGCAGAAGGAACGTCTCTGGCGAAACCTGCTCGAAGGCGCGGTCGAGACGACGCCGAGCGTCGAGAACGGGCAGGTCGTCGTCGGGGCGATGGACCGGAAAGTCTACGCGCTCGACGTGTCCAACCCGGGAACTTCGCCGTGGGCGCCGTTCACGGCCGGGAACAACGGGCAGATCCAGTCTTCGCCGGTAGTCAGGGACGGGCGCGTCATTTTCGGCTCGAACGACGGCACGGTGTACTGCCTCGACGAGAAATCCGGGAAGCAGTTCTGGAAACAGGCGACGGGGGGACCCGTGCGCGGATCCCCCGTCGTGACCGGCGACGGGGGCCTCGTGCTCGTCGGTTCGAGCGACGGGAAGCTGTGGGCTCTCGAAATGGTCGGCGGCAACGTGGCCTGGACCGCCCCCGCGGGCGGAAAGCCCGTTCGCAGCCGCCCCCTGTGCACGAAGGATCGGGCGATCTTCGGCGGCGACGACGGGAAAATCCGCGCCGTGGACCTGAAGGACGGCAAGGAACGGTGGAGCTTCACCACGAACGGTCCCGTCGCCGGCGCGATCACGACCTGGAACAATTTCATCGTCGCCGGGTCCGAGGACTTCTCGCTGTACGTGCTCAGCCTTGACGGTCAACTTGAATGGAAGTACAATAGTGCCAAGAAGATAGAAGGAGGCGCCTGCGTCAGCGGTGACGTCGCTTACTTCGGCGCTTCCAGCTCCCTCTTCGCCATCGACCTTCGCCAGCGCAAGGAAGCCTGGGACTCGCCCTTCCTGCTCACCACCAAGGACAAAGTCATCCGGGGCACGCCGATCGTGGGGGACGAAACGGTGTACTTCGGCGCGGAAGACGGTTGCCTCTACGCGGTCGCCCAGAAAACGGGCGACCTGCGCTGGAAGCACGCGACGGACGGCCCGATTTTCGGCTCCCCCGCTTTCGCACAGGACTCCGCAGGACGCGCGCTCATCGTCGTCGGGTCTTCCGACAAGTACGTCTACGCACTGGAGCGTTGATCATGGGCTGGTTCTCGTGGCTGCCGTGGAACAAGCGCCGGGACCTCGAGAAACTCGAGGCCGAGGCGCGCCGGAACACTTCGCCCGCGACGCTCACGACGCTCGCCGAAAAGTACTACCAGAGCGGCGAGTTCAACAACGCGGTCGAGTGCGTCCGCCGCGCCGTGGAGCGCTTCCCCGACTCCCCGAAAGTGAAGGAAGTCCACGCTCAGATCATGCGGCTTCACAACCAGCAGACGCTGGCGAAGCTCCAGAAGGAAATTGAAACCCGCCCGAAAGCGGAGACGTACGCGCGGCTCGCGGACCTGTATTACCGGGACATGAACGACCTGAACCGCGCGCTGGAGCTGGCGAACGACGGGTTGGCGAAGTTTCCCGAGAGCGAGGACCTGCACCTGATCACGGGGTTGATCCGCTTCGTGCGGTACCAGGCGGACCGGCTGTCGCAGGACGGGCTGAAGTGCATCGAGCACCTGGAATCGGCGTCGCGTGCGAACCCGATGAACTACAAGGCGTGCGCGATGCTGGCGCGGATGTTCACGGAAGTGGGGGCGTACGACCGGTCGACGACGCAGCTGAACAACATCCTGCGATTTGCGCCGGACGACGGCCCGGCGCGCCGGCTGCTCGACAAGCTGCAGGGGATGGCGCCGCTGGGGACGGACCTCGAGGACCTGTTCAAGAGCGTCCAGCTTGGCGGCGCGAACGCCGACAGCCGTGCCCTCGCGGACATCTTCCCTGTCGAATACAACAAGGGACAGGCGGCGCCGGCGCGCCTCGACGCGGGGCTCGCCGCGTCGCACATCGAAGACCTGAAGCGCGTCGAGGGGGCGAAGGCGGCGATGGTGATGGACGAGGAAGGGAAGGTGGTGGGGAGCTTCGCGGCGAGCGGATCGAGCGCCGAGCTGGCTGAAATGATCTGGAATATCTACTCGGGGAGCGAGGAGTCGGCCCGGAGGATGGATATCGGCTCGTTCAAGCGAGGCATCCTGGAAGCCCCCGGGATGCGCCTTCACATGGTCGAAGCCGGCGGGCACCTGATCGCGGTGGTGACTTCGAAGGCGACGCGGGACGAAGTCGTGCGGACGGCCCTGAACTCGTACATCGACAGCGTGCTCAAGGCGTAGGCCCGTGCCCGGGAGACATTCGGCGTGCGTCCTTCCGGGAGCCCGTGCTACACTCCTGTTCTCACACGGCAGCGAGGCGACATGAACGAGATCCTGAGCGAGCTCAACCAGGAAGTCGGGGTGAAAGGCTCCATGGTCGTCACCCAGGACGGCATCGTCGTCGCTTCTGAGCTCGGCCCCGGCCTCTCCGCCGACGTGGTGGCCGCTGTGGCCTCGGGCGCCATCCAGTCCATCAACCAGAACCTCAACAAGCTGGGCCAGCCGAACCTGTCCAAGTTCGTGCTGGAAGCCGGCTTCGGGAAGATCGTCTTCATCGACATCGGCATCGCGTACCTCGTGGTCCTTCTCGACCAGCGCATCAACATGGACGTGACCCTGATCGCCATTTCCGCCGCGGCGTACCGCATCCGGCAGATGGGGCAGATCCGGGCGTAGGAGAACCCCGGTCCACCATGGTCCAGATCAACTTCGCTCGCAGGGAAGTCAACTGCAAGATCGTCTACTACGGCCCTGGGCTCTCGGGGAAGACCACCAACCTCGAGATCGTCCACCAGAAGGCCCCCACGGGGTCGAAGGGCAAGATGACGTCCATCGCCACCGAAGGCGACCGGACGCTCTTCTTCGACTTCCTCCCCCTCGACCTCGGCGAGGTCGCTGGGATGAGGACGAAGTTCCAGCTCTACACGGTTCCCGGGCAGGTCTACTACAACTCGACGCGCAAGCTCGTCCTCCAGGGCGCCGACGGCGTCGTCTTCGTCGCGGATTCGAACCCTTCGAAGATGGCCGAGAACATCGAGTCGCTCAACAACCTCGTCGAGAACATGAACGCCCACGGCATGATCCCGGGCGAGACGCCCTTCGTCCTCCAGTACAACAAGCGCGACCTTCCGAGCGCGATGTCGATGGACGAGATGAACCAGAAGATGAACAAGTGGGGACTGCCGACGTATGAGGCGGTCGCGGTGAAGGGCGAGGGCGTGCTGGCGACGTTGAAGGGGATCTCGAAGCTGGTGCTGGAGAGGCTGAACCGGGACTACGTGAAGAGCGCGACGGCCTCGACGGCGCCTGCGGTGAAGGGTGGGACGCCTGCGATGGGGACGCCGCCGGTAGCGCCGCAGCCTGCGGCGCGTCCTGCGCAGCCCGCGGCGCCGCCTCCTCCGCGTCCGCAGCAGCCGGCGGCCCCGCCCCCGCGTCCGCCCCAGCCGCAACCGCAGTTTGCGCCGCAGCAGCCGCAGCCTCGTCCGCATGCTCCGCCGCCGCCCCCTCCCCCGCCGCCCGCGGCGGAAAAGAAGGGCGGATGCGGCGGGATGATCCTGCTGGCAGCCACGACGGCGCTTGCCGCGGCGGCCTGCCTCGCGGCGGCTTTCCTTCAGGGCTCGAATTGAACGCAGAACGGCCGGTCAACGTGCTAGAATATTTTTTCCCCTCATCCACCTCGACGACAGGAGCCGTTCATGCGTGAAGCCGACGAAAGGCTCAGAGACTCACGCCTCGTCTTCTACAAGGAAGACATCGACAAGATCGACAAGATGCTGGAGGAGATGCTCCGGCTGTCGAAGGCGAAGTGCGCGCTCCTGATCGACAAGGACGGCCACCTGGTGACGAAGCAGGGCGGCAGCTCCTCGTACGACACGGACACGATCGCGGCGCTCGTCGCGGGCTCGTTTGCGGCGACGAAGGAAATGGCGCGCATCCTGGGCGAAGAGGAATTCAGCGTGCTGTTCCACCAGGGGAAGAAGGACAACATCCACCTGACGCTGGTCGGGAACCGGACGCTTCTGGCGATCATCTTCGACGACAAGACGACCGTCGGGATGGTGCGGCTGTACTCGAACGAAGTGACGAAGAAGATGGTCGCGGTGTTCACGGACGCGACGAAGAAGACGCGCGAGGTGCCGAAGGTGGCGGACGGGTACACGGACGCGGCGCGCAGCAAGGTGGACGAGTTCTTCCGGGACTAGCACAGCCTGCCAACCGAACCGGGCCCTCGCGGCCCGGTTTTTTTTTGCACCGGCGGTCCGGCTAGAGTTCCAGCCGCCGGATCGCGCGCAGCCCGAACGCCAGCGGCGCGCCCCCGGCGAGCAGCGCCACCCCGAGCAGCGCCGCGGCCCCGCCTGCCAGCCCGCTTTTCCAGCCCGCCGCTTCCCCGCCCTCCGTCACGATCCCGCGCCCGAACCACGCGGTGAGGGCCACCATCGTCGACACGTAGGCGAGCGAGAGGATGAGGTTCAGGGTGCCGCCGAAGCCGGAGACGATCTTGGAAGGGTTGTCCTCGCGGAAGTTCGGGAAGACGGCGCCGAGGCCGACCGAGAGGCCGCTGAGGCCGAAGCAGATGGCGACGGTGGAGATGGCCTGGAGCGCGGTCGTGGGCCCGGGAACGCGGAGCATCGCGGAGGACGTGAGGATCAGCGTCTCCGAGACGGCGACGGCGCCGACGAAGCAGAACAGGAACTTCCCGGCGACGATCGTGCCGCGCGAGGCGGGGGCGACGCCGAGGAGCCAGAAGCGCTTCCCCTCGAGCGAGAGCTGGGGGAAGACGAAGCGGGTGGTGAAAGTGGAGAGCGTGAGGGAGGTGGCGCAGAGGTTGAGGAGGGCGATGAGCGCCTTCCAGGTGGCGAACTTGAGGTGGTAGGCGAAGCCGCGGAGGTTGAGGAAGTAGACCGCGAGGAGGCCGAAGAAGATGAGGAACTGGGACCACTGGACGGGGTCGCGAACGAAGGAGCGGAGGTCCTTGAGCATGAGGAGGCGGAGGCGGTCGGGGACGAAGGCGAAGGCGGTGTTCCAGGCGGCCTCGCGGGCGCGGGATTCGGGGAAGCGTTTGCGGCGATCGGAGGCCTGAGCGGCGCACCAGGACTCGAAGAACCAGCGGCGGGCGAGGACGTAGCCGAGGCGGGTGAACAGCAGGGCGTTGGCGAAGATAGCGAGGCCGTAGAGGGCGAAGTCCCAGCGGGCCTCGGCGACGGCGACGGTGAGGTTGGCGCCAGGGACGAGTTCGCCGGGCCTGCAGGCCTGGGCGAGGGCGGAGATGCCGCCGGCGACCCAGTAGGAGGGGCAAAGCGGGCTCTGGGCGACCTGGAGGTTGGAGAGGACAGATCGCATCCACTGCTGCGAGAGCGGCGACGCGTGGCCCTTGAGGGTGAGGATCTGGTAGATGAGGAAGAGGGCAATCCCGAGGAGGGAGCCGCCGGCGACGACGAGGATGCGACGGCGGAGACGGGGGACGTAGCGCGCGATGACGAGCGCCGCGAGGTTGCCGAGGGCGGCGGGGATGAAGATGAACATGGAGATGAGCACGGCGGACCCGGCGTAGAAGGAAAACCCGAGGTGAAGCGTTCGCCCGTAGGCCGCCATGAGGGGCGTGCCGAGGAACAGGAACGCCCAAGAGGAGAACCAGAGGGTCTCGAGGAACTTGTAGAAGAAGAGGTGCTCCTCGCGGACGGGCGAGGACATGAGGAAGGCGGTCTCGGTGGAGCGGAAGAGCGACGTCCACGAGATGATCGCGTTGGAGAAGACGAGCATGAGGCCGAGGAAGAAGAAGAAAATCGCGAGGAGGAACTGCATGAGGTCGCGCGCGAGATCCGGCTGCGCGGAGAGGAACTCGAACGCCTCCTGGAACAGGCGGTAGAGGCCGCCCCAGAACGACAGGCCGAACGCGGACACGACGCCGATCTTGAACCAGGACCGCTCGCCCCGCGTGAGGCGGTTCCGCAGGTCCGTGAGGCGCAGCCAGAGCAGGAGCCCGGGCCCGCCGACCCCGCGCGCCGCGCCGGTGGGACCGCTCATTTTCCCTTCGCCTCTGCCGCTTCCACGATCCGGAAAAAGATGTCCTCGAGGTTCTCCGGGGCGCCGGCCTTGGCGCGGAGGTCGTCCATGGTGCCGAGGGCGACGAGGCGGCCGTGGTTGAGGATGCCGATGCGGTCGGCGGTCTGCTCGGCCACCGAGAGGACGTGCGTGGACATGAAGATCGTCGTCCCCTGCGACGCCTGCTCGCGGAGGATGCCCTTCACGAGGCGGCCCGTCTGGGGATCGAGGCCGACGAGCGGCTCGTCGAGCAGGATGACCTGGGGCTTGTGGAGAAGGGTCGCGGCGAGGGCGACGCGCTGTTTCATGCCGTGCGAATAGGTCTCGGTGAGCTCGTCGATCCAGTCGGCCATGTCGAACGTCGCGATGTAGCGGTCGGCGTCGACGCGCGCCGCGGCGGGTTCGAGCCCGTAGAGCCCCGCCACGAACTTCAGGAATTCCCGGCCGCTCAGCTTGTCGTAGAGGTACGGCTGGTCCGGCACGTACGCCAGCACCTTCTTCGCGCCGATCGGGTCCACGTCGATGTCCACCCCGCCGATCAGCACGCGCCCCTCGCTCGGCCGCAGCAGCCCCGCCGCCATCTTCAGCGTCGTCGTCTTCCCCGCCCCGTTGGGGCCGAGGAACGCGAAGAACTCCCCTTTCGCGATGGACAGGTCGAGCGGGTGGAGGGCCACCTTGGGGCCGAAGCGCCGGCAGGTCTTCTCGAACGCGATCATCGGTGCGTCGCGGGAACGGGCTCCCGCCTCATCAGGAGCGGCAGCCCCGAGCCGAACGGGACGCGCTCCTGCAGGATCTTCCCTTCCTCGTCGATCCACGACTCCGCTTCGTAGCGATCGCCCTTGAGCGACACCACGAACGTCATCCGCTTCTCGCCCTCGATGACGATCTGCTCCATCCGTTCGACGCGCGCGATGAGGGGCTTGGTGGCGACGTCGGAGCCCCAGAGGACGGAGAGGGGATCGATGCGGTGCACGGTCCACTCCTGGCCGATGCGGAGCCCGGGGGGCGGCCGGAGCGGCGACAGGCCGGTCGCGAGGGACATCGCGCTGTCGAAGTTCAGCGTCTTTTCGACGGGATCGGGCTGGAACGGGGTCTTGATCTGGACCTCGAGGTGGGTTTCGTCGCGGACGACGCCGTAAAGGGCGAAGTCGCCGATGCCGGTGCGCATGATCACGTCGTAGGTTTTCACGCGGTAGCGCGTGTCGAGCAGCGTGGTCGTCCGGATGGTGATCTCGGTGCCGATCGCCTGCGCGAGGGAGGACAAGTCGAGCGTCGTCTCGTCCTGGATCGAAAACGCGGTGTCCTCGGGGCGGACCGCCTGCCAGGGGGAAACCGAAGTGCGGCTGGTGCCGACGCGCGTCTCGCCCTTCTGGCCCTGGAGGAAGATCCCCATCTGGGTTTCTTCTTCCTCGAGGTGGCGCAGCCCCTCGGGGTAGGTCGGGTAGTAGGTCTGCAGGAGGCCGGGCAGGACCTTGTCGCGGAAGACGAGGCCCATGGAGAGGGCCCAGAAGGCGACGATCGTCCAGGTCCAGAGGCGCGTCACGGGGCGGCCTTTTCAGGCTGGGGCGCGGCCGCGGGGGCGGCGGCGCCGGACTTCTTCTTCGGAAAGAAGATCTTCCGGATCACCTTCACGATCCACGGCGCGACGACCATCGAGACGCCGGTCCAGAAGCAGAACGCGCCGAGCCCGTGCTTCACGAGCTGCGGGAATCCCTCTACGGACCACTTGTTCCCGCCCTGGCTGGCGATCATGAGGTCCTTGGCCACGAAGAGAATGGCGAAGGCGAAGTGCCGGAACTGGCGCGGGATTTCGCGGTTCTTGTGAAGCGCGGCCCAGTTGAAGGAGCCGAGGACGTGGGGGTAGCGGGGAAAGAGCGACGGGATGTAGCGGGGGACCTTGTCGAGGTAGTCCTGGTAGGCCGCGCCGTGGATGCGGAGCAGCTCGGCTTCCTCGGAAAGGGTGCGCGGGTAGAGCACGAACCCGTAGAACCCGATGAACCACGCGATGGGGACCCACGGGTTCCAGGCGATGACGCAGAAGCCGGCGTCGGTGAGGAAGTTCGAGAAGTAGAACGGGTTGCGGACCCAGCGGTACGGGCCCGCGATGGTGAGGACCTCGGTCTTCACGAGGGTCCCGGCGGCGACGAAGTGGAGGACCTGCCCGAGGAAGATCAGGATGCTGCCGGCGATGAGCGAGTACGGCGTCGGGTCGCCGACGATGAAGAGGACGAGGATCAGGAGGCGCCGCAGGAGCGTGCGCATCTTGGGAAACTGGAATGAGCGACGGTCAGGCAAGGGCGTCGGCTCCGCGGTTTGGGGTGGGGGAAGGTTAGCAGCGAGCCGCGAGGGGGGCAACGACCTGCCTCCTCGTGCCGCGCCACGTCCCTTCCGTGCCCGTTGCCTCCAGGTTCCGGGAGTTCGATGCCGGCGGAATGCAGGAATCACGCGTGAGGTTTCGCTGCTATCGTTCATCCCATACGCGCATGAGACTCCCCCTCGACCTGTTTTACACCTCGATGGCCGCGACGGTCGGGACCGCGCTTCCGCTTCCGCGCGTCCTGGCGACGTCGGGGCGGCCGGACCTGGTGCCGCTGGCGGACGGGCGTCCGCTCGCGGACATCCTCGCCGCGGGCGGACTCCCCGAGCTCGACGTCGCGGCCGTGCGCGCCGCCGAGGCCTCCGGGCGCCTCGAGGAAGTCTTCCGGACGCTGGCGAGGCGAGCCCGGGAAGCGCAGATCCTGCGGCGCCGCGTGCGGGCGATCGTGCTGTACCCGATGTTCGTGGTGCACGGCGTGGTGATCGCGCCCTGGGTGATCCAGTGGATCTTCGCGACCGCCTCGTGGACGGTGCTGCTCTCCGACCTCGCGGCGATCTGGATCCTGTTCTTCGCCGTCCGGGCCCTCCTCAACAGCCGCCTCTCGGAACACCTCCCCATTGCCGGCCCGATCCGCCGCGAAATCGCCTGCGCTCGCTTTTGCGACTCCCTCTCCGGCGCGCTCGACGCCGCGATTCCCCACCGGCGGGCGATCGAGATGGCCGCGGCCGCCGCGGGCGGAGCGATGGAAACCAGGGCCCGCGCCGCGGCGGCCGGGGACCTGCACCTCCCGCTCTACCAGATTCTCGAGGGCGTCCTGCCGGTCCTCAGCGTGGAAATGCTGAGGGTCGGGGAGGAATCGGGAAGCGCGAACAAGGCGCTGGCGAAGCTGGCGCAGCGGCACTTCGAGGACGCGACGCATTCCCTGAACAAGCTGGTGGCGATCCTGCCGATCGTGCTGTTTTTCGTCGCGCTGGGGGTCGCGGTCCTGCAGATCGTGGCGCTCGGCGGGATGCCCACCCCGCGGCTTCCCGAGTAAGGCTTACCGGCCCAGCGAGTTCGCCACCGCGGCGCGCGTCCCCGCCGCGTCGAAGAAGCGCCCCGGGCAGGCGATCCCGCGCTTCTTCTCGCTCTCGGCGCAGATCTGCCCTGCGGGAATCAGCCGTTCGCGGCACAGCCGCGCGCAAAGCGCTTCGAGGGCGGCCTGCTGCTTGCGCGTGGGTTTTTCGCGATCGAGGACGCCGACGAGGCAGATTTCGATGACGTCGGGGTTGAGGCCGGGTTTCTGAAGAGCCCAGCGGGGGCCTTCCTCGACCTGGCCGTCGGCGGTATCGGTGCCGTTGCCGATGACGAAGTGAAAGGGAGCGCCGCCGCGGGTGGCGTAGGCGCTGTCGATGGAACGGAGGCTGCCGCGCGGAGCGCCGTTGGAGTGGACCATGATGCCGGCCCAGGGGCGGGACCGCGGCCCGGCGGCTTCGTCGGCCTGGATCGCCATGGGGTAGGGCATGGCGTCGTTGCGGAACACGACGATGACGGCGGCCAGGGTGGCCGTGATGAGGGCGACGAGCAGGAAATCGAAGAGCCGCATGTGGAGGTAATTTCGGCACAAAGCGTGCCCGGGCTGAAGGCGGGACCCGTCAATGTCCCGCGGGGGCGATCCCGAGAAGGGACCGGATCTGCGCCGCGGAGTCGCGGTACTCGTAAGGCCAGGGGAAGCCGGACGCCGGCGCTTTCCCGGTCGATTCCTGGCGGCCGATCATGGTCGAGAAGGCGTGCGCTTCTGCGGTGAGCTTCCCGAGGGCGACCGACAGCCGATCGTGGGGCAGGTCGGCCGGGCGACCCGGCGACTGCCGCAGGGCGTTCGCCGCCAGGTCCAGCTCGTCCAGCGCCTTGCGCCGTTCCGTCCCGTCGGGGTCCCAGAGGTGGGATTCGAAGGCGTTGAGTGCATTGACGAAGCGCGTCCGGGCGATTTCAAAGGAGGAGGGCGTTGCTGCAGGCTTGCCCTCACTGCAACCCGTTGAGACCAGGGACGCCAGCAATGCCATGAGCAGAGTCGAGCTTCGTTTCACTTCCGCATTCTACAAGCAGCGGGAACGCGGGCGCCGATTCCCCTTCATGGAACCGGCACCCGCTTCCACCGCTATTTCGGGGCCGGGGCAAACGCCTTCAGCTTGCCGACAAGCTCGCGCATTTTCGCCGTAGCGGCCTTCGTTTCGTCCGGCTTCCCGCCATCCGCCGCCTCGTCGATTTCTTCGAAGAGCGCGGCCAGCTTCCCCGAGCTGTCCGATACTCCCGAAGCCTTGTCGGCAGGCCAACCCTGGGTCTGGGCCGGCATCTCCTTCGCCAGGTCGCGGATCACCTCAGCCTCCTTGTGAACCTCGTCGAGCTTCCCCGAGGCGATCAGCGCGTCGATGTTCTTGAGCCGCGATTCCATTTGCG
The DNA here is from genome assembly GCA_964590435.1 of uncultured Planctomycetia bacterium. GTDB lineage: Bacteria > Planctomycetota > MHYJ01 > WSZJ01 > WSZJ01 > WSZJ01. Next base: position 120,963 of record CAZPWT010000012.1, read on the forward strand.
CGACGGAGTCGTCGAATCCTTTCGAGGAGACCTTCACAGGATCTCCGCCGTGCCCGGCATCCGTCTTCGCCTCAACCAGCGCCATCCCGCACTTTGGGCACTTCCCCTCCTTGTCAGACTTCACTTCCGGATGCATCGGACAGGTCCACGATTTCGCTGCGGCGTGTTCGTCCTTATGGCCGTCATGGTTGTGCGCTTCCTCGGACTTCCCGCAACCCGCCAGCACGAGCCCGGCGGAGAGGACAGCGGCGAGCAGAACGGTCTTCATGTCCGGTCTCCAGAAAGGGACGCGGCCCGAAGAAGTTCCGCGGGAACTTCATCGGCAACGTCGGGGATTTGTGCCTGTTTCAGGTACACCTTGCGTCCGAGCAGGAAGAACAGCGCGGGGGTCACGAACTGGTCGAGCAGCGTGGACGAGACGAGTCCGCCGATGACGACAATCGCGAGCGGGTGAAGAATCTCCTTCCCGGTTTCGCCCTTGCCCAGCGCCAGCGGAACGAGCCCGATCCCGGCGGTGAGGGCGGTCATCAACACAGGCGCGAGGCGTTCGAGGGAACCGCGGACGATCATCTCCCTGCCGAATTCCTCGCCCTCGTGCCGCATGAGATGCAGGTAGTGCGAGATCATCATGATCCCGTTGCGCATGACGATGCCGGTCAGCGTGATGAAACCGATGAGCGAGGCGACCGACAGCGTGCGGTCGCCAAACCACCAGACCGCCAGGACACCGCCGACGAATGCCAGCGGGAGATTGACGAGGCACTGAAGAGCTGCGCGCCAGGAGCCCAGAGCCCTGGTGAGGAGAACGAAAATGGCCGCGAGCGCGAAGAGTGAAAGCCAGGCGATGCGCGCCGCGGCTGCACGGCGGGCTTCGAACTGGCCTCCGTACTCGGCGCGGTAGCCCGACGGCAACTCGAGCGACGGCTCGAGCGCACGAATGTCGGCGACGACCGAGGTGATGTCACGGCCGGCCACATTGCACTGGACCGCGATGCGCCGCTGGCTGCCTTCGCGGTTGATGGTGTTCGGGCCGCTGGAACGGGCGACATCCGCCACCGCCGACAGCGGAATGCGCGCCCCTGACGGCGTCGAGAGCAGCATGTGCTCGATGACGTGCGGATCGTTGCGCGCGCTCTCGTCCAGCCAGACCACCATGTCGATCGAGCTGTCGCCCTGGAGTACCTGCGACACCGCGCGCCCCTTCAGCGCCGTCTCAAGCGCTTCCGCCACGTGCCGCGCGCCGAGCCCGTACAGCTTCAGCATGTCCCGCCGGATACGCACCCGAAGCTCCGGGATGTTCACCTGCGGCTCGACCTGAAGGTCCACCACGCCGGCTACCTTGGCCATCCGGTCCGTGAGGCGCGCCGCACGGTCGCGAAGCACGTCCAGGTCCGGGCCGTAGATCTTCACCGCCAGCTGCGCCTTCACCCCGCTCATCAGGTGATCGATCCGGTGCGAAATCGGCTGCCCCAGGTTCACCACCGCTCCCGTCATATACGACAGCCGCTCCCGGATGTCTGCCATCACCTCGTCCCGCGGCCTCCCGGGCTTCAGCACCACTTCAATCTCGGATGAATTCACGCCCTCCGCGTGCTCGTCCAGTTCCGCCCGCCCCGTCCGACGCGCGGTCGAAACGACTTCGGGAATCTCATGCAGAAGCGCTTCCGCCCCCGCCCCGAGCCGGTTGGATTCCTCGAGTGAGGTGCCGGGCTCTGCGACGACGTTGACGGTGAAGGTGCCTTCATTGAACGGAGGGAGGAACTCGCCACCCATGCGCATGAAGGTCCATCCGGCGGCGAGGACCCCGAGGGCCGGGGGGACGAGGACCAGGACAGGAAACCGGAGGGAAATCCCGAGGACGCGCCGGTCGACAGCCTTCAGTAACCGGAGGAACGGCGGGTCCCCGTGGCGCTCTGTGACCCGCGCCCGGCCGAGGAGTGCATACGAGAGGACGGGCGTGACCGTCAGGCTGACGAGGAGAGAAGAAAACAGGGCGATCAGGTACGCGTAACCGACGGGTGCGAACAGGCGCCCTTCGATACCGGCCAGCGACATGAGCGGGACGAGGGCCGCCGCGATCACGAGGGTTGCGTAAACGATCGAGTTGCGGATTTCGGCCGAAGCGCGGTAGACGACGACCAGGGGGTGGAGGGACGCGGAGAGGGCACGGTTTTCGCGGAGGCGGCGGAAGATGTTCTCGACGTCGACGATGGAGTCGTCCACGAGCTCACCGATCGCGACGGCGATGCCACCGAGGGTCATGGTGTTGATCGACAGGCCGAAGGCGTGGAAAACGCCGACGGTAATAAGGAGAGAGAGCGGGATGGCGGTGAGGTTGACGACCGAAGTGCGGAGGTTCCAGAGGAAGAGGATGAGAATGACGACAACGAGAATCGTCCCGTCGCGGAGCGCTTCGAGGACATTCCGGATGGAGGCCTGGATGAACGACTCCTGGCGGAAGAGCCTGTTATTGAAATGGACGTCGGGAGGAAGGGAGCCCTTGAGCTCTTCGAGGGCGGCATCGACGTCACGGCTCAAGCGAAGGGTGTCGGCCTCGGGTTGTTTCTGGATGGAGAGGATGATGGCGGGTTTAGCGTCGATGGCGCCGTCGCCGCGGGCGGGGGCAGGGCCCCAGGCGACGTCGGCGACGTCGCGGACGAGGACGGCGGCGGGCTGGCGATCGGCTACGATGGCGTCGCGGACGTCGTCGAGGGAGTCGGCGCGGCCGGTGATACGGATGAGGGACTCTGTGCCGGGTTCAACGAGGAAGCCGCCGGCGACGCTGGCGTTGGAATCCGCAACGGCATCAGAGAGGTCATCGATCGTGACGTCGTGGCGACGGAGGCGTTCGGGGGTCGTGGTTACCTGGATCTGGCGCAGGCCGCCGCCCAAGACAGTGACCTGGGAGATGCCGGGAATTGAAAGGAGGCGCGGCCGGATCTTCCATTCGGCGATCGAGCGGATATCGATGGGCCGCGTCGTGCCGTCCTCGGTCGCCATGCCGACGAGGAGAATCTCGCCCATGATCGAGGAAATCGGCGCCATCTCCGGGTGCGAGCCTTCGGGGAGGCGACCGCCGAGCTGGGTAAGCTTCTCGCCGACGATCTGGCGGTCACGGTAGATATCGGTGCCCCAATCGAATTCCACCCAGACGATCGAGAGGCCGACGCCACTGGCAGAGCGAACGCGCCGCACTCCCGCCGCGCCGTTGACCGATGTCTCGACGGGAAACGTCACAAGCCGCTCGACCTCCTCCGGCGCCAAACCTGCGGATTCGGTCATGATGGTCACGGTGGGGCGGTCCAGGTCCGGCAGGACGTCAACCTTCATCGACGACGCCGACCAGGCGCCATAGACCGACACCGCGAGCGCCAGCGCGAGGACCAGCCCTCGGTGTGTCAGCGAGAACGCGATCAACCGGTTCAACATTCGCAGGCCTCGCTCACTTGACCGCGCTCAGACCAAGGTTCAGCTCGTCGAGCGCCGACACCGCCACGCGGTCGCCGGGAAATAACCCCTGGAGAACCTCTACATCTCGCGCCCCCCGCCTCCCGAGCACGACCCTCTGCCGCCGGAACGTCTCCCCCGCCTGCAGGAACACGTACCACTCCCCGCCGGAGGGCCACAGCGCCTCCTCGGACACCGCAATCACCTGCTCGCCCCCTTCATGCGCCTCCACGACCAACTCGGCAAGCATCCCCTCCCTCAACTCACCCTGGGGATTCGCAATGTCCGCCCAGACGAAAAGCGCGTTTCCCGCCCCAAGCCCCGGCGCAACCCCCTGCACCTCCGTGCTCCAACCCTTCCCTGGGAACGCCGCCGGGCGAACCAGCGCCTTCGCTCCTTTCCCCGGAATGCCCTCCGTCAACCGGGACTCCCCCAGGACTCCCTCGGCACGCAGCACAGCAGAACCCGCGATTTCAAACAGCTTCTCCCTCGCCCCCACGACCTGCCCGGGCGAGACAGCCGAGATCACCACCGCTCCCGCAATCGGCGCCCGGATCGTCACAGAAGCGACCGGGGCGCCCTCGCGCGTTGCCCGATCCACGGCATCCGCGGGAACACCGGCCGCCGTAAGCCTCGCCCGCAGCCCCAGCGCGATCACCCGCTCGCTCCGGAGCTCGGATTCGAATTTCAGAAGCTCGCGCCGCGACGAAATCCCCTTCTTCTCCAGCCCGCGGAGGAACGACGCGCGATCCTCGAGGATCCCGATCCTCGTCGTGGCCCGGATTAGCTCAGCTTCGTTTCCGCCCACTTCCACAGATTCGATCTCGGCCAGCGGCCTGCCGGCTTCCACAAGTTCGCCCTCGAACGCAAAGACGCGAAGCACTCTGCCGCTCGCAAGCGTCGCCACGGTCGCTGACGCCCCGGGTGGCGTCCGCAGCACGGCGGGAAGCCGGAGGACCGGCTCAACGGCGCGCAGGTCGACGTCCGAGAGACGGACGCCGTGGGCGCGAAGTGCGTCGGGGTGAATTTCGAAAGTACCGGTGATGAAGAGGGCGCCGAGTTCGCGGGTGCCGGCAACAACAACCTCGTCGCCCGCCTTCACGCCGGACGGAATCTCCACTTCGTCCCCGGCGCGAGTGCCCGGGAACACCTCCTGCCGGCGGTAGCGGCCGCTCCCCAGGGAAACAAACACGAACCGCTCGATTCCCTGCACGGCGACCGCGCCTCGCGGCACGAGGAGGCTCGTTTCGGCCCGGCGCACGAGGTCCAGCCGCCCGGGAGTGCCGGGGCGCAGCCCCTGAATGCTTCCCAGCTTCGCGGTCACGGTCAGGGTGCGGGTGGCGGGATCCACACGCGTCGAGACCCGCGAGAGCGTGGTGTCGAACTGGCGTCCTGGCAGTGCTTCGAAGGAAGCGTGAGCGTGGACCCCGGCGACCGCATCGCCGGCGAAGACCTCGGGCACCCAGGCTTCAACCCAGAGTTCACGGTCGTCGACGATTTCGAAGAGGTGCTGCTCGGGAACGACGGTCTGCCCTGCGGCGACGTCGACGTGCGCACAAACGCCGTCTCCCGCCGCGACGATTTTCACCTGACGCATTGCCGGTCCGCCCGCCTTCATGGCGGCGATGTCCGCGTCTTCCGCACCCGCAATGCGAAGGCGCTGAAGCGCCGCTTCCAGTGTAATCCGCCGGTCTTCGACGATGCCGCGAAGCGACTCGACTTCCTGTTCAGAGAGGATGGCAGGGGATGAGGATCTGGCGCGCTCGAGGTCGGCCTTCGCGACAGCGAGGTCGTCGGTCGACTGGATCCACTGGAGGGCCAGGGATTCGAGATCGATGGCGTCCAGGAGTGCGAGGACATCTCCTGTCTTCACACGGTCCCCGATGGAAACCTTGACGGCGGTGACGACACCCGGCAGGCGCGCGCTGGCGAACGACCTCGCTCCCGGTGCGGGGACGACGCGGGCGCTGACCGGCACGGAGTCCTCGATCGGTCCCTCGCGGACCGTTGCCGTCGCGATCCCGAGGGCATGCTGGGTCCGCTCGTCGACGACGAGCAGCGCCCCGGTCACCTTCACCCCCTTCGCGTCGAGCCCCTTGTGCCCCTCGTGCGCGAGCAGCAGCGCGGTTGCGGCGAGGAGCATCGATGCCACGACGATCCTAGTTCTCATGCGGGCAAGCCTCCCCTGTCCTGTGCATTCCCCGGCAGTTGCACTGTCCCGCCACGTCCACCATGCCGCACTTCCCCGGCGTCGAGCTGCACGGGCAGGACCGGTCCGGGCGCGGTAGGGCGAGCGACCTGACGTGTTCGATGAGGGCGCGCACGTCTTCCTCTTTCAAGTCGCCGAAGGAGGGCATGGACCCCGAGAGGTTCCAGTGCAGGCCGCCTTTCTCGATGACCTCGCGCAGATACGAGTCGGAAAGAGCGTTCATTCGATCCCCGTTCGCGAAGTTCCTCGGGCGGAACTTGTCCACGACCAGGCCGGGCCCGGCAAGGCGACCGGTCACTCCGTGGCACCGCGCGCAGGCCTGGAGAAAGAGCTGCGTGCCCGGGTCCTTCGGCGGATCTCGAAGCAGCGCTACGGCCGCAACCTCATCCTCCGCGATCTGGGCGATCGCTTCCCGAAGCCGGGCCTTCCCCGCTTCGATGCTGTCGCGCAGAGCGCTCTCAACGAGGGGGGCCCCGGCCAGGCGTCCCTTTGCGCCCGCAGCGAGCCACTCGTCGACGGCTGCGGCCAGGATGCCGCGCACACGGATACGGCGGTGCGATTCCACCCCCAGAAGCGTCGCGTCCGCGTCAAACGTCAGCGTCAGGCCGGCCCGGACACCGTCGATGTCCACCACCGGATACGTCGCGTAGCCGCGCAGGTTTCCCTCAGCATCCTGAAACATGTGAAGGGTGGCCACGCGCACCCCGCCGCCCGCCCGGGCCAGCCGCTCGTCCGAAAGCACCGCCTCCCGGTCGAGCACGCGAGCCCCTGCCGCAGCCGCAGGCGGCGCCGGTGCCAAAGTGCGCAGGTATGCCACCAGCGCCCAGACCTGAAGCGGGTCGAAGCGGTCGTCCCATCGCGGCATCAGGCGGGACCTGCCGACCTCCGGCCCGCCGCTGTTGATCGCCAGGAACAGGTCCTGGTCGGCTCGCGCATTCATGTACGAAGCATCCGTGTGGTCCCGAGGGCGGGGCCAGATCGATCCGGCCGCAGGACCGTCTCCCGCTCCGCCGAAGCCGTGGCAGGATGCACAATGCAGGTTGTACAGCTGGCGCCCCGCCTCAGGATCGCCGAGAAGAATTCCCCTGCGCGGGCGCTCCTCCAGCCAGACCAGCGCCGCCGTTTTCTGCTGCGCGGCTTCCACTCCCCGCCTGCGCAACCAGACCAACACGGCCGCCGCCACGATCGCGACGAACGCGCCGCCCAGCAGAATGCGCCGTGCCCACACCTTCATCGGGCTCCCTCCACCCTTGGGAACCGCGAAAGGTCCCGCACCACATCCCACCTGAACTTGAGGTGGCACTTCACGCAACTCTCCGTCTCAAGTTTCGCCTGCACACTCTTCGCGCCCGGGAAATCCCCGCGCGACGCCATCGCTCCCAACTCCGCCAGCGGATCCTTCAGCGCATCGCCGAGCTTCACGAACTCCCCCTTTGCATCCTCGTTGACGTGGAGGCTAAAGAGCGGGAGCCGCTTCCTTTCGTCTTCGATCCCCGCGACGAGTCCGCCGATGGCCGCGCGATCTGGTTTTTCCTTCGTGAGTTCGAGGCGAAGGCTCTCCCACCGGCGGCCGAAGCGCCGCATGACCTCGTGCTGGCGAGCCATGGAAAACGGCTCGTCCGGGATGTCGGCGCCTGGGCGGTCAACAGCGGTGAAGAAACCGGTCAGGCGCACCAGGACTCCGGTGGCGGTGGTGGCATCGACGATGAAGCGCGTTTCCCCTGCGTGAGTCGACGTGCGGAGGGCCCCGTAGGCATTGCCATCCAGGGGCTGGAGGCGAATGGAGGTCTTTGTGGCGGGGTGATCGCGATCGACATCGTAGAAATGAACCACGGGGTCCAGGAGGGGAAGCGGAGCCGTTTCGTCCGCGACGCTGTCCTTCCTGGGTGCGAGGGCGACTCGGATGCGGAGATCGGATACGGCGGCCGGCGAAGCGGGGTCTACCGTGGCGATGAGAAGCCCTGCAACGGTCCAGGTCTGAAATCGGCTGACGGACACGAACTGGGCCGGGTCGGCAACGAACCGGTCACGCTCCTGGGCCTGGCAGAAATAGTATTTCTTGCCGAGGTATTCGGCCTGTCCGGCCGCGTGTTCAGGATCCACCATCATGCCGCAGACCGGATCGCGCACGGGATCGTGCGCGGCCGCAAGGGACGCGGCCCGCAGGAGGACGAGGAGGCTTAGGGCAAGATTGCGCATGGGGGCACCTGGATACACGGGGAGCGTGAAGGGGAAAGCGGTCCCGTTCAGGCGCGCGCTAGATCAGCAGCGTGAGGTGGAGCAGGTAGAGCGGTATGTCGGGCGCTCTCGCGGGTGAGGCATGGTCAATTTCCGCAGGCAGGCGTTCGAGCCCCGTGGAGAGCGAGGCGCGTGCTTCCCAGGCTGCCAGTTCCGCTTCGGTCGAAACGCTTTCAGGCCCTTCAGCCACGGCGAAATGCGAGCCATCGTCGCAGCAGCAGGATGAATGGGCCGGCTGGGGGGTTTGGGGACCCTGATGGTTGTGCTTCTTGCAGCAATCGTGGCCGGACGATTCGCGGGCCCGGACGGACGCGGTACGAAGCGCCGGCGTCCTGCAGGCGCAGGCCGTCAGGTGAGCCGCCAGGAAAGCGGCCACTACAAGAGGCGAGTAGCGACGTATCGTCACGCGATGTTCCTTATACCAAGTGCACGAGCATTCGCAAAACCGGTTTCCGGTCACTGTTAACGCGTTGCAGCAACGTTCTCTTCCCTCATTCCGACATCTCCCCGCGTCACCAGCCTCCTGAGCACCTTCCAGGACTCGAGAACGGTTACGGGAATCATCCCGACCGCCATGACGCTCGCGCACTCCGTCCAGGTCAACTGGCCGGAATGGAGGAAGCGTTCCAGGATCGGCGAGTGGTGGCTGTACACCTGGAGGCCGATGATGACGAACCCGACGAGCGCCAGCCGCAGGTTTGAGAGAGCGCCGAGTTCCCACAGCGTCCGGCTCCGGCTTCTTGCCGCGAACGACCTGAGGACCTCGGCGATGACCAGGGTGGAAAAAGCATAGGTCCGTGCCTTCTCGATGGATCCATCGTGGAAGTACCCCCACGAGAAGGCGGCCAGGGTGACAGCAGCGTCGAGAATGCCGGTGACGACCATCGCAGCCAGAAACCCTGAATCTGCAATTTCGGACCCGGGCTTCCGCGGCGGACGGCGCAACAGGTCCCGCTCGGCCGGATCGGTCGCCAGCGCCAGAGCGGGAAATCCGTCCGTCACCAGGTTGATCCAGAGCAGCTGGATCGGCACCAGCGGAAGCGGCCACCCGAGAAGCACCGCAATCGCCATCACCAGGATTTCCCCGAAATTCCCCGAGAGCAGGTAGAGCAGTGTTTTCCTGATGTTCTCGAAAATCGCGCGCCCTTCCTCGATCGCGGCAACGATGGTCGCGAAATTGTCGTCCGTGATCACCATCGCGGACGCTTCCTTCGCGACATCGGTACCGCTTTTGCCCATCGCAATGCCGATGTCGGCCGTCTTGAGCGCGGGGGCGTCGTTGACTCCATCGCCGGTCATTGCGACCACGGCGCCCCGGGACTTCCAGGCGCGCACGATCCGCAGCTTGTGTTCGGGGCTTACTCGCGCGAACACCGACACGGCATCGACCCGCGCCTTCAGGTCGGCATCGCTCATCGACTCGATGGCGGGGCCGGCGAGCACCTCAACCTCGGATTTCGCAATTCTCAGATCCCGGGCGATGGCAAAGGCGGTGCGCGGGTGATCCCCCGTGATCATCACAACACGGATCCCCGCCCTTCCGCAGTCCTCGATCGCACGGAGCGCCTCCGCCCTTGGCGGGTCCTGCAGCCCGATCAGCCCCAGGAGCGTCAGGCCCGCCTCTGGGTTCTGCGCGGAATCCTTGCGGGCAACGGCGAGAACCCGCAAGCCGCGGACGGCAAGGGCGTCGGCGGTCGCCGTGAACCGCGCCGAGGCTTCTGCGGGAAGCGCGCACAGCGGCAGGACGGACTCCGGTGCGCCCTTTACGTACGATCGTTCTCCTTCGCCGAACCCCCGGACGACGGACATGCGCTTGCGTACGGCGTCGAACGGCCGGATTTCGACGATCGCGTCGTCGCTGCGGATTCCCGCTTTCCGGGCCGCGACGAGAATCGCTCCTTCCGTCGGGTCCCCCGCCACCTCCGTTACCCCGTCACGCTCAACGAGACGCGCCGTACATGCCGACGCTCCAGCCTGGAGCACTTCCCAGGCGGAGGCCCCCGGGGCGAGCAGCACGGGTGCGCCGGCCCTCTCGAAGCGGCCTTCCGGGGAATATCCTTCGCCGGTCACCTCGATTTCTCCGTCAGGCGCGGCGACGACGCGCGCGGTCATCTGGCCGACCGTGAGGGTTCCGGTCTTGTCGGTGCAGATGACCGTCGTTGCGCCCAGGGTTTCGACGGACGCCAGTCGGCGAATCAGAGCGCGCCTCCTGGCGAGCCGCCAGACTCCCAGCGCCAGGGCGATGGTCACCACCGCTGGGAGTCCTTCCGGCACGGCTGCCACGGCGAGCGATACCGAAGTCAGCGCCAACTCCAGGGGCTTGATTCCCCGAAAGAGGCCGAGGACGAAGACGAGGGCCACGAGCAGGAGGCAGCCCACGACGAGCATTCTGCCGAAGACGCGAAGTCGTGCCTGGAGGGGCGTCTCCTCAACTTCGGCCGCAGCGACCAGGCCCGCGATCTTCCCGAACTCAGTCTGGGCGCCGGTCGCCACCACCAGGCCCTCGCCGACTCCTGCCGTCACGTTCGTTGCGGTCCACGCCATCCCGTGCCGGTCCCCCACGGGCGACTCTGGAGCCGCCACCGCGTCCGCCTGCTTGTCCACCGGCTCCGACTCCCCTGTCAGCGCGGCTTCCGCCGTCTGCAGCCCGCTCGCGCTCGCCAGGCGAAGATCCGCTGGAACGCGATCCCCCGCCTCCAGCACCACGAGATCCCCTGGAACCAGTCCCGCGGCCTCGATGACTTCTGTCTTCCCTCCCCGCTTTACCCTCGCCGTGGGGCTGGACATTTTCCGAAGCGCCGCGAGGGCGTTCGCCGCGTTGCGCTCCTGCACAAAACCGACGATGGCGTTCAGGAGAACAATCGCGAGGATCGCGCCCGCGTCCGCGATCTCCCCCATCGCCCCGGCAAGCACCGCCGCCGCGACCAGGATGGCCACCAGCAGGCTCTTGAACTGCTCCGCGAACATAGCCAAGCCCGAACGCCCCGGCGCCTCAGGAAGCCGGTTCGGGCCGTGCTTTGCGAGCCGGAGCGCCGCTTCCGCAGGCTCCAACCCCTTCTCCGCATTCGCGGACAGGCGTTCGACGGCTTCCGCCGCCGTCAGCGCGTGCCACGCGCCTGAAGGCGCTTCCATTTCCATTCCTCCACCCAGCAGAAGACGCAGGGGACTATGAAGAGAGTAATGAGCTGAACGGTCATTCCGCCGACGGAGGGAATGGCCATGGGGCGCATGACGTCGGAGCCGCGGCCGTCGACCCAGAAGATGGGAGCGAGGCCGATGATGGTCGTCGCAGTGGTCATGAGACATGGGCGGATGCGCTTGAGGCCAGCCTCGAGTACGGCTTCACGGATCTCCGCGACGGAAGTGAACGTGCGGTTCTGGAACACGTCTTCCAGGTACGTGGACATGACGACGCCGTCATCGTCGACGACTCCGAAGAGGACGAGGAAGCCGACCCAGACGGCGACGGAGAGGTTGGCGCCCCACCAGCCGAGCATGAGGAAACCGCCGCTGGCGGACACGAGGACGCCGAAGTAGATGACCAGGCCGATCCAGGGGCGGTGGAAACCGGATGTGAGCATGACAAACATGACGGCGAGGCAGAGGGGAACGACGATTTTCATGCGTGCGGTGGCGCGGACCTGGTTTTCGAACTGCCCCGACCATTCCCAGTAATAGCCTGCAGGGAGGACGAGCCGGCCGTCGCGGCGGGCGGCCTGGAGGGCGGCTTCGGCGTCCTCGACGACGGAGACCTCGTCGCGTTCGCGGGTGTTCATGGTGACGTAGCCCGTGAGCAGGCCGCGCTCGCCCTTGATTTCCTGCGGCCCCACAACGGAGTGGATCGAGGCGACTTGGGCGAGGGGGACGTGGGCCCCGGAAGACGTGGGGATGAGGATGGCTCCGAGATCGGGGAGGTCCTCACGGAAGTCCCTCAGGTACCGGACACGCACGGGGTATCGCTCCCTTCCCTCGACGGTCTGTGTGAGGTTTTCGCCGCCGATGGCAACTTCGATCACGTCCTGCACATCCTGGATGTTGACGCCGTACCGCCCGATCTTTTCGCGATCGATTTCGATTTCGATGTAGGGTTTCCCGACGATGCGATCTGCCACAACGTCCGTCGCCCCGGACACGTGCCGGAGGATTTCCTCCATCTGGAGCCCGATCCTCTCGATCTCTCGCAGGTCGGAGCCGTAGACCTTGACGCCCATCATCGCCCGGAAGCCCGTCTGCAGCATCACGAGCCGGGTCTGGATCGGCTGGAGAAAAGTGGGAAGGACGCCCGGGATTGAGGTTTTGCGCTGTATTTCCTCCAAGATCTCCGACTTCGTGAGAGGTCGGTCCTCGGGGGCGATCCAGGCCAGCGGGGCCTTGAGCCAGCCTGGCCACGAAGAGAACCAGCGTCGCACCGGAACGGTACGCCACTCGGACTCCGGTTTCAGGATGACGATGCTCTCGAACATCCCCACAGGCGCCGGATCGAGCGCCGACTCCGCGCGCCCCAGCTTCCCGACCACGGACGCGACCTCAGGCACCGAAGCGATCGCGAGATCCTGTCGGCTGTTGACTTCGACCGCGGTCGAAAGCGAACCCTGCGGCAGCAGGGACGGCATGTACAGGATCGATCCCTCGTCCAGAGGCGGCATGAACTCCCGTCCGATCCCGGGCAGAATCCGCCTTTCCCTCACGACCTGCATCCCCTTGGCCGCTTCCGCCGCCTTCTCTTCCTCCGACTGCCGACGAAGCTGAAGCCTCGACCGAACGCTTCCGTCGGCCTCCTTGACTCGTTGCCACAGCAACTTGCCGGGCTCGAAGCGAGGCCGTGCGGCACCGAGGTTGGCGACCCAGGCGACGGGGGCGAGCATCGTGCCGGCGCCGAGCCAGACCGTGAGTCCCGACAGCAGGATGAGTAGAGGGAGCACGAAGAAAAGTGCCTTGTGGGCCAGGACCCAGCGCAAGGCGGGCGTGTAGACACGGGAAATGCCGCGTGAAACGATGTTCTCCTCAAGCGGGAGGAATCGTTCGCGCGTCATGCGGACGACGGCCAGCGCGGCGATGACGCCGGCGGCCACGGCGGTCGGCCAGCCAAGCAAGCCTGCGCCGTATCCGCCCCAGACGAGGGCCGAACGGGCACCAATGGCGACCGCGAGGCCTATGGAAATGGACACGGAGAGAACGCGTCTGCGAGTCCAGGCCACGGGCTGGAAGAGGAAGTAGCACATGAGAGGAACGACGGTGAGCGCGAGAACGACCGAGGCGCCGATGGCGAATGTCTTCGTGTAGGCCAGCGGGCGGAACATTTTTCCTTCCTGCCCTTCAAGGGCGAACACGGGCAGAAAAGACACCAGCGTGTTGGACACGGCAGTGACGATGGCGCCGCCAACCTCGCAGGCCCCTTCGTACACGTTCTCCCAGTGCGACTTGCCCGGTGGGGCGGACGCGATGCGGCGGTAGATGTTCTCCGTCATGATGATTCCCATGTCCCCGACATCGCCGATGGCGATCGCGAGTCCCGCCAGGGACATGATGTTGGAATCGACGCCTGCGACCCACATCAGGACAAAGGCGAAGGCGATGGAGAGGGGCAGGGTGACGAGCGTGGCGGCTGTGCTGCGGAGGTGAAGCAGGAACAGCACGATGATGAAGCTCGCAACAAGCGCTTCCTCGAGCAGGGTTTCCTTCAGGGTCCCGATCGTCTCGTTCACGATATCGGTGCGGTCATAGAACGGGACAACGCGGACCTTTGACACGCGGCCGTCCGCCAGGCGTTTGGACGGAAGCCCCGACTCGAGCGACCGGACCTTGGCCTTGACGCGGTCGACGACGTCGCGCGGGTTCTCTCCGTAACGCATGAGGACTACGCCCCCGACCACCTCGACGCCACCCTTGTCCAGTGCGCCGCGCCGGAAATCGGGCCCCATGCTGACCGTGGCCACGTTCTTGATGCAGACCGGCGTTCCTCCCGATTGCCGGATGACGATGTTCTCCAGGTCAGCCGTGCTCTTCAGGAAGCCGACCCCGCGGATGAAGAACTCCAGCCCGTTCTTCTCCAGCACCTTGGCGCCGACGTCGATGTTCGACCGTCGTACCGCTTCGTAGATTTCCGGCAAGCTCACGCCGTGAGCCCGCATTTTGTCCGGGTGCACGTCGATCTGGTACTGCTTCACGAACCCGCCAACGGAGGCGACCTCCGAAACCCCTTCAACCGCATTCAGCTGGTAACGGACGTACCAATCCTGGATGGAGCGCAATTCGACCAGGTCGAATCCTTCTCCCTCGACGGTGTACCAGAAGACCTGTCCGAGCGCGGTCGCATCCGGTCCCAGGACGGGGACAACGCCCTCGGGGAGCCGCTGCTGTGCAACGTTCAGCCGCTCGAGGACCCGGGAACGCGCCCAGTAGTAGTCCGTCGAGTCCTGGAAAATAACGAACACCATGGAGAACCCGAATCCGGACATGGAACGAATCGTTTTCACGCCGGGCGTTCCCGTCAGGCTCGTGGTCAGGGGAAAGGTCACCTGGTCGTCCACATCCTGCGGCGAACGCCCGGGCCAGTCCGCGAACACAATGACCTGCTTCTCGCCGATGTCCGGGATGGCGTCCACGGGCGTACGGCTCAGCGCTTCCGAGCCGCCCCAGGCAAGCGCGGCAATCGCCAGGAGAACCAGGAAGCGGTGCGTCAGGCACCAGCGGATGACGGAGTTTATCATGGCTTCACTTCCCGTTATGGGAACCCTCATGGCCCGTGTCCCCGGGGCTGGGGGGCGCTCCCGCGCCGCCGCCGTGCACATGCGGCGCAAGTGCTCCGCCGCCACCGGGCATGATCAGGCTCGGCAACCCGCGGATCTGGAACTGCGAATCAATCAGGAAGCCGCCCCTCATGGCGACCAATTCGCCTTCGGCAAGACCGGAAATCACGGGGAACCAGTCTTCCGACCTCGATCCGATCACGACTTCCCTCTGCTCAAATCGCCCCCGCCCTCTCTCCACGTAGACCAATCGCCGCGTCCCGGAGTCGAGCACCGCCGTTGCCGGAACCGCCAGCACCTTCAGGTCGTCATCCTTGACCGCCACCCCCCCGCCGGGGAACTGCGTCAGCGCCATGCCGCACTTCCGGCACTTCCCCTCGGCTTCCTCAATGACCTCGGGATGCATCGGACACGTCCATTTCCCCGCTCGCGCTGTCGGAGCCGGTACGCCGGATCTCAGCAGGCCGACTCGAACCGAAGCGCTGACAAACATCCCGGGTTTGAGCAGGCCGTCGGGATTAGGAAGAGCGACGCGGACGCGGATCGTCCGCGTCTCCTCGTTGAGAACCGGACTGACGAAGGTCACGGTCCCGGCGAAGACCTTCCCCGGCTGAGATTCTGCCGCCACCTGGACTTCCTGCCCCGGCTGCACCCACCCGATCTCGTACTCGTAGATATCCAGGTGCACCCACACCGAACCCAGGTCGGCGAGCCTGTAGAGCGTGTCGCCCCGGTTCACGTGCGTGCCCTTGACGACGCTCTTCTCGATAACCGTCCCGCCGGCCGGGGAGTGAATCGTGACAAGCTCCGAGATCCTGCCGGTCTTGATCACGCTATCCACGTCCCCAGGGATCATTCCCCAGCGTTCGAGACGCGACCGGGCCGCCGCGAGGACGTCCGGGTTCGCACCTGACTTGAGAGCAATCACAAGCTCCTTCTGGTCTGAAATCAGCTCAGGGCTGTACAGTTCGAGAAGGTGGTCTCCCTTGGCGACCGGAACGCCCGTCGCATCGACAAACAGCTTTTCCACCCACCCCTCAACGCGGGTGGTAATCGTCGTCAGGGAAGTTTCGTTGGGCTCGATGCGCCCCACCGCACGGATTTCATGGAAGAGTTTCCGGCGCTCCAGCATGGCTGTTTCGACTCCCGCCATGGCGACGGCGGAATCGCTGAGCTGCATGGTGGCGGCCCCGCCGCTGGACACGGGCTGGTCGTCAACGGGGATGAGGGGCATGGAGCAGATGGGGCAATTGCCCGGGTTGGGTAGGCGGATCTGGGGATGCATCGAACAGGTCCAGGTCTGCGCTGAGGCCTTCGCAGGCGCTGTCGCTTCGATATCCCCCCTTCCCGGGGGAGCCGTAGCGCGCCCCAGGAGGAAAGCCACGGTTACAGTGATAATGCCGGCCGCGACTAAGACAATGGAGCGTTTCATGTCCGATCTCCTGAAATGGTGCGGATTGCGCAAGCAGAGCCGACGCTGCGGCTGTTCCCCCAGTGGCGATTGACTGTCCCGGCCGGGCGCAGGGCTGGCCGCCCGGGGCTGATTTCGGGCCTCGTTTTTGCGATCATGGACGGCATGCAGCCCGACAAACTGCCGCCGTCCGGACCGCCATGCCGATGCGAGGGGTCACCCCACGTTCCCCGGCTCGTCGTGCTTACCGGCGGTCCGGGGGGCGGAAAGACCGCGGTGCTGGAAGTGATTCGAAAGAACTTCTGTGAGCACGTGGCTGTGCTCCCGGAGGCCGCTTCCATCCTGTTCGGAGGCGGATTCCCCCGGAGTTCGAGCTTCGAGGGCCTGCGATCGGCGCAGCGGGCGATTGCGCGCGTACAGATCGAGATGGAACGCCTGCACGTCGCGGAGGGTCGGTGCGCGGTAGCGCTGTGCGACCGGGGAACTGTGGACGGTCTGGCGTACTGGCCCGGCGATCCGGCGGACTTCTGGCGGGACCTGGGCACGAGCCGGGAAGAGGAGTTGCGGCGGTATTCCGCCGTCATCCACCTTCGGGTACCGCCCGACGGACAGGGGTACGGGCACTCGAACCCGTTGCGGATCGAGAACGCGGAACAGGCCGCCGCGATTGATGCCCGCATCGCCGGGGCGTGGCGTGGGCATGCGCACATCACGGAAATCGGCTCGAGCCCGGAGTTCCTGGACAAACTCCGCCGGGCGGTCGACGCGATCCGTGCCGAAGTGCCGGACTGTTGCAAGGGGCATGCTGTGCCCGGGCTGGGCACCGGCGGCCCACCCCACATCTGATTCAGGCGTCGATTCGTCACCGCAACCTCCCTATCTCGAAAGTTCGCCCAGCGGACGGTCCACCGCAGACTCCAGGTCCACCCGGGCCGAAGCATAGGCCGCCTCCGCCTCAATCGATTCGCGGAATGAATCCAGGTAGTCCTGCTGCGCCCGGAGAAGGTCCGAAATCCCGACACTCCCGCTGGCGTAGGCAGCGCGGACGTCGTCGAGGTTCTTGGAAGCGATCGGCAGGATCTCCTTTTCGTAGAGGTCCAGCGCCTGCCCGGCGGATCGCAACTGTGCCGCTGCCGCCGCCACCTCTCGTCCGACTTCGGTCGCCAGGGCGGCGCGCAATGCCTCGAAACGCCGCCTGTCCGCCTCAGCCTCCAGGGCCTCGCCGCGTTTCGCATTCCAAAGCGGAAGGGTTATTGAAACACCGAACGTGAGCATGTGGTCGCTCATCCGGATATCGACGCCGTCGCCCATGATCCTGTCCCGGCTCCATTCGTAACCCAGCATAAGGCCGAGATCGGGCGCGCCCTCAGCGTCCGCGAGCCGTGACTTCGCCTCGGATTCGCGTGACGACATCGCCAGGGACTCCAGGTCCGGCCGCCCCGACAGGGCCAAGGCGAGCGTTTTCGCCAGGTCGGGCTCGGGCCGGCCGCCGACATCCGCAATCTCCAGGTGCCACCCCTCGGGCGCAGCTTCCCATACCAGCGCTTCTACCTCGGCGCGTGAAGTCGCGACCTCTCCCTCCGTCATCTTCACTGCGGCCCTGGCTTTTGCTTCTCGCGCCTTCGCCAGGTTCACATCGATGGCGGAAGCCTGCCGAGCGTCATACCTCGCCACCGCGACCTCGACGTCCTTTGCGGAGAGTTCGGCGAAGCGCCGGGTCACGTCGAGTTTTCGAGCGGCGATATAGGCGGTCCACCAGGCACGCCGGACCCGCGCCCTGAGTCCGCGCACGGCATCCTTTGCGTCCGCTTCGGCCCGCGCAATCCCGGCATCCGCAACGGACTCCCGCCGGGAAACTCTGCCCCCAAGTTCCAGCATTTGCTTCACCGACAAGCCCAGCCGAGAGCTGTCTCCCTCAAAAGACACTCCCCCGTCCACGGAGACCTCGGGGTACAGCGGGTATGTCCCCGCCTGCACCCGCCTTCCTCGCGCCGCTTCCCACTCCTCCAGCGCCGCGATTGCGGTGCCATGCCGCTCGACTGCCCGAAGGGCTTCGAGCAGCGACAGGCCGTCCGCCCAATTCACAGGGCTCTCGCGCTTCGCCGCAGTGTCCTCCGACGGCCGCCAATCCGGGATCGGGACGGGGCGGCCCGGGGGCTCAGAAGCGCAGCCGGCGAGGAGAGCGGGGGCCAACAGCAGAGCGTGCGGGAGTTTCATGGCGAAGCCTCGAAGCCAGGGTGTGACGGGGGTATGCACCGGACGGAGTCCAGCCGAAGCGGCGAACGAAGGTGCCCGCGCTAGATCAGCAGCGAGGTGTGAAGCGTGTAGAGCGGGACGCCGAACGACGGGTCTGGCGGCGCCCGGCCGCCGAAAGCGGCCTCAGAAGCGGAAAGTTCGGGGACCAGGATGGAGTCCTCGAACGCGACTTCGCCGCCGGGCTCGAAGCCGGGGAGGCTTTCGTCGGTGACCGCCAGGTTCGTCCCCTCCGAGCAGCAGCACGCCTTCGGGGCGGGCGCCTTCGGGTTCTCGGGGGACGACTTGTGACAGCACGAGTGCGACGGCGCCGCCTTGTGGGGAGCGGGAAGCGACATCGTGGTGAGGCAGACGCGCGCGGCGAGATGCCCGGCGAGGAACGCCGCGGTGGCCAGCAGGGTCGTCAGTCCGCGCTTCATCGCTTTACCTTACCAGATCGGGCCGTTCCGCCGGGGCGCCATTCTCCGGAAACACGGAGTGCCGTTTCCTCCAACAGCCTGGCGGCGCGCCGCATTCCTTCCTTCGCGGAATTCGCGATCGCGATCACGCCTCTCGACGGGCGGTCCACCCGCCCGCAAAGGGCGGCGCACGGGACGCCGGCCCAGCGGGCGGCGCGCATCACCGCCCACGGCGCCTTGCCGTCGCTCGTCGTCGCGTCCCACTTCCCTTCCCCGGTCAGGACGAGGTCCGATTGACGCAGTGCGTCATCGAAGCGAACCGCATCGAGCACGAAGTCCGCGCCGGGGAGAAGGCGCGCTCCGAGCAGCGCCAGCGCCCACCCGAGGCCCCCCGCCGCCCCGGAACCGCGCCGATTCGCCGCGCGCCTCCCGCCGGGAATCCGCGCCAGTTCCCGGAACTCCCGTTCCAGCTCCCGGATGTCCCCGGGCGAGGCTCCCTTCTGCGCCCCGAACCGCCGGGGGGCGTCGACGAAGCGCGTGCCGACGTCGCAGAGGGCGACGAGCTCCGGGAGCGCGGGAAGGGCGGCGAGCCGGGCGACGGCCCAGACGCCGGCGTCCACGGTCGCCGATCCGCCGAGCGCGACGATGACCCGCCGCGCGCCGCCCGCCGCGGCGTGGAGAATCATTTCACCGACGCCGTCCGATCGCGCGGACACCGGGTCCCGCTTCGTCGTCCGCGCCAGCCCGACCTGCGCGACCTCCACGATCGCGTCGCTCCCCTTCCGCCGGTACTCCACCCGCAGCCGCTCGCCGTACGGCCCGGTCGCCGTCATCCGGACGCGCTTCCCGCCCAGCACCGCGGCGGTGCCGTCGCCGCCGTCGGCGACGGGGAGGAGCACGGGGCGGGCGCCGGCGCGCCGGGCGCCGCGCGCCATCGCGAGGGCGGCCTCGAGGGCCGTCAGCGTCCCCTTGAACGCGTTGGGCGCGCAGAGCACGACCGGCCGGCGGCGCGGACGTAACATGGCCCCATGCTGCTTTACTCCCACGCGGACTGCAACGGACACCGCGCGCCGGCGGGGCATCCCGAGTGCGGCGAAAGGCTGTCGGGGATCGTGAAGGCGATCCGCGCGGGGCGGAAGGACTGGGCGTGGGCGGAGCCGAAGCCGGCGACACTGGAAGAGCTGGCGCAGGTCCACGCGACGGAGCACGTGGCGCGCGTTGCGGAGGCGTTCGACGCCGCGCCGACGCAGCTCGACGCCGACACGTATGTCGCCGCGGGCTCCGAGCGCGCCGCGCTGCTCGCGGCCGGCGCGGCCCGCGACGCCGCCCGCGCCGCGCTCGCCGGCAAACCGGCCGCCGCGCTCGTCCGTCCCCCGGGCCACCACGCCACCCGCACGCGCGCCATGGGCTTCTGCCTCTTCAACAACGTCGCCCTCGCCGCCCGCCAGGCTCGCCGCGTCCTCATCGTCGACTGGGACGTCCACCACGGCAACGGCACGCAGGACATTTTCTACGGCGACCCCGACGTCCTGTACTTCTCCACCCACCGCTGGCCGTTCTACCCCGGCACCGGCGCCCGCATCGAGACCGGGACCGGCCTCGGCCTGGGTGCCACCATCAACCGCCCGTTCCCCTGGAACACGAGCCGCGAGACGTTCAAGGCCGAGTTCGCGGACGTCATCGAGGGCCCCGCGCGGAAATTCGACCCCGAGCTCGTCCTCATCTCCGCCGGCTTCGACGCCTGGCGCGAAGACCCGATCGGCGGCCTCAACCTCGAGGTCGAGGACTTCGCCGAACTCACGCGCATCGTCAAGGGACTCAAGCGCCCGGTAGCGTCCGTGCTGGAGGGGGGATACGACATCGAAGCGCTTCCCCGCTGCGTGCTGGCGCACCTGGAAGAACTGGACAAAAGCTGAACACGCGACGCAAGTGAAGCGTTCGCAACGACTTGCGCTTCACGATTTCCTGTAACGCCGCGCCGCCCCGCCCGTCCTTCTCGTAACTCCATCTCACACCCACCCATGCACCTCTCACGTTCCTTCGCGTTCGCCGCCCTCGCGGCCCTTCTCGTCACCTCGGCCCTCCGCCTCTCCGCCGGCGACACCGCCGCCGAGAAGCGCGACAAGATCAACGACCGCACCGAAATCCACCCTTCGTGGATCTACGACGACTTCCCCGCCGCGGTGGCCAAAGCCAGGCGCGAGAACAAGCCGATCCTCGCCGTCTTCCGGTGAGTGCCCTGAGTGAGCTGTAACAAGTTCGACGCGCAGGTGGCGCGTCTCGCGGACGGGCTCGATGAAATCTCCGGGGAGTTCGTGCTGGTGCGCATGATCAACATGCGCGGCGTCGACACTTCGGTCTTCAACTTCGACTTCGACCTGTCCTGGTCCGGGTTCTTCATGAACGCAGACCTGACGGTGTACGGCCGCTACGGTACGCGCAAGGACAGCAGCGACTCGCAATTCTCGACGGCGGCGCTTAAGGAATCGATGAAGCGCGCGCTGGAGATCCACAAGGGGTACCCCTCGAACAAGGCCTCGCTCGCGCCGAAGAACGTCAAGACCGCCGCGCCGGCGAAATTCCCCGAGGACATGCCGTCGCTCAAGTCGCAGTTCTCGACCCCCGACATCCCGCGCGGCTGCATCCACTGCCACCACGTGTACAAGGGCGTTCGCCGGTCGCTGATGGTCGAGAAGAAGCCCCTTCCGAACAACCTGCTGTGGGTCTACCCGATGCCCGACGCGATCGGGATGGTGGTGGATCCCGCCGACGGCGCGAAAGTGACCTCGGTCGCGGCGGGCACGCCTGCCGCGAAGGCTGGCGTGCAGGCGGACGACGTCGTCTCCGCGATCAACGGCGCGCCCGTCATCTCCATCGCCGACATCCAGTTCGCGCTCCAGAACACGGCGGACCAGAGCACGCTCAAGCTCGAGGTCCTGCGCAACGGGGCGAAGAAAGTCCTCAACGTCGCGCTCGCCGGCGACTGGCGCAAGGCCGCCGACTACGCATGGCGCGCGTCGACCGGCGACATCCGCATCGGCATGCAGATGACTCCCCTCTCCGACGACGAGCGCAAGGCCGCCGGCCTCAAGTCCGGCGGCATCAAGGTCAAGGCCGCGTGGCCCAAGGGCCCCGCCGGGCAGGCCGGCTTCCTCGCCGGCGACGTCATCACCGCCGTCAACGGCCAGCCCGCCCCCGAGAAGGAAACGGACTTCATCGCCTACGTCCGGCAGAAGTTCCTTCCCGGGCAGAAGCTCAAGCTGTCGATCGTGCGCGGCGGGAAGAGGCAGGACATCGAGATGTCGGTGCCCTAAGCCGGGCCGAGAAAGAGTCTTCTCACTCCGAGGCCCCGCGCGGCCCGGCTTATCCTGAGCGAGGCCGCAGGCCGGGTCGAAGGATCGCGTTGCATCGCGACCCGTGGCCGGGGAAGCCACGAGCCCCCGTCCCGCTCAAAACAACTTCCCCGCGGACTTCCGCTTCACGATCCGCTCCGCCAGCTTCACCGCCTCGATCAGGCTCGTCGGGTCGGCCTTCCCCTTGCCCGCGATGTCGAACGCCGTCCCGTGGTCGGGAGACGTCCGCACGAATGGCAGCCCCAGCGTCAGGTTCACCGCGGTCTTCCACGCCAGCGCCTTCACCGCCACCAGCCCCTGGTCGTGGTACATCGCCACCGCGCCGTCGAAGTCCCTCTTCGCGAACAGCGAGTCCGCCGGGTGCGGCCCCGTCGCGTCGATCCCTTTCAGCCGCGCCGCCTCGATCGCCGGCCCGATCACGAGGATCTCCTCACGCCCGAATTGCCCGTTCTCCCCGGCGTGCGGATTCAACCCGCACACCGCCACGTGCGGCCGCGCCTTCCCGAACCAGTCCCTCAGCGCCGCGTGCGTCCGCTCGATCGCCGTCCCCACCGCCTCGCGCGTCACCGCCAGCGGCACGCTCTTCAGCGCCACGTGGATCGTCGCCAGACTCACGAACAGATCCCCCGCGCTGAACGCCATCACAGGGCGCTTCACCGCGCACACCTTCGCGAAGAACTCCGTGTGGCCGGGGAAGGGTTCCCCCGCGAGTTTCAGCGCCTCTTTCGAAATCGGCGCGGTCACGACGGCGTCGGCGTCCCCGGCGAGGCAAAGGGCGGCGGCCTTGCGAAGGGCCGCCATCGCCGCGGCGCCGCCCTCGGCGCAGGGGCCGCGGCGACGCGGCAATGCTTCGCACTCCGTCGGGATGTCGGCGCCCAGAGCCTTCGGGCCGACAGTGCGGATCTGGGGAAAGGCCTTCTTCGCCGCGGAAGCGATCTCGGGGCCGATGCCAAGCGGATCGCCCAGGGTCAGCAGGATCTGGAGTGTTTTCATCGGGAGTGCAACGGCCACGAAACAAAAAACGAAAAACAAAAAAGGAAAAACGAAAAGTCACGCGCCCGGCACGCGCTCGCAGAACTCTTCGTTTTTCCCTTTTCCTTTTTCGTTTTTCGTTTCGTGGCCGTTTTTCCTACGCGGAAAACTCCATCCGGAATGTCTCCCGCCGTCCCAGTCGGATTTCATACGCCTTCGCCGGCAGATCCTTGATGGTGATTTTCTCCACCTTCTTCCCATCCAGGAACGTCCCGTTCGAGCTGAGATCCTCCACCTCGACCGCATCCGGCTTCACGAAGCGGATCCGCAGGTGCTTCCGCGACACCGTGAGCAGCCCTTCGTCCTTCTCGCGCGCCTCCGCTTCCATCATCGAGTACGCGCGGCAGGACTTGATCGAGATCTCGCACGACCGGCTCCGCCCGACGACGACGTCCTGACCGGCTTCGATCGGGAAGGTTTCATCCTTCACGATCCCGACGAGGCCCTTCAGGACGATCCGGGGCATGGATCTATCCTCGCTCTAGCCGGTGAATCCGGCGGGGAGATCGAAATTGGAAGCGAGTTCCTGCACGTCCTCGTGTTCCTCGAGCGACTCCATCAGCGCGAGCGCCTTCTTGGCCTTGTCGTGGTCCAGCAGGACGCGGTCCTTCGGGAGGCGTTCGATCTTGGCGGACGTCGGCTCGATCTTCTTCGCGCGGAGCGCGTTGACCACGCCGGTGAAGTCGGCAGCCGTGCAGGTGACCTCGTACGCGTCGTCGACCGGCTGCACGTCCTCCGCTCCGACCTCGAGCCCGAGTTCCAGGGCCTTGTCGTCGTTGAGCGTCCCCTTCGGGATGAGGATCACGCCCTTCTTCTCGAACATGAACGCGACGCAGCCCGCGTCGCCCATCTTGCCGCCGCGCTGCTCGAAAACCTTGCGGATCTCGGAGACCGTGCGGTTCCTGTTGTCCGTCAGCGCGTCCACCATGATCGCGCACCCGCCGGGGCCGTAGCCCTCGTAGGTCACGTCGTCGTAGTTCACGCCCTCGAGCTCGCCCGTCCCCTTCTTGATCGCCTTGTCGACGGTGTCCTTCGGTAGGTTGCACGCCTTCCCTTCCTCGAGCGCGTACGCCAGCTTGATGTTCGTCTTCGGGTCGCCGCCGCCCTTCTTCGCGGCCGCCATGATCAGCTTCACGACCTTCGAGAACGCCTTTCCCTTCTTTGCGTCGGCGGCGGCCTTCTTGTGCTTGATGGTCGCCCAGTGGCTGTGGCCGGACATGAAAACCTCCTGTGATTCTTCGGAACGGCTGGACAGATTATACCCGGGCAGGGTCCGCGGCTAGGAATCCGTGCGGCGCGAAGCGGCGGGCTACCGCTTCGACTTGGATTTCGCGCTTCCCCCAGGGTTCGGGCGGGCGGGCGCGACGGGCGCCGGTTTGGCCGGCGGCCGCATGGGGGGCTTGGGGGCGCCGGGGCGCATGAAGTGCCCGGGGCGTCCGCCGAAGCGGTTGTTGGGATGAGCGCCGGGGGGGCGGGGCGGGGGCTGCGGGATGGCGGCGGCGCGGGCCGCCTGTTCGTCGGCGAGAGCGGCTGCGGCGGCCGCAGCGGCCTTGACCTTCTCGTCCACCGGCGGCGCCAGCTTCGCCGCTTCCGCCGCGGCCTTGCGGGCCTGGCCATCGGGGCACTGGGCGAAGAGCGGGCAGCGGGCGCAGGCGGGATCTTTCTCGGTGCAGGTCTCGGTGGCGAACGCGTCGAGGATGCGATAGGCGTCGGCGCACTCGCGGGACGTCAGCCCTTCGCTGAGGGTCTTTTCCAGCTTGGGGAACTCGTGCTTGGCGGCGACGAAACCGAGGCGATGGAGCAGGCGGCCGACGGAATCGTCGAGGGGAATGCGGCCGTAGCCGAAGGCGCTGAAGAGGTAATCGGCGACGACGTGGCCGGGGAGGCCGAGTTTGCGGGCCATGTAGACGCGGGTTTCTTCGGCGTCGTCGCGGTTGAGCTCGTCGAGGCGGATCTTGTGGACGTCGGAGAAGGTGCGGGAGAGCGCGCGGATGACCTGCTCGGCCTTCTGGAGCGGGTTGAGGACGTTGTGCGTGCGCAGGACTTCGCCGATTTCGAGGACGGAAGAGACGCGGACTTCGTTCCAGCCCGCGAAGAGGGCCTTGAGGTCGCGGATGGCGCCGGCGGCGCGGCGTTCGGGGTTGCGCTGGGCGAGAATGACGTAGACGAGGTGCTCGATGGAGGACTTGCCGTGCTTGATGGGGTTGGGCTTATGGCGGCGGCCCAGCTGCTTGAGCAGATTTCGGGCGGCTTTGCGGGCGGAGGCCGAGTCCTTTGCGGCTTTGATCGACATAAGCCTAGGGCTGCTCCCGAGTTAGGGAAATAGGAAGTCGCCCATTATACGGATTTCAGGGGGGGTGTCAAGCTATTTGGGGCGTGGAAAACCCGTTGAAAACCCTTTGGATTCCAGCACTTACGGCTACCGCCGCCAAGGGTCCGTCCCCATGTCCAGAACCTCCGACGCCCCTTCCTGGAAGTCCTTCCCCGCCAGCGTCACCATATGCTGCGAAACAACGTTCCAGGCCACCCCGGCCGAGAGCATCGACGCCACCAGGGATGAACCGCCGTAACTCAAGAATGGCAAAGTGATTCCGGTGATAGGCGCCAGCCCGATCGTCATCCCGACGTTCACGAAAATCTGCGTCGCAAACCCCGCCGACAACCCCGTCAACACCAGCCGGCTGAACGGTTCTCGCGCCCGGAACGCCCCCAGCACCATCGCCATCAGCAGGATCAGATACAGGGTCAGCACGAAGCTGGCGCCGAGGAATCCCCACTCCTCCCCGATCACCGAGAAAATGAAATCATTGTGCCGCTCCGGCACGAACGCTTCCGACCCCTCCTGCTCCGATTCCGCAAACCCCTTCCCCACCCACCGCCCGGAGCCGATCGCGCGCTGCGACTGCAACAACTGAAAACCCGCGTCCTGGCTCATCGCCTGCGGGTTCAGGAACGCCTCGAAGCGCTTCTTCTGGTACTCCTTGAACCCGAACTTGTACGCGATCGGCGTCCCGATCAGGAGCGCCGCGAACCCCAGCGCCATGTAGCGCTTCCGGCACCCAGCGACCCACATCATCGCGACGAACATCGCGGGGAAGATCAGCGCAGTGCCGAGGTCGGGCTGCATGAGGATGATCGAGAACGGGACGAACGCGATGAGGCCGGGAACGATGAGCCGTTGGAGCCGGTCGGGAGTGTTGCGCCACATCAGGTACCGGGCGAGCGTGAGCACGAAGAACAGCTTCATGAATTCGCTCGGCTGGATCGAGATCGGCCCGAGCACGAACCACGACCGCGCGCCGTTGCGGACGCGGCCGAGGATGAAGAGGACGGCGAGGATGCCGAGGCAGGAACCATAGAGCGAATACCCCGCGGAGCGCAGGCGGTTGGGACGGACGCGCGAGACGAGGAACGCGAGGATGCCGCCGACGCACGCCGCGGCGCACTGCTTCCCGAAGAACGACTTGAGCGCGACCGTCGCGGCGGCGTGGAAGCCACCTTCGCCGGGAAGCGTCACGGGCGCGGCTTCGTAGATCGACGTCAGCCCGACCGCGACGAGCAGCACGACGGAGAGAACGATGGGGACGGAAGCGGAGAAGAGCCGCCCGAAGATGTTCATCGCGGCATCTCCGGTCCCATGGGAACGCCGCCGCCGTCCGCCGGTGTCCCGTCGCCGGGCTCGTCCTCCGTCACGTCGCGCGGTTCCGGCACCGGATCGTAGCTCGACGTCGGCCCGGTCACCTTGAGCACATCCCCCGGCAGGTCGACGTCGGGCCAGATCGCGTGGAGCAGCCGCGCCGCGGTCGTCGCCGGCAGGCCGCTTCCAGAACCGCCGTGCTCGATCATCACGCAGAACGCGTACTTCGGCTTGTCGAACGGAGCGTACCCGGCGAACCAGCCGTGGTGCTCGAGCCCTTTCTCGCGGCTGCTCGACTGCGCCGTGGACGTCTTGCCGGCGGCCTTGAACAGCCCCGGGCCTTTCCCGTACGCCGTGCCGAACGGCTCCATCGTCACCGCTTCCAGCCCGCGCCGGATCGCCATCAACGTCTCGGGCTTCAACCCGAGCTCTTCCCACGCCGGCGTGCCGTCCAGCCGCAGGCGCGGCAACGGGAGCCGCCCGCTCGCCAGGCCGGCCATGAGGCGCGCGGCCTGAAGCGGCGTGACGAGGATCTCGCCCTGCCCGATCGAAACGTTCAACGTGTCCGCGAATCCCCACCTTCCACGGCCGCTGGCGCGACGCCAGGCCGGCGTGGGAATCTGACCGGCCGCCTCGCTGGAAAGGTCGATTCCCGTTTTCCGCCCGAGCCCCATCCGGTTGGCCATCTCCGCGATCGCGTCGATCCCCGCGCGGTTCCCGGCCTCGAAAAAGTAGCAGTTGCACGAGCGCGCCATCCCCTGCCGCAGGTCGAGATCGCCGTGCGCGCCGCCGTGGGAAGCGATCCAGCACGCGAACTTGTTCGGCCACTTGACCGGGTCGTACCGCCCGCGGCACGGGAACAGGTCCGCGGCCGTGACCTTTCCGTTTTCCAGGCCCGCGGCGCCCGTGACCGCCTTGAAGATCGACCCGAGCGGATACCGGCCGCTGATCGCGCGGTTCAGCATCGGCGCCGTGTCCTCGTTCGTCAGCGCCTCCCACTCCTCTTTCCCGATCGGCGGCATCAGCCAGTTCGCGTCGTACCCCGGCGCGCTCGCCAGCGCCAGCACTTCCCCCGTCTCCACGTCCATCACGACGATCGACCCGCGGAGCGCACCTTGAAGGGTGTCGAGGAGTTCCTCGGCCTTGCGCTGCAGGTCCATGTCGATGGTGAGCTGCACGTCCTTGCCGGCCACGGGCGCGACCCGCTCCACGACCCACTCGCGCTTGGTCAGCGGGTTCTTGGCGCGCCGCTCGATCCCGCGCTCACCGGCGAGCACGTCCTCGTACCAGCCCTCGATCCCCGACCGCCCGACCCAGTCGCCGTAGAACGCGCCGCGGAATTCAAGCCGGTCGTACTCCTCCTGCGACAGTTTCCCCGCCAGCCCGGGGTTCCCGCGCACCGGCCACTGCGTGCGCTTCTTCGCCGCGGCCATTTCCTCGCGGAACTTCACCTGCTCGGGGGTGAGCGGAAGCCCCATCTCCTGCTGGAAGACGCCGGCTTTCTCGAGCGCGGCGTACTCGTCCTCGCCCATCTGCCCGACGTACCCGAGCAACTGGCACGCCCCGCGCCCCGCCGGGTACACACGCTTTGTCCGCGCGCGAATTTCCAGCCCCGGGTACTGGCTTTCGTCGATGGCGATCTCGCTCATCTGGTCGTACGTCAGCCCCTGCCACAGCCGGTACGGCTGGCGCCACTCCTGCCGCACGATCGTCCGGCGGTCGCGCGCGCTCACCGGCGGCTTCCCCGGCAGGTTGCACCGCGCATGCACCGCGCGGTCCACCGCCTTCAGCGCCCGCACCACCTTCAGGTACATCTGCGCCGGCTCCGTCCGCGGTTGCACCCCGCCCGACCGCAGCATCCCCCCGATCGCTTCCTGGTCCGGCACCACCTGCGTCTTCCCGTCCGCCCCCAGAAGCGTCCTCACCGGGTACACCCGGTCCTTCAGCATCGCCGCGCAATGCCGCTCGTCGAATCCCGCTCCCGCCCCCGCCAGCCCCAGCACGTCCCTCATCACCCGCGCCAGCCGCTCGAAGTCCAGCTCCGGCTCACGCCCCTTCACCCGCGGCAGCTCGAAATCCGCCAGCACCACGTCCACGTCGAAGCACCGCTCCTCCGCCGCCAGCACGTTCCCCTTGCGGTCCAGGATCACCCCGCGCCGCGTCGGCACCACCTCCACCCACTCCCGCGTCCAGTCGCCGCGCGCCCGGAATTCCTCCGCGTCCACGATCTGCATGTAGAACAGCCGCGCTTCCAGCGCCGCAAATGGCAGCAGCAGCAAGAAGCTGAATACGGCGACGCGGAGCTTCGTCACGCGAGGAGCTCCCTCTCGGGGGCCCAGCCCGCCACGCCGCGGATTTTCGCGAAGGGCCTCGCCGCGAGGGCGCCGACTCCCGCCGTCAGCGCCGCCACCGCCAGCGCGTGTCCCATCGCTCCCCAGAACCCGACGCCATACCGCATCGCCAGCACCATCCCGTACGGCGCATGCGCCGCCCACGCCGCCACGAACGCCCCGATCGACATCCCCAGGGGGCGGGACGGGAAGAGCATTCCCTTGAGCGTCCCGGTGACGAGCGCGGCGAAGAGGAACATGAGCGCGAACGGCCCGGGGCCCGATCCGCCGGTGAGGTCGCGCAGCAGCCCGAGCGACCACGCCGCGATGCAGGCGGTGTTGCGCGGGGTGCGAAGCGCCACGGCGGCGAGGACGACGACGGCGAGGTCCGGCATCGCGCGGCCGACGGAGAACATCGGCGCCAGCGCGATCTGCGCGGCGGTCGCGAGCGCGGCCAGGAGGGCGAACACGATCCAGTTCAAGGGGCGGTCCTCGGCGCTACTTCCCGATCAGGACGAGCACATGCCGGAGCGATCCGGGATCCACCCGGGGCCGCACCACGATTTCGCCGTACACGCCGCTTCCTCCGCTGCCCTTCGCGACGTCCCCGATCAGCATTCCCTCGGGCCAACCGCGCTCCGGGTCGGCGACGCTGACGATCGTCCAGCCTTCGCCGACGGGCTCGCGGTCGAGCACGTACTCGAGGCGGCACGTCCCGTCGCCGCTACCGGCGAGGATTCCCGTGACGGCGGGGCCGCCGCCTTTCTTCACGGCGGAGCACTTCATGCGAAACGCCGGGTCCGCGACGAGCCGGACGCGGGCGGTCGTCTCGCCGGCCTCGAGGATCTTCCCGACGACGTTCGGCCCCTCGGCGACGATCATGCCGGCCTTCGCGCCGTCGCGGGTTCCCTTGTCGATGAGCACGGTGCCGTGCCAGGTCGAGGGGTCCTCGGAAAGGATGACGGACGCGGGGAGGACGCGCGTCGAGTCGGCGATGGAAGCGACGCGGTAAGCGCTGACGGCGCGCAGTTGTTTCTCGAGCTCGGCGGCCTTGCCCTGCTGGCGCAGGAGTTCCGCCAGCAGCTCGCCATTTTCTGCGCGGAGGCGCTTGACCTCTTCGCCCCCCCCGCGCCATTCCGCCAGGGGGCGGAGGATGGCGAAGGGAGCGTAGCGCGGCCCCGTGGGGAGCCGCGACTGGACGAGGATGAGGATTCCCGACGCCAGGGCGAGCGCGACGGGGACGGACCAGGTCAGGGGGAGGCGTCGCATGGCGGGCCTCGTCTAGTCGATGTCTGCGCTGGATTCGATGCTGTCGCGCAGGCGGTCGAGGTTGTCGAGGATGACGCCGGTGCCGCGCGCGACCGCCGTGAGCGGGTCTTCCGAGATCACGACGGGGATATCGATTTCCCGGGTGATCGCGGTCTTGATCCCGCGGAGGAGGGCGCCGCCGCCGGCGAGCGTGATGCCGCTCTCGACGAGGTCCGCGCTGATTTCCGGCGGGATCATCTCGAGCGTTTCCTTGATCGCCTTGACGATGCGCATGACGGGCTCGGCGAGCGCGGACCGGACTTCAGCGGAAGAGACGATGATGCAGCGCGGCATCGAGGTGACGACGTCGCGGCCGCGGACCTCCATCTGCAGTTCCTTCTCGAGGGGCGACACGGACCCGATCTCGAGCTTGATGCGCTCGGCGGTGTTCTCGCCGATGTACAGGTTGTAGTTCTCCTTGCAGTGCTTGATGATCGAGTCGTTGAGCTCGTCGCCCGCGACGCGGATCGACTTGCACGCGACCACGGCGCCGAGGGAGAGGACGGCGATTTCGGAAGTGCCGCCGCCGATGTCGACGATCATCGAGCCGCGGGGCTCCTGGATCGGCAGGCCGACGCCGATGCCGGACGCGATGGGCTCGGGGACGAGGAAAACCTGGCGGGCGCCGGCGCGCTCGGCGCTGGCGAGGACGGCGCGCTTCTCGACGCCGGTGATGCCGCTCGGGTGAGCGACGATGACGCGCGGGCGGAACCAGCCCTTGCGCTTGTGGATCTTCTGGATGAAGTACTTGATCATCGCTTCGGTGATGTCGAAGTCGGCGATGACGCCGTCCTTCATCGGGCGGATCGCCTCGATGTTGCCCGGGCATTTTCCCAGCATGTCCTTGGCGGCCGAGCCGACGGCCTGGCCGTTCATGAGGATCTGGTTGGTGCCTTTCTTGACGGCGACGACGCTCGGCTCGTTGAGGACGATCCCCGCGCCACGCACGCAGACGAGCGTGTTGCAGGTGCCAAGGTCAATGCCCATATCGGTGCTGAAGACACCGATGACGCGGTCGATCAGACTGATCATGGCGATCCCCTCTCCGAGATCACGTGAAGAACGAAGGCGGCGGCCGCCGTGCGGCTGCCGGTATCTTTATACTTTATAAAGTATATAGTGTCAAATTCGCGCCAGCGATGTTTGATGCCACAACCCGTTTGTCTTTAACACCTTACGAACAGAATGCGGTTTTATCGAATTTCCCCCTGAAACCGCCGAAGTGTCCGCGGCTGGCCTGGAGCGCATGAATTTCATGCCAGCGTCACAGGAATTCGTCCTGAATTCATACTTATTGCGCTCCAGAGTTTCGCGGCTGCGAATTCAATTCTTTCATTACTCGTTTATCTACAACATATTACGACATCTTCTCGCGCGTTATGCCATTTGGCACCAGCCTTGCTATTACTCACTCTGTCGAACAAAACAATTCACCACTCAAAGGAGACAGCCATGAAACTCATCATCATCGCCCTCGTGACGCTCGCCGCCCTCTCTTCCCCGATCCTGACGTTCGCTTGCCCTCCTCCCCCGGCCCCGGGTTACGACGGTGGTGAAGGCGTCGGCGAAGGCCCCGCCCCGGTCGAAGGCAGCGGCCCGACCAACCCGGGGATGACCCCCTCCGGTGACGACTCCGGCTCCAGCTCCGCGCCGGGCGTCGAAGGCGCCGGCGGCGACGTCCAGACCACCGAGACCTGCATGTAAGACGAAGGGACGATCAGGAACCAGACGCCGCCGAGAGATCGGCGGCGTCTTCGTTTTCCGCCCCTATCAACGATGCGAGCCTTCCCCTCCGCCCCCGGTTCTCTTCCCCGAACGGAACGACTCGGGATCCCGCTCAAACTCGTCGAGGTGCTCCTGCCCGCAGAAGTACCACGTCTTCGGCCCGTCCCCCTTGCTGAACACCCCGTTCGACATGACCTCCGCGCCGCACACCGCACACTGCTCGCGCGTCGGGATCCCCTTTCCGCGGAATTCCGCCGTCGCGATCGCCAGCGCGTTCGGCTTCAGGTCGTCCCAGTGCGTCCGGGCCATGCGCAGCCGGCAGCCGGAGTCGAGCGTGATCGCCATCCACGCCGTCCCCGTCTCGCGGCCAAAGACCCGCGCGTGCGGCCCCGCCGGGTCCCAGCTTCCCGCCTCGCCCCCCGACCGCCGCTGGTTCGCCACCGCCACCGGGACGAACGCCCGCCGCCAGCGCGCCCAGTGCTCCGCATTCAGCGCCGCATACGAGCGGAACGCCATCCCCTCCCAGAACCACCCCAGCTCGTTCGCCATCTCCCCCGGCCGCCCTTCGCTCCCATGCCGCCCAGGCGCGCCCGCGGTCCACCGCGCCCCCCACGCCACCCCTTCCTTCAACAGCCCCGGCCCCGCCGCGCTCATCTGCACCGCACTCCCCCGCTCGAACAGGTGCACGAACGCCATCATGCTCTGCGGCGTCGAGACCGACCCGCCAAACCAGTACACGCCGTCGTCGGAAACCCGGTACGGCACCCGCGTCCCCGTCATCCCCTTCTGCACCTCCCGGATCGCCTCCGCCACCCCCGTAAACCACAGCAGGTCCGCCCGCGCCTTCAGCATCGTGGCGTCAAACCCGATCGCCGCCAGAAGCGAGAGCTCGTCCATCGTCGCCGTGCGCGCATCCAGGAAATCGAACACCGCCGGCTTCAACGCCGCGTCCCCCGTCACGAACCCGACCGCGGCTTCGGCAGGTGGAAGCGCCGCTTCGACGCGACGGCGGTCTTCCGCGCGCGACGGGATGTCGCCGTCCTCCAACGCCTCGGCGCTCGCCGCGACCTCGAGAAGGGCGAGGGTTCCCCACAGGTGGTTCAGGCGGGCGACGTGGGCCGCCCTCGCCGCGCGCTGCCGTTCGGCGAGCGTCGCGGACGCGGGCGCGTCGGCGCCTCGCGCAAGCGCCCCTCCCCCGATTTTCTGCTGCTCCGCGATCAGCCACTCCCACGCACGGCGCGTCGCCTCGCGGTACGGCCCCGCCCACGGCGAGGACCCGCCGCCCAGAAGCGCCATCAGCGCCGCCGAAGTCGCGAGCACGTCGGCCCCGGACGCGGCATCCGGCTCGTACAGCGCCTCGAACCCGTGCTCGCGCTCCCCCGTCGCCCTCCAGCGCCCGTCCAGCTCCTGGTGCCGCGCCAGCCATCCCAGCGCCGCCGCCACGGACTCGCGCTCGGCGCGATCGGGGTCGGGAAGCGGCTCTGCGAGCGCGGCAAGCGGGCACAACAGCGTTGCGACGAGGTAACGGACGAGTCTCAAGGGAAACATGGGAACCGCTCCGCATGGGGTTTCCCGTCTCCATCGCACAATCCGTGCCCCGCGCGCATGCAAATAAAAAACGCGGGGAACCGGCCCCGCGTTCGTTTTCCCGGCTCCCGCTTCCCGCTACTTGTGGCTGCCCTCGTGCCCCCCGCCGCTCCGGTCCGGCTTCTTCCCGTTGCGCCACGCCTCGGGGTTCATCTCGAACTCGTCCTGGTGGTCCTGCGAGCAGAAGTAATAGATCTTCTCGCCCTCGCCCTTGCTGAACGGCGTGTTCGACAGGATCTCCATGTCGCACACCAGACACTTCACCGCGATCACCGGCGCGTTGTCGAGGTTCTCCTTGCGCGCCCTCCACCGCGGGTCTTCCTTGAGATCCTGCCAGTTCGAGTTCGCGATCTGCAGCTTGCACCGGCCGCCCTGCATCGTGATCGCCATCCACGCCGTCCCGATCTCGCGGCCGAAGACGCGCGCGTGCGGCCCGATCGGGTCCCACGACCCCGCCTCCGGCCCGCTCCGGCGCTGGTGCTCGCTTCCCACCGGCACGAACGACGCCCGCCACTTGTCCCACTCCCCGCCGCCGATCGCCGCGTAGGAACGGAACGCCATCGCCTGCCAGAACCACGAGCACTCGTTGGCGATGTCGTCCCTCCACGAGCCCGCGACTTCCTTCAGCCCGTCCGGCAGCCCCGCGCTTCCCGTCTTCGCCGCCCCCGATTCCGGGTGCCGAGACGGCCTCCCGATCTCGTAGTACGGGTTCCACACGGGCGGGCGGGCCAGAAGCGCCGGCGACGCGGCCTTCATCTGCGCCGCGCTTCCGCGGTTGTACGTGTACACGAACGCGATCATGCTCTGCGGCGTCGAGATCGCCCCGCCGAACCAGTACTCCCCGTCGTCCGAGGGGCGGTAGGGCACGAGCGCCTCCGTCATCCCCTTGTGGATCGCCGTGATCGCCTCCGAAACCCCCGTGAACCACTCCTTGTCCCCCGCCACCCCCTGCTTGCCCATCACGTAACGCACCGCGGCAAGAAGCGCGAGCTCGTCCATGTTCACGGTCTTGGGATTCAGGAAGTCGAACTTGTCCGGCTTCGTGGCCGGGTCGTCGAGGATGAACTTCACCGCCTTCTCCGCCGGCCCGAGCACCTCCGCGTGACGCTTGAGCTTCTCCGCATCCCGCACCGGCACCAGCCGCTCGTCGAATTCCGCGGAGCGCACCGCTTCGAGAAGCGCGATCGTCCCCCACAGGTGGTTGATCCGCGCCAGGTGCGCCCGCTTCGCCGCCTTCTCGCGCTCCGACAGCGACCCGCCCTCCGCGTCCGGCGCCATCGAGACCAGGCTCCCGCACTTCGTTTCCTTCTGCTGGTTCGAGAGCCACGTCCACCCGCGCCGGACCGCTTCCGAGTAGCGCCCCATCCAGAGCGAGTTCCCGTCGCCGATGAAGGCGAGAAGCGCCGTTGCGGTAGCCATCACGTCGCACGACTTCGCGGCGTCCGGCTCGTACAGCGCCTCGAACCCGTGCCCCGGCCCGCCGCTGGCCTTCCAGCTCCCGTCGGCTTCCTGGTGGCGCGCCAGCCACGCCAGCGCGGCGGCGCTCGAACTCTGCTCCATCTGGTCCAGTTCCTGGAACGAATAGGAACTCGGCGGCAAGGCAAGCACGCGGGTCGAAGGCGTCCACGCGGCAAGGACTGTCGCGGCGCCGAGGATGGCGGAAGCGGCAAGCAGGCGTTTCATGCGGTTCTCCTGAAATCCGTTCCCTCAGTGTAGAGGGACTTCCGGCTGAAGGGCAATACGGATGCAAGGCGCATGCCGACTGCTCACAGGGAAAACGCCGGGGCGGGTGTTACCCCTCCGGCGTCTGTTACGCATGCGAAACGGCACCGGTTCCCTGCCTCACTTGCGCTCGAGACCCTCGCGCCGGATCTGCTTCGCCTCCACGAGGATCTTCCGGATCTCCTCCAGCTTCTCCTTCAAGTCGGCCGGGTCCACGTAGTCGATCCCCTGGTTCAGCCCGCCTTCGAAGCGCTGCGCCGGCACGACGGGCTCGCCCTCGGTCACCACGACGTCCCCGATCACGATCGGGCCGCCGACCCGGACTTTTCGGTTCACCCGCGCCGTGCTCCGGATGCGCGGCTCGTCATCCGGCTCCAGCTCGAACGTCGCCTCAGTCCCTTCTTCCACCACGGCGGACTCCGACACGATCCCCAGTTCGCCGTCGACCTGCTTGCCCTTCAGGATGCGCGCATGGTTCCCCCAGGTGTCCTCGCCGACCCCGCGCTCCAGCTCGCCGATCCGCGCATAGGCGCGCTCCAGTTCCGCCTTCACCGCCTCGGCCTCGGCCTGCGGCTTCGCGGCCTCCACCGCCCGCCCCTCCGCCGCTTCCCGCAGTTCCCGCTCCCGCGCCAGGTCGCTCTCCAGCATCGCGATCCGCCGGTTCACCGCGTCCATCTCCGCCGCCCGCTCCGCGCGCTGCGCCTCCAGCTCCGCCTCGCGCGCTTCCCGCGCCTCGGTCTCCGCGCGGCACTGCGCCGCGATCTCGCCGCTCGAGCGGTGCGCAAACCCGAGCGCGCACACCATCGACAGGACCAGTCCAGTCACGATTCCGGCACGGCGGGCTGAGGGCGTCATCGTCGTCTCCGTGGGTAGATTGAAGTCTCCGGAGATGAGACGCCGCCCGGGGGCGGAAGTTCAGGGGAGAACCTGAAAAAGATGGAAGGGCTACCGGGGCTCCGCGGCGGCTGGATCCTGCGGGGGGCGCACGCGCTGCCCGGGCTCACCTTCCCGAAGAAGCTTCTCTTCCGCGAGTTGCCGGTTCAGGTTCTCGTTCCGCACACTCAGGTCCACGATCTCAGCGCGGGTTCCGGGGAACTCGCGGACCAGCGCCGTGTAATCCACCGGGTCGCAGTAATCGATTCCCTGGTTCAGCCCGCCCTCGATTCGCTGGGGTCCTTCTGGCGGTTCCGGCTGTGGCCGATAGCGATCTCCTTGCGGCAATCCACCATCAGGATCTCCGAAGGCACCGATATCCACGAACGAGTCGGTGATGTCTTGTACCTGTCTCAGCAGGTCCTCGCTGGACTCCGTCTCCTTCTGGTTCGAGTAGAGGCCACTGTGAGAAATCGCCAGACAGGCGTAGTCTCGACACAGCCTCTCGAACTTCGCATTCACGAGGAGTCGCCACGCCGCGTCGTCCGCGCGCCCGTCCTCTGAAACAGCCTCCAGCTTGGCGACCACCGATTCGGACTCGGGCGTCCCTGACATGCCGTCGGAAACTGCTTCGCGTTCGATCGCGACCGGAATCGCGGCCATACTTCCATCGGGCGAATCCGAAGCGATCAGCACTGGTTCCGCAGGGCGTAGCGGCCCCGTCGCGACGGCGACCGTCGCAACCGCGCATGCGAGGAAACAGGTAGCGCGCTTGAATGAAATCAACTCCCGCCTCCAATGCGCGTCGGTTTACGCCAGCGCCCGTCATGACCTGAGTCCTCGGGCTGGGCGTGGCGGTCGCGACTCCGGAACTCGGCTCTGAGCCACCCCTAGTCGAACGCGTGGGTCGTCACCTTGTCGCCCTGCTGGATCTCGTCCTTTCGGAAATCCGTCAGTTCCTTGCACGCGGCCCAGCCATCTTCGACCTTGTCCACGACCAGCTTCGAGATGTACTGGTCGCCGCGAAGGACGTAGAAGGAATCCCCGACGGCCACGCGCTCCCTGCTGCCGACGGAGATCAGGACCAGGTTGACCTTGTTGGAAACTCCCAGCACGACGCCATTGATGACCGGCGGACGGTCGGGCAGGCGCGGCATGCGGTACTCGTCTTCGAGCCGGTTCTTCTGGCGCGAAACCTCCACCAACTGGGCTTCCATCTCCAGGATGTCCTTGTACGCCTTCTCGAGGCGGTCATGCGCCGCGAGCAGTTCCGCGTCAAGCGCATCGCGGACCTTCTCCGCCCCCGACGCGCGCTCCTCCAGCGCGCCGATCCGAATCGCCGCCTGCTTCGCGTTGAGTTGCTCCAGTTCAAGCCGGGCGCGGGCCACATCGAGGTCGGCGCGCAACTGTGCTTCCTGGCGTGAACAGGCGTCGAGCCTCTTGTCACGCTCCGCGAGTGCGTCTTCAAGCCGCCGGGATTCGCATTCATGGAAATCCGCCTGCAGTTTCGCGGCGGCCACGAGGCGCGCGCGCTCCGCGTCGAAATCAGCGCGGTCGAGGGCGACCTGCTCCTTGAGCCCCGCCACTCGCCCATCGGCCTCCTGGACCCTGAGGGCCAGCGCGCCGATGCTGAGCGCGATCAACGCGCCTCCCACCCACTGGACCGCGGCCAGGCGACTCATGCGACCTCCAGGTTGATCCCCACCCGAGCCGTCCATCCTACCGAAAAGCGCCCCCCAAGCATCGCCGTTCCTCGCAACCCGCCTACGCCCCTGCGGGGCTTCGGCGCGCCAGGCCCGCAACTCGCACCTCGCAACTGGCAGTTGGCCGTACGAAATAAAATAAGCCCCCGCCGTTTCACGGGCGGGGGCTCTGGCGTTCAGAGAGGTCGGACGTTACTTCGCAGGGCCTTCAGCAGGGGCCTTGCCGGCCGGGGGGCTCATCAGCCCGCCGAACGTGAGGCCGTAGTGCTGGTTCAGCTCCATCATGTTGAAGACCACGCCGCCGATCATGAAACACGAGGCCACGATCAGCAGGAACGTGTAGACGTTGTTCGTGGGCTTCACATCATCCGGGGTTGCCATGGGTCGGTTCTCCTTTGGTTTTCGTTAAAAGGGGCCGACGTTTAGTCAAACACCCGGGTCGAGACGTTGTCGCCCTGCTGGATCGCATCCTTGCGGAAGTCCGTCAGCTCGCGGCACGCCGCCCAGCCGTCCTCGACCTTGTCGACGACGAGCTTGGAGACGTAAGCGCTTCCACGGTAGACCGTGAACTTGTAGCCGACCTGGACCTTGTCCTTGCCGCCGACCGAGATCAGGATCAGGTTGACCTTGTCGGACACGCCGAGGACGACGCCGTCGATCTTGGGCTCAACCGCGAGGTCGCCGAGGTTGGGCACCCGGTCGCGGAGGTAAGCGAGCTGCTGCTCGATGTCGTTCTTCGCGCGGCTCACGTCCACCAACTGCTTCTCCATCTCCGCGATGTCCTTGTACGCCTTCTCGAGGCGATCGTTCGCGGCGAGCAGCTCGGCCTGGACCGTGTCGCGAACCCGCTGCGCATCCTCGCGAAGCTTCTTCTCTTCCGCGAGCTGCTTGTTCAGGTTCTCGTTCCGGTTCGACAGGTCGTTGTTGTTCGACTGCAGCTTCTGCTGCTCGGCGACCAGCGCGGTGTAGTCGCTGGAGAGCTTGTTGAACTTTTCGTTCACGCTCTGAAGCTCGCGCTTCGCCGTCTCTTCGTTCCCCTTCGCCGTCGCCACCGCGGCGTCACGGGCCTGGATCTCGGTGTTCTTGGTCCGGATCTGCGCGTCGTAGTCGTCCTTCGTCTTCTTGTGCGCAGCCTCCTCGGCCTTGAACTTCCCTTCGCTCGCCTCCATCTTCGCCTTGTAGTCCACGCGGTGCGCGAACAGGGTCGCGCTGACGCCGAGGTACACAAGGGAGATAATGAGGACCAGCACGACAAAAACCTTGGTCAACGTGCTCATCGAGGCTCCTCTCTGAAATCAGGCCCCCGGCCCCCCGCCAGAAGGCGCCGGAAATGGGGTAATCGGGAGGGATTGTAGAGGGGAGAGAGAGGCAGTCAAGGGAAAAGGAATCACGAAGAAGCGATTGTCTGGAAAGGGGTTAGGGGGCTAGCTCGCGGGGGATTCGGGGGCTTGGGGGCCTGTTTTCGGGCGGCGGCCGGGCCCGAGAAGCCCCAATCCGCCGGCGAGAAGCAGGCACAGTTTCCCCACCCAGTCCCCCCAGGCCGTGAAGAGCGAATGCCCGGCCCTCCCCTGCACGACGGCGACGGTGGAGCCCTTCACGCTCTTGGTCTTGCCGTTCACCGCGAACTCCGTGATGGAGCCGTCGGCGCCGATGAACGCGCTGATGCCGGTGTTCGTGCAGCGCGCCATCCCCATGCGGTTCTCCACGCAGCGGAACGCCGTCGCGCAGAGGATCTGGTCGAGCTGCTCCGACTCCTTGAACCACCCGTCGTTCGAGACGCACACGAGGAAGTCCGCGCCGTTCTCCGCGTAGGACCGGGCCTCGTCCGGCCACATCGAGTCGAAGCAGATCAGCGCGCCGAATTTCTTCCCGCCCGCCTCCAGCACGTCCAGCCGCTCCCCCGCCTCGAGGTTCCCGAAGCCCTTCAGCGACACGATCTTCTCGATCACCTTGATCAGCCACGGGGCGATGGTCTTGAAAGGCATGAATTCGGCGACGAGGACGAGGTGGCGCTTGTCGTAGCGGCCGGCGGGCTTGCCGTCGGGGCCGGTCAGGAGCGCGGTGTTGAACTCGCGGCCGTCTTCCTCATGCAGGATGACGCCGACGAGCATCGCGCGGTGGTAGCGCGCGGCCATCTTGCGCAGGACCGCTTCGTTCTCGGGGTACTTCGGCACGATCGGGTAGGGGAACATCGTCTCCGCCCACAGGATGAGGTCGGCCTGCGGCAGGACCGCTTCGGAGAGCTTCTGGTGATCGCGGAGCGGAATGCGCGGGTCGTAATCATCCCATCGCACGGCGTCCTTGAGGTCCTGGGGGATGTTTCCCTGGACGAGGCCGACGCTGATGGCGGGGACTTTGGGAAGGGTCTTGAGTCGCCAGACGCCGTAGCCGGTCATGGCGCAGAGGAGGGCGGCGACGGCGCCGAAGCCGAGGGCGAGGTCGCGTCCGGCGGGGCGGCCGGCCATGCGGCGGGCGATGAGGCCGGCGAGAAGGGCGTTCGTGATGGCGGCGGGGAGGCCGACGAGGGGGACGCCGCCGAGGTCGGCGCACTGGACCAGGGGTGAATAGGCGTGCTGGGAGTGGCCGAGGAGGAACCACGGGAAGCCGCCCATGAGGTAGACGCGCAGGAACTCCCAGCCGATGAACATGGCGCCGAGCCCGGCCCAGCCGGTGGCGTCGTTGCGGCGCGACAGCCAGCGCCGCGCGAGCCACGCGAACACGAACATCTCGAGCCCGAGGATCGCGGCGATCGCGACGCCGCCCAGCCCCGACGTGTAGCGCAGCCAGTTCATCCCGAGCGAAAAGAACGCCGTCCACACGAGGAACGTCACGACGCACACCCGCCGCACCCGCGTCTCCAGGATCAGGTGCAGGAACCACGGCACCAGCGCCACGTACGCCAGCCATCCCTGATCCGCCGGGTGAAACGCCATCCAAAGCAGCAGCGGCGTGGCGAGCGGAAGGGCCCACAGCCAACGCGGCAGGGCCGCGGCGGCGGACGTCGAAGTGTTGTCAGGGGCGTGGGCGTTCAATCGTTTCCGTGGGTGAAAGCGCACTCGAAGAGGTCTGGTTTCCGCCGTTCCATTCCGCTTCCACTTGGAAATCTCAACACTCAATACTCAACACTCACGCCTGCCTTCAAGCGCGGTGCTGATCCTCATCCAGCGCCACGACCTTCACATGCTTCCCGGCAAG
Source organism: uncultured Planctomycetia bacterium (assembly GCA_964590435.1). Taxonomy (GTDB): domain Bacteria; phylum Planctomycetota; class MHYJ01; order WSZJ01; family WSZJ01; genus WSZJ01. The sequence goes on from CAZPWT010000012.1 coordinate 162,133, forward strand.
ATACGGCCCTTCCCCCGTCGGGATCACCAGCAGCGAATTCGCCTGCGACAGCGCCCGGAGGTCGGCGCTTCCGTGAGACTCGATCGGCGCGACGATGTAGTGGTCGCGGACCCAGGTGAGGCGGGCCGGGCAGTACTGGTCGCGTCCCTGGGGCTTGCCGAAGTTGACGGAGATCTCGGCCTCGACGACGGGGCGGTCGAGGAGGGTGTTTCCCATGAGCCGGCCGAGCGCGGGGCGGAGGAAGATCTCGAACGTGACGAACGTGGAGACGGGGTTGCCGGGGAGGCCGAAGAGCAGCTTGTCGGGCGACTTGGCGAAGACCATCGGGCGGCCGGGCTTGATGGCGACGCGGTCGAAGACGATCTCGACGCCCTTGGACTTCATGACGTCCTCGACGAGGTCGTACTCGCCGGCGCTGACGCCGCCCGTGAGGATGACGACGTTGGCCGCGGCCATCGCCTGCACGAGCTTGGCGGCGAGGGTTTCGCGCACGTCGGGGACGATGCCGAGGTAGGCGTACGGGACGCCGATCGAGGCGATCTGCGCGGCGAGGCTGTACGCGTTCGAGTTGCGGATCTGGCCGTCGACCGGCTTCTTGTCGACCTCGACCAGCTCGTCGCCGGTCGTCAGCACCGCGACCGTCGGCCGCTTGAACACCCGCGGCGCGTGGTACCCGACGCTCGCCATGATGCCGACCTCCTGCGAGCGCACCATGCTCCCCGCCTTCACCAGCACGTCCCCGGCCTTGACCTCCTGCGCCCGCCGCGAAATGTTCGTCCCCGGCGCGACCACCTCGCGGATCATCACGAGGTCCCCCGACGACTTCGTCTTCTCCACCTGCACCACCGCGTCCGCGCCCTCCGGAACCGGCGCGCCGGTCATGATTTTGATCGCTTCGCCGGGCTGAAGCGCCCGCTTGCTCATCTTCCCCGCGGGGATGACGTCGACGACCTTGAGTTCGGCGGGCTGCAGGACGTCGGCCGACCGGACGGCGTACCCGTCCATCGCGGAACGGTCCCACGGCGGCATGTCCATGTCCGCGACGATGTCCTCGGCGAGCACGAGCCCGAGCGACCGCATGAGCGGCACCTTCTCCGCCGTCGGCGCGGGCAGGTGCGACATGATCACGTCGTACGCCTCGCGGACGGAGATCGCCCCGTCCCCGGGGAAGAGGCTGGTGGCCTTGGTGAACGAGCGGGTATCGGTTTCGCGGTCGCGGAACATGGTGTCTCTCTGGAAGAGCAGGTGGCGGGGCATTGTAGCGGCGAGTGCGAACGAGCGGGAGGATTGTGAACAGTCGGGAGCTGGGAGTCGGTGGTCAGTGGTGACGGCAGCGGGTGGCCGGGGAGGACTTGGCCGAGGAGGGCGCCGGGAAAGACCCCGGCCTCCCCCACGCCTTACCACCAACCACAAACCACCAACCACCAGCCCCCGCCGTTGCGCGATAATGCCCTCTCATGCCGCCCCCCCCTCTCCTCACCTCCCGCGCCCGCTCCACGCTCGTCGCCCTCGCCGCCGGCAACATGCTCGGCCTCGATGCCGAATTCGAACTCGAACCCCGCGTCCCCCCGATCACCGACATCCCCGAGGCCGAACTCCGCCGCCCCTGGGACGACGACCTCGCCCAGGCCTTCGAACTCGCCGAATCCCTCGCCCGCCTCCGCCGCGCCGATCCCCGCGACCTCGCCGCCCGCTTCGTCCGCTGGTCCCGCTCCAACGGCCGCGGCATCGGCTCCCAGACCCGCACCGCCATTGCGCTTTTCGAGAAGGGCTTCGCGCCCCTCGACGCCGGGCGCATGCTCTGGGAACAGTCCCTCGGCCGCGCCGCCGGCAATGGCGGCGTCATGCGCGTCGCCCCCGTCGGGCTCGCCTTCCACGACGACCCCGCCGCCCTCGCCCGCGCCGCCCACGACGCCACCGCCCTCACCCACGCCGACCCGCGCTGCACCCAGGGCGCCCTCGCCGTCGCAGCGGCGGTCGCTTCCCTCCTGAACGGAGGCCCGGCGATCGAAGCGGCCCTCGCCGCCGTCCGCGCCACGCCGAACCCCGACCCCGAAATCCTCGAGGCCGTCGCCAACGCCCCCCGCCGCAAACTCGACGACATCCCGATCCGCGCTTCCAATGCCATCGGCTACACCGTCACCTGCACCGCCGCCGCGTTCTGGGCCGTCGCGCAGCCGGCGCCGCTCGAGGAAACGCTGCTCGCCGTGGTCAACGCCGCGGGCGACTCCGACACCAACGCCGCCGTTGCCGGAGCGCTCCTCGGGGCTCGCGACGGCATGGAAGCCCTTCCGCCGCGATGGCTCGCGCGCATTCGCGACCGGGCCAAACTGGAAGCGGTGGCACTGGAGCTTGTGAAGCGCTAACGCCGGTTCGCGTCCGCCTTCAGCGCCTCAATCGACTTCTTCGCTTCTTCACGCACCGCTTCGTCCTCGTCCGCGAGGAATTCGACGAGCATCTCGCGGGTGACGGGGCGCGCGTCGGCGTGGCAGTGGGCGAGCGCGCGGACGAGGCGGACGCGGCCGCGGGCGGGGTGGCTGGCGATCGTGACGACGATGTTCTTCACGAAGACGCGCGACACGCCGGCGAAGGCCGCGACCTTGCCCTCGCACGCGGTCGCGACCTCGTCGTCGGCCTGGTCGAGGCCGAGCAGGAGGCTGGCGAGGAGAGGGTGCGGGAGCCGCAGGTCGACGTCCGGCATGACTTCGTACTGCCAGTCGCGCAGGCACGCGAGCGCCGCGCGCGCGACCTCCGGCTCCGGGTCCGCGATGGCGCGCTCGACGACCGCCGCCGCGTCGCGCGAGCCGACGTACCCCGGCGGGCCCTTTTCCGGCGTCTTCTCGTTGTATTCGCGAACGAGCCGCGCGAACACCTCGGGGACCGCCGCCGCCCGGATCGCCGGGTCGGGATGCTTCAGCGCCGCCAGCTGCTCGTCGCGCGCCGCCGGCACGTTCCACGCCATGGCCGTGATCCCTTCCCACGCCGCCATCCGCACCTTCGCCGATTCGTCGCCCAGCGCGCGGGCGAGGGCGGGAAGGGCTTCCCCGCCGGACCCGGGGTGGGCAGCGAGGGCGCGCGTCGCGATGAGGCGGTCGCCTTCCGGGCCCTTGCGGCTCGCGTCCGAGAGCGCCGCGATGCTGGGCGTTTCGGCGGCGGCCGCGGCCTTAAGGAGCTCGGTGCGCACGTCGCCGGTGGCGGAAGCGAGGATTTCGGTGATTGCGGCGACCGCGGGGGCGCCCGCCTGGCTGAGGACGCGCACCGCGGCGAGGCGGCGCGGGTCGGGGTCGCCGGAGAGCGCCATTTTGCGGGCGGCGTCGACGCAGGCCGCGCCGGTCGCGGCGAGCGCCTGCTCGACGCCCTTGGCCGCGTCCGCGCCGAGCTTTTCGTCGCCGAGCCGGGCCGCAAGTTCCTCGACCGCCGCGGCGCCCGCCGGACCGAGGCGCTTCACCACCTCGCAGCCCCATTTCAGCGAATCGGCGTCGCCCTTCTTGATCAGGCCTGCCGCCGCAGGGCCCGCCGCTTCCCCGCGCGCGACGAGCGCCTTGAGGGCGTCGTCGCGATGCCAGTCGCAGCCGCGGACGAGGGCGGAGGCGAGGCCGTCCTCGATGCCCGTGACTTCGCCGGCGAGGTCGTTGGCGACGCCGAGGAACCAGGTGAGAGGGACGCCGCGTTCGGTCGTGAGGGCCTTGTTGAGAAGCGGGCCGGCGCGTTTGCCGCAGCGGGCGAGGACCATCGCGGAGCCGATCTTCACGTGCTCGTCGTCGGACGCGAGGGCCTCTTCGGCAACCGGCAGGAGCTTGTCGACGGGGCCGCCGACGCGGCCGAGGACGTAGAGCCCCCAGTGCCGGACGCTGGCGCGCGAGTCCCGCGCCAGCTCCATCGCCGGCTCGAACGCCTCCTTCCCGAATTCGCCGAGGATCGCCGCGTTCGAGCCCATGTCTCCCTTTTCCGCCTTCAGGTCCTCGACCAGCTCGCGGAGCGTCCGCCCGAATTTCCGCGCGGGTTCGTCGGCGCGGGCGGGAAGAGCGAGGGCGAGGAGCAGGAGCGGGAAGGCGGCGAGGGTGCGCATGGTGATCTCCGGTGGTAGGGGCACGCCTTGGACGCGGCGGGTACGAAGAAGTTCCGCACGCCGCTCAAATCTCGAGCGCCGATCCTTCGGCGGCGACCGGGATCTCGGAGGCCGCTTCGTCAAAACCGTCCGGGACGTGCACGAGCCGCATTTTCGCGCGAAGCGCCGCGGGCGCTTCGAGGAGCCTCGCGAGCGGCGTGTGGGCCGGCCCGTGGTTCGTCTCGTGGAAGATCACGTCCGCCGGCGAAAGCCACTCGAGCAGGCCGGGATCGAACGCCGTGTCGCACGAGTATCCCCACGTCCGCCCCGCGGCGTGCACCCGGAGCGCGCACGTCGGGATGTGGTGCACCGTCCGCCGCAGCCGGACCTCGAACGGCCCGATCCGGTTCGGCGCGTCCCAGTCGAGCACGCGGACGTCGAAATAGTCGTCAAGCTTCTTCGGGAGAAACGCCACCCCGTCCCAGAGCTGCCCCATCGCCGCCGAAAGGCGTTTGTCCCACAGCGATGCCAGGACCTCCGGCGTCGTCCATAGCCGCAGCCGCTTCTTCAGCACCAGCGCCTTCAGGAACCCGACCGCTTCCAGCCCGTTCACGTGGTCCCCATGCAGGTGCGTCAGCAGCAGGTCGTCGATCTCCTCGATGCGAAGCGCGAGCCCGGATTTTTCCGACGCCGCCCGGAGCACGGCGCGGTACCGGTCGGGGCAGTCGATGGCGAGCGAAGCGCCGCCGCAGCGCAGCAGGAAGGCGGTGTTGAATCGCCGCTCGGTGAACGCGTCGCCGTTGCCGAGGGTCACGACTTCAAATCGCGACACGGGTGGCCTCCGTTTTCTCGCGCAGCCGTCGCGCGACGCCGGGGGGACAGAAGCGCTCGATGTCGCCGCCGCAGCGCGCGATTTCTCGGAGGGCGCTGGAGCTCACGAAGGCGAGGTCGGGGCGGGCGGGGACGAACACGGTCACGATCTCCGGGGCCAGCGCGTGGTGCGCCGCGGCCATCGCAGCCTCGGCGTCGAAGTCGGTCAACGACCGCACGCCGCGGACGATGAAGCCGGCGCCGGCGGCGCGCGCGGCGTCGATGACCATTCCGCGGGTCGACGCGATTTCCACGGCAGGGATTTCCGCGGTCGCTTCGCCCAGCATCGCCGCGCGTACTTCCAGCGTGAACGTCGCGCGCTTGGAATCGTTCACCGCGACCAGCACGATCAACCGGTCGAAGAGCCGGGCGGCCCGCTCGATCACGGAGAGGTGCCCGGCTGTCGGCGGGTCGAAGCTTCCCGGGTAGACGCCGATTCTCATCGCTCCGCCTCCACTCCGAGCAGCCCTTCCGCCATCGCCAGCACGGAACGCGCCGCGCTTCCGCGCGGAATCACGTCCGGCACCGCGGCATCGAGGGCAAAAGCGCCGAGGATCGCCGCCATGATGGCCGCCGCGGCCTCCGGCGGTTTCGCGCAGCGGAAATCCCCGTCCGCGACGCCCCTTCGAAGGATGCCCGACAGGTTCTCGGCCAGAGCGCGCACGGCCGCCCCGTACGCCCGCCGGACCTCAGGTTCGCGCACGGCCTCCGCCCCGATCGCGACCCAGCACTTCACGGCCACGCGGCCACCGGGGATCCAGGTATCCCGCAGCGCCTGGAGAACCCCGGGTGGGGGGGCCTTGAGGAGAAGCCGGGGTTTGCCCGCGACTCCCTTCCCCGGCAGGGCGAGATGGGCGTCGATGAAGTTCCGGAGCTCCAGCGGCGGGTTGTTCCGGCAGGAAGCGAGGCGGAAGTCCAGCGCGAGCCGGTGCGACCGGACCAGCTCGTCCAGGACGCAGAGGAGAATCTCCATCTTGTCGGTGAAGTGATAGTGGATCAGCCCGGGGGCCAGCCCGGATTCGCGGGCGACATCGGCGATCGTGGCGCCGGCGTAGCCGTGGGAAGCGATGACCTGCATCATCGCTTTCACGATCTGGAGGCGCCGCAGCTGGGTGTTCGGGGGACGGCCCATGTTCGTTTCTTGGTTTAGTGACCAATCTATTGATACGACGCAAAGCGGCCCGGGTCAAGGCCTCTCGCACACATTTCTTGGTCGCCAGACCAATCAATGTCCGCCGCAGCGGACTGGCGCGCCTTCCCCGCCCGGGCTAGACTTCCGCCCGTGCGATTCACACCACTCGCCTTCCTGGCCGCCCTCTGCGGCTGCGCTTCCCTCGCCGGCCACCCGCATCCGGATGCGAAGTGGCTGATCGACGGGAAGAGCCTGAGCGTCGCGCTGCCCGCGGCGCTTCCCGAGGGAAGGCCGCTGCGGATCGCGGTGTACGGGGACGCGCAGGGGGACGCGGCGGCGCAGCGGGCGGTGGTGGCGGAGATCCGGCGGCGGAAGCCGGACCTGGTGATTTTCACGGGGGACGCGTGCGACTGCCTGCCGGCGGGGCACCTGCCGGACTGGGGGACGCTGACGTACGCAGTGCCGTTCTGGCCGCAGGCGCAGCGCGGGAAGCCGGCGTTCGGGCTGCTCAGCCTGCTGCCGTTCCCTGCGCTGTGGCACGAGACGGTCCTGCGGCCGCTGGGGCCGCCGCGGGACCCGGACGGGTTCAACCGCTTTCTCGAGGCGTCGTGGCCGCTGCGCGGCGAGGACCGCGTGCCGTTTGTGTTCGTGCCGGGAAACCACGACCTTTACCACGCGCAGGATCGCGCCGACGTCGCGGGATTCACGGGAGCGGAAGACGGCGAGCGGCTGTGGCGGTCGGTGGACGTCGGGCGCTTCCGGATCGTCGTGCTCGATTCCGGCGACGACCTGTGGGGCGATTTCGACCCGGTCGAGAAGGACGGGGCCCAACTGAAGTGGCTCGACGGGGTGCTGAAGGACGCGGGCGAGAAAGGCCTGGCCACCATCGTCTGCGCGCACTTCCCCCCCTACTCCAGCGCTTCCCTCGAACCGCCGTCCCCCTCGATGCGCCACCTCGTCGCCGAGCAGGTGGTGCTGCGCCACCCCGTTCCGCTGTTCCTCTCCGGCCACGCCCACGCCTACGAGCGCATCGACGTCCCGGCGGAGGGCCGCACGATGACCTGCATCGTCACCGGCGGCGCCGGCGGCAAGTTCACCGGGTTCGAGCCCGACCGCGCCGAGCCCGGCTCGCGGCATTTCGTCCCGGGCATCCATCATTTCGTGATGCTCGAGGTCGGCGATTCGGAAATTCGCGGGAAGCTCGTCCCGGTGGACGCGGGAGTGGTCTATCGGCCGGGGTGGCACGAGGAACGGGACGAGTTCGTGGTGCCGATCGCGAAGTGAAAGCCCGGGAGCGACCCTGCTCCGTCCACCGGCCCAGGGTGACGGAACAGGACATGGCGCTCCCGGGCTCACATCTCTCGCGGAGAACATTCGGGAGCGCCTGGTCCGGCCGCGGGGTTCGCGGCGGGAGTCGGCGCTCCCGGCTCGGTCACACGGTTTTCTCCCAGAAGGCCCACCAGTGGCGGCCGCGCTTGCCCGCGAGGGCGGCGTCGGCCTCCTTGAGGGCGGCCTCGAAGAGCTTGGCGAGGTGCTCAAACATCTCATGCAGCCCCGCGGCCGTCGCGCCCTCGGTGCGGCAGGCCGCGACCAGCTCGATGGCGGACTGGCGGAGGAAGCGCTGGAGGACGGGGACGTCGGAAGCGAGCGGCGACCCGGCGAGCGTGCGGAGGAGGTCGATGCGGGCTTCCTCGAGGACGTCGATCTGCGGGATGCGGCCGGCCTTCGCCTCATTGCGCGCGGCGGCCAGCGCTTTCGCGAAGGCTTCGAGCGCGTGCGTGAACGCATCGCGGTCCCGGTCGGGCAGCGAAGGTTCCGGGGAAGGCTTGGGCAATGCGGCCTTGGCGAAGAACAAACCGCCGACACCCGCTCCCGCCGGCGGAGGACACGGAGGCGGCGGCGGGGCAAAAGCCGGCCGAGCCAGGGCCCTCCGCTTCGGAGCGCTGACGTTGCGGACGAGCATCCCGTCCAGCGCCGTTTCGTCGCACCCTGCCTCCGCCTCCATCGGCGCCGCAGAGCACGCCGGCGGCATCACTGAACGGATGGCGTCGTCCATCTCCCACTTCGCCGGCTTCTCCACCGGCTGCACGACGTGCCGCGCCTGCCCCTTCGGGTTCACGATCTCGGCGTGATCCACCGCAACGAACGCCGTGAAGCGCGTGAGGATGTTGTGCTCGCAGGCGATCTTCACGATCTGCGTCTTCAGGTCCGCCTGCTCCTCCGGGCTCATGCGGAAACGGTCCTCGAGGTCGGCGACGCGGGCGCGGGCCCAGAGGCTGGCGAGCGCGGGCTGGTCGATCTCGCGGACCGGGACGGTCTCGTCGAACTTGCGGCCGTCGGCATAGCGTCCGGTGACGCGGACGGTCTTGTCCTTGGTCGGCATGAAGAACGCGTTCGCGGCGCGGCCGGCGAACAGGTCCGGGATGCGCGACGGCGCGAGCGAGCCGGCGTCGAGCCCCTTCCCCGCAATCGCCAGGTCGGTGACGAGCGGCTGGCCGATCTCGCGGCCGACGGAGCGAAGGGCGTCCTCCAAGTCGCCGCCGGGGGTGACGAACGACGCGGTGCCGCCGCCGAGCGACGCGAGCCGCTTGAGGAAGCCGCTGTTCACGGCGGTGTCGATGCCGACGGTGAACGCGCGGGCGTCGCCGAGCTTCTGCTGGAGGACCTTGAGGATGCCGGACTCGTCGCCGACCTCGCCGTCGGTGAGGATCACGACGACCGGCGAGCGACCGGCCGTCTCGCGGCGCTTGAGCACGGCGTCGAGCGCTTCGCCGAGCGCGGGCTCGAGCTCCGTGCCGCCGTCGGCGGAAATCGTGCGGAGGAACGCGTCGCCTCGGGCCACGCCGGCGTCGTCCGCCCACGTGAACTGCTTCTCGATCCCGCCGGGGACCATCCACGACGTGCTGTTGTCGAAAGCGACGATCGCAAACCGGTCGCGCGGCCCCAGCGTCTGGAGCAGCATCGAGCAGGCCCGCGCCGCGCTCGCCATCTTGATCCCCTGCATCGAGCCGGAATGGTCGAGGATGAACACGACGTCGCGGGCGAGGCCGAGGAACCCGTCGCGCTTCGGCGGGACCACGGAGAGCATGGCGAAGCGCCGGCCCTTGTCGTCCTTGAAGGCGAGGCAGGTCGTGCGGAGGGCGGACGACGCGACGCGCCAGCGGAGGACGAAGTCGCGGTCGAGCGGCTCGTGCTGGTTGGAGAGTTTCACCCCGACCTTGTCCACGCCGAGCGACGTGCGGACGGCGTGCTGCGTGCACGCGACGTCGCGCAGCTCTTCGCCCGACGTGAGCAGTTCCAAGTCGATGGCGAGCGCCACCTTCGGGTCGAAGCCCTCGGCGAGACGCGGGGGCGTGATCCGCGACGCGTCGGGGACTTCGTCCGTGTCGCTCTCGATGCCGTCGCCCGTCGGCGCGCCGTCCAATGGCGCGCCGGCGATGTACCGCGGCGCCACGACGACCGGCAGCCGGAGCTCCGTCATCCCGTCGTCAAAGTACGGGAGCCGCTCGGCCGTCTCGATCACGACCGTCACACTCTCCCCCGGCAGGATGTTCCCCACCGTCATCGTGAACACGTCGTCGCGCTCCTGCTCCGTCAGCGCCGCACGCTTCCCTTCCTGGATCGCCCGGGCATACGCCGCCCGCGCTTCCTGCCGCTCCTTCATCGCGGCCTTGATGACACGCTTCCCCACCCTCATCTCCACGTCGCGGACGGCGCAGCCGCCGGCCATCGGGAAGATGTAGACGGCCTCGAGCGGGTCGGGGAACGGGTTCTGGAACGTCTGCGTCACGGTGACGCAGGCGACGCGATCGGCGACACGGGCGCGGATCGAGACGCCGGCGAGCGGGAGCATGACCTTCTCCTCGCCGCGGGCGCACTCGATCTGCCCCACGCCGCGCGACCGCCCGGCGCGGTCGAACAGGGACAGCATCTCAGCGGGCTGCATGGTCTGGGCCTCCATCAGAAGAAGAAAGCGCGGTCACGGCCGCGCGGAATTTGGCGACAAGGGCTTCGGGATCGGAAGCGGCCCATCCGTCCTCGGCGAGCAGGCGCAGGCCGGGCTCGAGGACGACTTCGCGAAGGGCCACGGACTTGACGGCGGGCTTGCGCGGCTGGGGGCGCTCGGTGACGCCGCGCAGGACGGATTCGAGCTCGGACTCGGAACGGCCGGTCAGGCGGTTCTGGATCTGGCCGAGAGGGAGGCCGATGTGCTGAAGGGCCTTGATGGCGAGGACCTGGAGGACTTGCTTCCAGCCGTAGCGGGCTTCCCTGTCGACGATGCGGGGGCGGTCGACGAGGCCGAGCCCCTGGTAGTAGCGGACGGTCCGGGGGTCGGGGGCGTTGCTGACGCGGCCGTCCTTCTGGGCGTCGAGGAGGCCGTGTTTCTGCAGGAGGCGGGTGGCGTCCTGGCAGAGGGTGTCGAGGGTGAGATCGTCGGTTGGCGGCGTCATGATGACAGCAATATTACAGCATTGCTGTAATGGTGTCAAGGTCCAATCGGCGATTTCCAGACGAACCGAAACTCACACCCGGTTTCCCTTGCCCTTGCCCTTTCCCTTGCCCTTTCCCTTGCCCTTTCCCTTTCCCTTTCCCTTGCCCTTTCCCTTTCCCTTTCCCTTTCCCTTGCCCTTTCCCTGGCCTTCGCCCGGCCGTCCAACCGGGCGGGCAAGGGCTAGGGCAAGGGCAAGGGAAAGGGCAAGGGCAAGGGCAAGAGAACAACCTCACCTAGCCTCGCGACTCCCCCTTTTCCTTCAGGATTTCCGCTGCAATCGCTTCCACCCTCACCGCCAGGTGCGCCGCGGATTCCCGGTACTTCTCCAGCCCCTGCCCCATCGGGTCGTACACGTCTCGCTCCGGGTCGATCATCCGCACCTTCCCCGCCGACCCCTCATGCAGCATCTTCATCGCCTCCGCATGCTCCTCCGCCGCCGCATACACCACGTCCGCTTCCACCAGGTGCGCCGCCCTCAGCAGCCGCGCCGCGTGCTTCACCCCCGTGATCCCCAGCTCCGCCAACGCACGCTTCGCGTTCTCCGGCATGTCCAGCCCGTCGTACGCGTGCGTCCCCGCCGACTCCACGATGAAGCCCCGCGCCCCCAGGTTCTCCAGCGGCGTCCGCACCGAACGCGCCAGCGCACGCTTCAGCAGGTGCTCCGCCATCGGCGAACGGCACAGGTTCCCGGTGCAGACAATCAGGATGCGCATGCCGTGACTGTAACGCATCAGGCGCGCGGAGGCCGCGCTTCGGAAGCGCAAATCCGGCGCGCGGAGACCGAATCGCTTCTCGACTTGTCGTTCGCGCGAACGACGAAGACTCGACTACGGCCGATCGAGCAGGATCTTGTACACCTTCGCGGCGTACGGAAGCCAGTCGGGCGCATTCGCTTTCGAAATCGCGTCGGCCGCGGACGCGAAGGGCGTCCCTTTCACGCCCGCCGCTTCCTCGAGCGCCGCGATCAGCACCGGTGTGGCGCCCGCGGCTCCCCCGCTCTTCCACGACGCGTGGTACGCCGCGACGCGCGCCTTCGTCTGCGCCGGGTCCCCGCCCGTTTCGCGAGGAGCCGCAAAGAGAGCGTCCTGCAGCGCCTGCCGGAACTGCGCGATCTCGGGCGCGCCGAATTTCCCATTGAGCGATTCCCCTGCGAGCGCCATCGCGCCGTACATCATCGCGCGCCAGCACTCGTGCCGGATCGCCTCGTCAAATCCTGAGGGCGGCGTCTGCCCCGGCGCGGTCCGCTCGCACTTCATGCCGAAATGGCGCACCCACGTTTCCGAGTGGCGCGCGGCGGCGCTCGTCATCTGCGATACGACGGATTCGGCGAATCGTGTGGGAGTCGGCGGCATGGGGCCTCCTGGCGTGGCGGCCCCCGCAGTCTACCCGCGCGCCGCCTTTTTCACCTTGGAAGCGCTGGCCCGCTTGAGCGCGAGCCGGAGCATCGTTTCGCACAGCGCCGCGTAGTCGAGCCCCGCCGCGCCCGCCGCCTTCGGCAGAAGCGACCGCTCGGTCAGCCCCGGCAGCGTGTTCACTTCGAGCACCATCGGCCCGCGCTTCTCGTTGTAGATCACGTCGACGCGGGAGAAGTGTTCGCAGCGGAGCGCGCGGTGGGCGGCGACGGCGGCCTGCGCGACGGAGCGCTCGACGATCTCGGGGAGCTCGGGCTTGATGACGTACTCGGTGCCGGTGTCGACGTACTTGGCCTCGAAGTCGAAGAACTCGCGCTTCGGGCGCATCTCGATGAGCGGCAGGGCGCGGCCTTCGAGGATGCCGACGGTCATTTCGCGTCCGGGGATGAACTCCTCGACGAGGACGCGGGAGTCGAAGCGGAAGGCGGAGTCGTAGGCGGCGTCGAGCCCGGCGCGGTCGCGGACGATCGAAATGCCGACGCTGGAGCCTTCGCGCGCCGGCTTGATGACGAGAGGGAAGCCGACCTCGGCCGCGGCCGAGGCGCGCGCGAACGAATCGTCGCCCTTCCCCACCGTCGTGAACCCGGCGGTCGGGACGGCGTGGGCGATGAAGAGCGACTTGCTGAGGATCTTGTCGAAGGCGTTGAAGGAGGCGTCGGCAGGCGAGCCCGTGTACGGGATGTGCCGGTCCTCGAGGATCCGCTGGAGCGTCCCGTCTTCGCCGAACCGACCGTGCAGCGCGAGGAATGCGGCGTCGTAGTCGAACGGTTCCGGCAGCGCCGCGTCGATCGTGACCAACTCCGCGGGGAAACCGGCGTCGCAGAGCGCCTTGTGCGCCGCGCGGCCGCTGCGGAGCGAGACTTCCCTCTCCGACCCGGGTCCGCCGGCGAGCACGGCGACTTTCAGGGTCCGATCCGACAGCGCGCGAAACCGGTCCTTGGGCTTTCTCATCTCGATCTCCCCTCTCCTCAGGCTCAAGTTGCCCCTTGGAGTTTTCCGTTTCCTTGGAACTTGAAAGTTGCCGTTTGAAGTTCTTCGCTCTCTAGCTCCACACCTTGATCTCGAGCTCCAGTTCAACCCCCGCCTTCTCCTTCACCTGCCCGCGGATCCGGTTGATCAGCTCGAGCATGTCGGCGGCCGAAGCCCCTTCGTCATTCGTCAGGAAGTTCGCGTGCACGACGCTCACCGCCGCGCCGCCGATCCGCGCGCCCTTGAAGCCGCACTCGTCGATGAGCCGCCCGGCGGCCATTCCGGGAGGGTTCTTGAACACGCAGCCCGCCGAGTGGCTGTGAAGAGGCTGGGAGGCTTTCTTCTTCTGGAAGATCTCGCGCATCCGCGAGCGGATCTCCTCGCGATCGCCCTCGGGGAATTCGAAGTCCGCCGAGAGGATGATGCGGTTCTTGAGGTCCGAATCGCGATAACGGAAGCCGCACTGCTCGCGCTCGAGCGACACGATCCGCCCGTCCGCCTCGACGACCTTCACGCGCTTCACGAACTCGCCGATTTCCCCGTAGTGTCCGCCCGCGTTCATCAGCAGCGCGCCGCCGACGGTGCCCGGGATCCCGCAGAGCGCTTCGGCGCCCTTGCTCGCGTTGTCGGCGAGTTTCTTCACGAACCCGGGGAACGACGCGCCGGCCTCGGCCTTGGCGAACGGGCCGTAGGAGTCGGTGTGCTTGAAGCGCTCGAGCGAGAGGACCGCGGGCCAGCCGCGGTCGCCGACGAGAACGTTGGTGCCGCCGCCGAGGACGCGGAGGTCGAGGCCTTTCGCGCGGCAGTACGACATCGCCTGCGGGACTTCCTCCATCCGCTCGGGGATGAAGAAGTACTCGGCCTTCCCGCCGATGCGGTACGACGTGCGGGGGGCGAGGGGCTCGTCGCGCTTGAGGATCATACGGCCACCCTTCCGGAATCGGGTTTCGGGACCAGGAGCGAAACGGCGCCGGCGATCTTGAAGACGTCGCCGGCGCCCATCGTGACGACGACGGTGCCGGCGGGGACGTTGCGGAGGGCGGAGACGCAGGCGTCGAACGAGTCGAACGCGCGGGCGGCGACGCCGGTCGCGCGGATGTCGTCGGCCAGGTCGGCGGCGCACACGGCGCGTCGGTCCTCGTCGGTGTCGCGCGCGGCGTAGATCCCCGGGATCATCACCTCGTCGGCGTCGGCGAACGCGTGCGCGAACCCGTCGCGGAAAATGATCGTCCGCGAGTACTGGTGCGGCTGGAACACCGCGACGATCTTCCGGTCGGGGCAGATCGAGCGAAGGGCCGCGAGCGAAGCGCGGATCTCCGTCGGGTGGTGCGCGTAGTCGTCCATCACCGACACGGGGCCGCGCACGATCCACTGCAGCCGGCGCTGCACGCCGTGGAAATTCGCGAGCGCCTCGGCGATCCGGTTGCCGGGCATTTCGAGCGAGTGCGCCACCGCGATCGCCGCCAGCGAGTTCTTCACGTTGTGCTCGCCCGGGATCGCCAGCTCGAACGTCCCGAACAGCGCGTCGTGGTAAAGGACCTCGAACTTCCACCGCGCGTCCTCGACGCGCAGGTTCACCGCGCGCCAGTCCACGCCCTCGTTCAGCCCGAACGTCTCCACGCGGCACCGCGCGGCCTTCCGCGCCTTCGCGCAGTTCGAGTCCTCGCCGTTGATCACGACCAGCCCTTCCGGCGGCACGTGCGACAGGAAGACGCCGAACGACCCGATGATCTCGTCGATGTCGCGGTAGTAGTCGAGGTGGTCCTCCTCGATGTTCGTCACGACCGCGATGTGAGGGTAGAGGTTGTGGAACGAGCGGAAGTGTTCGCACGCCTCGGCCACGAACGGCTCACCCTTGCCGCCGCGCGACGACCCGCCCAGGTCGGGAATCCCGCCGCCGACCACGAAGCTCGGCTCGTACCCGCCGCGGTCCAGCACGAACGCCGTCATCGCGCTCGTCGTCGACTTCCCGTGGCACCCCGCGACCGCGATGCCGAACCGGTCGCGCATCAGCTCTCCCAGCAGCGTCGCGTACTTCACGATCGGCAGCCCGCGCTTGCGGCACTCGATGATCTCGGGGTTCTTCTCGTCCACCGCCGCCGTCACCACCACGCGCGTCGTTTCCGCAGGCACGTTCTCCGCCGCGTGCCCGATCGCGATCCGCGCCCCCTTCATCGTCAGCTCGTCCGTCACTTCGCTCCGCCCGAGATCGCTTCCCGACACCGCGATCCCGCGCGACAACAGGATGCGCGCCGCGCCCGACATCCCGATCCCGCCGATCCCCACGAAATGGAACGACGCCATGGTGTCCTCTCGAAGCGTCTGCAGCGCGGGCGCCTGGACCCGCGGCAACAAGGAACAGCGGCCCCACTCCTGACGGATACGACCTGAATTGCGGCGTTTCATCGCAATCAGATGTATCGGCGTGAAGCGCGGCGGAAAGTGAGGGAGATTTGGCCGCGCGCGGCGAAAAATGCAGTCGTGAGTGGTGAGATTTGAGTGGTGAGTGAACGGATCCGGGCGCGGCGCCAGGGCGCCTTCACTCAATACTCACCACTCATCACTCAACACTACTCCTGGAGCACGGCTTCGATCTTGCGGAGCACCACTTGCGCCGCAACCGCGTTGCCGAGCTCCCAGCCGGCAGCGCTCATCCGCGCGAGAGTGGAACGGTCGCGCATCATGCGCTCGAAGCGGTCGAAGGCGATGTCGTCGAGCGCGCCCTCGGGCAGATGCCACGCCGCGCCCGCCTTCTCGGCGGCCTGCGCGTTCGCCTGCTGGTGGCCGTGGGCGCTTGTGGGAAGCGGCACGAGCGCGAGCGGAACGCCCAGGGCGGTCGCTTCGGCGATCGTCGTGCCGCCCGCGCGACAGACGACGAGGTCGGCGGCGCCGTAGAAGAGGTCCATGCGGTCGCAGAACGGGGTGACCCAGGCGGAGACGCCGTTGAAGCGGTACGCGCCGTCGACCTTGGCCCAGTCGGCCTCGCCGGTGGCGTGGACGACGTTCCAGTCCTTCATCCGGTGGGCGCGGGCGCGGAAGAACTCGTTGATCGCGTGGGCGCCGAGCGAGCCGCCGAGGATGCCGAGCGTCGGTTTCTTCGGGTCGAAGCCGAGCGACTTGCGCGCGTCGGGATCGCGGTCGATCTGGCGGATCGGGTTGCCCGTAAACACGCCGCCGGGGAGGACCTTGACCGCTTCCTTCCACTGGCAGCAGACCATCTTGGCGAAGCGCGCGAGGAACTGATTGGCGCGGCCAACGACGGCGTTCTGCTCGAGGAGGACGACGGGGACGCCCAGGGCACGCGCGGCGAGGACGGTCGGGACGCTTCCGTAGCCCCCGACGCCGACGACGACGTCGGGGCCGAACGATTTCAGCTCGGCGTAGGCGTTGCGGAACGCGCTCCACGATTCGGGGACGAACCCGCCGACGAGGCCGGTGAAGCCGACCCATCGCGGGGCGGCCATGGCGTGGTGGTCGAACTTGGTGCGCGAGAGGATCGCCTCGTCGATCGGCCGCTTCGTGCAGAGGAACGTCACGCGCGCGTCCGGCGTGCGGCGGCGGACTTCTTCCGCCAGCGCGATCGCCGGGAACAGGTGGCCGCCGGTGCCGCCGCCCGCGAACGCGATGGCGGGAGCGCGGCGGATCTTCTTTTCGACCTTGGCGTGGAAGAGTTGCAGGATCACTGGGGGGCCTCGGGGGAGTGCAGCACGGGGAGGGCGGGGGCTGGCGAAGGCTGGGGAAGGCTGGCAGGGGCTGGCGAAGGCTGGGTTGCGGGTTCGGCAGCGTCGCGGGAGACCGAGACGACGAAGCCCATGGCGGCGAGCGTGAAGAACAACCCGGAGCCGCCGAAGGACAGGAACGGCAGGGAGATGCCCTTCGTCGGCATCGACGCCGTCACGACCGCCATGTTCATCGCGGCCTGGAAGCCGACGGACGCGAGCATCCCGGCCGCGGCGAGCGCGCCGAAGTTCGAGCGGCAGCGGCGCGCGATCCCGCGCCCGTGCCAGAGGAGGAACAGGAAGAGGCCGATGACCGCGAGGGTGCCGACGAGGCCAAGCTCCTCGCCCAGGATCGAGAAGATGAAGTCCGTGTGCTTCTCCGGCAGGAAGAACAGCTTCTGCCGCGACATCCCGAGCCCCGCGCCGTACGTGCCGCCGCTTCCCATCGCGATCAGCGCCTGCTTGATCTGGTAGCCGCGGCCGAGCGGGTCGGCGTCGGGATCGAGGAAGACGAAGATGCGGTCGCGCGCGTGCTGGAACTTGAAGTAAGCGCCGACGGCGGCGACCGGGAGGACGGCGAGCGTGCACGGGAGGGCGTGGAGAAGGCGGACGCCGCCGAGGAGGGCGACGCAGCTGCCGGCCATCGCGAGAAGCGCCGCGGTTCCGAGGTCGGGTTCGATCGCCGTGAGGCCGACCGCCAGCGCGATCGCGCCGGCCGCGGGGAGGAAACCGCGCTTGAACGTCTTCGCGCGCTCCGGGTCGCGCCCCAGGTACCACGCGAGGAACAACGGAAGCGCGATCTTCATGAATTCGCTCGGCTGGAACGACAAGTCCCCCGCACGGAACCAGCGGCGCGCGCCGTTCACCGTCGCGCCGATGCCGGGCACGAGCACCGAGAGCAGCAGCAGCACCGCGCCGCCGTAAATCCACGGCGCCATCTTCTCCCACGCGTCATGGTTCACCACCGACACCGCCGCGAACGCGCACAGCCCCAGCCCGAGCCAGAACAGGTGCTTCACCAGCGTGTTGTCGCCGTCGCCCGTCAGCCGGTCCGCCGTCGGCGCGCTCGCGCTGTAAATCATCACGGTCCCGAGCGCGCACAGCGCCAGGACCGAGAAGATGACCGCCCCGCGGGAAGCGCTCACTTATCCCGCCCTCAGCGCGGCGATCCCCGCCAGCGCGCTGATCGCCGAGGCGATCCAGAACCGCGCCGTGATCTTGGCCTCGGGAACGCCCTCGAACTGGAAATGGTGGTGAATCGGCGCGATCTTGAAGATGCGCTTCCCCGTCGACTTGAACGACGCGACCTGCAGGATCACGGAGAGCGCTTCCACGACGAACACCCCGCCGATCAGGATCAGCAGAAGTTCCTGTTTCGCGACGAGCGCCATCGCGGCGAGTGCGCCGCCGAGGGGCAGGGACCCGGTGTTGCCCATGAAGACCTGGGCCGGGAAGCAGTTGAACCACATGAAACCGAGCGTGGCGCCGAGGAGCGCGGAGCCGAGGATGGCGAGCTCGGAGGCGCCGGCGACGTGCGGGAGGCCGAGCGACGCGGCGAGATCCGGGCGGCCCGTGACGTAGAGGATGCCGGTGTACGCGAGGCCCGCCGCGAGGAAGCAGCCGCCCGCGAGGCCGTCGAGCCCGTCGGTGAGATTCACGGCGTTGGTCGTCGCGGCCATGACGAGCGCGGCCAGCGCCGGGTACCAGGGGCCGAGGTCGAACGAGACGTGCGCAAACGGGATCGCGAGAATCGTCGAGTGCCCCGTCTTCCAGAGCACGAACCCGAGCGCGAACCCGACCGCCGCCTGCATCACGAGCCGCGGCTTGCCCGCGAGCCCCGCCTTCTTCGTCTTCAGCTTCACCCAGTCGTCCGCGTAACCGATCCCCCAGAGGATCGCGATCGCCACGATCGTCGCGGGAACCGCCGGCGTCCTCAAATCTGCCAGCGCCAGCGCGGCCGCCAGCGCCGAACCGATCAAGAACAGCCCGCCCATCGTCGGCGTGTCCTTCTTCGTCGAGTGGATCTCCGTCAGCCGCTTCGAGTCCTTCTTCGTCACGTCCTCGCGCACCTTGCGCGACTTCAGCCATTCGATGACGCGCGGCCCCGAGAAGAGGCACGCAGCGAATGCAGCCGCGGCGGCGGCGCCGGCGCGAAGCGTGGCGATCTCAGTCACGTGGCCCTCTCCGAAGTTCGGCCGGGGTTTCGGGCGTGGCGTGCCGTCCCCTGCCGGCAGCCCCGCCTGCGTCCCGGTGAGTGCGGGAAGGGCCGTCGGCCGGGGCCGGGGCGGAGTGCGGACGCCCCGGGATCCGGGTTACTTTTTACAACTTATAAATTGTAAAGCTGCTCGGCGAAAAAAAGACTACGCCGACTTCGCCTGCCGCGAAACCCGCTTCGCGTGCCCGCGCTGCAGCTTCTTCTCGACCTCGTCCCGTTCGCTCATCGCGAACAGCAGCTCCACCACCGCGTCCTCGTTCGTCGTCCGCTCGCCGCGCCCCAGGATCGCCCGAGCCAGCTTCGCAACCGCTTCCCGATCGTTGATCCGTTCCATGTCCGGCCCCCTCTTCGTGTTTCCCTTGCCCTTGCCCTTGCCCTTGCCCTCGCCCCTGCCCGCACACGCGGGCAAGGCCCCTACGCCATCATCCGCTGGAGCATCAGCCTCCGCGTCTCCGTCGCGGGCGGCATCAGCCCCATCAGCTGGTCGAATTCTTCCTCGGCCGCCTTCGCGGCCGTCTCGAGCCACTTCACCACCGCCGCAGGATCGTTCAGGTCCGGCGGGTTCGCCGCCGCCCGTTTCGCGTGCCGCATCGCGATCACGCGCAGCACGCGCTCCACCGCCTCGTCGTCCGACATTTCAATCCGGTTCATCACCCTCTCCTCGTTGTTCCCAAGCGATCGCGATTCCGAGGTCGCGCCCGCCGTCCCTTGCCCTTGCCCTTGCCCTTGCCCTTTCCCTTTCCCTTGCCCTTTCCCTTGCCCTTTCCCTTGCCCTTCCTCGCAACTCGCAACCCGCCTTCGCCCCTGCGGGGCTACGGCGGGCTTCGCCCGCAACTCGCAACTGACTTAGACCGGCACCGCCGCTTCAACCGGCTTGAACGCGCCAAGCACCTTCTCCAACCTCATCCCCCGGCTCCCCTTCAGCAGCGCCAGGTCCCCTTCGCGCAAAATGTCCGGCAACGCCCGCGCCGCTTCGTCCACGTTCGCGAACGCGTGCGCTTCCACCGTCCTGCGAAGCGTCTTGGCCTTGTGGACGGCGCGGGTCGCCTCGGGGCCGATGCCGACGAAGACGTCGATGGCGGGGGTGCGGGCGACGCGGTCGCCGACTTTCTCGTGGAGGCGCGCCGAGTCCGGCCCGAGCTCGAGCATGTCGCCGAAGATGAACACGCGGCGCCGCGCTTCCCACAATTCGATCTCGTCGAGCGCGAGCGTCACGGCGCGCGGGTTGGCGTTGTAGGCGTCATTCACGAACGACACGCCGGCAAGCTCGATCCGCTCCATCCGCATCGGCGGGAGGCGGAACGACATCAGCCGCTCGGCGATCTGCATCATGTCCATCCCCATCGTCAGCCCGACCGCGGCCGCGGCGAGCGCGTTGTACGCCATCCAGCGCCCGCAGATCGGCAGGACGAACGGCACCCGGTCGTTCACCAGGAACCGGATCCCCTCGGGGCCGCCCTCGATCGCGCTTCCCTTCACGTCCGCGCCGCGGAAGAACCCGAACGTCACGCACCGCGCCGTCGTGGCGCGCGACATCCGCTTCGTGTGCTCGTTGTCCATGTTCAGCACCGCCGTGCCGTTCGGCGCGAGCTTCTCGACGAGCTGCGCCTTCTCGCGGGCGATCGCCTCGATCGACCCGAACCCCTCGAGGTGCGTCTCGCTCACCGTCGTCACGACGCTGACGTTCGGCTGCGCGATCCCGGCGAGGTACGCGATCTCGCCGGGCGCCGACGTCCCGCACTCGAGCACGACGACGTCGGTCTCCTTGTCCATGTTGAGAAGCGTGATCGGGAGGCCGAGGTGGTTGTTGAAGGACTTCTGGGAGGACAGGACCGAGCGGCCGGCGCCGAGGACGTGGGCGATCATGTCCTTGGTGGACGTCTTCCCGTTGGAGCCGGTGACCGCGATGATCGGCACGCCCGCCTTGTTGCGCATCCAGCGCGCGAGGTCGCCGAGGGAAGCGACGGTGTCGCGGACGCGCAGGACGTTGCCGCGGCGGACCTTCTCGATCTCGCGGTCGACGACGACGGCCGCGGCGCCCTTGGCCAGCGCGTCCTGCACGAACTCGTGCCCGTCCTGGTTGCGGCCGCGGATGGCGAAGAAGATGTCGCCTTTCTTCACGGCGCGGGAGTCGGTCTGCGCGCCGGTGGCCTGTCCGCCGCCCGTGCCGTGGACGAAGTCGCCGGCCAGGACGGTCCTGAGGTCCGACAGGTCGATCGGCAGCATTCGCGCCTCCCCGATGTTTTTATTTACGCCAGCGCCGGCAGCCGCCGGCCCAGGAACTCCGCCGCCACCATCCGGTCGTCGAACGGCTTCACGCCGTCCCTGAAGATCTGGTACGTCTCGTGGCCCTTCCCCGCGATCAGCACCGTGTCCCCCGCCCGCGCCTCCCGCACCGCCCTCCGGATCGCTTCCCGCCGGTCCGGCTCCACGATCCGCGGCGTCCCCTCGGGGAACCCCGCGAGGATGTCCTCCAGGATGCGCATCGGGTCCTCCGTGCGCGGGTTGTCGCTCGTCACCACCGCCAGGTCCGCGTACTTCGCCGAGGCGCGCGCCATCATCGGCCGCTTCCCCTTGTCGCGGTCCCCGCCGCAGCCGAAGACGACGATGAGGCGCCCCGGCGTGAGGGGCCGGAGCGCCGTGAGCACGTTGATGAGCGCGTCGTCGGTGTGCGCGTAATCCACGAGCACCGCGAAGGACTGCCCGCAGCGCACGGGCTCCAGCCGGCCGCGGACGAAGGAACACGCGGAAGCGCCGTCGCGGAGGGCGTCGGGGTCGAGCCCCATGCCCTCGAGGCAGGCGATCGCGCCGAGGACGTTCTGCACGTTGTGGCGGCCGACGAGCGGCGAGAAGACGGGACCCTCGAAGCCGGCGGCGCGCAGGAAGAAGCGGGTGCCGTCGAGCGTGGTCGAGTGGACCTCGGCGCGGACCTTCGCCGTCGGCGACAGGCCGAACGTCGCCGCGGGCACGGACGATGCCTGCGCCATGAATTCACCGTACGGGTCGTCCACGTTCACCGCGGCCGCCGCGCCGGGCTTCAGCCCCCGGAACAGCAGCGCCTTCGCGTCGCGGTAGTTCTCCATCGTCTTGTGGTAGTCGAGGTGGTCGCGCGTCAGGTTCGTGAAGATCGCGCCGGAGAACTCGATCCCCTGGACGCGATTCTGGTGAAGCGCGTGGGACGAGACCTCCATGACGCAGTGCGTCAAACCGATCCGCACCATCTCCGCGAACATCTCCTGCAGCTCGACCGGCCCCGGCGTCGTGTTGTCCGCGGGGATGTCCCGCCGCCCGAACTGGTAGCTGATCGTCCCCAGCAGCCCGCACTTCGCCCCCGCCGCGTTCAGCATCGCGCGGATGAGGTGCGTCGTGGTCGTCTTGCCGTTCGTCCCCGTGACGCCGATGACCTTGAGCTTGCGCGAGGGGTTCCCGTGGAACGCCGCCGCGGCGCGCGACGCCGCGTCCCGCGCGTCGGCCACCACCGCCTGCGGCCGCCCGAACGGCAGCTCCAGCTTCTTCTGGGCGATCACCGCGACCGCGCCGTTCTCCAGCGCCGAGATCGCGTACTTCGCGCCGTCGTCCTTCACCCCCGGGATCGCCACGAACACCCACCCCGGGCGCACCTTGCGCGAATCCGCCGTGACGCCGACAACCTCGGCGTCCTTGAAGAGACTCCACGAAGCGCCCGTGAGCGCCTTGCGCAGCGTTGAAAGTTTCACGTCCCCTCTCCTCTCGATCGGGCTGCTGGTTCCGAGGCCAGCGGCCGTCATCTCGCTCCCGACTCCCGTCTCCGAACTCCCGTCTTCCCTACTCCCCCAGCAACTTCGCCGCCTCTGCCAGCGCTTCCCAGATCGCCACGAGCACGCTCATCGGTGACCCTCCGCAGCCGCCTTTTTCACCCACTCGTCCCGCTTCGCCTTCACCTTCGCCGCGTCCGGCCTGGCTTCGAGCAGCGTCAGTCCTTCTTTCAGGATCTCGCCGACCGCCGGGGCCGCCACCGTCCCGCCGTAGTACGCCCCCTGCGGCTCCTTCACGACCACGACTACCAGCAGCTTCGGGTCGTCCGCCGGCGCGAACCCGACGAAACTCGACGCGTACTTGCCCGGCGCGTACTTCCCGTCCTTGCCGAGCAGCTTCGTCGTGCCCGTCTTGCCCGCCACCAGCCAGCCGTCGAGCTTTGCGGACTTCGCGGTCCCGCGCTCCACGACCTGAATCATCATCGACACGATGTCCTTGCTGACTTTGGCGCTGAGCAGCCGTTTTCCCGAGGGAGGCCGTGACATTTCGATTTCTTCGCCGTTTTCGTCGAGGACCGCCCCCACCAGCCGCGGCGGAATCAGCGTGCCGCCGTTGGCGATCGCGCCGTAGGCCTGGGCGAGCTGAAGCGGCGTGACGCCGACGGCGTAGCCGAACGAGGCGCTGACGACGGTCTGCGGCGCCCACGGGTGCTCGCGCGGCACCACCCCGGGCGTCTCCCCGGGAATCCCCGCGCCCGTCACCTTCCCGAACCCGAACCCGCGGATCCACGCCTCCAGGTCCTTCGGCGCCATCCGCGTCCCCATCTTCGCCATCCCGACGTTCGAGCTCACCACCAGCACGTCCGCCACCGAAATCCGCCCGTGCCCGTGCACGTCCGTGATCGTCCGGCCGCGGTAGCCCCACGACCCGCCCCCGCAGTCGATCATCTCGTCCGGCTTCACCAGCCCCTTCTCCAGCAGCCCCGCCATCACCACGCCCTTGAACGTCGACCCCGGCTCCACGAAATCCGTCGCCGCACGGCACCGCCGCGCCTCCGCCTTCGCCCCCGCAGGGTCGTTCGGGTCGTAGTTCGGCCACCCCGCGATCGCCAGGATCTCCCCCGTCCGCGGGTCCGTCACCACCGCCACCGCGCTCTCCGGCGAGTGCTTCTCCATCACCTTCGCCAGCGCCACCTCCGCCACGTTCTGGATCCGCGCGTCGATCGTGAGCCGAAGCGTCGCCCCGGGATGCGCGTCCTTCACCGGGCGCGTGAAGCTGCTGATCATGTCGCGCCGCGCGTCGCGCAGCACCCACTGCTCCCCCGCCTGCCCGGCCAGCACGTGCTGGTACTCGCGCTCCAGCCCCTCCAGCCCGTTGCCGTCGATGTCAACGTAGCCGAGCACCTGCCCCATCGAGTTTCCCAGCACGTACGCCCGCCGCGTGTCCCCCTCGAACCCCACCCCCCGCAGCTTCAGCTCCTTCACCGCGACTTCTTCCTCCGGCGTGCACCGCCGCTTCACCCACGTGAACCGCCGGCCGCTCTCGAGTTTCTTGAGAAGCGCCTCCCGGTCGAGGTGAAGGGTCGCGGCGAGCTTCGTCGCGGCGTCCCGGGGATCCTCGAGGAACTTCGGGTCCGCAAAGCAGCTCGGTACGCGCTTCGAAATCGCCAGCGTCTGCCCGCGGCGGTCGAGGATGTCGCCGCGGACCGGTTCGATTTCCTCGAGCGCCCAGGCCTGGGCCTCCTGTTCGCCGACCGAGCGGGCGTGGCCGCGGACCTGGATCGCGTACAGGCGGACGCCGAGCGCGCAGAAAATGAGCGCGAAGATCGCGAAGCCGGCGTCGAATTTCCACCCGCCGGGACGCGGCGACGGCGCACCCCCGGCCGGCCCGCCGGCCGGTTTCACTTCGACAGAACCTGGGGTCAGCACCGAAAACTCTCCGGGTAGGTCGCCGTCATCGCCCTGCGTGAGTCCGTCTCGAACTAAGGCCGACCGGCGCCTCTCGCATCCACCACTCGCTCCGCCGCCTGGGGCGCCGCCTGGCCGGGTTTCAGCACCCGCCACTCCTGCGGCACGGCCAGGTCCACCCCCAGCGCCGTCGCGCGCTCCATCAGCGCCGCCGGCGCCTTGCACCGCCCGACTTCCGCCTCCAGCCGCCGCCGCTCCCGCTCCAGCTCCGCGATCCTGTCCTCGCGCTCGCGGATCCGGTACCCGAGGCGCAACGTCTCCGCCTGCTGCCACACCGTCAGCAGCCCGACGAGCAGGAAAAGCGCGACGAGCAGAATGGGTCGGGAAGTCTTCACCGTGCAGCGCCTCCTGGGTTCCGCATCAATCTCAATTGCTCGATCCCGCCCTTCCAACTCCCGTCTCCCGTCTCCCGACTGCTGTCTCCGTCACTCAAGCCGCCGGATGACCCTCAACTTCGCACTGCGGCTCCTCGGGTTCCTCAACTGCTCTTCCCGCCCCGGCGCCACGACATGTTTCGTCAACAACCGCCACCCGCCTTGACGGTCCAGTTCGCGAAACCGCTCCTTCACCATCCGGTCCTCGAGCGAGTGGAACGAAATCACCGCCAGCCGCCCGCCGGGGTTGAGAAGCGCCGGCAGCCGGTCGAGCGCGGTTTTCAGCCGCTCCAGCTCGCGGTTCACCGCGATCCGGATCGCCTGGAAAACGCGCGTCGCCGGGTGCGTCCGCCCCCGCATCCCGCCCACCGCCCCTCCCGCCACCTCCGCCAGCCTCGCCGTGTCCGCGAACGGCTTCCCCTTCCGTTCGCGAACGATCGCGTCCGCCACCCGTCTCGACTGCCGCTCTTCACCGTACTCGCGAAAGATCCGTTCCAGTTCCTCCGGCGGCGCCTCGTTCACCAGCTGCGCCGCCGTCCGATCCGAATCCGGCCCCATCCGCATGTCGAGCGGCCCGGGACGCGAAAAGGAGAACCCGCGCGCCGGGTCGTCGAGCTGGAGGCTCGAGACGCCCAGGTCGAGCAGAATCCCGTCGCACTTCGCGCCTCCCCAGAGGCGTTGCGCGACCTCCTCAACCCTCTCGTACGAGCCCAGCTCGATCTGCGCGTTCGCACCTCTCCCGAGTCTCGAACGCGCAAGTTCCACGGCCGCCGGGTCGCGGTCCAGCCCGATCAGGCGCCCGCCAGGACCGATCCTTCCCAGGATCTCCCATGCGTGCCCCCCGGCGCCGGCCGTCCCGTCCACCCAGCTCTCGCCGGGCTTCGGATCGGCCAACGCCAGGAACTCCGCGACCAGGACCGGCTCGTGGGCCCCCACTACAGCAGGGCGGCGACGCGCGTCAGGAGCGGGAAGCGGAACTGCTTCTTCCCGATGCCGAGCTCCTTGACGAGGTCATAGAGCTCCTCGCCGAAGCCGACGCCGGCGAACGCCGGGCTCATCGCCCTCAGACGCTCGAGCCGACGAACGACCTCCTCGATGTGCGGCCGCGCATCGCGCAGCACCGCCATATCGAGCATCCCCTGATGCCGCGCATTCAGGAGGTCCTTCACCACGTCGAACGAATCCCGCTTCTCCGTCATAAAATCGCCCTCTCTCTCCGCCGCCGCGCCCCGTGTTCGTGACTATTGAGAACGCCGGAAGATGCTTTCGCGCATGCCCCCGGGCGTTTCAAACGCTTTCTTCGTGAAGTCTTCCCAGCGTCCCTGCGTCCAGATCTGGAGGTGATTCCCCCGGCCGATGACGACGACGTCGCGCTCGATGCCGGCCTGGCCCTTGAGGTCGGCGGTGAGCGTGATGCGCCCCTGGTCGTCGAGGTCGAGTTCCTGCGTCGTGGCGTCGAGGAGCGTGATGACGGCGTCGAGGGCGGGATCGTTCTCCGCGCGCTTTTCGAGGGCCGCCATGCGTTCGGCGTAGACTTCGGCGGAGCAGATGGTCAGGACGAAGAAGTTGTCCTGCGGGTAAACTCCGACCTTGACGTGATCGCCGAGGACCTCGCGGAAGCGGGCGGGGATGACGACACGGTGCTTCTGGTCGACAACCTGGGAGTGGTTGCCGGACAGTCTGCCCTTGGTGTCAGCCATCGCCTTGCCCCCGAACCGCTGTTCCCGCTTGCCACTGGATGGGGTTTCATGGGATTCAGCCCCACTTCTCCCCAGTTGCTGGACTTTTACAAGGTCCTCTTCGACCAGTCAAGTTCGGAACTTAAATATCGTGAAGGGCTTACGAAGATTCACAGGCGGTCCGCGCGAGCGCAATGTGCAGCGCTATCAAAGTGAAATAACCACAACCTATTGTGTTTCGGTTTCGAAACGACGGTCACCAAAAAAGGCAGGTTTTGGGCCTCAAATGGCCCCGCGCGATTTTTCTGAAGCGCATTTCTGCGCGCAAAGTCATGAAAACAAAGGGTTTGTAACAATCGGTCGCGGGGCAGGAAGAAATTCAGCAAAAATTCAGAAGTTTCGCTTGGCCACCACAAGAAGCGTTGCTGTTTCCCCCCACTTCGCTCCACGCCCTACTTTGGCGGGGTCACCAATCCTGTCCCCGGATCCAGCGTCACTCGCACCCCCGTCAGCCCCCTCACCAGCGCGTACTCCCCCGTCGAGTTGCCGCTTCCCAACAGGTTCCGACTCTTCTCCCCTTCCTGCACCACCACGTACTGCGCCCAGTACGTGTGCGCCTCCACCTGCTTCCGCGCGTGGTACGGCCGGATCGTCTCGTCCGGCGCCACGACCCCGACGACATAAGCGCCGGGCTTCATCAGCACCGTCCCCTTCCAGTACGGGTTCAGGCGGACGAAGAACCGCTCGGGGCCGTCGTAGAACACGAAGATGTGGTATGGCGTCGCGTTCTCGATCGAGGCCGCCGCCACGTCCTTCAGCCCCGTCGGAACGTCCAGTCCGGGGCCGTCGTTGTGCTCCGGGGCTTTCTTGGCAAAGTCGATCCCCACCGACAGGATTTCGTCCCGAGCCGACGCTGATTCCTTCGAATCCGGGAACGCGTCGCAGAGGATGCTGAGCATGAAGATGCGCTGGATCGGCGAGCCCTTGAGACCGTCTGCGGCCGCAGTCACGGCGCTGCGGAACTCTTCCGCGAACGCCGCGCGCGGCGGCCCGAGTTCCGCAACGTAGAAGCCGGTCAGCCAGACCAGCGCCGTCAGGTCCTTCGCGGCCGCGGCCTTCCTCACGCCCTCCTCCAGCGTCGCCACGCACGCCCGCGCCGCCGGTCCTTTCGCGTCCGCCCGGATCGCCCCGCGCAGCCGCCATTCCGCCTCCCCGAACCGCCGGTCCCCGATCAGCTTCGCCCCGATCTTCGCGTACAGCTCCGGTAACGCGCCGCGGATGCGCTCAGCGGCGAGGTGCGGCGCCGTCCAGCGCCCGTCGTGCATCAGGCCGCGGAGGCACTCACGACGGATCCCGGCGTCCTTGCTTCCCGAGGACGCCTTTTCGATCTCCGGCTCCAGGGCAGCCGGAAAGCCGGCAAACGGGTCGAATCCGGGCTCGGCCTCGGCGCGTGTCATCCACCAGTCCGTCAGCGTGAACAGCAGCGTCTCCCGGAATTTCGACTCGGCACGGTCGAGGTCGCCCTTTCTCAGCGCCGCCAGCCCGGCATCGCGGCGCGCATACGCCAGCTCGTCCAGCGCCTCCACTTTCGTCGCGGGAACGCGGGTGCCCTGTGCGACCACTTCCCAGAACCGCTCGTACGCCTGGAGTGGAATGGTCGGCACCGGCTCGTCGCGCATCTTCCGCGCGACCGCCAGGCAGCACTCCACCAGGAACGCTTCCGACTCCTCCGCCCCCTCGCGGTTGCGCTCCTGCAGGAATCCCAGGTTGGCTGCCTGCGCGAATCCCAGCGCCGGCACCGGCCGGCCGGACGCGAGAAGCGCCTTCGCCTTCTCCAGGAGCTTCGCCCCGCCCCGCCGGCTCAACTCGCGCGCAAAATCCGTGTGCGCCCGGGGCTCGATGTGCCACGAAGCGGCCTCCTCGATGTCGCGTTCCGCGGCCACAGGGTCGCCCCATTTCGCCGCCCGCTCGGCCAGCATCTTCTGCCACGCGCTGATCAGGTCCCACTCCGCTTCCCCGCCCGCATCTTTCAGGCACTCCCGGAACAACCGCTCCGCATTCGGGAAGTCCCCTTTCCGCGCCGCCGCCTCCGCCGCGTACCGCCGGTCGCGCTGCCATTGCTCCGCCACCTGGGCACGCTCGGGGCTTGCCGGGAAGCGCTTCTCGAGCTCGCGGAGCGCCCCTTCGGCCTTCGCCCACTCCGAGCGCGAGCTGTACGAATACAGGACGCTGAGCCGGCGCGGCAGCAGGTCGCGCGCCTTGGCCGCGAGCGCGGCGTCGGGCCCGTCGGCGATCTCCGTCGTGATGCGCACGCTCTCGGCTGAGTTCTCGTACTCGATGCGCGACGCGTAGTCGAGCCTCCCGCCGGGCGTCGACAGGTCCGCAGGAGGGCCTCCCTCCTCGGCCTCCCTCACCAGCCTCTCGATGCGCCGCGATTGGCACTTCATGCTCACGAAGAGCCCGCCGAACAGCAGCACACCGATCACGATCGGCACGAGCAGGAGCTTCGCGTACGGGTTCTCGAACATGCGCCGGATTGTAGCGCGACGGCCTCACGCCCCCATCGCGGCGAACTGCTCCTCCGTCGGGAACCCGGACACGGCGTATCGCTCGGGATACAGCCCCTGCGGCTTCATTCCCGCGTTCCCCAGCACCCGCCGCGCGTCGCCCCACGCCACCTGCGCCCGCACCCCGTCCGGCTTCCCGCCCTTGATCCGGCCGAACACGATCGCCTCGGCCTCCGGCAGCAGCGCCTCGACCCCCTGCGCCCACGACGTCACGGAGCGGAGTTCGCCGGTGCGCTTGTCCTGGAAGAGGATGTACGTGGCGACGTAGACGTCGCGTCCTTCCTTTTCGAGCTTCGCCTTCAGCAGTTCGCCCTGCTCGGCGGCGTCGCGCGCCGCGGAAATGAGCCGCGCGCCTCGAAGGGCCTCGGCGCCGGGCCGGCCCGCGGGGGGCTCGAACGGCGCCCACGTCCGCCCTTCGAGGACGATCGCGGCGCCGCTCATCGCGCGCGGCTTCCCGAGCATCTCCTTCGCCTTCGCGGCGATCGCCTCGAGGCCTTTCGCGTCGTCCGCGCCGGAGACGAGCAGCAGGTTCTGGTTCGGGATCATCGCCACCGGCGCGCCTTTCACCTGCAGCGCGCGGATGAGGTCCACGCACAGCACGCGGGCCGCGTCGTGGTCGTCGTGCCACGGCGACGCCCAGGCGCCGGGAGCGAGCGGCTCCCACGCCCCGCCGCTTCGCCGCTCAAGGTTCGCGATCGCGGGAACGAGTGCCTCATCGAGTGTCCGGCTCCATGCTTTCAGGTCATCCTCCATGACGGCAGCAACGGAATCCGGCCGGTCGATCGCGACGCCAACGGCGAAACTCCGGGCCATGACGCGATGCGGTACGTCGGGAAGGTATCCAGAGTGTGTGCGGATTGCCAGGAGCGGGAACTCATGGAAGACGCGCTCGCGAACACGCGGCACGAGATCCTTGAGGGCCAAGCCAAAGTCGTCGGGGTTCTCGCGGTAGTCCGTAACGGTTCGGATCGCGCGCGCGAACTTCTCCTCCCGCTCGGCGCCCGACGTTGATTTCCAGACGTCGAAATGATTCGCGAGAAATACGCGCAATTCGCCGTCGCCGATCGCGAGCGAGAACGTCGCCGCGTCGAACCGGATCGGCCGCGCCTCCCCCGCCGCCCGCAGCGCCTTCTCGAACAGTGCTGCGAACCCGGCCGGCTCGAGCGGACGGTCCTTCTTCGAAAAGGGCCACATGCGCGACTCCCGCTCCGTCGAAAAAAAAGAGGGCGCGCTCGTCGCGCGCCCCCTCGTTTGATCGGTCCGCCCGGCGCCCGCCCTACTCCGCAGGCCTCTTCAGGAACTTCGTCAGCGTCACCGCGTTACCCACGTCGTTGTACTCGAGACGATCGCAGCACTTGAGCATCAGCATGATGCCGAGGCCTCCCAGCTTCCCTTCCTTGTGACGCTCGCGCGCCGAAGCCAGCGCGTCGCCCGCCTTCCCCTTCTTCACGTACTTCTCGTGGTCGAACCCCTGCCCCTGGTCCTTGACCATGCAGGTGATCTTCTCTTTGTCGAGCAGGTACAGGATCTCGATCTTCTTGTCGCGGCGGTACTTGTTCCCGTGCTGCGCCGAGTTTCCGATGCCCTCGCGGAACGCGGCCGCGATCGCGACCTGGTCCTCCTCGGGCAGCCCGCTCACCTCGAACAGAACGCGGCCGAACTCGTTGGCCTTCTCGATCGAAGCGTCCTCGGTCGGGAACTGGAACAGCACCTGCTGCTCGAAGATGACTTCTTCTTCCGACGACCGCACCAGCTCGTCGTCGCAGATGTTGAACAGCTTCTTGACCTCGAACGGCTGCACGATGTGCGCGTCGCCGCAGACCATGAACTGCTTCGGCGAATCCAGGTTCGAATTCGCGGGGAACGCGATCACGAGCGGCACGTGCGCCGTCGAGCGGTTCGTCTTGATGTTCTCCGCCAGGCGCTGGAAATCCTTCACCGTGCTGTCCACGATCGTCAGGTACACGCCGCCGTCGTTCAGGATCTTCTCGGCGTCGTCCACCGTGGTCGCGACGTTCGTCTTCCACCCGGCCTTGTTGAAGTAGTAGATGATGCAGTCGACGAAGAAGTCCTTCTCGGGGACGACCGCGAGCACGGTCGCGACCCGCTGCGTCTGCACCGCCTTCGCCCACCCCTCCGCCACCATCACCGTCGGCGTCCGCCCCGCGAACGCCGCGCCCGGGTCGAACGCGAAGAAGCGCTTCGCTCCCGCCAGCATTTTGTGGCCGTGCTTGGGGTCCTTCGTGATCTTCGCGCGCTCCTTGCGGACGCGGAAAGTGCCGAACGAGTCGGCGACCACGTCCTTCTCGGCGAGCACGAGGTTCTGCACCGCCTTGAGAACGCCCGTCAGCATCGCGCCGGCGTTGTCCGGCGGCACGCCCACGCGGGACGCCACCTGCGACTGGATCTCGGCTTCCGTCGCGTAGCTCGAGCCTTCACCGAATCCGACGCGGATGAAGTCCCGGAACTCCACGCCCTTGCCGCCCTTGATCGCGTCGCTGCAGGCTCCGAAAACCGCCGTGCAGATCGCTTTGGCGCGGTCCTCGTCGACCTTCAGGATGGGCGCCACGGCGCGGCTCAGATCGTCGATGGTCGCGGTCGGCATCTAGGCGATCTCCTTGGCTTTCTTGATCAATTCGTCCTCGGAAATGATCCGTTTCTCGATCAGCAGCCGGACGAGCGCACGCTGGAGCTGTACCCGGCTCACGCCTTCGCGCGACGCCCGCTCGTCGATTTCCCTGGGAAGCGGCGACTCCTCGAGTTCCTTGAGGAGCTGCTCCTTGGACTTCGTCTCCTCGACGGGCTTTTCGGCATAGAAAAACTGGTTGATGGCCTTGGTGAGGGCGCCGCGGGACGCCAGCGCGACCTCGATCTTGTAGTCCGTCGCGAGCTGGATTTCCTCGAGCGCCTCGATGTCCGTCGGGTCCGCGACCGCGAGCGTCAGCATGCCGTCGCGGAACGCGATCGGGATGCACGTGTGCTTCTCGATCAGCTCGCGCGGAACCCGCTTGATCAGGTTCTCCGGCAGCACGACCTTGTCCAGCTCCGCGATGCGCAGGTTCTGCCGGCGCGCGATGAACTGCGTCACCTGGTCGTCCGTGATAAACCCGAGCTTCACGATGACGGCCGGCAGCTTTCCGCCGACCGCCTTCTGAAAGTCCGTCGCCTTGCGAAGCTGCTCATCCGTGATGAGCTTGGCTTCGACCAGGAGACGACCCAGCTTCGTGCCCCCCAAATCGAGGCTGGTGTCTTCCTTCATAAGGCGCGTCCTCCCCTCCGGTTGGGACAAGATGGACCTGATGCGTGCGGGGATTCTAGGGAAGGGTCCTCCGGGGTGTCAAACGCTTTCACCCCCCCGGAAGGGGGAAGGGCGTCGGGGGGTGGGGGCCGGAGGGGGGCGGCGCCGTGTGAGAAAAGGCCCGGTTTAAGGGGGGCGCCGCCCCCCTCTACGGCCCCCACCCCCCGACGCCCTTCCCCCTTCCGGGGGCGTATTGGGGAGGGCGGGGCAACAGGCAGGCGGCGGGCGGCACATGAACGGAGCCCCTCGCGGCCTTTGGCCGCTTGGGGCGCCAGCTGCGCGGCCCGGGAACCCTGAGAACGCGACCGGAAGCCGACCGAGGACGCGCGGCGCGGGTCCGGACGGCGCGCGTCACCAGCCTCGGCGCTGCCGAGCCCCTCGTCGCGCGCCGGTCGGACCTGCGCCGCGCGCCGCAGGGAGGATTCCGTTCGCGTTCTCAGCGCTGGCTGGCCTGGAACTTCTGTGAGAGGGCGGAAACGACCGACTGGACGGCCTTGTCGGCCTCGTCGGACGTCAGGGTGCGCTCGGGAGAACGGAGCGTGATCGAGAACGCGATGCTCTTTTTCCCGGCGGGAATCCCCTTCCCCTCGTAAAGGTCGAAGAACTGGACGCTTTCGAGGAGGCCGGCGGGCGCGGCGGCGCGGATGGCGGATTCCATGTCGGACCACGGGACCTGGCGGTCCAGCACCACGGCGATATCGCGCTGGATCGCGGGAAGCGTGGGGAATTCCCCGAAACGGCGGCGGAGTTTCGTGGCGGCGACGAGGGCGTCCCAGTCGAGCTCGACGACGCACGGGCGGGTCCGGAGGTCGTGGGCCGACGCGAGGGCCTCGGAAATTTCCCCGATGCAGCCGATCTCCTTCCCGGAGATGGTCACGGCGGCCGCGCGCCCCGGGACGAGGTGCCCGCGGTCCGCCGGCCGGAACGACGCCTGCACGAGGAGCCCGAGCCGCTCGAGCACGTTTTCCACGGCGCCCTTCAGCGCCGGGAATCCGCGCGACGAAGCCGCGCCGAGCACGGCCTTCTCGTGGAAGCCGCGCGCGTCCTTCGCGTAAACCTTCGCGATCTCGAACAGGTCCGCTCCCTTCTCGCCATACGCCTCGTGCATCCGCACCGCGTCCAGCAGCGACGGGACCAGACCCTGCCGCATCTGCTCCTCGCGCTTCCCCGTCTTCCCCAGCACGCCGATCGGCTCGCCGGCGAGGAAGGGCGCCTCGGGGGCGGACTTGCCGGTGAAGGACAGCGTGAGGACCTCGTCGTAGCCGGCGGCGCGGAGCGACTCCTTCGCAGCGGCCGCAGCTTCGTCGGCGGGGTTCGGCGGCGCCAGCGCGATGTTGACGCGCGGCGAAGCGGGGATGCGATCGTAGCCGTAGATGCGGACGATTTCCTCGACGAGGTCCACGTCGCGGGAGACGTCGGCGCGCCAGGTCGGGATCGCGATGCGCCACTCGCCGTCGAGGTCGTCGCGGAATTCGAAGCCGAGCCCCTGGAGGATCTTGCGCGCCTGCTCCGGCTCCACGGCGCGGCCCAGGACGCGCCCGATCGACGCCACCTTGAAGTTCAGCTGCCGCTTCGGCGCCGACTCGGGATTCGTGTCCATGTGCATCGTGTCCGGGCGCGCGCCGGCGTGCTCGCGCATGAGGAACACGGCGCGGCGGCTGGCCCAGTCGACCCGCGCGGGATCGACGCCGCGCTGGAAGCGGTAGGACGAGTCGCTCGCGAGCCCGAGCTTCATCGAGGTGCGGCGCACCGTCACGGGGTCGAAGTTCGCGGACTCGAGCAGGATCTCGGTGGTCGCCTCGGTGACTTCCGTTTCCTTGCCGCCCATCACGCCCGCGATCGCGACGGGCTTCTCCGCGTCCGCGATCACCAGCGCGCCGGCCACGTCGTACTCGCGGCCGTCGATCGCCTTGAGCTTTTCCCCGGGCTTCCCCTTGCGGACCAGGATGCTCTTGCCCGAGAGCTTGTTGAGGTCGAAGGCGTGAAGCGGCTGGCCGCACTCGTAGAGGACGTAGTTGGTGATGTCGACGACGTTGTTGATGCTGCGGAGGCCGATCGCCTCGAGGCGCTGGCGGAGCAGGGTCGGCGTCGCGCCGACCTTGAGGCCCTTCACGATGCGCCCGACGTAGCGCGAGCAGAGCGTGGGCTCCTGGACGTCGAGCATCCAGTCCGGGGAGCGGAAGGAGCGGGTGGTTTCGAGCTTGAAGCCGGGCTCGACGACGGGTTTGCCGGTGACGACGGAGACTTCGCGCGCGACGCCGATGAGGCTGAGGCAGTCGGGGCGATTGGCGGTGATCTCGAGCTCGACGACGGTTTCGCCGCCGCGATCCTCGATTCCCTCGACCTTGACGCCGGCCTTGGTGAGCAGCTCGGCGACGGTCGCGGCGGGGAGGCCGGTGCGGCAGTAGTCGGATAACCAGTCGGTTGTGAACTTCATCGGGGTTTCCGTTTGATGGAATCGGGGACGGGAAAAGACGACGTCGAAGGTCGAAAGTCGAAGGTTGTTGGGAAAAGCGTCTTGGGTCGGCCGTTAACTTTCGACCTTTGACCTTCGACGCCGTTCTCCTACCACTGCCTCAGGAACAACGGATGGCTCCTGATGAAATGCCGGATATCAGGAACTCCCAGCTTCAGCATCGCGATCCGCTCCACGCCCATCCCGAACGCGAACCCGCTGTACTTCTCCGGGTCGATCTTCGCGTACTCCAGCACTCGCGGGTGCACCATCCCCGCGCCCAGCACCTCGATCCAGCCGCTTCCCTTGCACGCCGAGCATCCGCCCCCGCCGCACAGCAGGCACGACACGTCCACCTCGGCGGACGGTTCCGTGAACGGGAAGTAGCTCGGGCGGAAGCGCGTGTCGGTTTTCGCGCCGAACAGTTCCTTCATCGCGATCGCGAGGACGCCCTTGAGGTCGGCGAACGTGACGTTCTCGTCGACCATGAGTCCCTCGAGCTGGTGGAACACCGGCAGGTGGCTCGCGTCCGCCGGGTCCGTGCGGAACACTTTCCCCGGCACCACCACGCGGATCGGCGGCTTGCGCTGCTCCATCACGTGCATCTGCGCCGGGCTCGTGTGGGAGCGAAGGAGGAAGCGGTACGGGCGCGAGGCGACGTCCGGGTCGTCGAGGTACCACGTGTCGAACGGCTCCGCCGCCGGATGGTCCAGCGGGATGTTCAGCGCCTCGAAGTTGTAGTACGCCGTCTCGATCTCCGGGCCGTACGCGGCCTCGAACCCGAGCTTCGCGAAGATCCCGCGCATTTCGTCCATCGTCTCGTAGATCGGGTGCCGCCGGCCCTGCCGCGGCCGCGCGCCGGGAAGCGTCACGTCGATCGAGTCGACCGGCGCCGCCTTCGCGCCCGTCGCGGCCAGCGCCGCCAGCCGCTCGGCCGCGGCCGCCTCGCACGCGGTCTTCAGGTCGTTCATCGCCTTGCCGCGCGTCTTCTTCTGCTCGGGCGGCAGCTTCGCGAGTTCCTCCATCACCTTGCGCAGCTTTCCCGTGCGGCCGAGCATGTCGGACTTCACGCGTTCGGCCGACGCGAGATCCTTCGCCGCGGCGAGCGCGGCGATGAATTCGTTCTGGATGGCTGTCAGGTCGGGGTCGGGCATGGGTTCTACCTTCGGTTAAGCCGTTGAATTTGCCGTATCCGCGGCCTTTCCCGCGTCATACGCCTTTATCCGCGAATTCTGTCTTTCCTGAGAGGAAAAGAATTCGAGGATAAAGGCGGATGGCGCGGAAAGGGCCGCGGATAAGGACTATTTTCCTGCCCCATCAAAAGAAAAAGGGCCGGTTGTCTCAACCGGCCCTCGTGTCGATCGCCAATCCCTTGCGCTACCCCTTGGCCATCGCCACGAGGCCCGCAAACGCCTTCGGTTCGTCCATCGCGAGAAGCGCGAGGCTCTTCCGGTCCAGCTCCACGCCCTTCTTCTTGATCGCGCTGATGAACTTCGAATAGCTCATCCCCAGCGCGACGCACGCGGCGCCGATACGCTGGATCCAGATCGTCCTCATCCGGCGCGCGCGCTCCTGGCGGCCGAAGTACGAGTGCATCCCGGCGCGAAGCACCGACTGCTTCGCGATGCGGATCATCCGGCTGCGGCCGCCGACGAAGCCTTTCGCCCGCTTCAGCGTCCGCTTGTTGCGCGCATGGCGCGCGACGTTCGTTTTGACGCGCATGGTCTACTTCTTCCCTTCCGCAAGGAGCAGCCGCTTGAGGTAGAACCGCCGCGTCCCGACGTACTCGTGGTCGTGGCAACGGTTCCGCTTCTGCTTCTTCGTCTTGTTCGACATCAGGTGGCTCTTGCCGCACTTGCGGCGCATGAGCTTGCCGGTGCCGGTGACCTTGAAGCGCCACCGGGCCGACTTGTTGGATTTGAGCTTGGGCATGGGTTCTCTC
Organism: uncultured Planctomycetia bacterium; assembly: GCA_964590435.1. Taxonomy (GTDB): domain Bacteria; phylum Planctomycetota; class MHYJ01; order WSZJ01; family WSZJ01; genus WSZJ01. The sequence goes on from CAZPWT010000012.1 coordinate 199,007, forward strand.
TTGATCGCTCTAGGGGCTCTGAAGGGTCGCGAAAGATGCGTTATTTCGGCATGAGCGTCAAGGACAACCTGTGGCCTTCGAGCTTGGGGGGCTTCTCGACCTTGGTGATGTCCTCGAGGGCCTTGATGAACTTCTCCATGGTGGCGCGGCCGAACTCCTGGTGCACGATTTCGCGGCCCTTGAAGAACATGTTCACCATGACCTTGTCGCCCTGCTCGATGAACTGGCGCGAGTGGCGGATCTTGGTCTCGACGTCGTGTTCCTCGGTCTTGGGCGTGAGGCGGATTTCCTTGGTTTTCTGGACGTGGTGCTTCTTGTGCGCGTCGTGCTCCTTCTTCCGCTGCTCGTACTTGAACTTGCCGTAGTCCATCAGGCGGCAGACGGGAGGGTCGGCGTCCGGCGCGACCTCGACGAGGTCAAGCCCGCGTTCCTCGGAGAGCTTCTTCGCGTCCTCGATCGTGACGATATTGGCCTGCCCATCGTCTTCCACAAGGCGGACCCTTTTGGCGCGGATCCGGTCGTTGATTCGGTACTCCGGCTGTTTGACGCTCGTAGCTCGTGCTCCTTTGTGTGGGTGTTAGGGGGGAGAGGTTAACCGGGGAACGGATCGGGCGGCAAGGGCGAACGATGTCGGAGTGGGACGGCGTCGAAAGTCGAAGGTCGAAAGTTACGACCCCCCAACCCCGAACCCGGCAGTCCCCCAACCCAACCTTCGACCTTTGACCTTCGACGTCGTCTTGAGTCCGAAACGTCTCTCATCGCTTCAAAGCCACGTCCTCCTTCAACAGCGCCTCAAACCGCGCCACATCCATCACGCCCAGGTCCTTCCCCGCCCGCTCCCGCACCGCCACCTGCTTCGCCGCGACTTCCTTCTCGCCGACGACGAGCATGTAGGGGGTCTTGAGAAGCGTCGCCTCGCGGATCTTGTGGCCGGTGCGCTCGTTGCGGGCATCCACGTCGACGCGGAAGCCCGAGTTGCGGAGCTGCGCCGCGACCGCTTCGGCGTAGACGATGTGGGAGTCGGCGATCGGGATGACGGTGGCCTGCGTCGAGGCGAGCCAGACCGGGAACGCGCCGCCGTAGTGCTCGACGAGGACGGCGAAGAAGCGCTCGATCGAGCCCATGAGGGCGCGGTGGACCATGTAGGGCTGCTGGCGGTTGCCGTCCTCGCCGACGAACGAGAGGTCGAACCGGCCGGAGCTCGGCAGGTTGAAGTCGAACTGGACGGTGGAGCACTGCCACTCGCGGCCGAGCGAGTCGCGCACCTTGACGTCGATCTTCGGGCCGTAGAACGCGCCGCCGCCCTCGTCGACCTGGAACTTCACGCCGGCGTTCGTGAGCGCGTTGCGAAGCGCCGCCTCGGTCTTCTCCCAGTCGGACGTCGCGCCGACGGATTTCTCCGGCCGCGTCGACAGGTAGATCGCCAGGTCCTTGAACCCGAACTTGCCGAGCCACTCCACGGCGAAGTTGAAGACCTCGATGATCTCCTTCTCCACCGCCTGCGGCGTCACGAAGATGTGCGCGTCGTCGATCGTGAACCCGCGGACGCGCAGCATGCCGTGCAGCACGCCGGACTTCTCGAAGCGGTACACCGTGCCGAATTCCGCCAGCCTCATCGGCAGCTCGCGGTACGAGTGCAGCTTCGACTTGTAGATCATGATGTGCCCCGGGCAGTTCATCGGCTTCACCCGGAACGGCCGGTCCTCAATCAGCATCGCGCCGAACATCAGGTCCTTGTACGCCTCGAGGTGCCCGGAAATCTTGTAGATCTCCTCGCTCGCGATGTGCGGCGTATTCACCAGCAGGTACCCGCGCTTCACGTGGTCCGCGTACCACTCCTGCTCCATCACGTGCCGGATCATCGAGCCGCGCGGGTGCCAGTGCACCAGCCCGCCGCCGATCTCCTCGTGAATCGAGAACAGGTCCAGCTCCTTGCCGAGCTTGCGGTGGTCGCGCTTCTTCGCCTCCTCGATCCGGTGCAGGTACTTCTCGAGGTCCTCCTTCGACCACCACGCGGTCCCGTACAGGCGCTGCAGCATCTTGTTCTTCTCGTCGCCGCGCCAGTACGCGCCCGTCGCCTTCAGCACCTTCACCGCCGGCACCGTCCCCGTCGACGCGAGGTGCGGCCCGCGGCACAGGTCCGTGAAATCCCCCTGGGTGTAGAACGACACCTTCTCGTCCGTCCACTCCCCCAGCATCTCCACCTTGTAGTCCTGCTTCTCCTTCCGGCACCGCTCGATCGCCTCGGTCCGCGGCAGCTCGAACCTCTCGCACGGGAAATTCGAAGCGAGGATCTTCTGCATCTCCGCGTCGATCTTCTCGATGTCCTCGGGGGTGAAGGGCTTCTCCGGGTCCATGTCGTAGTAGAACCCGTCCTCGATCGGAGGGCCGATCGCGAGCTTCGTGTTCGGGAAGAGCCGCAGCACGGCCTGCGCCATGATGTGGGCGCACGTGTGCCTCAGGTGGTCCAGCGACTCCGGCTGCTGCCGCGTAATGATCTTCAGCTTCACGTCGCCCGTCAGCTTGAAGAACAGGTCCACCGGCTTGTCGTCCACCACGCCGATGACCGCGTCCTTCGCCAGCCGCTTGCCGATCGATTCCGCAACCTGCAGGACGGTGGTCCCGTCCGCATGTTCGCGGGTCTTGCCGTCAGGGAGGGTTACTTTTGCCATGGTGGGAGGGAGTGAACCGGGGTTTCGTGAGAGTGTCAACGCTCGGGGGGAACGCGAGGTTCGCGGACGGCTACTTCACGGCCGTCACGAACTTCCCCTTCGGCGCGCCGAGCGGCGTCGGGTACTGGAGCGCGAGCGTCTCGCCCTTGCGGACGACCTTGACGTCGATCATGGCGCGCCCGGCGAATTTCGCCTGCGCCGTCCTCCACGCGCCCTCGCTCTCGATTTTCACGTCGCCGACCTGCGTGACGATGTCGCCGCGGTGAAGCGGATTGGCGAGCGGCCGCTTCGCGATCCCACCCTCGCGGCCGCCGAAATTGAGGACGAGAAACCCGGTGGCGGGCGGGCGGACCATCTGGAGCGCGGCGGCGGCGGCCTCGGAGAGGAGTTTCTCCTCCGAGCCCGCGAGTTCGCGCAACGCGGGCTCGCAGTCCGGGCCCGCGGAGGCGATCGTCTTGAGGAACTGCATCTGCAGGTCGAGGCGCTGCGTCTCGCGCGCCAGCTTCACGAGCGCCGGAAGCATCTCCTTCGTCACGTTCCCCTCGAGCGCCCGCAGGATCCGCGGCAGTTCCTCCTCGCCCGCGCCGTCCAGCGCTTCCAGCAGGAACTTCCCCTCGTGCGCTTCCCCCAGCCACGCGAACGCCTGCTCGAGGTACAGCTCGGCCTCGAACGTGCCGACGGCGCGGGCGAGCGGCACCGAATGCTTGTGGAAGGCGATTTCCGCGGCGAGCGGCTCGAGCGCGTCCTCGCGGAGCGTGTACTCGACGACGTCCTCGACGGCGAGCGTGCGGAAGATCAGCGTGAGGGCTTCGTCCCAGTTCGGCTGGCCGGAAGCGATGACCGCGCGGATTTCGGTGGCGGCGTCGCCCCAGCGTTTCTCGGCGATCGCTTTTTCCGCGCGAGCCTGCGGCCCGTCTTTCACGGCGGGCGGCGGGACCGTCCCGGTCTGCACGAGCGGCGCGGCTGTCGCTTCCCCGCTCTTGTCCACCGTCACCGGCTTGCGGCTGTGTTCGAACAGAACGCCGCCCAGGAAGCCGGCTGCGGTGGCCATGACGAGGTAGGCGATGAGGTGGCTGCGCTGCATCTTGGCTGCGGATTGTAGCAGGGCGAAGTTGCGAGTTGCGGGCCTGGCCCGCCGAAGCCCCGCAGGGGCGTAGGCGGGTTGCGAGTTGCGAGGATCGGCGAACGACTACCGGGAAAGCCAGAGACGGCGCTCGCGGTCGGGGAAGCGCTCGATCGCGTAGCGCAGCATCGTGCGGGGCATGCGGTGGGAGTGCGTCGTGAGGAATTTTCGCAGGGCTGCGACGTCGCGCTTGCCGATTTCGCGGAGCATCCAGCCGGCGGCCTTGTGCATGAGGTCTTCGGGGTCGCGCAGGTAAATGCGGATGAGGCGGAAGGCCTCGGTGAAGCGCCACTTCTTGATGTAGGCGAACGTCGCGAGCATCGCGATGCGGCGGTCCCAGAGGCGCGGCGAGCGGGCCCAGGCCCAGAGCGGGGCCTTGTCGCGCTTCTCGAGGAACGGGCCGACGATGTGCTCGGCGGAGCAGTCGACAAGGTCCCAGTTGTTGATGAACGGGAACGCGGAGAGGTAGGTCACGTAAAGGCGTTCGCGCGCCCAGTGGTCGCCGCGGCGGTAACGGTCCACGAGGTAGAGCAGGCCGAGGAGACGCTCCTCGTGGATGCGCGACCGGACGAGCGCGGTGACGTCGGCCTCGGGGAGTCCGGGGAACTGCTTGAGAAGCGCGCGGACTTGCGGAACCGCAAGGCCGATGAACTCGTCGCCTTCGCCGTATTCGCCGGGGCCGGTCTTGAAAAACGTCAGGTTCACCTTGCGCCGCGCCGGCGTGGCGAGGCGGGCGATTTCGCGGCGAAGAGACGTAAGTTGAGTCGAGCCCATTGTTATTCCCGCGGCGCAAAGCGCCGCCCCTTAGCCTTTACCTTTCCCTTTTCCTTAACCCGCCGTCCGCGCGCGGATGGAACGACAGGTTAAGGCTAAGGGAAAGGTAAAGGTTAGGGGGCCCGCCTTCGCCGCTTCGCGGCTTCGGCGGGCGGAACTACTTCCCCTCCGGCGCCTTCTCCAGCGTCACCACGTTCGGGTTCGTCGCCTCGTCCCACGCCTCGCTTACCACGTCCTCGACCCGGAACGGGTTCTCCTTCAGCAGCTTCTCCAGCCCCGCGACGTCCTTCGGCGCCTTTTTCAGAAGCGCCTCCAGCGCGTCGAACCACTTCCGCCCCGCCAGGTTCGCGGCGATGTCCGCCGGGCTCGACCGCCGCTCCAGCTTCGTGAACTTCCCCGCCGAGTGGATCGCGAACGCCCCGATGAGGTCGTACGTCTTGCGCCCCTCCTCGTCCGCCCAGTACGCCTTCAGCTTCGGGTTTTTGCGGATCCACTTCACGAACTCCGCGTCCGGCTCGATCCCCTCGAGCCATTTCGACATCCCCTCGGCCAGCGCGTCACCGCGCGCCGAGTCCTCCGCCGCGACCTGCCGCACGAAGAAACCCTCTTCGAAGAAATGGCCGAACTTGTCGAGCCCGATCGCGAGGTCCGCGCCGCCCTTGCGCACCAGCAGCGACGGCGCGAACGCCGGATGCCCCACGCGCTCCTTCTCCGGCAGGTCCCCATAATTCAGCTCCGGCGCGATCGCCGGGTCGGCCTCCAGCGCCAGCTCGATCGCCGAGATCGACTTGTTCTTCAGCGGGAAGTTGCACGCCTTCCATACCGCCACCAGCGCCTTGTCCACGTCCCCCGCCGACCGCTTCCAGGATTCCAGGATCGCCGCGTCGCGCGTTTTCGTGATCAGCGCGTTTACCGCGTCGTTCACCGGTTTCTGGCCGTCGCGGGGTTTGCTGGAAGCGACTTCCCGGGGAAACACGGAGTTGGCGAGGCTCGCGGCAAACAGGCCGCCGAGCAGAGTTGGGCGGATTCGCATGGCGCCATTCTATCGGACGCGGCCCGGTGAATCCGGAGGCTCTCTGTCCCCCCCCCTTAACCCTAACCTTTCCCTTTTCCTTAACCTGCCGTTTTCGCTGACAACGGCAGGTTAAGGAAAAGGGAAAGGTGAAGGTTAAGGGGGCCTCCGCCGCTTCGCGGCTTCGGCGGACACGCCACCGCCGCCCGACCGCGGAGGAGGAAGGCGCTGGTTTCCTCCCCCGCGATCGGGCGGCAGGGCGGAAACGCTACGTCTTCTTGTCCGCGGCGGGCTTCAGGGCGATGTGCAGCTCGTCGAGCTGGCGCGGAATGACGCCGCTCGGCGCGTTCTGCATCAGGCACTGGCCCTTCTGCGTCTTCGGGTACGGAATCACGTCGCGGATCGTGTCCAGTCCGAGCAGCAGCATCACGAACCGGTCCACGCCGAGCGCGATCCCGCCGTGCGGCGGCGCGCCGAAGTCGAACGCGTCGAGCATGAAGCCGAACTTTTCGCGGATGTCGGCTTCCTCGAGCCCGATCACCGCGAGCACGCGGCGCTGCACGTCCTTGCGGTGGATCCGGATCGAGCCGCCGCCGAGTTCCACGCCGTTCAGCACGAGGTCGTACGCCCTCGCCCGCACCTTGAGCGGGTCCTTCTCCAGCAGGTCCAGGTCCTCCGGCTTCGGGCTCGTGAAGACGTGGTGCTTCGCCTGCGGCTTCCCCTCCGGCCCCGCCTCGAACATCGGGAACTCGACGACCCAGAACGGCTCCCACGTCCCTTCCTTGATCAGCTTGAGCTTCGCCCCGAGGTGCGTCCGCAGGCCGCCGAGCGCGACCTTGCACCGCCCCTTCTCGTCCGCCACGAAGAACAGCATGTCCCCGTCCTTCGCGCCCAGCCGTTCGCGCAGCGCCGCCAGCTCCTCGGGCTTGAAATTCTTCGCGCTCGACCCGCCGAGCGTCCCGCCCTCGCCCTTGAGCCAGACCAGCCCCTTCGCGCCGTTCCCTTTCACGTACGTCGTCAGGTCGTCGATCTCCTTGCGGCTCATCCCCCCGCCGCCCGATACGCACAGCCCCTTCACCACCCCGCCCGTCGCCACCGCCTCGCTGAAAACGCGGAACGCGCTCGCCTTCGCGAGGTCGCTCACGTCCACGAGGTGCATGCCGAAGCGGATGTCCGGCTTGTCCGAGCCGTACTTGTCCATCGCCTCGGCGTACGTCATCTTGGGGAAGGGGCGCTTGAGCTCGACGCCGAGCACCTTCTTGAACACGTTCGCGACCGCGTCCTCGACGGCGGCCTGCACGTCGGACTCGTCGACGAACGACATCTCCATATCGAACTGCGTGAACTCGGGCTGCCGGTCCGCGCGGAGGTCCTCGTCGCGGAAGCACTTGCAGACCTGAAAGTAGCGGTCCATGCCGGCGACCTGGAAGAGCTGCTTGAAGATCTGCGGCGACTCGGCGAGGGCGAAGAACTGGCCTTCCCAGAGGCGCGACGGCACAAGGAAGTTGCGCGCGCCGCCCGGGGTGTTCTTGATGAGAACCGGCGTATCGAGGTCGAGGAACCCCTGCCGGTCCATCGATTCGCGGAACGCCGCGAGGATGCGGTGCCGCGTGATCATGTTGCGCTGCATCGGCTTGCGGCGCAGGTCGAGGTAGCGGTATTTCAGGCGCGTCTCGTCGGAGACCTCGACGTGCTCGGAAATCTCGAAGGGCGGGACGGCGGCTTCGTTCAGGATCTCGAGCTGCTGGGCTTCGACCTCGATCTCGCCGGTGGGTTGCTCCTTGCGGATGGCCTCGGCGGCGCGCTGGCGGACCACGCCGCGCACGGCCACGACAAACTCGGCCCGGAGCGCCTGGGCGCGCTTGAACAGCGCCTCGTCGGTGTCCTTGCGGAACACCGCCTGCGTCACCCCATACCGGTCCCGCACGATCAGGAAGGCGACGCTTCCGTGATCGCGGACCGTCTCCACCCAGCCGTTGAGGTTGACGGTCTGTCCGGCGTCGGCGGCGCGGAGGGCGCCGCAGGTGTGCGTGCGTTTCAGGGTGAACATGGGTGCGCCTTTGATCGTACGGGGGTAGGGAAAGGTTCGCTTGGGGCGACGGAGGAAGGGCAAACGAAAAACGAAAAGGGAAAAACGAAAAAGGAAAACCTTGTGCGGGCGGGTCCGTTTGGATGGGCATGCGGCGCTGCGCGTGTTTGTGCATTCTGGCCATTGCCGGGTTTCGCGCTATGAAATCCGGCTCGCGGGCGGAGCCTGAGGAACGCCGCCCCGAGCAGCGCGAGGAGAATTCTGCGGCCCCCTGCCAACCTCCGGGGCCCGTCGAGCTGGATCTCAAGCCACCGATGGGGGTCGAATCAAGCCGATGCTCCGTTTCAGGTCGCGTTCGGCGCCATGACGGGTCGCCGGAACCGGGCTGCGAAGTCGAGGCGCTTGTGGCCGGCGACTCGGGAGATTTGACGCGCAGTGTCGCGAAGGTCACGACGGACCCTGAGGGTCGATTTCACGTTTCGGGATTGGCGGCCGTGAGGACCAAGTTCACGGCTTCTGTCGAGCTTCTGGACGCGTCTCTCGAGCTCTCGCTTGTCCCCGGAGCATCCCGTGAGGAGCTCGACCTGACACTTCCTGAGGAATGGCGCCCCCTTGTGCGAGTCATGGATGAAAGCGGTCGTGCCCTGTCGGGGAAGCAGATCCAGCTGAGGATCGACCTTCGACGCTTCCCTTTGGGACTCGATGGGCTGGCACACCCCCGGCTCACGCTGGAACCGCACGAGTTCCGGGCCTTCGGCGACGTCGGTGAATCCCGGAGCTTTGTCTCCCAGGAATTTGTCATCGCGGAGCCCTTCGCCACCGAAGTCAGGGTCAGCCTCGCCGAGTTCGGCTATGCCGAGGGGATCCTGCTCGACCCGGACGGCGTGGAGATCCTGAATCCGGAGTTGATCACCCTGGTGGATGGCGAGCCGCTCGGCCACTCGTTCCGTTCGAACTCCGGGAGATTCCGCGTGTACTTTCCGGTCGGGAAGTCCGTCACCCTGGTGCCCGCGGAACCGTGGACCTTGGGCCAGGCCGAAGATCCTGGAGAGCGTCGCTATTTTTCGGGAAGCCTCGGGAACGTCCGTGCCGACGACCGGAACCTCGTGCTCCGAACGAGGTGGGCCGACTCCGACGGGTCGCTGACCGTCCGATGCGTGTCGCCGGACGGGAGCAGCATTTCTGGATTTGAAGCGAGACTCTGGCTCAGGGACGCCTGGGCCCTCGACCGCGGTCGCGCTCCCCTGATGGTCGCGCGGTCGGATGAATCGGGCGCGGCGACCTTCGCCCGGCTCCCCGAATTCTCCGTGTTCGTGGGAGTCTCCCCCTTGTTCGCCGTCCCGGAGGACTGGATTGCGCCGCGGTCGGTTACGGCTGTCCCGGGAGAGGATGATCTCGTCTTCGCGTTCCGTCGCGGAGAATGGATCCAGGGACACGCGGTTCGCACGGACGGATCAGCCGTTTCAAACGTCTGGGTTCGTGCCGAGGACCCGCTGTCCGGATACACCGCTTCTGCGAACGCAGACACTGAAGGCGCCTTTCGCCTGCTCGTAGACCCTTCCCTGCCGGGGCCCTACCGCGTTGAGGCCATCGTGAAGGAAGCTGACCATTGGCTCCGAGGAACTGTTGAGACTGCGGAAGCGGGCGGGATGCCGCTGCGTCTCCAGATAAAGCCCGAGGATCCGTGAATCGCCGGCTTCGACTGCGATGGCTTCTCGCGTGCCTGGCCTCCCTGCTGGCACTTCCGGCCTGCTGGATTGCCGTTGCGGAATGCCAACACTGGCTCACCCATCGGGAAATCCGGCAGCGCCAATCGAGTCGCACGGCGCGAATCGCCACGCTTTGGAGAGAACGGCCCTCGCTCCTGGGGACGGCCACTCCTGGAAACGCGTGGGATGACTACCTGCCGGCCATTGAGATGCTTGAAGCGATCCCGGGGATCCGGGAAGTCTGGCGACGGAGCGGATCCTGGGGCGATCCGGTCCCGGCGGCTCCGCCGTGGTGGCACCCGGACATGGAGCCGGAGATTCAAGCCGCCATCGCGCGAATCAAGCGCGGAGCGCTCAGGCAGTCGACCCTTGCGTCCCCGGAACGCACCCTCGGGGAAGGGCGCGAGCGTCGGGGAAGGCTGCACCTGGCGCTTCTCGTGCTGGCTGCGGATGCGAGCACCCGGAGAACTCAAGGCGATCTGGTGGGGGCCACGGAGAACCTCCTGGGGGCACTCCAGCTCGCCCTCGATGGAACGTCGCCGCCGGGGTATGTGGGTGGATCGGAAGAGACGATGTTGTGGCACCTGGACGCGATCACCGAGGAACTCGGGAAACTGATCGTCGATCCCCGACTGGATGATCGCCAGCTCGCTCGAATTTCTGCCGCGCTTCAAGTCGGGGATTCGCAGATCGCGCAAGTCGCCGATGAAGCGGATGCCGGGGTGCGGGAATTCGTGGACCGGGAGTATCCGGCGGCATTGGCCCGGGGAATCGAGATGCCGTGGGACGCGATCGCGCGCTGGATGAACGGTGAAGCGGACCCGCGCGACGGCTTCCCGAATGATGAACGGGCCATGGCGGCGCGGGTCGAGATCCTGCGAAACGCGGGGACGTGGACGGCGGCTGAACTTCACCAGAATCTTGCCGGCGACAAGGACGTCCAATCCGATCCGGCGGATTGGCCGCGACAGAGGGTTCCGGAAGGTTGGGAATGGACCGAGCGGCTTCATCGGTCCGCCAAAGCCGAACTGCGCGTGTACAGGGCTCTTGCGCTGAACCGCCTCGGGGTCGGGCCGGGGAATCCCGCGTGGCCTTCGGATCCCTGCACGATGCAACCGCTTCGGTTGGAGAAAACGCTGGAAGGCGCTGAAGTCGTTACCACCAGCCCCCAGTGGTGCCCGCAGTTCTACGGCGATTGCATCACCGGTCCGCGCGAATACCCGCTTCAAGTCCGTACGGGGAAATAAAGCGGCGATCTCAGATCTTTGACCCCTGCCTGCTGGCGAGAGCGGCAAGCCGAAGGAATTTTCCGATCAGCGCGCAACAGGTGCTCAATCCGGCAGGCTCAGGGATTCCTGGCTCACACTCGGCTTTGCGTCATGCCCCCAACCGGCCAAACGCCTGCACCAACTGCCTTCCCGGCACATCAGGAGAACCGTGGAACTTCCGGTCGGCGCCTGCCCCGACGGAGTCGCTTGATTCCACACATCGACTTACACATAATGGCACTGGACTTAAGAAAGGACACGTACCCATGCCCACCAACCTCGACCTGAACGACCGCCTGATCCTCGAAGCGCAGAAGCTCGGCGGCTTCAAGTCCAAGAAGCAGGCCGTCAACGCCGCGCTCGCGGAGTTCGTGCGGCGCCACCGCCAGGCCGGCATCATCAAGCTCTTCGGCACCGTGGACTTCGACCCGCGGTGGGACTACAAGAAGGCGCGCCGCCGCCGGCCGTGAGCGTCCTCGTCGACACCTGCGTCTGGTCGCTGGCCCTGCGCCGCCGCCGCGCGTCGCTGTCGCGGGAAGAGCGCCGCCTCGTCGCGGCGCTCGAGCGCCTGATCCGCGACGGCGAGGTCGTCCTGCTGGGCGCCGTCCGCCAGGAGCTGTTGAGCGGCATCGCCAGCGAGCCGGTGTGGGAGAATCTGCGTGTCCACCTGCGCGCCTTCCCCGACCTGCCCGTGAACGAGGACGTTCACGAGGAAGCCTCCGCCTGCGCGAATCGCTGCCTCCGGGCCGGAATCGCCTCGACGACCACGGACCTGCTGATCTGCGCCGTCGCGCGGCTGTTCGACCTCGAGATCTTCACCACAGATCGCGACTTCGATCGCCTGAAGGGCCCGCTGGAAATCCGCCTCTACTCGGAACGATAGTGATCGGCGGCGACCTATCGATCGCGTCCTCCTGGTCGATCACTCCGCCCACCTTCATCTCCAATCCGCGCCGCGGGCACACCGGCGGATGGCAACAGTGTCGCGCAACGTTTTCGCGCCCCACCGCATCCGTCGCGGCGATTTCAAGCCCTGCATGCGAGCCGAAGCGGGTGTCAAGGCGCTCGGGCCCGAAGCGATTGGGGCCGACATCACGCTCGATGCGAGTCGCGAGGACCGGAAGCTCGCGCTCGCAGCGAGGGCGTCGGAGTTTGAAGCGGCGGCCTGCCAGAACGGGCGGGCCGGATCTGGGTCGGCTTCCATTGCACTCACGGGAGTCGCCGTGGATGCGGTGCTGGAGGAGGTCGCGGCACACGGTCGGATCCCGGACGAATTCGGCCTATAATTACGCGATGGCAAGAATCATCTGCACGAAGCACGGTGCCCAGAGTCTTGCCCAAGTGTCTCCGGACTATGCGGCTGAAAACCATACGAGCTTTCGGAGCACTGCTGTGCTGATCCGGTACATGTACAGAGGCGAACCGGTTGACGCGTACCACCTGTCTCTCGAGTTTGCGCGGAAATTCGGTATTGCGGCGGGGGATCTCCCTTTGCCCGATGACTACCCGGTTTGGGCCAAAGAGTGCAAGTTCGGCTGTGCGGCGTGTTTCAATAGTGACAGCGGAATGAGTGTCGTGATCGACTTGTTCGGGGCCTCAAATCACTGAAACAAGCGTTGAAGCCCCCTGTGGCCAATAGGAACTTCGAAACCGCCCTCGCCGCCGCGAGGGCCTCGCCTCTCGACTACGTCCGGCCCGGGTGCCTCCGGGAACTCCCCGGCGGGCAGGCCAGACGGTCACAACAGGCCCGGCTTACACCCCCAGCGCCTTCCTCGCCTTCGCCGCAACATCGCGGAGACACCCCGCCTGGAACGGCGAGGTGAGCCCCGCGCCGCGCGCCAGTTCCTGGAACGGCGCTTCCCCGCCCCGGGCGCAGAGGGCGTGGTAGGCGGCCATGGTGCGCGGCATGTCTTCCTGCATCCGGACCCAGAGCTGCAGCGCGCACGTCTCGGCGAGCGTGTAATCGATGTAGTAGAACGGGCTGAGGTAGATGTGGCGCTGCGACTGCCAGAAGCCGCCCGTGGCCACGTGCGGCAGGTCGCCGTAGTCGCGCCAGGGGAGGTAGGTCCGCTCGCATTCCTGCCACATCGCGTGCCGGTCGGCGGGCGACGCATCGGGTTTCGCGTAGACCATGTGCTGGAAATGGTCCACCGCGACGCCGTACGGGATGAAGAGCAGGTTCTGCGTCAGGTGGATGCGGCGGAAGCGTTCGGCGTCCGCGCCGAAGAACTTTTCCATGTGCGGCCACGTGAGGTACTCGAGCCCCATCGAGTGGATCTCGCAGGACTCGAACGTCGGCCAGAGGTAGTCCGCGAGCGGCTGGTTGCGGCTGCTGTACCCCTGGTAGGCGTGGCCCATCTCGTGCGTGAAGACCTCGACGTCGCCCTTGGTGCCGTTGAAGTTCGCGTAGATGAACGGCATGCCGTAGGTCGGGAAGCCGGTGCAGAAGCCACCGGGGGCCTTGCGATCGCGATTCTTGAGGTCGGTGAAGCGCCCCGCGACCATCTGGCGCCAGAAGCCGCCGAGGTCTTTCCCCATCGCGTCGAACATCTCGGTGGCGCGCGCGACCATCCAGTCGTGGTCGCCCTTCGGCGCCGGGTTGCCGAGGCGGTCCTGGATGGCGTCGTCCCAGAACATGAGCTTGTCCACGCCGAGCGCCGCGGCCTGGCGCTTGCGCAGTTCGGCCCCGAGGGGGACGAGGTGCTCGCGGACCTCGGCGCGGAACCGCTCCACGTCCTGCTGCGTGTAGTCCACGCGCTTCATGCGCTTGTAGCCGAGCCCGATGTAGTTCTCGAACTTCAGCGTCCGCGCCATCGCGTGCCGCAGCTTCACCAACTCGCCGTAGATTCGGTCGAGCGCCGGCCGGTTCGCCGCGAACCACCCCCATCGCGCCTTCTCCGCCTCGTGCCGCACCGCGCGGTCCGCGTCCTCGCGGAACTTCACGATCCCCGACAGGTTGTGCGTCTCCCCGCGGAACGGGATCTTCGCGGACGCCGACAGCTCGTTGTATTCCGCCTGCAGCTTCGACTCCGCGACCAGCGACGACTCGATCGCCGGGTCGAACGCCATCACGTCCGCTTCCCACAGCGCGAACGCCTGCCTCCCGAACTTCTTCTCCATCTCCGCGCGCCACGGCGCCGCCAGGATCTTCCGCTTGAACGTCACCTCGAGGTCCGTCAGCTTCGGCGCGATCTCGTCCTTGAACTCGCGCTCCTTCTTGAACGCCTCGTTGCCGGTGTCCTGGTTGAAGCGCAGGTCCACGAGGGCGCTCCACGTCTCGAGGCGGCGGCGGAGCTCGTCCCACGCCTTGACGGCGGCGGCGCGGGCGTCGGGCGTCGCGGCGCGGTCGAGCGAAGCGAGGATGGCGGCGTACTCCTTGGTCACGCCGTCCACGGTGGGCGAGGCGGTGCGAATGTCGTCAATCGTCAGCGGCATGGGGTTCTCGCGGAAAAATGGGAGAGCCCGATCGTAGCCCGATCCGGTCCGGCGGGGTAGAGACTGCGAACACGGAGCCGCGCCCGACAGCGAGCGCCTCGATTTACGCGGCGTGCGGAACAAGGCGCGTCCGCGCCGCTATCATCCATCCCCGTGAATGCCGAAGCGGCCTACGTCTTCCGACACGCGCTCCTCCGCGATGCCGCCTACCAGCTCCAGATGCCGGGTGATCGCGCGCGCCTCCATGCGATGGCCTTCCACGCACTCGAGGAAATCGCGGGCGGGCCGGGGCCGGCGCTTCCGCCCCTCGAATCCGAGGAAACCGGGGAACTTCCTTTCCATCCCGTGGACGCTTTCGCCGAGGAGTTGGCCGAGCACGCCGCCCTCGCCCTGCGTAACGAGGGGCCCGAGGGCGACCTGCAGCGAGCCCGCCGGCATTACCTCCGTCGCGCCGCCGAACACGCGGCAAGGCTCTTCCAGAACCAGTCCGCCGAGGATCTGTGGAAAAAGCTCTCCGAAGGCGCCTCCGGCGCCGGGAAGGCGGCCTCTCTTCGACGCGCCGGGCATGCCGCGTTCAGGGCGGGCCGGATGGCGAGCGCAGAAGTGCTGCTGAACGAGGCTCTCGCTCTTTTCCGCGAAGCCGGCCATCGCTCCGGGGAGGCGAACACGCTGCACTACCTGGGCGGCCTCTTCAACGCAACGGGGCGCGTGGATCTCGCCGAGAGCTTCCATGGCCAGGCGCTCGCGCTCCACAAGATCCTGGGAGACGCGCGCGCCATGGGGGCCGCGCTGGGCAGCCTCGCCAATATCTACAGGCAGACGGGGCGCTTCGACCTGGCGGAGACCACCCACGGGCAGGCGCTGGCGCTGCACCGTCAGGCCGGCAACCGGCGCCACGAAGGTTTCGAGCTGGGCAACCTCGCAGGGCTGCACCGGGAGAAGGGGCGCCCGGAGGAGGCCGAGCGCGAGTACAGGCAGGCGATCGCCCGCAGCCGCGAGTTCCTCGACAAGGGGGCCGAGAGCACAGGCCTCGGGAACTTGGCCGGGTTCTTCCAGGAGACGGGACGGGAAGATGAAGCGGAGCGCGCCTACGACAGGGCGCTGGCGATCAAGCGCGAAGTCGGGAACAGGGTCGGCGAAGGAATCGTCATGGGAAATCTCGCCAGCCTCTACCAGGAGACCGGCCGTGCGCGCGAAGCAGAGCGGATGTACACGCAGGCGCTCGCCCTTCACCGGGAGGTCGGAAATCGGCGCTCCGAGGGCATCGTGCTGGGGAATCTCGCCTCGCTGTACGCCGAGACCGGGCGGCCCGACGAAGCGGCGCAGGCTTACGAGCGCGCGCTGGCCCTTCATCGCGAGGTCCGCAGCCGGCGATTCGAGGGGATTCACCTCTGCGATTACGCGCTGTTTGACCTGTCCCGCGGCCGCGTCGAGGCGGGTCGCGAACGCTGGCTGCAGGGCTTCGGCATCCTCTGCGAAATCGGGGATGCGCCGCAGCGGGAGCGGAGGGAAGGCGAGATGAGGAAAGCCTGCGCCGCGGCGGGGATACCGGTCTTCAACCAGGGAAGAGCCTGAGTCTACGGCCCGCGGTCCCACAGCTCGCCTCCTGAGCGCAGGGATTGGCGGGCTTGAACTCTCCACCCCAGAGGTTATACTCCGGGTATGAAAACTGCCATCTCAGTCCCGGACGACGTCTTCGAACGCGCCGAGCTTCTCGCGCGGCGTACCGGAAAGTCACGGAGCAGGATCTTCAGCGACGCGCTCAGGGAATACCTGTCGCGGCACACCCCGGCTGAAGTCACGGATGCCATGGACCGGGTCTGCGCCAAAGTGGGCGAAAAAGCCGATCGCTTCGTCGCTTCCGCCGCCCGCCGCACGCTGGCGAGGTCCCATTGGTAGTCGTCTCCCAGGGAGACATCTGGTGGGCGGACCTCCCCGATCCCGCAGGCTCTGGCCCCGGATTCCGGAGACCCGTGGTCGTCGTCCAGGGCGATGCCCTCAACCGGAGCCGGATTGCGACCTCGGTCTGCGTGCCGCTCACGGGCAACCTGGACTGGGCCGACGCGCCGGGAAACGCCCTCCTCCCGGGTCGCCTCACCGGCCTCCCGAGGGACTCCGTCGCGAACGTGTCCCAGCTCCTGACGCTCGACAAGGCCTTCCTGCTGGAGCGGGTCGCAAAACTCCCGCGCAAGAAGCTCGAACTCATCCTCGCCGGGATCGACGTCGTCCTCGGGCGGGTCTGATTGCGGACCGGGAAGCGGCGGACCATTGCCGGCTCAAGGACTCAGGACCTTCAATCCAACCTTCCGGGCCAGCTTCGCCTGACGCGCGTCGTACGTGACGAACCATTTCATGTCGAGGGTCAGGGCGGCCGCCACGTGCAGCACGTCAAGCGTCCGAGTGCCCAGGTGAGGCGTGTACACGCGGCTCAGGTCGGCGGCGCGATCGAGCGTCCGGCGCAAGGGAAGATCGACCAGCAGCAGCCTCCCTTCCGCAATATCCTCGTCCAGGGCGGCGACCGCGGCTTGCGCCGCATCCCGCGAGACGTCGCGGCGGAACACGGCGAGCGCGACGGAGTTCACGATCTCCCCGTAGCCGTGGCGCGTCAGGAGCAGCGTTCCACCGATTCGGCGGCGCCAGGAACAGAAGCGCAATGAGCGGTCGTCGTGGATGTAAAGGCTCCGAAGCGCGCTCGGGTCGGCGTACGTCCGGTCAGCGCTCGCCACGGTCCGCTTCGTCCAACGCCTTCCGGCTCGCCCGGCCGATCGGCCTGGGTTGCAGCCGCTTCAGCCTCGCGAAATAGTCGACGGAGCCCTTCGGGGTCGCGGCAACCGCTTCCAGTTGCCGGAGGACCATGATGCCCCTGCCCCGGTCGGTGATGAGGACCTCTCCCTCACGCTCGATGAGAGCCCTGACGTGCGGGAAGCGGGTGCGGAGGTCACGGATGCTGGCCTTGGTCATATGTGAATCATATTTGAGTCACGTGCCTGAATCAAGCGGCGGAGATTCAATCGCATCAACCCGTCAGCTCACTTCGCGTAACATCTGCCGCGATGCCCTCCCCCGAAATCGAGACCGAAACGCTCACGAAGGACTACGGCGCGTTCCGCGCGCTGGACTCCCTCACACTGCAGGTGCACCCCGGCGAGATCTTCGGGTTGCTCGGTCCCAACGGCGCCGGGAAGACGACGACGATCCGCCTGCTCATGGGGATGCTCGTGCCGTCGTTCGGGCGGGCGCGGCTGCATGGGCTGGACTGCCATGCGGACCGGGTCGAGGCCAAGCGCCACGTCGGGTACCTGCCGGACAACCCGACGTTTCACGACTACCTGCGGGGCCGCGAAATCCTGCGGTTCGTGGCGCACATGCACGGGCTCCCTTCGGCCGACGGACGCGCCCGGGCCGAGGCCCTTCTCGGCAAGTTCGGGCTGCTGGAAGCGGCGGACGACTACGCGGTGAACTATTCGACGGGGATGAAGCGCAAGCTGGGGCTGGCGTGCGCGATGATCCACGGGCCGGCGATCTACATCCTGGACGAGCCGACGAACGGGCTGGACCCGGGGGCGGCGCGAGACGTGCAGGACTGGATCCTGGAGTCGGCGAAGGAGGGGAAGACGATCCTGCTGTCGACGCACCTGCTGGAGATGGCGGAGCGGCTGTGCGGACGGGTGGGGATCATCGACAAGGGGCGGCTGGCGGCGATCGGGACGGCGGCGGAGTTGAAGGAGAAGGTGTGCCCCGGCGGGTCGCTGGAGCAGGTGTTCCTGGCGGTGACGCGGGCGAAAGGCAGTGGTGAGGGGTCAGGATTGAGTGGTGAGAAGTCGGGAGACGGGAGTTCGGAGACGGGGGTTTTGAAGGCTTGAACCGGATCACGTTTCCTGGCGCGGTGCGGCGGATCCTCGGGCTACGGTTCCGGCGGTTTTTCAACCGGCTCGGGGCGTTCTCGGGATTCCGGCGCTGGGGCGCGAAAAAAGCGCCGGCGCGCACCGGGGGGCCTGCGAAGCGCGGCATGAGCGTGATCGGCGGGCTGCTGATCCTGTTTGTCGGGATCCAGGTCGGGTCGACCATCGCCTGGGGATCGCTGCAGAACATGTCCCACGTCCTCGTCGTCGAGAAGGCCGACCTCGACCCCGACCGGCCGCGATTCCCGTTCGAGAACGACCCGGATGCCTGGCGCTCGCTCGACCCGGAAACCCGGAGGGTGTTCACGGAAACGGACGAGAAGCTGAAACGCGTGAGCTGGGCTGCCACAGCGCGCCGTTCGAAGGACCCGGCGGTTGTGGACGGCATCGGGTACCTGCTGGCGCTTCTCATGCTCATGCTGCTGGCAAATGCACTCGGCATCTCGACGACGGACCTCGGCCGGGTCGAGGAAGACGTGGAGTGGCTGCTGGGGATGCCGGTGTCGATGCGCGCGATTTACACGGCGAAAGCGGCGGAGCGGGTGGCGATGAACCTGCTCGGGTGGTTCTCGGTGGGGCCGCTGCTGACCATCGCGGGGCTATGCTGGGGTTGGGGGTGGTGGGCGCCTGTGTGGGGGTTGTGCGCCGCGCTGTTCGTGAATGTGCTGGTGGCGTGCGTGCAGATCGCCGTCGAGATGGCGTCGCACCGGCTGTTCAAGGCGGGCGGGCGGCGGAACCTGCAGGCGTTCGCGGTCGTGCTGCAGGTCGGCCTGATGCTCGCCTCGATGTCCTACGGCACCGGCGCCGGCAACGGCGATTCGTTCCTCTACGACGCGTTGCGCGCCGCCGCGCCGGTCACCCGCTGGCTCCCCGGCGGCCTCCTCGCCGGGATCGAGCACGGCGGCCGCGCCGGCGCACTCCCCTTCGCCGCCCTCGCCGCGTGGCTCCTCGCCGCCCTCGCCCTCGCCGCCGGCGCCCTCACCTGGGCCTCCCGCCGCGGCCTCGAGGCCGTCACCCCCGCGATGGGCCGAAGCGCGACCCGCGGGGCCGGCGCCGGCGCCGCTTCGGACGGCTGGATGGAAGGGCTCCTCGGCAAGGAAGTGCGGCTGCTGTTCCGCGACAAGGTCCTGCTCGTGCAGGTCGCGCTTCTGCCGATCCTCGTGGGGATGTCGCAGGTGATCCTGAACCCGGGGATGCTCAAGCGGGCGCTCGGTTCGCCGCTGGTTTCCGGGGCGGTCGCGTTCGGGATCGGCGCGTACGCGCTTCTCAGCGCGGCGCCCGGCGTGCTGCTCCATGAGAAGGACGCGCTGTGGCTTCTCTACACGTTTCCGCGGCGCGTCAGCGGCGTAATCCTGCGCAAGGCGATGCTGTGGGCCGCGATCGCGATCTCGTGGTCGCTTGCGGCGGCGGTGTTCGTGATCGCGCGGCGCGGGAGCGTGACAGGGCAGGATGTGACGTCGCTGGTGTGGATCGTGCTGGGGCTGCCGGTGTACGCGCTGATCGCGTCCTCGATCGGCGTGCTGGGGTTCGATCCGACCGCGACGGAAGTTCACCGGCGGCTGCGCGCGGACCTGATGTACCTGATCATGCTGCTCGGCGGGCTGCTCACGGCGGGGTTCTGGCTTCCGACGGCGTACGCCCGGGCGGCGAGCCTGATTTCGTTCGCCGCACTCGCGCTGGGGCTGTGGCAGAAAGCCACGGCGCGGTTCGACATCCTGCTCGACTCTTCCGCGACGCCGCCGCGGCAGCTCGACATCGCCGATGGCCTGATCGCGTCGATCCTGTTCCTCTACGTGCAGGGGGGGCTGCTGTTCGTCCTCACGGGGGTCATGGGTTTCCCCCCCGAAGTCTCCGCGTTTCCCGCGTACGCCGTCGCCGGCGCCGTCGCGGTCGGGATCACGGTGGTCGTGCTCTGGCGAAGCGGCCTTCCGCTGCGGAACCTGCCGCGGATGCTGCCGGAGCGCGCGGCGAGTTCGCTCGCGATCGCGCTGGCCGCGGGGCTCGGGTGCGCCGCCGTGGCCGCGGGGTATCTGCTGGCGCTGCAGAAGCTGGAGATCACGCAGGAGCACATCGCCCCGTCGGCGCCGCTCGCCGCGCTCGCGATCGCCGCCGCGCCGCTGTTCGAGGAGATCCTCTTCCGCGGCATGATCTTCCAGCCGCTGCGCCGCGCGATGCCGCTCTTCCCCGCCGTCGCGTTCAGCGCGCTGCTGTTCGCGATCGTGCATCCCCCGCTGTCGTTTGCACCGGTGCTGGTGCTCGGGCTCGCGACGGCGTTCGTCGCGGAGCGGTCGAAGGGGCTGCTGGCGCCGATGCTGACGCATGCGGTGTACAACGCGGCGGTGGTGGCGATGCAGCGGTGGGCCTGACGCGGTCGTTGCCGTTGGACACGCCTTTTCGTTTTTTGTTTTTAGTTTTTAGTTTTTTGTTTCGTGGATTTCGTTTTTCCTCTCTCCATGCCTCCCGACACCACGTTCTCCCTCACCAATCCCTCCGGCACGGCCTCCTCCGGCTCCGCCTCGGGCATCCGCCACTCCCGCACCCAGGGCCTCCTCTGCGCCCCCTCCCCCGGCGGAACTCGCCCCTTCATCCTCGTCAACGGCCTCGAAGCCTGGGTCGACCACGCCGTCGGCCGCTCTCACCTCGCCACCCAGCGCTACGCCCCCGGCGTCCTCAATCCCGATGAGCCCTCTCGCATCCTCTCGTTCTCCGCCACCCCCTGGCCCACCTGGCGCTTCCGCGCCGACGGCGGAGCCCACGTCTCCCAGGAACTCCAGCTCCTCCCCGACCGCGCCCTCGTCGCCCTCCGCTGGTCCCTCTTCGAAAACCTCCCCGGCTTCTCCCTCGGCATCCGCCCCTTCATCAGCGGCCGCGATCCGGAAGCGCTTCACCACCACAACGACGCGCTGCGGGAGGCTTCCGAGAAGCGCGGGTGGAAGGTGACGTGGCGACCGTACGACGGGGTGCCGGAGATTGCGGCGTACTCGAATGCGGCGTTCGAGGCGGACGCGCACTGGTACCACAATTTCCTGTTCGACGACGGGACGACGGAGGACCTGTTCTCGCCGGGGGTGTTCCGGGCGCAGCTCCGGTATGGCGCGCCGGTGGAGCTGATCCTGGCCGCGGGGTGGGACCAGGTGGTGGAGGGGATGATCCTGCCGGAGCAGCCGGTGCTGTGGGCGGACGGCAGCGCGAGGAAGGAGAAGAAGGCGGCGCCGCCGGCGAAGAAAGAGAAGAAGAGCGTCGTGAAGCGGACGGTTGTGAAGAAGAAGTCGGCGAAGCGTGTGCCGAAGAAAGCGGCGAAGAAGCGTCGAAGGAAAGGAACTCGCGGATAACGGCGGATCGCGCGGAAACGGCCGCGGATAAGGGCCTATTCGGTTTCGAAGCGCATGTCCTTTACCTGCAGTTCGACGGATTCGCGCCCCTGCCATTCGTTGATGATCGGCGCGAAGGCGAGGCTGAGCGCGCGGCGGCGGTTGAGCTGGAGGTCCTCGTAGCGGTCGGCCATGCCGAAGCCGATCGCCTTGAGCGAGTGCTTTCCCTGCACGACGTAGAAGGAGATGTGGTCGCCGGTCTTGCCGATGATCTTGGGCTCGCCCGCCAGCCGGAGATTGGTCGCGGTGAGCACCGGCGCGGGGTTGCCGTAGCCGTGCGGCTCGAGCAACTGGATCTCCTTCACGACCTCGCGTGACAACTGGTCGAGCGCGATCTCGGCGTCGACGTTGAGGCGCGGCACCAGGTCGTCGCCTTTCAGGACGCCGCGGGCGTACTCGTTGAGACGGCGGCGCAGAAGCGGCACGCGCTCGCGCTGGATCTCGAGCCCCGCGGCGTGCGAGTGGCCGCCGAAGGCGTTCAGCAGGTCGCGGCACGTCGCCAGCGAGTCGTACAGGTGGAACGCCGGGATCGACCGCCCGCTCCCCTTCCCTTTCTCGTCCTTCAGCGCGATCAGGATGACCGGGCGGTAGTGCTTTTCCGCGAGCTTCGACGCCACGATCCCGATCACGCCGGAGTGCCAGCGGTCGTCCGCCAGCACGATCACCGGATCGTTCTCCAGGTCGTGCTCCTCCTCGACCATCTTCAGCGCCTGCTCAAGGATGTCCGCCTCGATGCGCTGCCGCTCGGTGTTCGCGACTTCGAGGTCCGCGACGATGTCCTCCGCGCGGTGCGGCGAATCCGTCAGCAGCAGCTCCACGCCGATGGAGGCGCTTCCCATGCGCCCCCCCGCGTTCAGCCGGGGGCCGATGCGGAAGCCGACGTGGCCGGCGTTGAGGACGACGCCCTCGAGGCCGGCGCTCTTGAGGAGGGCGACGATGCCGGGGACCTGGGAACTGCCGAGGGCGGCGAGGCCGAAGGTGGCGAAGACGCGGTTTTCGCCGACGAGCGGCGCGACGTCGGCGATGGTGCCGAGGGAGACGAGGGCCATGGAGTCGACGAAGAAGCGCGCGAGCGGGCCGGAGATGCGGTGGTGCCCGTGGAGGCCCTTCGCGAGTGCCCAGACGAGCTTGAACGCCATGCCTGCGCCGCAGAGGCCCTGGAAGGGGTAGCCGGAGTCGGGCATCTTGGAGTTGAGGACGGCGAGGGCCGGGGGGAGGACGGACATGGGCTCGTGGTGATCGGTGACGATGACGTCGATGCCGAGTTCCTGGGCGAGCCGGACTTCCTCGATGTTGGTGGTGCCGCAGTCGACGGTGATGAGGACCTTCACGCCCTCGCGTGCGAAGTTCTCGATCGCGGCGCGGGAGAGGGAGTAGCCCTCCTTGACGCGGTGGGGGATGTACCAGCGGACGTCGCGGCCGAGGGTCTTGAAGAACTGGGCGATGAGGGCGGTGCCGGTGACGCCGTCGACGTCGTAGTCGCCGAAGACGAGGATGGGCTCGTTGTCGCGAAGGGCGCGCTGGAGGCGATCGACGGCCTTGTGCATTTCGCGGAGGAGGAAGGGGTCGTGGAGGTGGTCGAGCTGGGTGCGGAGGAACATGGAAGCGGCGGCGGGGTCCTCGACGCCGCGGTTGATGAGGAGCTGGCCGACCACGGGGGAGACGGAGAGGGCGCGGGCAAGGCGCTCGGCGCGCTCGGGGTGAGCGAGGGCGAGCTGCCAGCGGCGGGAGAGGCGAGGAGCGCGGAGGGCCATTGGGGGGGAAGGATACTTGTGCGGAGGAGGGACCACAAGGCGGGGAGGGGGCGAGTTGGGAGTTTGGGAGTTCGGTTCCGGGTTCGGGGTTCCGGGTTCCGGGAGGTTTGGAGTTATGGGTTGCGGGTTGTGCCGCGGAGGCAGCGCGCGGGAACTCTGAACCAAACTCAGAACCCGACTCCAAACTCCTCGGAACCCGGAACCCCGAACCCGGAACCGAACTCCCAAACCTCAAACTCCCAACACCCGCCGCCTGAGCTGTTCCAGCGCCAGCCTCGCCCCCCTCGCCTGGATCATCGCCCTGTCCCCGCTCAGCCGCAGCTCCTTCACCGTCGTCTCCCCACGGTACCGTACCGCGGTGAACACAAGCCCGACCGGCTTCGCCGCCGTCCCTCCGCCCGGCCCCGCGATCCCGGTCACCGCGAGCGACACGTCCGCGCCCGATCGCTTCAGCGACCCTTCTGCCATCGCCGCCGCCACCTCGGCCGACACCGCGCCGTGCTTCGCGATCAGCGACGCGCGCACGCCGAGGCGCTTCACCTTGGCCTCGTTCGCGTATGTCACGACGTCCTCGATGAGCGTCCGCGACATGCCGGGGATTTTCGTCAGCAGGTGCCCGATGAGCCCGCCGGTGCACGATTCCGCGATCGACAGCCGCAGCTTGCGGCGCAGGAGCAGGGCCGCGACGGCGTCGGAGATGTCCTGCCCGTCCTCGCCGAAGACGTGGGCGCCTAGCGCTCGCCTCGCGGGGCGGATCGCGGCCGCCAGCGCGCGGCGCGCTTCCGCCGCCGTCCGGCCGCGGGCGACGAAGCGCGCCGTCACGATCGAGTCGCGCACCATGAGCGACAGCCGCGGGTTCCCCGACGGCGTCGCGATCCCCTCAAGCCGCCGGTCCACCTCGCTCTCCGGCAGCCCGATCACCTCGAGCTCCTTCGCGGCCGTCGCGGGCCGGCGGGGGAAGCGCGCCGCAAGGAGCGGCGCGACGGCGGCGTCGAACATCGCGCGCAACTCGCCGGGGACGCCGGGGAGGGCGACCGCGAACGCGCCGCGGATCGGGAGCGCGAAGCCCGGGGCGGTGCCGACGGGGTTCGGGACCAGCGCCGCGCCGCGCGGCAGGTCGGCCTGCTTCTCGTTGTTCGCCGGCATCGGCCGGTTGCGCTTCGCGAAGAACGCCCGGATCGCCTCGAGCGCCTCCGCCGACCGGACCAGCGGCTTCCCCGCCGCCTTCGCCGCGGCCTCCCGCGTCAGGTCGTCCACCGTCGGGCCGAGCCCCCCGGAGAGGATCACCGCGTCCGCCGCGCCCGCCGCCTCGAGGATCTCCTTCACCAGCGGCTCAAAGTGATCCGGGATCGTGACGTGCCGCCCGACGTCGAACCCGAGGTCCGACAGCCGCCGCGAAAGCCACGCCGCGTTGGTGTTTGCGACGCGCCCCAGCGTCAGCTCGTCGCCGCTGCACACGATGTGCGCCACGGGGGCGGAAGGGCCGGCCATGTCATTCCTTCCGCGTGCTGGGCGGCCGCGAGCCGTGCTCGCTCTCGGGGGAAGGCCTGCGGCGCCGCGTCGTCCGCTCCACGTCGCCGTCGTACGAGAGCATCTCGCTCCGGTACAGCGAGTGCGGCGACTGGCGACCGACCACGAGCGACGTCCCGCCGATCAGCTTCAGCTTCACCGTCCCCGTCACGTTGCGCTCGATCACGTCGAACCACGCGTCCAGCGCTTCGCGGAACGGCGTGAACCATTTCCCGCGGTACACCAGGTCCGCGTACCGCCGCCCCGTCACGTCCCGGAACTGGAACACGTCCTTGTCGAGCGTCAGCTCCTCGAGCGCCGTGTGCGCCTGGTGAAGCAGGTGCGCCGCCGGCGCTTCGTAGATTTCCCGCGCCTTGAGGCCGCTGATGCGGTCCTCGATCACGTCGAGCCGGCCGATCGCGTACTGCGCGCCGAGCCGGTTCAGGTCGGCGACCATGTCCATCGTCCCGCGGCGCTGGAAGTCGATCATCACCGGCAGGCCCGCCTCGAACCCGATGTCCACGTACGTCGGCTTGTCCGGCGCGTCGGAAATCCGCCGCGTCATGATGTACGTGTCGTCCGGCGGCTCCATCCACGGGTCGGCTTTCGGGCCGAGCTGAAGCGCCACGCCCCAGAGGTTCTCGTCGACGTTGTAGCGCATCTGGCGGCTCGCGGAGCGCGGCAGGTTCCAGCGCTTGGCGTACGCTTCGTCGTCTTCCGGCGTCTTGAGGCCGAGCTCGAAGAGCGGCGCGACGATCTTGAGGTCGGGCGCGAGCGTCTGGAGGTAGCTCTCGAGGCGGATCTGGTCGTTGCCGATGCCGCGGCACCCGTGCGCGATGTACTCGCAGCCTTCCTCGCGCGCGATGCGCACGAGCTCCTGCGCCAGCGGCGGCCGCGACAGCGCCGAGGAGAGCACGTAGCCCGATTCGTAGCGCGCGCCGGCCCTCAGCGCGCGGAAGCAGAAGTCCTTGAGGAAGCGCTCGCGCATGTCGGCGATGTGCGCCGAGATCGCGCCGGTTTCCAGCGCCCGCTCGCCGACCTCCTCCAGGTATTCGGGCTGCCCGAAATTCCCGGAGAACGTCACCACCTTGATGTTCTTCACCGTCCGCAGCCAGTGGATGCAGATGAGGTTGTCGAGGGCGCCGGTGTAGGCGAGGACGGCCTTGCTCACGCGGGTGTTCTCCGAATCGCTGCCGCCATGCTATGCCCCTCGGGCTCACGGCTCAATCAAACAACGCGCCCGCCTCACTGCCCCTCCTTCACCTCCGCGGCCAGCCCTTTCGCCACCCGGCGGACCGCTTCCGCGCCCGGACGCCCGGCCGGCGTCGTGAGCGATTCCAGCCCGGTCTCGCCGAGGTCGCCCAGCAGGTTCCGGACGAAAATCCCGTTGATGCGCGCTTCACCGCGGATGTCCTCGAAGTACTCGGCGAGGGCGGGGTCCTGTTTCGTCATGGCGGGCCAGGTGGCGAAGATGACGGGGATTTTCGTGGAGCGCGACCAGTCGCCGATCTGGCGGAGGGTCTGTTTCTGGAGGCGCCACGGGACGCCGTCGGGGTCGTAGAGGTCGTGGAGTTCCTCGCGGGTGGCGGGGTGGGAAGCGGGGGCGGCGAGGGCGGAGAAGCGCTGGAAGAAGACGCGGAGGGAGGTGAAGAGGGTGGCGGCGAAGGGGCGGGGATCGTCGAGGGAGTAGAGGACGATGACGAGGCGCGGCTTGAGGCGGGGGGCGAGTTCCTGGAGCCAGAGGAATTCCTGCTGGGTGCCATAGCCGGGGCAGGCGGCGAGGGTGACGGGGGCGCCGGACTCGCGGGACAGGACGGCGCCGAGGGAGTCGGCGTCGGGGAGGCCGGCGCCGAACGCGGTTTCGTCGCCGAGGAGGAGGACGCCGCCCGGGGCGGCCTCGGGGCCGCGGGTGCCGGTCGGGGAAACGGTGACGGCGGCGCCGGCGATGTCGCGCTGGCCGGGCTGGGGGGCCCAGCCGCGTTCACCGGCGGACACGAACCCGGTGACGGGGCGCGACCCGCCGAGGCGCGCGGCGATCTCGGCCACGACGAGCGCGGCCAGCAGGACCGCGGGAATCCCGGTGAGCAGGATCCGGCGGCGGCGCTTCGTCCTCTCGACCGATGCCCCGACTTCGGCGGATCGGCGGTGTTCCGGGGCGGGGGAAGCGTCGGTCATCGGCCCGATGATACCCGCCGGCGGCCGCTACTTGAGGCTGACGGTCCGCGCGTCGTCGGAATCTTCGTCGATCTCCACGATCCGGTCGGCGGGAAGCGCGGTGAAGCGCTGGACCTTGCCGCTGGGCCAGGTGACCTCGAGCTCGTCGACGACGGAAGCCGCCGCGAGGCCGAAGTGCTGCGTCCGGGAGCTCTGCGACTGGTAGCCGTCGCCGGCGGAGACGACGCGCATCTGCCGAAGGGCGCCGCAGCGGGCGCGGAGGATCGCGCCGACGCCGTCGCGGTTGCTGGCGCGGCCGCGGAGGCGGACCTGGAGCCAGTGACCCTGCGGAGCGGCGTTGACGAAGTACTGCGGCTGCGCCTTGTGGCAATTCACGACGAAATCGAGGTCGCCGTCGCCGTCGAAATCGGAAGCGACCATCCCGCGGCCGTCGCGGAGCGAATCGAGGCCGTACGCGGTCGCGGCCTCGGCGAATTTCCCGCCGCCCAGGTTCACGAGCAGCCGGTTCCGCTCGTGCCCGTTCCAGCTCTTGTCGCCGATGAACTCGTCGCTGTAGAGCCAGCCGCTGCTGTAAGGCCGTTCCGGCGCGACCGCGCCGGTGTTGAATTCCGCTCACAAGTCGTATGTGTTCTTCCCGGAGATCCAGCCGTCCACCGCGTGGATATCGAGATCCCCGTCGTTGTCGATGTCGCTGAATCCCGCGCCCCAGTACCACCCCGCCGGCCGCGCCCCCGCGGCCTCCGCCTCGTCGGTGAACTTGCCGCCCGGCCCCTGGCGCAGGAGCGAATTGCCGGCGAGCGCGTAGTTCCCGATGTTCATCCAGTCGTCGCCCATGTACTGCCTCACGTCGGAGAACACCGGGTTGTCCTTCCCGTACTTCCCTTCCCGGATGAACTTGAGCACGACGCGCTGCGCGGTGACGGGCTGCACGAACCAGCGCTGGTTGGAGCGGATGGCGGCGACGTAAAGGTCGAGGCGGCCGTCGTTGTCGTAATCGCCCCACGAGGCCGACATGCTGCCGCCGATCGCCAGCGTCCCCGTCTCCTTCGCGACGTCGCGGAACGTCCCGTCCCCCTGGTTCTGGTACAGCACGTTGCGCCCGAAGTCGTTCGCGACGTACAGGTCCTGGTCGCCGTCCCCGTCGTAGTCCGCCGCCGCCAGCGCCAGCGTCAGCCCCCGCTCCCCCACCCCGGCCTTTTCAGTCACGTCGGTGAAGCGCAACCCACCGTCGTTCCGGAAGAGATGATTCGGCTGGCCGTTGCGCGCGTAGAGGAACGAATCCGGGATGTCGGTGCGCGCGTCGAGGAAGCGGCCGATGTACAGGTCGAGGTCGCCGTCGCGGTCGTAGTCGAACCAGCAGAGCGAGGTCGACAGGTCGTCGTCCAGGATGCCGCACGTCGCCGTCCGGTCCGCGAACGTGCCGTCGCCCCGATTCTCGAAGAAGTGATTCGGGCCGAAGTACGACGCGACGTACAGGTCCTCGTCCCCGTCGTTGTCCGCGTCCGCGAACGCCGCCGTGTTGACGTGCCAGAGCCCCGCCAGCCCGGCCTTCTCCGTCGCGTTCTCGAACCGGCCGTCCCCGGTGTTCCGGTAAAACGCCGCCCGGCCGCCCGAGCAGAAGAACAGGTCGTCCTTCCCGTCGCCGTCCACGTCCGCCGCCGCCAGCCCCGCGTACGCGTGCCGCATCGTCTGGAATTTCAGCTTCGTCGGCCCCGGGCAGTCGTGCTCGGTGCACCGCTGGCACGGCTCGAACCGCTTGTCTCCCTCCATCACGAAATCCAGCCCGCGTTCGGCCGCCCGGTCCGTGAACAGGTTCCCCCCGCCCGACGCCGTCGACCCCTCCATCAGCGCCGCTTCCACCACGCGCCACCGCGCATCCGCCCCCTTCACGAACCGGCACCGCCACAGCGCGTTGTCCGTGCGAAGCGGCGACGTCACCTCGGCGCGCAGCTGCAGAACCGCTTCTTCGTCCGAAACGATTCGGTCCACGAGGTGGATCTTGAAATACGCCTGCAGCACTTCGGGAAGCTCGTGCCGCCACTCCTTCAGCGCTCGCAGGAACCCGGGCGCGCCGCCCGGCTCCCATCGCTGCAGCAGGAAGGGGTGATCCTGCTTCACCTCGACGCGCTTCCACGACGCGTCTCCCGACGTCACGAAGTCGGCCATCGCGGCCTCATCGCCCTTCGTGAACGCGTCCTTGAATTTCGCGCAGGACGCCACGATCTCGTACCCGACGCGCTGGTGCCGCGCGGCCGACGCTTCGGCCCGCATCATCCACGTCCACAGGCCGAGGGCGGAAAGGAGGGTGGCGGCGACGAGGGTGGCGGCGGAAGCGCGGCCGATGCGGAGGGGGCGCGGGGTGTCGGAGGAACTGCCGTGGAACCAGAGGCCGGCGAGGGCGGCGGCGAGGTCGGGGAGGACGAACGCGAGGGCGATGGTGGTCGCCGTGTTGATGAACCACCACGAGGGCTCGGACGAGGCGAAGTAGATGCCGCGGGCCGCGGCGCCGGTCTGGAGAAACATGCCGGCGAAGACCGCTTCGGCGACGAGGGAGACGGCGAGGTGGGTGGTGAAGCGGAGGGCGCGGCGGTCGCGCGGGGTTTCGGCGATCGCGGCGCGGCGGAACCAGACAAGGGCGGCGATGCGCAGCAGGTCCTCGGAAATGCCGTAGACGGGCGTCCAGTGGCGGAAACCGAAGATGAGGATGAGCTCGAGGACGCCGCGCGTCGCGAAGATGGCGAGGAAGATCCCGAAGACGCGGCGGACGGACGGCGCAAGGGAGGAATCGCGCCATAGGAAAAACGGGAGGAAGGCCCAGGCGCCGATGGCGTACCCGAGCCAAAGGGCCTTCGGCACGGAGATCGGGCCGCCGGGCTGCAGGCCGGCGTTCTGGCGGTGGAACCAGACGACCATAAAGGCCGCGAGCACGGCGAGCGAGGCGCCGAGGGCGATGCGGATCGTGCGGAGCGTCACAGGAGGGCGGCCTCCACCCAGGGGACACGCCCGTCGAGGCGCGGCGGACCGTCGAACGTGACCGCGAACAGGCGGCCGGCGAACGGCGTGCTCGGGTACTCAGAAAGCGCGGCAACGCGCGGGTCGCTCTCGTGCAGCCCCGCGCACAGCCACGACAGCCCCGCGTCGCACGCTTCGTTGTACGCCCTTCGCAACAACGCCCGGTACTCCTCCACTCCGTCCGTCGCCACGAACGCGACCGTCGCGAACGCCAGCGTCCGGCCGGGGGCGGGAAGCGGCGGACGGCGGAGCAGGTTGACGACGGGCCGGAGCAGGCCGAGCGCTCCGCGGTAGCGCGTGACGACAGTCTGGCGGAATGCGCGCTGGTCCCAGACGCCGAGCACGCCGACAATTTTTCCGCCGCGGCGCAGGACGTAGAAGTCCTCCGCGCGGAACCCCGCGAGCCGGCCGCCGCGGAAATCCTCTTCCGTCCAGGCGGGAGCGAACTGCATCCGCGCCTCGTTCAGCTTCTCGACGATCGCGGGAAGCATCTCCGGCGTCCCGCGCACGATGTACGCCGCGATGTCCGGGAGGCGCTTCACCAGCCCGAGCATCGGCGTCACGACGCGGCCGAGGTCGGTGTAGGTGGGAAGCCCGGGACGGTTTGCGGCGAGAGTCGCCAGCGCGGTGCGGTTGTCGTCGACGATCACGGTCGAGTAGATGCGGGCGCGTCCGTCGGCGTGAAGCTCGCGGAGCTGCCGGAAGCCGCGCGCCAGGATCGTCCCGCCGCGCGCTTCGGGGCGGATCCGCAGGTCGCCAAGGTAGCCGGAGTCCTCCCGCTCGCCGTTGATCCACGCAGGGCGAAGGGCGCGCGTGGCCGCACCGAGGATGCGGCCGTCGCGGCGGGCGACGAGCACCTGGACGTCGGGACCCTGGATGCGGGCGGCGCGGAAGAACGACGGCTCCGCGAGGAAGGCGAGCTCGATCGCCCCGCCCATCGGCGTGTCGCGCAGCAACCCGCGCAGCGCCGCGTCGTCGCCGTCGCTCGCGAGGTCGAACTCCACGCCGCGGGGTGGGGCGCTAACCGGCATGCGCCGCCTCCTCGACCGCCGCCCCAAGCCGCGCCGACCAGCCGAAGTCGCGGCGCAGAAGCGACGGCTTGATGTTCCCCGCGCGCTGCCCCATCGACTCGCACGCCCGGAGGTAGCGCTCGTTCCCGCCGGGGACGAGGACGCCCTCGACCGGCGCGAGCTGCCCGAGTTTGCGGCAGTACGCGTAATGCACGGCGCCGCACAGCCGCTCCTCGACCCACGCCGCGGCCGCCGCCGCGTCGCCGCCCTCCACGAACAGCCGGTACCGCGGCGGCGCCCCCCACTCCGGCGCCAGCATCGTCAGCCCGCGCAGCCCGAACCGCCCGGCCGCTTCCCCCAGGATCGGCGCCGCGAACGCCTCGCTCAGCTTCTCCCCGCACACGTCGCTCACGTTCCCGCCGCGCCCCACGAACTCGATCTGCCCCGGCGCGACCACCTCCACGACGTCGCCCAGCGCGTACCTCGCAAAACCGCCGCCCGTCGTCAGCAGCACCTCGTAGCGCTTCCCCACCTCCAGCCCGTCCGCCAGCCGCGCTTCCCCGTCCTCGCCGACAAACTCCACGAAATGCGATGTCAGCGCCGGCGACGGCGCACGCCGCCCCGTGATCGGGATCGACACCACCCCTTCGGTCGCCAGCAGACCTTTCCCCTGGATCTCCACGCCCGGAAACATCTCGCGCAGTTCCGGGAGGAATCGTTCGGAAGCGCCCGCGGTCCAGCAACTGATGAGGCGCAGGCGCGGCCAGAGGTCGCGGGGGCGCTTGCCGGGCGGCAGTCGGCTCATCAGGATCGTGAGGAAGCTCGGGTTCCAGACGGAAATGAAGCGCAGGTCGCGGCGGGCGACGAGGTGCTCGAGCGTGAGGCGGCGGTTTTCCTCGAGGTCGGCCACGCGGCAGAGCGAGCCGGGAACAGCCATCACCCAGCTCGCGAGTTTCCGCTCGACCGGCGACAGGTACTCGGTGTCGTCCTCGAAACCGACCGGCAGACCGCCCGCGGTTTTTTCGCGCTCGCGGGCCGCGGGGCTGATCGACCAGTACTGCGGGCCGAGGAACAGCGACTTGCGGCGCGTGAACATGTCGTACAGCCACGCCCCGACGGCGTTCTGGAATTCGCGGCGCAGCGAAGCGGTGTACGGGATGTACTTGGCGCCGCCGGAAGAGCCGCTGGTTTTCTCCATCATGACGACGGGCTCGGCGGTCAGCACGTTCGGCGCGCCGTCGCGGATCCGGTCGACCCAGGGCTCCAGGTCCTCGTACCGCGCGACCGGCACCGCTTTGCGGAACTCCTCCACGGTCCGGATCGAGCCGTACCCGTGCTTCTTCCCGTACTCGCTCCCGGCGTTCCTGGCGAGGAACTCCCGCAGGATCGCTTCCTGTACCCCCCGCGGATCCCGCTCCGCCCGGCGGAACGCCCGCGCCGCCCGCGAATTCGCGAGCGTCCACAGGCCGTTCGCGAGCAGGCAGCGGATCACGCCGACACCGCCGGGCGCGCCTTCAGCGCCGCCGCGAAGCCGCGCATGTTCCCCTCCGAAACCTCCGCCAGGCACACCAGCTCGTCCCCGCGCAGGTACCCCGGGTTGCGCTTCAGGAAAAACCCGATGTGCGGGTGCTCCACCTTGTGCGGCGGCGGCACCGCCAGCTCGGGGCGCAGGCACTCGCGCGGCTCGGCGACGCGCACCACGCCGTCCCGGTACTCGTCCGGGTACTTCATCGACCCCAGCGCGTCGATCACCGCCCGCTCGAACTCCGGCGTCTCCCGGTCGCACCGCGGGAAGAACTCGCGGTAGAAAATCGGCAGGTACAGGTACGTCCGGAACCCGCTGCAGATCAGGTACCAGTACAGCGGCACCCCCGGCTCTTCCTGCTTCACCCCCGCCAGGTACCGCGTGAACGTCCGCACCAGCTCCTGCTCCCCCCAGTACTCCTGCTCGATGATCGTGTTCCCGCTGAACACCGCCCGCAGCCGCCGGCCGCGAACCGTCACGTCGAAGCGCCGCATCGTGGTGAACCCGTGCAGCGCCCCGTCGTCCCCGCGCAGCAGCAGCACGTCCTCCTTCTCCGCCAGGTCGCGGTCGAACACAGCGCGCTCCGCCGCGCGGTAGTAGTCCGCGAACAGCCGCCACATCGCGTCCACCGTCTCCGCGCCGAGCGAGTCGCGGCGCGTCACCGAACCCGTGAGTCTTCCGCTCATCGCTAAATCCTCAGCTCCGCTTCCTCCACCACCTCTTCCCCCGCCCCCAGCCCGTCCAGCGCCCGACGCCGCAGCTCCCGGATGTGCCCGCCCAGCAGGTCTGCCTTCGTGCTCACCTGCCCCTTCCCGAACTTGCGGATCTGCTCCCCCTGGATCTTCAGCACGTCCACGTCCTGCTGGATCACGCGGCGGCAGTACCACTTGAGGAAGGGCTTCGCGACGAATCCCGGCAACCGCAGTTTCCATGTGATGAACGTCGTCACATCCACGACGTACTCCTCCCGCTGCGTGCACTGCGACGAAATGATCACGCCGGCGTCCGGCCCGAACGCGTAATCGACGCGGGTGATCGAGGGCATGATGAAGCGGTCGGTGTGGACCATTTTGGCGCCCTTGGGGAGCACGAGGCGCGGCCCCCAGCCGGAGAGATCGGGCTCGTTCAGGAACTCCGCGACGACCGAGTCCGCGCCGCGCGTCACCCGGGCTTTCGTCGGGTGCTGTTCCCCGGCGCGGAAGAGCCCCGGGTGCGCGAAAATCGTGTGCGGGACGTCGAGGAAGTTCTCGAGGCAGAGTTCGACGGGCGCTTCCATGCGCGTCTGCATCACGAAGCTCGACCAGCCCGGGTCGCCGTGCCGGGCGAACGCGTACGGTTCGGCTTTCGGCGCTTCGTCCCCCGTCCAGACCCAGACCTGGCCCTGCTGCTCGCGGACCGGGAACGCGCGAAGGGCCTTTTTGAGCGGCAGGGGCTCGCCCTCGCACAGCGCGGGGACGGCCTTCAGCATGCCCTCGCCGTCGTAGCGCCAGCCGTGGTACGGGCACTGCACGCATCCATCGACGACCTTGCCGGCGGAGAGCGCCATCCCGCGGTGCGCGCACCGGTCGGCGACGGCCTGCGGCCGGCCGGAGGCATCGCGGAACAGGGCGAGCGTTTCGCCCTCGACGACGCGGCGGATGGGGCGGGCGCCGAGTTCGGCTGCGGAACAGGCGATGTACCAGGCGTTCGGGAGTTTCTGCATCGTGGCGGTTCCGTGGGAAGCGGGGAGGGCGGATTCTACCTGTTGGGGCGTGAGGAAACGGGTTAGGGCGCGCGAGGCGAGTGAATGTTCACTCACGTCATACCCCAAAAACAAACCCGGGTCAATTTCGCCCGGGCTTATACCCCCGACTTGATGTTGATGATGTCCCCGTCCGCCACGATGTACCCCTTCCCCTCCTGCCTCAGCCGCGCCCGCGACTTCACCACCTTCATGTCGCCGGCCGCCGCTTCCCAGTCCGCAAACGACACCACTTCCGCCGCCACGAACCCGCGCGCCAGGTCGCTGTGGATCTTCGACGCCGACTCCACCGCGTCGTCCCCCTTGCGGATGATCCACGCGCGGCACTCGTCGTCGCCCGCCGTGAAAAAATACTGCAGCCCCAGGCTCCGGAACGCCGCCTGGATCAGGTCCGGCGTCGCCAGCTTCTTGAGCCCATAGTCGCCCATGAACGCGTCCCGCTCCGCCGGCTCCATCCCCAGCAGCTCCAGCTCCAGCTTCGCGCACACCGGCACCACCGTGTACCCCGGCACCGTGAACGTCTTCCCCAGCGCCGTCTCCGGCACGTTCAGCGCCACGATCGTCGGCTTCTCGGACAGGAACCGGAATCCCTTCACCAGCTTCGCGTCCTCCCCCTTCAGCGCCACCCCCGACGCCGGCTTCCCTTCCGCGAACGCCGCGTAAAGCACCTTCAGCACCTCAAGCTCCTTCTTGTCCTTCTCCTGCGTCGGCGTCGGCTTCGTCACCTGCACCTTCAGCTTCTCGATCCGCGACTCCGCGATCGCCATGTCCGCGAACACGAACTCCGTCGCCAGCTGGTCCACCTCCGCCTTCACCTCCGCCTCGCTTCTCAGCGCCGAAGGGTTGTCGCCCTTCCAGGCCGACACGACCAGCACGAGCCCGTCGGTCTCGTTGCGGAACGCGGCCAGGAGCTGGTTGTTCTTGTCGCGCCCCTCGGGGGTGAGGACGAGGGAAGCGGTGTCGGCGAATTCGACGACGGCGGGGGTGTGTTTCTTGGGCTTGTGCCAGGCGGAGAGCTTGTCGAGGCGCGGGTCCTGGATCTTCGCGACGCCCACGCGGGCCTTGCCGCCGCCGGCGCCGGCCTGGGCGATGGCGGTGGCGTAATCGGAACCGGTGAGGGCGCAGAAGAGGGTGGTCTTTCCGGTCTGGGGCGTGCCGACGAGCGCGAGGCGAGGCATGAGGCTCCGGGGAAAGTTGGGAAGGGGGCAGATGATAGCGACGGGAGCGCGCCGCGGACAGCTTCGAGGGGCCTAATCGTTCGCCGGGGACGCGGCCGGATCGCCCTCGGGGGCGCGGTAGACGAGCCGGCCGGCGAGGATGCCGACCTCGTAGAGGACGATGATGGGGACCGCGAGCGAGGACATCGAGATGAGGTCGCCGCCGGGGGTGAGCACCGCGCCGAGGATGGCCGCGACCAGGATTTCCATCTTCCGCCAGGAGGCGAACGTCTTCGGCGGCACGATGCCGACGAACGACAGGAACGTCATGATCAGCGGGATTTCAAAGATGGCTCCAGCGGCGATCGTGAGCGCGAAAAACATGTCGAGGTACTTGTCGAGCGCGATGGAGTCCTTGAACTGGTTCCAGTCGGCCCCGAACGAACCGAGGAACTTGAGCGTCACCGGGATCAGGATGAGGTAGCCGAAGACGGCGCCGGCAAAGAAGAGCAGCAGAGACGCCGGGCCGCAGATCATCGCGTACTTCCGCTCGTGCGGCTTCAGCCCGGCGGCGATGAACTTCCACATCTGCCACAGCACCACCGGCGCGGCCAGCGCCAGGCCGAAGATCATGGCGACCTTCATGGGGATCATGAAGCGGTCGGCGTAGTCGAAGACCTCGAGCTCCGGGGAGTGCCCCAGCGACTCCTGGGCGGACCGGTGGGGCCAGGTGACGGCCCACATGAGTTCCTGCTGCCAGAAGAGGCAGATTCCCACGGCGAGGGCCACGCCGATGACCGAGTACAGAAGCCGCTGGCGGAGTTCCTCCAGGTGTTCCCCGAAGGTCATCCGGTGGGCTTCGAGGTCCTGGTCCTGGTCTTTTTCGGCGACGGCCATGCGCCCAGTCTAACGCGGAATCCGCGCGGGGTGGGATGGCGCGGGCACAAAAAAAGCCCCCGGCTCGTCGCCGGGGGCTCCGTGATTTCCGCGCTGGCTACTTCGCGATGCCCAGCATCTCGTACAGGTCCGCCTCCCGGATGATCTTCACCGCGAGGTTCTTCGCCTTCTCGAAGTTCGGGTCCTTCTCGAAGTCCGCGCCCACCACGAGGTACGTCGTCTCGCTCTGGACATCGGCGTCGACTTCGCCGCCGAACTCCTCGATCAGGTGCGTCATCTGCTCGTTCGTATACCGGCCGCGCAGCTTGCCGCCGAACACGAACGTCTTCGACTTCTTGCGGTCGAAC
This sequence comes from uncultured Planctomycetia bacterium, assembly GCA_964590435.1. GTDB lineage: Bacteria > Planctomycetota > MHYJ01 > WSZJ01 > WSZJ01 > WSZJ01. The sequence goes on from CAZPWT010000012.1 coordinate 235,429, forward strand.
ACCTCGTTCGCCACATAGTCGCCCTTCTCGATCCGCTCAAACTCCTGGTAGTAGTCCAGGCGCTTGACCTTCTCGCCGGCGATCATCAGCTTGTTGCCGTTCCGCTCCGTGATCTCGACCACGTTCCCCTTCTCCACGACCTTGCCCTCGTAGACCGTGCCGTCCTGCATCTGCACGATCCCGTCGCGGAGAAGCTGGATGATGCTGTAATCCTCGCGGACGTCGATCACCACCGCCTTGCCCTTGTTCTCCTTGCGCCCGCCCTTGTTCATGGCGAACACTTCGAAGATCGTCCCCTTGAGCAGGGCGTCCTTGCGGCCGATGTCGATCCACGCCGTGAGCTCGTTCGGGATCGAGTTGATCACCATCCCGTCCGCCTCCGTGCTCTCACGCGCCAGCTGCCGCTTCGTCGAGATCGCGAACACGCGGTCCTGGAGTTCCTGGATCTTCTGTTTCTTCGCCAGGACAACCTTCTCCTGCTTCGCCTTCATCTGGTCCAGCTCGTCCAGCTTCGCCCGAACGTCCTTCTCGAGGTCCGCGATCGCCTGCTCGCTGTTCTTCGCGTTCTGCTGGATCTGGTCCTCGATGTTGCGGATCGCCTCGCGCAGCTCCTTGATGCGGCGCGTCTTTTCCTCGATCAGCGTCCCCAGCTTGCCCTGGCTCTTCCCGTCGCCGACGTTCTCGTTGTGCGTCCGGATCGCCGACTCCGCCTGCCCTTCGAGCTCGGTGGCCTCCTTCGTCAGGGCCTCCGTCATCACCTCCAGCTCGGCGACCAGGTACTGCTTGATGTCGTCCGTCTCGTTCGCCATGCGGGTGTCCGCCGCCGCGCGCGAGTCCTTGATGAAGCACAGGTCGCGGCCGCCAGCCTCGGCGCCCCCGACCTTCAGCTCCTCCGTGTTCTCGTCCCGGCTCCACTCCCCGTACTTCTGCTTGCAGGGAGTCGCCGCCAGGCGCTTCGACCACAGGTTCAGGTGATCCATCATGGCTGAGACGCTCGGGCGCCCGTCCACCATGTTGTTCATCCCCACCAGCTCCGCGAGCTGGTCGCCCTGCTTCGTCATCTTCTCGAGCTTCTCCTCAGCCTGCCGGCGCAGCTCCTTCGCATCCTTGAGCTGCTTCTTCAGGCCCGTCTGCTCGTTCATGACCTCGTCGTAGCTGAAGTACCACCAGACGCCCATTCCGACGAACACCAGGGCGCTCAGGATGACCGCGACGAGACCGCTCGAATCCTTCTGCATCGTCTAGTTCTCCTTAGTCACCCAGGAACCGGAAGATTTCGAAGTGCGGGCGCCACGGCGCGGACAGCAACTGCGCTTTCTCGAAGTTCGCGTCCGTCTGGTACGAATCGCCGACGATCACGAAGTCCGTCTCGTCGTTGACCTGGTCCTGCACGATCGAGCCGATGTTCCGGATCCGCGTCGCCGCCGCTTCCTTGCTGTACTTCGTCTTCCCGAACTCGCCAACGAACGCGACCTTCTTGGGACGGCTCGGGTTGAAGAGCGGGTTGAAGACCACGTCGCCCTCGATGATCGGGTCGAAGCGGTCGACGGTCTCGGTGATGGAGACCTTGGCCGACTCGGCGTAGATTTCCTTCACTTCGACTTCGCCCTTCCAGCGGACGTTGCCGCCCGGCTCGCGGACGAAGACGACGAGCTTGAGGCCGCGCACGAGGCGGTCACGCGAGCCAAGGTTGATGAACGCGAACTTCTCGTCCTGGTGCGGGTCGACGATCCGCCCCTGCACCTCGGTCAGGTCGTGGAAGATCGCCTCCTGCTTGACCAACTCGCGGAGGGCGGTGTCGACCGAGTTGACCTTGTTGTTCAGGTCGAGCGTCTCGGCGCTCTGGGCCTTGGCGAGGTCGGTCCGGGCCTGGGTCAGCTTGGTGATCTCCGCCTCGAGCGTGCTCTTGCGCAGCTCGTAGCGGCGCACGTCCTCGGTCTGGACGTCGGTCACCTTCGTGAGGTTGGCCTGGAGCTCGTTGATCTCCTCGTCCTTCAGGCGCCCGTAGTTGTTCAGGACGTCCTGGCTCGACTTCGCCGCCACGTCCGACTCGCCCTTGTACTGCTTGGCGGTGACGTTGCGATGAAGGGCGACTTCGTAGTTGATCTCGGCGGCGTGGATGATTTCCCACATCGCCATCGCCTTGCCCGGGAGGACGTACTGGGTCTGCTTGGCGTCCTTGCGGTCCTTGAGCAGCCCGAGCGTCTTCTCGATGTCGGATTCCTGCTCGAAGGGGAAGCCGCACAGGCGGCAGACCTCCTGGATCTCGCGGAAATGGGTGTCGCGGCGTTCCTTTTCGAACGCTGCGGCCTCGGTTTCCGCGCGCTTCTTCCATTCCTTGTGGCTCTGGACCTCAAGGTACTGGAAGAACGCGGTCACGGTCGCTCCGAGCGCGAGCGCTACGGAGAGGATGGCCCAGATGATGCTGATGCCCCTACTGGCTCTGGACATGCGGCAACCTCCAATGTTGAGGGTCGCGATTATAGGGATGGAATCCGCGGTGTCAAAACCTAACGCCTTGGCCTTGAATGCGTTCCGCCCCTACTTTTTCGCGGGCTCCTCAAGCTTCACTCCCAGCTTTTTCAGCATCGACTTCGCCGTCGCGGCTTCCTTGCACTCCGGCTGCGCCTCGAGCAACGCCTTGTACGCCTCGATCGCCTCCGGCTTCTTGTTGTTCTTCAGCAGCCAGTTCCCCTTGTTCAGCAGCGTCGTCCGCTCGTGCGCCTTCACCAGCTCGTCGTAGGCGGCCTTGAAATCCGGGTCGCCCATGTGGGCCTTCACCGACTCCTGCGCCCTCTTCCCACCCTCCGTCTCCGCGTACCAGGTCGTCAGGAGGAACGCCGGCTCGACCGCCTTCTTCAGGTCCTTGGCATTTTCGGCGTCCACCATCGCATTCCAGGTCGGGTTCACGAACGACGCCACGAACTGCGCCGGCGGCGGCTTCCCTCCCGAACGCGCAATCTCCTTCCCGTCCGGCGTGATCATCAGCAACGTCGGCACGCCCGTCACCTTGAATGCCTCGTACAGCGCTTTTTGGTCTTTACCCTTCCCGGGGTTGACCTTGACGCACACCTTGTCGCTCAGGAACTTCTGCACGTCCTCCCGAGGATAAGTGTCCGTCTCCATCTCAACGCAGAAGTGTCAGCCGTCGGTCAGGATGTCGACGAACAGCAGCTTGCCTTCCCCGATCGCCTTCGCCTTCGCCTGCTCGTAGTTCGCTTCCCATTTCACGCCCCCTTGTGCGGGCTGGGCGTTCTTGGGCGGATCTGCGACGGCGAAGGAAGCCGAAAGGAGGAGGGCAACGGCGATGGGCAGGGCGCGCATCGTGTGCCTCCGAGACGAGAAGTGACGACCCCCCGGTCGTTCAGAAGTCGGAAGAATATCGGGGCGGGATGGGGGGATCAAGTCAAATGCAGGTGGGCGAATTTCCCCGATGGCATTCCTAGGCCGCGCGCTTGACGCCCCCGCCTCCCCTTCCATAGAATGCCCTCTCAATTCCTCCTCTCTTCCGCTCCTTCCCCACGCTCCTCCTCTCCCAGGTTTCCCCCAGCGCCCCTTGAGCGACCGTCCGTACCTCATCGGCCTAGTCGGAGGCATCGCCAGCGGCAAGTCCACCGTCGCGCGCGTCTTTGAACGCCACGGCGCCCGGGTCATCGACGCCGACTCCCTTGCGAAGGCTCTTCTCGACCTCCCCGACGTCCGTCGCGAACTGGCGGCGGCCTTCGGCGGCGTCGAGACGGCAGGCAAGGTGGACCATGCGCTCCTTGCGCGAAAGGCCTTCGCCACGCCGGAGGGCGGACGGCGCCTGAACGAAATCATGCATCCCCGCGTGGCAGCTGAGATTGCGCGGGTGGTGGACGGGTGGAAAAAGGACGGCTTCCGGGGAATCGTGGTGGTAGATGCGCCGCTGCTGCTGGAAGCGGGGATGAAGAAGACGGTGGACTGCGTGGTGTTCGTGGATGCGCCGGAGGCGGCGCGCCGGGAACGGGCGCGGCAGCGGGGCTGGTCGGACGAGGAATTGGGCCGCCGGGAGAAGCTGCAGTGGCCGCTGGAGCGGAAGAAGGCGGAGTCGGACGAGGTGATTGCGAACGGCGGCACGGTGGCGGAGATGGAGAAGCGGGTCGAGGACGTCGTGGCGAAGCGCGCGGCGCGCTGAAGTGCGCCGGAAGAAACCTGCCGGGACCGCGGCATTTGAGCCGCGCGGGCCGGAACAACCTGAGATGCAACCGGGACACACCACAGGAAAGGAAGTCATGGCCGAATCGCAGGCCAGGCCGGACGACACGCTGAAATCCGCCGCGGACGCCGCGACGCCGGAGACGGCGCCGGCGGGATCGCCGGAGGCCCTTCCCCCGCCGCCGCCGCCGGACCTGTTCCTGCACAAGCTGCAGGCGCTGAAGCAGCCGGACCTGATCAAGCTGGCGCGGTCGCTGGGGGCGACGGACGCGCTGGGGGCGACGCGGCAGGACGTGATTTACCGGGTTGTGAAGGAGCACACGCGGCTGAACGGGCTGACGATCTGCCAGGGGGTGCTCGACGCGATGCCCGACGGCTACGGGTTCGTGCGGAGCGCGGCGTACTCGTACACGCCGTCGCCGGACGACGTGTACATCCCGCCGGGGATCCTGCGCCGGTCGGGGATCAAGCAGGGCGACACGATCGTCGGCGCGATCCGTCCGCCACGCGAGGGCGAAAAGTATTTCGCGATGCTCAAGATCGACTCCGTGAACTTCGAAATGCCGGAGAAAGCCCTCAAGCGCAAGGCGTTCGAGGACCTCACCCCGCTTCACCCGCACAAACGCCTGTTCCTCGAGCACGACCCGGAGGAGTTCTCCTCCCGCATCGTGAACCTGTTCTCTCCCATCGGGAAGGGCCAGCGCGGGATGATCGTGGCGCCGCCGCGGGTCGGGAAGACGATCCTGATGGCGAAGATCGCGCACGCGATCGAGGCGAACCATCCCGAGGTGATGGTGATCGTGCTGCTGATCGACGAGCGGCCGGAAGAAGTCACGAACATGAAGCGCTCGATCCGCGGCGAGGTGGTGGCGTCGACGTTCGACGAGCAGCCGCAGCGGCACGCGCAGGTGACGGAGATGGTGCTGGAGAAAGCGAAGCGCCTCGTGGAGTACGGCAAGGATGTCGTCCTGCTCGTGGACTCGATCACCCGCATGGGCCGCGCCTACAACAACCTCGCCGGCCCGCACGGCAAAATCATGAGCGGCGGCATGGACGTCGGCGCGCTCCAGAAACCCAAGGCGTTCTTCGGCAGCGCGCGCCAGATCGAGAACGGCGGCAGCCTGACGATCCTCGCGACGTGCCTTGTCGACACCGGCAGCAAGATGGACGAGCTGATCTTCGAGGAGTTCAAGGGCACCGGCAACATGGAGCTCTACCTCGACCGCGGCGCCGGCAACCGCCGCATCTTCCCCGCCCTCGACCTGAACAAGAGCGGGACGCGCAAGGAAGAGCTGATCCTGGATCCGGACGAGATGAAGCGCGTGCTGTGGCTGCGGAAGTTCATCGTGGACATCCGCGACCCGGGCGACGTGATCGAGATGCTGCTGGTAAAAATGAAGAAACACCGGACGAACGCCGAGCTGCTGATGAACCTGAAGGGGGATTAGTTCCCCAGCCGTGTCGCGACGGCGGCGAACTCCTGCAGGAGCCCTTCCACCGCCGAGGCCCGGCCTCCGACCAGCCGGAGGCGGATGTCGGCGCGGCGGGCCGGCGGCGCGCCCGAAAACTCCACGGCGAACGCCGGAGCCTTGGCGCTGCGGCTGAGGACCGGGGCGCCGGGGGTGTTGCCGCACCAGCGGCGAATCGTGCCGCGGATCGGACGCACCGGGTCGTCCACCGGGGCCAGGTCTCCCGAGATCGAGTGCACGGCCCGCGGCCCGGGCGAACCCGGGCTCCACGCCAGCTCGATCCCCGCGCGGGCCAGCGCCTCCGCCGCATCGCGCCGCGCTCCCGGCTCGAGGGCGCCGAGGGCGCGGGCGTCCGCCAGTGGCTCGGACTCCCACGACAGCAGCGCCGGCGCTTCCGTCGACTCCGCCGGATACCAGGCGACGATGCGCACCAGCGGGATCCGGACCGGGTCGGGAACGCCCGGGTCCGGCACGAACGCCGGCGCGGGGCGGGCGAGGAGAAGGACGGACGCGACGTCGTGGTCGGGAAGCGACGTCCCGCCTGCAGGGGCGCCGTCGACGGGAAAGGCGCAGCGCGACAGCCATGCGCGCCCGGCGTCGTCGTCCTGCCACGTGACGAGCGCTCCCTCGAGATCGGCCCGGATCGCTTCCACGGCCGACCGGCCGCACTCGGACAAGTCCAGCCGCGCCGAAAGCGCCGCGTTCTCCCGGCGCACCTCCTCCAGGCCCCGCTTCAGCCATCCGAACCCGAGTCCCGCGACGAAGAGCCAGAAAATGAAGCGCCAGGCGGCCGGGTGAATTCTCCGTGCGGGCCCGGCGCCCGGCTCGGGAACGCTCATCGCTCCAGTTCCCGCAGGCCAAGCACGAGGTCGTGGAGGTACCCCTCGGCGCTGCGGCGATCAGAAGCGTCGGGGATGCCGATCGCGAGGGCATTGACGAAATGAGCGATTGAGCTCTGGATCGTGGCACTCGCGCGGGCGCGATTGCCGGCCTTCTTCTCGTCGAACCCCTGCATCGCCGTCCGGCGCCCTTCCCGCAGATGGTCGTCGGAGACCAGCTTCAGCATCTCGCGCTCGACCGGGTGGCCGAGGTCCTCGGGGGTGATCATGATCGCCGCGCGCTCCGCCAGCCCGCGAAAGCGCTCGGCCTCCGCCTCCGCCGCCTTGCGGGGCCCGCCGTCGGGAGAAGCGGCCGCCAGCCGGTCCCACGCTTCCGCCGTCGACCGGTAAACCGCCGCGAGGCGCGTCCGCGAGGGCTCGACGGTCTGGGAGGCATCGAGGGCGCGGCGCCAGGCCTGGATGCAGAAGCTGCGCACGATTTCCAGGACCGCGATGCGCATGTGCGCCGCCGCGAATTCCGGCGGGACGCCAGCGAATGTGGCCGACGGGAGATTCGCGATGACGGCATCGGCGCGGACGCGAAGGGCATCGGCGGAAATGAGGAGCCGGTCGACGGTCGCCCAGCCGGGGATCCCCTCGATCGTGAACGTCTGCTTCTCCAGGGTCAACATCTGGCTGAAGGCGAGCGCCAGGAAGTCGGGTTCGCCCGATTCACGGAGGGCTTCGGCGGCCCACTCGAACGCCGGCTCGCCCACCGGGAACGCGCTGGGGGCCCCCATGAGGTGCATGTTGTAGTAGATCGCGGCCAGGAGGTATCGCGCCCGGAGGTCGTCGTCGGCGTCGCCGCGGATGAAGTCCCCCGCCCGCGCCAGCCGCCGCAATGCCTCCGCCGCATTCCCGTCGTCGCGCTCGGCCCGCGCGCGCGAGGCGAGCTCGGCGGCCTCCTCGAGGCCGGAAGCGCAGCCCGCGAGGGCGAGGGGCACGAGGAAAACCGGGAGGAGAAGGACGGCGAGGCGCATGGTCGCCATTGAATCGAGACCGGCGAATGGTGGCAAGTGCGGGCGGAAAGCCGTGACGGGGCGCGCAGGTCGCTATAATCGTTCCCGTGAAACCCGACCAACAGGCTTCCGCCCGCGACAAGATCCTCTTCTACCTGAAGACGAAGGGCCCCCAGACGGCGGCGACCATCGCGCGCCGGATGGGCGTGACGCCGATGGCGGTGCGGCAGCACCTGTACGAACTCGAGGCGGGAGGGCTCGTGGGATGGGAGGACCGCCCCGCGCCGGTCGGCCGCCCCGCGCGCCACTGGAAGCTCACCTCGTCCGCATCGGGACGCTTCCCCGACTCCCACGCGGAGCTGATCGTGGGGCTGCTGGACGCGGTGCGGTCGGCGTTCGGGGAGCCGGGGCTGGAGAAGCTGATCCACGAGCGGCTGGCGCAGCAGTCGGCGCGGTACAAGGAGAAGATGCCGGGGCCGCGGGCGCCGCTGGAGCGGCGGATTGCGGCGCTGGTGGCGGTGCGCAAGGACGAAGGGTACATGGCGGAGTGGTCGCGGGAGCCGGACGGGACGTTCTCGCTGGTCGAGAACCACTGCCCGATCTGCGACGCGGCGAAGACGTGCCAGAAGATCTGCGGCAGCGAGCTCGACCTTTTCCGGAGCGTGCTCGGGAAAGGAACGCGCGTGGAGCGGACGGAGCACATGATGGACGGGGCGCGCCGCTGCGTTTACAGCATCGGGAAGAACGGGGCGCGATCCGCGACGCATGCCTGATTTCCAGGATCAGCGCCGCGAACTCGTGGCCACGCAGCTCGTCTCGCGCGGGATCCGGAACCCGAAGGTGCTCGGCGCGTTCGAGAAAGTCCCGCGGCACCTCTTCGTGCGCGAAGAAGACGTCGACCGCGCGTACGAGGATCACCCGCTTCCCCTCACGCTGGGGCAGACGATCTCGCAGCCGTACATCGTCGCGCTGACGCTGGAGCGCCTCGACCCGCAGCCGGGCGACCGCGTGCTCGAGATCGGGACCGGCTCGGGGTACCAGACGGCGCTGCTCGCGGAAATCTGCCGGGAAGTGTTCACCGTGGAGCGGCTGGCCCCGCTCGCAAAATCGGCGCGCGCCCGCCTCGAGGCCCTCGGCTACGACCGCATCCAGTACAAAATCGACGACGGGACGCTCGGCTGGCCCGAAAAAAGCCCCTTCGACCGCATCGCCGTCTCCGCCGCCGGGCCCGAGATCCCCAAGGCGCTCACCGACCAGCTCGCCCCGGGCGGCCGCCTCGTCATCCCCGTCGGCGGCCCCGGGCGCCAGGACCTCATGGTCGTCACCCGCACCCCCGCCGGGCTGGAAAAAGCCAACGCCGGCGAGTGCGTGTTCGTCAAATTGATCGGCAAGGGGGGCTGGCGCGAAGAGCGCCCGGAGAAATGAAATGAAGAGGCTTCTGCTGCTGTCCGCGGCCTGCGCCGCGTTCTCGCTCGCGGCGCTCGGCGACCAGGACCGGCTCGTCACCGACCGCGACGTGCGCTACGGAGGCGAGGAATTCGACGACGCCAACGTCGCCATGAGCTGCCGCATGGGCCCGTGGGCCGAGTCGTTCGAGGACAAGGGGATCTTCCGATCCGAAGACTACGTCCTCTTCACGACAAAGGACGAGGGCGTGGAAGTGCTGGTCGCGAAGGCGAAGAAAGGCCTCTGGGACGCCCTTCGCCAGCAGAAGGCCGGCGCGGAGATCACGCTCTTCGGAAAAGTGCACTGGGCGAAAGGGATCGAGCCGTACGTCGTGATCCACGAATGGAAGAAGGGGTTCAGCCAGCCGTACGACCCGAAGAAGCCGGCGCCCGAAACGATCACGCTGAACTTCGGGGGCAAGTCCTACGACATGGAAAAGGGCAAGACCTACACCCTCGTTACGCCGAAAGGCGAAAAAGTGGAGTCTTCCTGGTCCGAAAAATAACCCCCAACTCCCAACCCGGCGAGCGAAGCGAGAGCGCGAGAAACATTCGCCCTCCAGCACGCGGCACCAGCCCATCCGGCGCGCGCGAGGGGTGTGGAGGAGAAACGGCAGTTTTCGAGGCGCGCCGGACGGGCCGGCGCCACGTGCCTCCGGGCGACTGTTTCCCGCGCTCTCACCTTCCGTCGCCGGCAGCTTTCGGCCGGATCTGAAAGTGGTCAGGCCATTGCGAGGAGTTTTAGCGCGTTGTAGGCGATGGCAGACCAGAAGGCCACGCAGGTGACCTTCGGAAGGGTTCGGACCAGGAATCGGTCGAGGCCGCGGAAGCATTTCAGATCGGCGTTGATGGATTCGGCGGTTGCTGCGCGGTCTTTGTAGATGCGTTTTGCATCCTCGGTGGCCATTCGCGCGCGCCACTCGGCAACGGCGGGCGGATCGCCCGGTCTGGGGAGGTGCTGATCGACGGCCTTGTTCTTCTTCCGGTTGAGCGGGATGAAAGGGGTCACGCCCTTTGCTGCCAGAGCCGCGATATCGTCGAGTTCGACGTAACCGCCATCGGCGAGATATTCGTCGGGAGTGATGCCGGTGCGCTTTTTGATCTGCTCGAGCATGGGAGAGAGATCGCCGCGATCGCTGCCGCGGTTGTCGACGCTGATGCCGGCGATGATCCTCGACCCTGTGCCGGAGGCGATCTGGACGTTCCAAGCCGGGCGATATCCTCCGTCGCCCATTTTCATCACCCGCGCCTCGGGATCGGTCGTTGAAGCCCGCGCTTCTTCACGCTCCGCGGGAGTCCTTTTGGCTGCCTGTGCTTTCGGAAGCTCCTCGATTGCCCGGTTGATGCGGTCGAGGCGGTCCTGCGCCGCCCGTTTCCGCGCGGCAGCCTGGACTTCCGACAGACCCTCGTCGGCGCTGGCCGCGACCTCAAGGACGTGCTTGCGCGCCTCTTCCAGGCACGCTTCGAGGCTCTTCTTCCGTCGGAAGGACGCGGCGCCGGCGCTCGCACGGACACGGGTCCCGTCCTGCGCGACGCGTTTGAGATCGACCGCGCCATGGCGCAAGAGCGCCGCGAGCACTTGCGTCATGAGGTCATCGAGGGCTTCCTTGTGGTCTACGCGGAAATCGGAAAGCGTGTGGGCACAAGCCGCAACTCCGCCGCAGATCCAGCGATACGCGTCGTGCATCCGGCAGTGCCGCGCAAGCTCCCGGGCGCTGGCCACTCCCTCGCTCGTCCCGTAGATCCAGAGCGTGACGAGAATCCTCGGGTCGATCGCAGGTCGACCCGCCTCGTCTTCCCGCGAGTCGATCGCGGCCAGAAATCGGGTCAGCTCCAGCTTGCCAACCAGCGCCCACATGCCCCGGGCCACGTGATCCTCCGGCAGCAGAGCCTCCAGATCCGTCGGCATCAGCAGAATCTGGTTCCTCTCTGCGCGCAGCAGCTTGGCGGGACCCGACGGCTTCGTTGAACGGACCGCCTTCCTACTCGTCTCGTCCTGGTCAGTTGCCTCGCCGAACAGACTCGTTTCGCGCATCGCGTCGCCTCCGCAGACGGGGTTTGCCTCCTCAAACACCCGATCACCGGAAACGGATCGAAACTCCATGGAATCCGAACGTCAGAGCGTGAAAAAAATCCGCGCGGGTCGGGCGGAGTCGGCCCGCACATCAAGAACTCCTCAAACCACCGTCACTGGGCCGACGCAGCCTGACACGCCGGATTTTTTCTCACGCTCTGAGCGGCGTGGTTGGGTTCTCGAGGACCGGGGAGGTCTCACTCGAGGCGCGGGTACAGATCGTCACTTTCGGTCCCACTCGATCTGTGTTCCCCGGGATCGAAGAGGGGCGTGTAGACCGAGTCGTATTCACCCACGACCTTCCCGTTGAGAATCACGAAATCGCGACCGGCCTTCCGTCTGGCGTAAGCGACCGATTTCCCGTCTTTCGAAAAGACAGGAGGCATAGCGCTTGTCAGGAGCGGTTGGGGTCCGCATAACGCTGCGCTTCCTCTGCCAGGATCGCGTCTACCCAGTCCGGATTGCCGTCGCTCCTGGTCTCTTTGACCGGGGTGGCTTTGCCGGGAAGTTTGCGATCTTCGAATGGCCCAAAGCCGTGTGTGATGTGGCGGCAGTCTCGGCAGGCGCGGGCTTCCCAGAAGAACCCCCTGCCGTAGGCGGTCCAGATCTCCACGGGAACGATGCTATGGTGGCCACAAGGCCTTGGAAGCGCGCGCTCCCATGGCCGAGCTGCATTCGACTCCGGTCGGGGTTCCATCGCCACTTGGTCGATTGTCCCCCTGTAAACGTAATGGGACACCGTCCCGTCGGGGAATCGAGCCATCGCGCGTGCATTACTCATCTCTGTCCTCGCTTTAGCCGCTTCACCGCGACCTTCGTACGAAATCACCCCTTGATCACCGCAAACGGCACGAACTTCGCGATCCGCTTCGAGATCCCCGCGCGTTCCATGACTTCCGTGACGACGCCCGCATCCTTGTAGGCCGACGGCATCTCCTCCGCGAGGCTGCTGCGCGTCTTGCCGCGCACGGTGACGCCCATCGCGCGCAGTTCGGCGTCGAGGTCCACGCCCGCCATGCGGCGGTTCATCTCGCCGCGGCTGGCGAGCCGGCCGGCGCCGTGGCAGGTCGAGCCGAAGGTTTCGTTCATCGCTCCCGGCAACCCGGTGAGCAGGAACGACGACCGCCCCATGTCCCCGGGGACGAGGACCGGCTGCCCGACGTCCTTGTACTTCGCCGGCGTCAAGGGGTGCCCCGCCGGGAACGCGCGCGTCGCGCCCTTCCGGTGCACGATCACCTTCTTCATCTTGCCGTCGACTTCGTGCTCCTCGATCTTCGCGATGTTGTGGCAGACGTCGTAGATCAGCTCCGGCGTCACCGTCTTCCCGAGGCAGTCCGAGATCGCCTTCCCCGCCAGCGACTGGATCACCTGCCGGTTCACCCACGCGTAGTTCGCCGCGCACGCCATCGCCGCCAGGTACTGCTTCCCCTCGTGGCTCGACGCCGGCGCGCACGCCAGCTGCCGGTCGGCGAGGTCGATGTGGTACCGCCCCGCGATCTTCACGAAGTCGTGCACGTTCTCGTCGCAGATCTGGTAGCCGAAGCCGCGCGAGCCGCAGTGGATCAGCAGCACCACGTCCCCCTCGCGCAGCCCGAACACCGTCTCCGCCTCGGGGCCGTAGACCTCCGCGACGCGGTCGAGTTCCAGGAAGTGGTTCCCGCTGCCCAGCGTGCCGACCTGCCCCATCCCGCGCTTGAACGCCGTGTCGGAGGGCGCCGCAGGGTCCGCCCCCGGCATCGTCCCCCCGTCCTCCGTGTGCTCGAGGTCCGCCGGCGTCCCGTAGCCGTTCTCCACCGCCCACTTCGCCCCGCCCGTCACGATCCGCGCGCCGTCCTCGCGCGACAGCCGCCCGATCGCGGAGTCCCCGCCGACGCCCGTCGGCACCGCGTTGAACAGCGCGTTGACGAGCTTCTTGTGCTTGCCTTCGAGTTCCTGGAAGCGCAGCCCGGTCTTGCAGACGCGGACGCCGCAGTTATGGACGACAAGACCGGCGGCGACGAAGTTGTGCTCCTTCGACGTGACACCAATGTCGTAGACGCGCGTGACGTCCGGGCGCGGAAGAGTCTCGACGACGGCTTCCCAGACAACGTCCCCATTCGTGACGCTCGCCACGCGGCTATCGGAGTTGAGGGCGCCAAGCTCGCGCCATCCTTCCTGGGTGAGAATCCGATGATCGACTGTCGCTACGAGCTTCTTTCCGGAGGCCGTGACGATCTCACAGACCGGCGACGACGGTGCCTTGGCAATTCCGGAACAAATGCGGGTCTCCCTCAGTTCTCCGTCGGCGAAATGAGCCACCGCAACCCGGAGTTCGTTCTCGACAATCTCCGAAATCGGCAGTGTTCGACCGTCGGCGAGCAGAATCCGGGTGTCTCCCGAAAGACAGTTAATGTCATAGCCGACACCTCCCGGCGAGATCACCCCCTCGTCGAGATCGAACGCCGCCACGCCCCCGATCGGGAATCCGTACCCCCAGTGGATGTCCGGCATCGCCAGCGACCACTTCACGATCCCGGGAAGGGTCGCGACGTTGACGACCTGGTCGAGGGCCTTGTCGCCCTTGGCGAGGTCGAGGAGCCGCTTGTCGGCGTAGATCCGGCCCGGGACGCGCATGGCGCCGGTCTTCGGGATTTCCCACACGCAGTCGCTGACACGCTTGAGGTCCATGGGTGGATGATCGGTTGGTCCGGGAAGTCGGTTCACGGAAATGCAAAGACGTCGAAAGTCGAAGGTCGAAGGATCGGCTAGACGTCGAAGACGACCCTTGCGGTCCAGCCGACGGGCGTCTGCTTGACCTCCAGGGCGTGCCAGGTCACCGCTTTCAGCTCGGTCCGGCCTTCGTGGCGCTCCGGATCGTACTTTTCGCCCGCGGCGGTCGCCACGATGCCGCGCTCGTCCAGCTCGTGCACCGCGACGTGCGGCAGCAGCAGGCGTTCTTCGTCGAAGATCACGAGCAGTTCGGACAGGAAGCGGTTCAGGACCTCGGGGTAGTCGTCGCCGGTCGCGCGGACGACGCGGGTGACCCGCGGCTCGACATTTTTCGTGTCCGCGATCGCCTCGGACAGCGCGAGCCCCGCCGTCGAAAACAGCCCCTGCGCCGTCGGGGACGCGAGGTCCACGGCGATGTCGCCAGTATGGTCGAAGAAGGTGTAGCTCATTCCTGCGCCTCTTTATTCTGCTCCCCGGCGCGCGGTTCACCACATTCCTTTCTTCCCGCTTCCTGCTTCCCGCTTCCCGCTCCTACAATGCCGCGCCCATGGAACTGAAGAAATTCCTCCGCGAAGTCGACACGTTCAGCGCGCTCACCGACGTCGAACTCGAGCGCATCGCCGCGCTCTGCCGCGACCGCGCCCTCCGCCGCGGCGACGTCGTCTACAACGAGCGCGACCCCGGCGACAAGCTGTTCATCATCGAATCCGGCGCCGTCGAGATCGCCAAGTCCAACGGCGGCGGCCTGTCGACGCGCATCGCCATCCTCGAGCACGGCGAGATCTTCGGGGAGCTGGCGATTTTCGAGGAACGCGCGCGGTCCTCATCGGCGGTCGCGTCGCGCGACGGCCGGCTCCGCGTCATCGAGAAGAAAGACCTCGACCAGCTCCTCGCCGGTGACCCCGCGCTGGCGGTGAAGATCCTGAAGGGTCTGCTGAAGAAAACCGCGGCGCGGCTGCGGCTGGCGGACGACGCGATCCAGACGCTGATCCGCTCGTTCGACGCGTAAGGCGGCCCCGGAACCGCGCCTACTTCGGGTGCTGCTCGCGGATGACCGGCAGGTGATCGTCCCTCAGCGGCGGAACCGGCCAGTCGGGGCGCGCGCGCCGCACCTTGTCGAGCTCCCGGTGCGCTTCCTCCGTCATCCCGAGGTCGTCGAGCAGGATCGCGAAATCCCGGTGCGCGGCGATGTTGAACCCGCGCTGGTCCCGGCCGTCGATCCACTCCGCGCGGTACTGGTACCAGCGCTGCGCGAACGCGGCGGCCGGCCCTTTCAGGCTGTCGGGATTCTCGCCGAGCTCCGCGATCGCCGCGACCCGCTCCTGCTCGTCGAGGTGGTCGCGCTTCCACTGCAGCAACGCCCGCTCCTGCGGCTCCAGGCGGAGGGCTTCCCGGAGGTGGTCGCAGAAGTGCTTGCTGACGTCGTTGTTGCCGGAGCGGAGGTTGAAATCGGCCCAACGCGCCGCCTGCAGGTTCCCGGCGGAGGTCTTGTCGTCGATCCGGTCCTTGACCTTCCTGAAGTGCTGGTCGTCGAACGGCGCTTCCCGGAAGTAGTGCGTGGTCCATACGGCGACGAGGAGGATGGTGAAGACGACGAGGCCGAGGGAGATGAGGTCGTAGGCCGGGCCTTCATCGGCCGTGCGGACGGCGGCGGGGGCGATGGGAGCGTCCATTTACTGCCAGTCCTCCGTGGGCTTGATCGCCTGGACCTGGATCGAGAGCGCCGACATGAAATCCTTGGGGCCGCCCGCGAGGTGGATCATCTTCATGAGGACGCCACGCGACTGCGGGTCCTTGAGCAGGTCGTTGTGGACGAGCTTGAACATGTTCATCACCGGCATCGGCAGGGCGTAGTGGAGTTCCTGGTACTGCGCCTTGGAGAGCTGGATGAAGTACTCCTTGCAGATGATCTGGTAGCCGACGTTGGGCACGGCCTTGACGCGGACGCCGGTGCGATCGATCTCTTCCTTCGACATCTTGATCTGCGACTGGCCCGCGGGGCGGTCGATTTCCTTGCCCTTCTTTTTCGCGAGCGAGGCGGCGTTCTGGGTGGCGGCCGGGGCGGGGGCGACCTTGGAGGCCCCGGGCGGCGTGGCGCCGGGCTTTGCGATCGTGCCCGGCGTCTTGGCGCCCGGGACCGACGCAGGCGCGGCGACGGCCTTGGCCGCCGCGGGCGGCTGGCCCGGGCGTCCGCCGGCGACCGGCGCGACGGGAATCTCTTCGACATCGTCGACCATCTCGACCTCGTCGACCTCGTCGGGAACGTCGACGGTGAAGGGCATCGGGCCGGTGATCTTCGGCGGGCCGACGGGAGCTCCCGGCTTGCCGGGCAGCGAGGGTGCCTTGGATCCGGGCAGCGGCGCCGAGGGTGGTTTGATCCCGGCCGCGGGCGTCATCGTGGGCGCTTTCGCTCCGCCGCCGCCGATCGGCGGGGAGGGCGTCTTGATTCCCGCGGCGGGCGTTGTCGGGAGGGCGGGACCCGCGGGCTTCGCCACCGACGGCGCACCCGGCTTCGCCACGGCGGGCGCGGGGGACGTCCCCCCGAACGACTGCGTCTTCATCCCCGCCGGCTGCACCGTCGAGGGCGGCTTCCCGCCCGCGGCCGGCTTCGGCGCGCCCGCAATCGAGGGCGGCGTCGACTTCGCCTTCTTCGGCGGCGGTTCCGTCTTCTGCACCGCCGCCTGGAGCGCGGACATCCCGGTGTCCACGCCACCCAGCAGGCTCAGGATGTCCTTCAGCGCGTCCCGCTCCTCCGGGCGATTCAGGATCGTGTCGTTGATCAGCCGGAACAGGCTCGCGTTGTCGCCCGGGACCGCGTAGTAAAGGTCCTCGTAGCGCACGACGCCCAGGTCCAGCGCCTTCGACCCGACCGTGATCCGCACGCGCTTCCCGTCCGGCTGCACCGCGATGACGATTTCCGAGACCGGTTTCCGCTCGAAGACCTGCGTTCCGGGGCGTTTGGCGGAAGCGGCGGCCGGCTTGGGCTCGGGGAGCTTCTCCGGCTTCGGCGTTTCCTTGATCTCGAACGGGACCTCGAACGGCTTCTCCTCGGGCTTCGCGGGCTTGACGATCTTCTCGAACGGGTCCACCGCGGGCTTGATCGGCGTGACCGAGATCTCGAACGGCTCGTCCTCCACCGGGGCGGCAGGCTTCGGCGCCGGCGTCGCCACGGGCGCGGCCGGCTTCGGCGCGCTCTCCACCTGCACGTTCGCCGTCGGCGGGGGAGTCTTCTGGACGAGGTCCTGAAGCGTCTTCATCGCCTCGTCGACGCCGCCGTTGGCCTCGACGATGAACTGCAGGATCGCCCGGTCGTCGGCGTTGGAGAGGACGGTGCCATTCAGGAGGAGGTAGAGGCTGGAGGAGTCCAGCGGGATGGCGTAGTAGATGTCCTCGTACTGCGCCGTCGTCAGATCGAGGAAAACCTCGTCTTCCGCCGTGATCCGGATTCCGCTGGGGAGCTTCTCAAGACGCATACCTCCCTCTTACCCCTTCGCGGCCCCGGAGTCAATGACATAACGTAAGGCGCGGCGAAGATTTGCGTACTTGGTGAACAAATTTGCCCGCCGGATCGATCCACCCTTTTCACCACCCTAGCGCGAAGCGTTCTTCACCACGGTCACCGCTTCCACCAGATCGCCCCCCAGGATCCCGTTGACCGCTTCCCGGATCTCCGTCGCCAGCTCGTCCTTGGCCTCGTTCTTCTGCAGGCTCGAGTAGTGGAACCGCGAGAGGGTGGCCTGGAGCGCGTCCTGGAGCCTGGGGCGCAGGGAGTCGAGCCGGCGGCGCAGCTCGGCCTCGTTCCGCCGGCGCGTGTGGAGGATCGGGTCGACGCCATAGGTGGCGCGGGCGTTGTGGTCCGGGGGAAGCGTGATGGTGTGCTCGACGCGCTCGAGGGGGATCGTGACGACGTCGTCCATGCGCGGGTCGTGGCGCAGGCCGGCCCGGGCGACGAGCGTGCCCACGGCGCCGAGGGCCAGGGCGACGGCAAGGGCGGCCAGCAGGGGAGTGGCGGTGCGCATCCGGGAATTGTATCGGCCAGGGAGGGGCGCGAGGATCAGCTCTCAACAGCTCTTCCATCCCCTGTTACATTCCCGCCCCCCATGATCCGCAAAGCCTCCGCGATCCTCGCCATCCTGTTCTTCATCAACTTCCTCAACTATGCGGACCGCTACGTCCTGTCGGCCGTGCTCGAGATGGTCTCGCACGACCTGCACATGGACCCGCGCCGCGAGGGCTGGCTCGCGACGGCGTTCACGCTCGGCTACATGTTCAGCTCGCCGATCGTTGCGAACTTCGCCGACCGCCAGACCCGCCCGCGCATCGTGGCGATCTGCTGCCTGCTCTGGTCCCTCGCCACCGCCGCCAGCGGCCTCGCCGTCGGCTTCAAGTCCCTCCTCGTCGCCCGCGTCCTCATCGGCATCGGCGAGGCCGGCTTCCTCACGGTCGGCCCCCCGCTCATCGCCGATGCGTTCACCAAGGAGTCGCGCGGCAAGGCCCTGAGCGTGTTCTACACGGGCGTGCCGATGGGAAGCGCCTGCGGTTTCGTGCTCGGGGGGCTGCTGCCGGCGCTCAGGCTGTCGGAGTCGATGACGATGGGGTGGCGCGGGACGTTCTTCTCGGTCGCAATCCCGGGCGTGCTGATCGCCGCGGTCGCATGGTTCGTGGCGGACCCTCCGCGCGGCGCCCACGACGTCGGCGCGGACTCCCACGCGCCCCTTCCCGTCAAGGGCACCATCTGGGAGCAGCTCGCCCTCTTCCGCAATCGCACGTTCCTGCTCGTGACGGTCGCGCTCACCGGCATCGCCTTCGCCACCATACCGCTCCTCCACTGGCTCCCGCAGTTTTTCGGCGACGTGAAGCACCTCGATCCGCAGAAGGCGAACGTGATGATCGGGCTGACCCTGATCCTGCCGGGGATCATCGGGACGCTTCTCGGAGGGTGGGTCGGCGACCGCATCTCGAAGCGCGGCATCCCCGGCGGCTACCTCTTCGTCGCTTCCATCGGCCTCGTCGGAGGCCTCGGCTGCCTCTGGGCCGCCATCCTCGCCACCCACCCGTGGATCTTCTTCCCCGCGCTCTTCTTCGGCGTCCTCTTCTTCATGTCCTGCACGCCGACGCTCAACACCACCATCGCCAACATCAGCGCCCCCAACGCCCGCGCCATGGCCTACGCCACCGTCATCTTCTGCATGCACCTCTTCGGCGACACCACCTCGCCCCTCCTCTTCGGCAAGCTCATCCACGACCACGGCCTCGCCCGCGCCTTCCTGTTCATGCCCGTCGCCCTTCTCGTCAGCGCCGCCGCCTGCATCCTCGGCGTCTTCACGATCCGCGGGGACCTGGCGAAGACGGAAGAGCGCGTGACGACGATGATCCGTGCCTCGCAGGCGCCGAGGACTCGCTGATGATCGTCAATCAGAAATCGCGCCAGCGCGTGCGCCAGTAGCGGGGCCGCCGCTTCCCGTGCGCGACGGACGCAACAAGGATGTCCGACTCGACGACCTTGTAGATGATCGAGTAGGGGAAACCCTTGATGCGGAACGCGCGGACGCCTTCCGCGTCCGCGGCCCACTTCCGAGGCGACGCCAGGATCTCCGCGTAGGCCGCCTTGACCCGGACCCAGAATCGTTCCGCCGCCGCGGCGCTTCGATTCCCATACCACCAGAATGCCGCCGTCGCCTCGACGGTGGCAGCCTTGTGAATCCGGATCACGGCTTCCGGCGAGGGCGGCGGCGCATGGCCGCGAGAGACTGCTCGACCGTGTGACCCTTCTCGGTTCCGGACTCAAGTTCCGCGAATCGCTGGAGGACCGTGGCGTGAAATGCCGCCTTGCGATCCCTCCCGGCATCCCGATCCACGCTGGCGAGAAGTCTGCCGGCGAGCGCAGCTCGATCTCGCGGCTTGAGATGCACGGCTTGGGCGAACAGCCGATCCGCCGTCATTTCCGGTGTGGCGCGATCGGCAGGATGTTCCTTGGACATGATGCGGCCATTATACATTCTTCCGGTCGCGCTCCACTCGCGGCTGAATGCTGTCTCCTTCCACTACAATGCGCCCCCCATGCGCGTCGACTGGCTCACCGAAAACCCGTACATGCGGTCGCGCGAGGCCGCGATCCTGGAAGCGCTCGACGTGGACGGCGCGCGGGTGCTGGAGGTCGGCTGCGGCGAGGGGAACAACCTGATCGTGCGGGGAATCCGCGGCGCGTTCGGGATCGACATCAGCCGGGAGTCGCTGAGGACGGCGGCGAAGCGCACCGACGGGAAATTCGCGCAATCGGATGCGGCGCGGCTGCCGTTCCGGGACGGCGCGTTCGACCGGGTGTTCGCGCGCGACATCCTGCACCACGTGGAGGACCCGCGCGGCTCGGTCGCGGAGATGGTCCGCGTCTGCGCGCCGGGCGGGAAGGTCTGCATCCTCGACGACAACGGCCGCAACGCGATCCTGCGCCTGTTCTCGGCGATCGACCCGACCGAGCGCAACATCGCGAAGCAGACGCCGCGCGGGCTGGCGGCGCTTTTTGAAGGGCTCCCGGTCGGTCCCGTGGCGCTGTCCGTGCGCGAGCCGACGCTGGTCTACCGCGCGATCCTGCACCACAAGTTCGGGCTGCCGTCGCTCGGGAAGTCGAAGCTGTTCGCGCGGACGATGGACCGCGTGATCTCGGCGCTCGAGCGGACCTCGAACCCGGAGACGTGGGCCAAGATCTCGATTGTCGCCACGCGAAACCCCGCTTGATCCGCCGCGCGGAAGCCGCTTCAATGCCCCACTCGCGGGGGGGATTCCTGCGAGGGAGACCCGCGTGATCGCACCCGGCCACAAAGTCACGATCGTCCTGCCGACCCGCAATGAGGGGGCCGGCGTTGCCCGCGTCATCGAGCAGGTGCGTCCGTGGGCCGACGAGATCCTCGTCGTGGACGGGCACTCGACCGACGGCACGCGCGAAGTCGCCGCCGCGGCCGGCGCGCGGGTCGTGCTGGATGGCGGTCGCGGCAAGGGGGACGGCGTGCGCACGGCGTTGCGCGAAGCGTCGCACCCGGTCGTCTGCTTCTTCGACGCCGACGGATCGCACGAGCCGCGCGACATCCCGAATGTGTTGGCGCCGCTCGCGCTGGGCACGGCCGACCTCGTCATCGCCAGCCGCGCCACCGGCGGCTCCGACGAGTTCCGCATGGACTTCGAGCACTCGTTCCGCCAGATGGGGAGCCAGTTCGCGACGTGGATGGTCAACGTCCGCTGGCGCGCCCGGCTCACCGACATCCTCAATGGCTTCCGCGCCGGTTTCCGCGACAAGCTCCTGTCCCTCCGGCTCAACTCGACGCATTTCGACATCGAGACCGAGATGGTGATGAAGTCCCTGAAGAAGGGGCTGCGCGTCGTCGAGGTCCCGAGCCACGAGTACGAGCGGGCGTGGGGGAAATCCAAGCTCGCGACGTCGAGCAGCTGGCGGTTCCTGCTGAGGCTGGCGCGGGACATCGTTTGAGACTGGGGAATTCGTCGCAGCGGATGAGAAGATTTCCGCGGTGACGGCTCGATTTCCCCCAGCGCCGACAGGCATCCCCGTTGCAGCGTGGCCCGCCTTGACCCGCACTGGAGCCGCCACGATGCCCGCCATGAGCAGCGAAACTGCCGTCCGAATCCCCCTTGAAGGCCGCCAGGTCGAAGCCACACTGGCCGTCCCGGACCGCCCCGCCGGCCTCGTCGTCTTTGCCCACGGACGCGGCGGCATCCGCAGCGACGGCCGAAGCGGCCTCCTCGCGTCCGAACTCCAGAAGGGCGGGCTCGCGACGCTGGACTTCGACCTGCTGACGGCAGCCGAGCTGGCCGAGCCGGACTACAAGTTCAGCGCGGCGGCGCCGGCGAAGCGTCTGGGCGAGGTCGTCAAGTGGGCGGGCGACCAGCCTGCGCTCCGCGGCGTGCCGATCGCCTTCCTTGGCTGGGGAACCGGCGCTTCGGCGGCGCTCGTCGCCGCGGCGCAGCCCGGGAACCCGGTCCGCGCCGTGGTGTCCTGCGGCGGCCGTCCGGAGTTCACCGGCGATGCCATCACCGCGGTGACCGCCCCCGCGCTCTTCATCGTCGGCGGCTTCGATTGGGCCATCATCGACCTCAACGAGGCCGCTTCCAATCGCATGCAGTCCGCCGCGCGGATGGAGGTCGTGGACAAGGCGACCAACGAGTTCGAGGAGGACGGGGCGCTGGAGAAGGCGGCGGAACTGGCGAGGGACTGGTTCGGGAAGTGGCTGGGGTCGGGGAAGGCATAAGAAAGGGAGTGCTTGAGGAAGGGCGGTCATTGGTCGTGGACCCGCCCCTGCCGGACTGCTAGGATGCGCGTTCCGACCCCGAGGGGGGGCCTCGGAGGAGACACCGATGCGCGTCTGGGCACTCAATCCGCCGGCGGACGATGGCGTGAAGCAGGTCCGCGAGGGCCGCTGCATGCAGCGCGGCGGCGCGTGGACGACGATCTGGACGCCGCTGTCCATGGCGTACTGCGCTTCCATGGCCCGCAGCGAGGGTCACGAGGCGTTCCTGAACGACTGCATCGTCGAGGATCTGGACTTCCTGGACGTGACGCGGCGGGCGGCGGAGCTGAAGCCGGACCTGGTCGTGATGAACGCGGTGACGCCGAGCTTCGACAGCGACCTGACGACGGTCGAGGCGGTGAAGAACGGCTGGCCGGGGGCGTTCGTGGCGGTGATCGGGATCCACTCGTCGGCGCTGCCAAAGGATGCGTTCGACCGTGCGAAGCGGCTGGACGCGGTGATCCGCGGGGAGCCGGAGCTGACGGTGAAGGAGCTGCTGGGGGCGCTGTCGAAGGGGGAGTCGATCGACGCGATCCCGGGGCTGGCGCTGAAGCGCGGCGGGGAGATTCTGCTGACGCCGGAGCGCGTGCCGTCCGAGAACATCGACGACCTGCCGTGGCCGGCGTACGACCTGATCCAGCACCGGCTGTACAAGATGCCGTACACGGGGAACCCGTTCCTGCTGGTGGCGACGGGGCGCGGCTGCCCGCATCCGTGCGTTTTCTGCGCGGACCACACGTACTACGGGAAGAAGCTGCGGTTACGGTCGCCGAAGTCGCTGGTAGACGAGCTGGAGCACTACGGCAAGGCGTTCGGGATCAGGGAATTCCTGTTCTGGAGCGAGGGGTTCACGCTGTCGCCGCCGCGCGCCAAGGCCGTGGCTCGCGAGATCATCGCGCGGGGGCTGGACATCGAGTGGGTCTGCAACTCGCGCGTCGACGACGTCGATCCGGAACTGCTCGGCCTGTTCAAGCGGGCGGGGTGCAAGATCATCGGCTTCGGCGTGGAGAGCGGCGTGCAGGACATGCTGGACGCAATGAAGAAGGGGACGACGGTCGAGCAGATCCGCCAGGCGATCAGCTGGGCGAAAGACGCCGGCCTCGAAACCGCGGCGCACTGCATGCTCGGCTTCCCCGGCGAGACGAAGGAAACGATCGGCAGGACCGTCGAGTTCGTGCGCTCGCTCCGGCTCGACTTCGCCCAGTTCTACTGCGCCGTGCCGTTCCCCGGCTGCGACCTCTACGACTGGGCCAAGGAAGAAGGCTGGATCGCCAGCGACGACTACCGCAAGTACGAGCAGAACCAGTCGGCGATGAACATCCCCGGCCTCGACTGGCAGGAGATCGAGGCTGCCCGCTCGAAGGCCTATCGAAAGTTCTACCTGCGTCCGTCGATGATCGGGAATCATCTGGGGCGCCTGACGAGCCTGAAGACGGCGAAGGTGTTCGGGAAGATGGTGAAGGAGTTCGTGAGCTGGGTGTGACGGCGGTCGAAGGTTGAAGGTCGAAAGTCGAAGGTTTCCCGACAGATGCCGTAACCTTCGACCTTCGACTTTAGACCTTCGACCGGCCCCTCGGTGGCGACCGGAAAGTCCCACCCGAGACCGCAATCATCACGAGGAGCCCCCGATGAGCGTCTGGGACTGGAAAGTGATCGAGAGACAGGCCAACGCCGCGCTCGCCAAAAAGGCCGACGACGCGAACGCCACCCGCCGCCTCGCGCAGTCGGTCGGGATGCAGGGAAACGTCAACCAGGCGATCCAGCTCCTCGAAAAGCACACCAGCCAGAACGCCAAAGACTCCAAGGCGATGGACATGCTCGCCGCCTTCCAGCTCATCGCAGGCCGGCACGACGACGCCCTCGCCACCTGCGACAAGGCGCTCAAGAACGACGCCAACGCCAAGTACATCCGCTACAACCGCGCCATCGCGTGCGTCAAGGCCGGCAAGGCCGAGGAAGGAATCCGCGACCTCGGCACCGCCGTGGAAGCGAACGCCGAATTTCGCGAGATCGCCGCCGAGGACCCCGACTTCGCTTCCCTCGCCTCCAATCCGCGCTTCAAGGCCGCCATCACGCCGCCGAAGAAAGAGAGCTAGCCGGCAGCCGGGAGGGAGCGCGTGACGCCTTCGCAACGACGCCTGGCCGCAATCGCGGTTGCGCTGAAGCGCGGCCTCCTGACTGTCTCGCGGGCGAACGAGCTGATGGGGACGCTCTGGGGCGAGCCGGACGGCGCGCCGGGGATGTATCGGGGCGCGTCCGCGACGACGGTGGGGCTGGAAGGGCGTCCGCCGGGGGGGCTGCCGCCGGGGACGCACTCCGGAAGGATTCCGCCGACGCTTCGGACCGCGCTGTCGCCCACGGACGCCGAGCTGGTCGAGCGCGAGGTCGCGGCGCTCGAGGCCGACGAGGGGGCTCTTCGGCTGCTCCTCCGCAAGAGCACGCTGGATCCGCTGGTGTGGCGGGCGCTGTGGCGGGGGATCCGGCAGTCGGTGCCTGCGGCGTGGAAGCAGCGGGCCGCGGGGGACGAGACGGTGCGGCCGCCGTCGCTCGACACGCCGGCCGCGGCGGGGGTGAACCTGCCGCCGGACCGGTACAAGATTGTGACGGAAGCGGCGCGCGGCGGGATGGGACGGGTGCTGATCGCGCAGGACCAGTGGATGGGGCGCGACGTGGCGCTGAAGGAAATCCTGCCGCCCGGCGCGCGGACGGGGACGACGACGCGCGGCGGCGGCACGACGGGGCGGAAGACGTCGGCGAAGGACCTCGGGCGCTTCCTGCGTGAAGCGCGTGTGACGGCGCAGCTGGAGCACCCGAACATCATCCCGGTGTACGAGATCGGGTGGCGGCAGGACGGCGGGGCGTACTACACGATGAGGTTCGTGAAGGGGGAGACGATGGCGGCGCGTCTGCGCAACATTGCCCTCGACGCGAAGCCTGCCGCGGAGCTGCTGGCGGACCGCCTGTCGCTCCTGGACACGTTCGTGTCCGTCTGCCACGCCGTGGCGTTCGCGCATTCGCGCGGCGTGATCAACCGCGACCTGAAGCCCTCGAACGTGATGCTGGGGGAATTCGGCGAAGTGCTGGTGCTGGACTGGGGGATCGCGCGGGTCCGGGGCCACCCGGAGACGCGCAGCTCGGCACTGATCCCGAGCGGGGTGATCCCCGCGGCGCCCGGCGACGCGGCGGGGATCGCGGCGGCGCCGCCGGAGCCCGACGGCGGGCCTTCGGTGACGATGAAGGGCGACATCCTGGGGACGCCGTCGTACATGTCGCCGGAACAGGCGGCGGGGAACATGGACTCGGTGGACGAGCTGAGCGACGTGTATTCGCTCGGCGCGATCCTCTACGAGATCCTGACCGGCCGGCCTCCCTACGAAGGTGCGCACTCGCCGAGCATCATCCGCTCGGTCATCGAGGACGACCCGGTGCCTGTGCTGAAAGCGGAGCCGGCGGCGCCGCCCGAACTCGCCGCGCTCGCCGCCCGCGCCATGGCCCGCGACCGCGGAAAACGCCTCGCCTCCGCCCGCCAGTTCGCCGAGGACGTCAAGGCGTTCCGCGACGGCCGCGCGCTCAGCGTCTATCACTACACCCTCGGCGAGCAGGTCCGCCGCTTCGTCGCCCGCAACCGCGCGCTGTCCGTCTCCGTCGCCGCCGCCGCCCTCGCGCTCGTCGTGGGGACGATCGTCTCCCTCGTTTTCGCCGAGCGCGCCGCCAGCGAGTCCGCCGCCGCCCGCCTCTCCGAACGCCTCGCCGCGTCGGAGCGCGACCGGGCGACGGGAAACGCCCGCGAGGAACGCACGGCCCGCGAGGCGACCCAGGGCGCGCTCGAACGCGCCGAGGGATTGCGCCTCGCCGCCCTCTCCACCACCCTTGTCCCCTCCAACCCCGCCGCCGCCCTCCTCGTCGCCGTCGAGGCCGCCGGCAAAGCCCCCGGCCCCGCCGCCTCCACCGCCCTCTACGCCGCCCTCTTCAACCTCCGCGAACGCCGCCGCTTCATCGGCCACGAAGCCTACGTCTACGCCGCCCACTGGTCGCCGGATGGCAAGCTTGTCGCGACCGCCGGCGGCGACTGGACGGTCAGGCTCTGGGAAGCGGCAACCGGCCGCGAACTCTGGCGTGGGACGACGCACCGCGGCGACGTGCGGGCGCTGTCGTTCAGCCGCGACGGGGCGCGGCTGCTCTCGGCCGGCGACGACCGCACGGCGCGCGTCTGGGTCGTGCGCTCCGGCGCCGAGGCCGCCGTCCTCAAGCACGACGGAGACCTCGCGGGAGCCGCGTTCGACGGGGCGGGGAAGCGCGTGCTGACGTGGGGGTCGGAGGGGATCGCGCGGGTCTGGGACCTGACGACGGGAACGCCCGCGGCGCTCTGCGGCCCGGGCCCGGCGCTGGCCGCCGCGGCCTGGTCCGGCGACGACGCGCACGTCGCCGCCGCCGCGGCCGATGGGCTGGTGCGCGTCTGGAGCACTTCGGGCGACCCGGCGGAGAAGCGCCTCGAGGGGATTTCGCCGGCGGACGCGGTGGTGTTCCTCGACGACGACGTCATGACCGCACAGCAGGACGGCCGCGTGCGCATCCGGACGCTGGCCGGGAAGGAAGTCGCGTCTTTCGACGCCGCGGCCGGCGAGCCGCTGCGCTCGCTCCGGATCCTCCCCGACCGCCGCATCGCCGTGACCTCGCTCGACGGCGCGCTGCGGATCTGGGACGCCCGGGGCCGTTCGCTCGTCGGCCCCGTCGGCGCCGGCGGCTGGCCCGCCCCCGTTCTCTCCCCCGACGGCCGCCTCGCCGCGGACCGCGACGGCCCCGACATCCACCTCCTCGACGTCGCCGCCGGCCGCGAAATTGCCGTGCTCCGCGGCCACGAATACGAACCCTGGTCCGTCGAGTTCAGCCCCGACGGCAACTCCCTCGTCTCCGCCGGCACCGACCGCCTCGCCATCCTCTGGAGCGTCGTCCCCGGCCCCGAGGGCAGCATCCTCGCCGGGCTCGAGGGAAGCGAAGTCCTCGCCGCCACCGCCGACGCCGCCCTCACCCGCTCGGGACCCGCGGCCCCCTGGCGCCTCCTCCGCTTCGCCGATCGCTCCGAGGTCGCCGAACTCCCCGCCGGTTTCCCCCAGGACGCCCTCGCCGCCGCCGATCCCGACGGCCGCCGCTTCCTCGTCGTCGACCGCAAGTCCGGCGGCTTGCTGATCCTCGATGCGGCCACCGCGGCCATCGTTGCGCGCGTCCCCGACGCCGTCGTCGGCCCCCGAGGCCTCGGCTGGAGCTTCGACGGCTCGCGCTTCTGGATCGGCGGCACGCGTGAAGCGCGGGTCTTTTCGTCGGACGGCGCGTCGATCGGGTCGGTCCCGCTGTACGAGTACTGGGTCGACGCGGCCGTGGACGCGGCGAAGGGCGTCTTCGCGGTTACCAACGGCCGGACGGTCGACATCGCGCTGTCCGACGCGCGTTCGGGCGAGCCGCTGCGGCGGCTGGAGGGGCACACCGGGTGGACCCTTCGCGATGCGTTCTCCCCCGACGGGGCGCGGCTGTTCTCGACGGCGGCCGACGCCACGTGCCGCGCGTGGGACCCGGCCACGGGGCGCCTCGCGGGGCTGTTCCGCTGGCCGCGCATCCAGGAAACCTGGGTCCGCGTCTCGCGCGACGGCCGGCGCCTCGCGCTGTGGAGCGATGCCGGCGAAATCCGCTTCGTCACGACCGACACTCTCCAGGAGATCGCGTTCCTCGACGCCGGGCGGCGCATCTCGGCGGCGTGGTTCACGCCGGACGGCCGCTCGCTCGCGGTGCGCCACGAGGGAAACCTGCTGCGGCTGATCCCGCTCGACCCGCTCGCCGCCGCCCGCGACGCTTCGCCGCGCGAGCTCACCCCCCTCGAGCGCGCCCGCTGCGAAGTCGGCACCCCCGCCGAGCGCGAGCAGGCCTCGGCGATCTGGT
The DNA here is from genome assembly GCA_964590435.1 of uncultured Planctomycetia bacterium. Taxonomy (GTDB): domain Bacteria; phylum Planctomycetota; class MHYJ01; order WSZJ01; family WSZJ01; genus WSZJ01. The sequence goes on from CAZPWT010000012.1 coordinate 263,367, forward strand.
CGCGCATCCACCCTTCCGGCTCCCAGCTCGTCCTTCGCGCGAACGACCGGCGGCGAAGCGGCGACCTGGACGGCGCGGTCGACCTGTACCGCCGGGCGGCCGAGCTCTACTCGTGGCATCCCGACCCGCAGCTCGCGCTCGGGGAAGGGCTCGCGCTGCGCGCCGCCCGGCGCCCCGCCGGCGACCCCGGCCGTGCCGGCGACATCCGCGAGGCCCTCGACGCGCTCGAAAAGGCCGTGGAGTTCGCGCCCGGCGCCGCGCAGGAAATCGCCGACGACGCCGCCTTCGACGTGCTGAAATCGGAGCCGCGTTTCAAGGCCATCGTCGAGAAGGCGGGGGGATCCAGGTAGGTTCGCCTGCGGGGGCCCCGAAAGGGCAAACCCAAAACGGAGAAACGCAAAACCAAACGCCAAAATCAAAAGGGCAAAGAACATCGCCGGAAAGCCGGCGTTCGCGAGTATTCGGGGAAACTCCGGGATTCACCTCATCGACGAAGCTTCCCGATTTTGCGTTTGCCTTTTGTTGTTTACTTGTGAGTTCGCCCTTTTGCCTTTGCCGTTTCCTGCGACCTCCCCCTACAATCCGCCCCCCCATGTTCCTCTCACCCGCCACCGCCGCCGAAGTCCGCGAACGCTTCGGCACCCCCTGCTACGTCTACGACCGCTCCACCCTCGAGGCCTCCGCGCGCAACGCGCTGTCCTTCCCCAACGCGTTCGGGTTCACCCTCCGCTTCGCGATGAAGGCCAACCCGAACCACGCCGTCCTCAAGCTCTTCCTCGACCTCGGGCTCCACATCGACGCTTCCAGCGACCACGAAGTCGAGCGCGCCCTTCGCGCCGGCTTCCAGCCCGGGAAGATCCAGCTGACCAGCCAGGCGCCGTCGAAGAACCTCAAGGCGCACATCGAGCGCGGCGTGCTCTACAACGCGTGCTCGCTCCGGCAGCTCGAGAATTTCGGCACCGCGTTTCCCGGCCGCGAGGTGTGCATCCGGATCAACCCGGGGCTGGGAAGCGGCTCGACGAACCGCACGAACGTCGGCGGGCCGGGGTCGAGCTTCGGGATCTGGCACGAGCACCTCGGCGAGGCGCGGGCGCTGGCGGAGCGGCACGGCGTGAAGATCACGCGGCTGCACTCGCACATCGGGAGCGGGACGGACCCGGTGGTGTGGAAGCGGTGCGCGCGGATGAGCCTGGGGATCGCGGGGCAGCTTCCGGACGTGAAGGTGCTGAACCTGGGCGGCGGGTTCAAGGTCGCGCGGATGCCGAACGAGAAGTCGACGGACCTGCAGGACGTGGGCGAGAACCTGCGGCAGGAGTTCATGGACTTCCGGCAGCGGACCGGGCGGGCGCTGCATCTCGAGATCGAGCCCGGCACGGCGCTCGTCGCGAACGCCGGCTGCATCGTCTGCGCGGTGATCGACGTGGTGGACACGGGGAAGGACGGGTACCTGTTCGCGAAGCTCGACACAGGGATGAACGAGGTGACGCGGCCGTCGCTCTACGGCGCCCAGCACCCGATCGACGTCGTCGTCGCGGACGAGCGTCCGTCGGCGAAGGTCGTCTTCGTCGGCCCGTGCTGCGAGTCCGGCGACATCCTCACCCCCGCGCCTTCCGACCCCGAGGCCCTCGCCCCGCGCGACGTCCCGCGCCCGAAGATCGGCGACCTCGTCGTCGTCGGCGGCGCCGGCGCCTACTGCGCCGCGATGTCCACGATCAACTACAACTCCTACCCGCAGGCCCCCGAGGTCATGCACGAAGCGGGCGGAGCGCTCCGGCTCGTCCGCCGGCGCCAGACGTTCGAGCAGATCCTGGCGAACGAGGTCAGCGAGTAGCTTCCAGGACCGCCGCGACCAGCGCTTCGCGTGCCTCCAGCGCCCATTCGGCGAGGCGCTCCCAGCCGTCGGGGATGTCGTGTTCCCAGCGGAACTGCGGGGCGCCGGGGCGGGCATCGAAGCGGACGATGAGGACCTCGCCGGCGGAGTAGGCGGGGAGGGGGGCGCTGAGGGGGAGGGTGAGGGCCTCGGTGGAGGCGAGGAGGTCCTCGAGCTTCGTGCGGGGGAGGACGAGGTCGCGGATCGCGAGCGTCGGGCGCGTCGGCCGGGGGAGTTCGCGGCCGGGGAACGGCTCGGCGAACGCGGCGAGGTCGGAGACGCGGTCCCACGCGATTTCGCGGAGGGCGAGGGCGCCGGCGTCGCGGTCGAACAGGCACCAGGAGCGGTGCGCGCCGAAGGCGGGGAAGGAGGCGATCGTCAGGAGCGGGCGGGCGGCGACGGGGGGAGCGGGGGTCCAGGGGCGGAGAAGCGCCTCGTGCGCGGCGTTCTCGAGGGCGGCAAAGGCGGCTTCGGGGTCGATGTCGGCCATGGGCGCTTCCTGTCGCTGCGTGGCGCAGAGGGGGAGGGTCTCCCGTGCGGCCCCATTGCGCCATGAACCGGCGCGGCGATCAAGGACTGAGCTTATTCGAGGATGCGCCGCCCGAGCGCGGACTCGATCAGCTCCGTCGCGAGGATCGCGGTGCGGTTCCGCTCGTCCAGGATGGGGTTGACCTCGACCAGGTCCATCGAGCTGATCCGGTGCGTCTCCGCGACCATCTCCAGCGCGAGGTGCGCTTCACGCGCCGTGATGCCGCCGGGGACGGGGGTGCCGACGCCGGGGGCCTCGTCGGGGTCGATGACGTCCATGTCAAACGAGAGGTGGATGTGGTCGCAGCCGGCGAAGTGAGCCATGGCCTTCTCGATGACGGCGGGCATGCCGTAGCGGTCGACCTCGTGCATGGTGAAGACGTGGACGCCGCTGGAGCGGAGGGCGCGTTTTTCGAGGGGGTCGAGGTCTCGGATGCCGATCTGGACGACGTGCATGGCGTTGACGCGGCTGGCGGGGTCCTCGTTTCGGACGAGCGTGTCGCGGCCGCGGCCGAGCGCGGCGGCCATCGGCATGCCGTGCACGTTGCCGGAAGGCGAGGTCTCGGGGGTGTTGAAGTCGCCATGGGCGTCCATCCAGAGCACGCCGACGTTCTTGCGGACGCGTGTGACGCCCCAGAGCGAGCCGATCGCGATCGAGTGGTCGCCCCCGAGGACGAGCGGGAAGCAGCCGTCGCGCATCGCCTTGGCGACCGCGTCGGCGAGCATCTTGTTCGCCTTGACGATCTCCGGCAGGTACTTCGCCGTCGGGTCCTTGATGATGCGGCTCTCGGGGATCGGCACCGGGATGTCGCCCTGGTCCTCGACCTTGTGCCCGATCTTCTCAAGCCGCTCCTCGAGGTCCGCGTACCGGATCGCCGACGGCCCCATGTCGACGCCGCGCCGGTCCCCGCCCAGGTCCATCGGCACGCCGATGATGCGGATCTTCATGCGCGACCCCTCCTACTTGACCGCAGTCGCGGGCCGCACGGCCACCGGCGCGTTCACCCCGACGCTCCACTGCGCGAACTTCTGCAGCGGCTGCCAGAAGACCCCGAACAGGATCGTCGGCACCAGGCACACCAGCAGCATGATCGCAAAGGCGCTTCCGATGCGAAGCGGCACAACGTCGCCGCCGTGGCGCGGGATGCCCTCGAGGTACATGGCCTTGACGACGCGGACGTAGTAGTAGAGCGAGACGGCGCTGTTGAGGGCGGCGACGACGGAGAGCCAGACCCAGCCCTGGTCGACGAGGGCCGCGAACAGGTAGACCTTGCCGACGAAGCCGGCGAGGGGCGGGAGGCCGGTGAGGGAGAAGAGGAATGCGGCCATGCACATCCCGAGGAACGGGGAGCGCCAGCCGAGCCCGCGGAAGTCGGAGATGTCCTCTCCGCCGCCGTTCTCGGTCACGGCGATCACGCAGAGGAAGGCGCCGAGGTTCATGAAGACGTAGACGGCGAGGTAGAACAGCATCGCCATGAGGCCCGACCCGTGCATGACGACGAACCCGAGCAGCAGGTAACCGGCGTGCGCAATCGAGGAGTACGCCAGCAGGCGCTTCACGTTCGTCTGCTTGTACGCGGCGAGGTTCCCGATGGTCATCGTGATGACGGAGATCACGGCGACGAGGCTGGTCCAGCCGGGGTCGCCGATCGGCAGCCACGGTCCCGCCGGGTTGGAGATCGACTCGGGGCGCGCGAGGATCGTGTAGAAGAGCCGGATCAGGACGGCGAAGCCGCCGGCCTTGGAGGCGGTGGACAGGTACGCCGTCACGGCGGTCGGGGCGCCCTCGTACACGTCCGGCGTCCACATGTGGAACGGCGCGGCGGAGATCTTGAAGCCGAGGCCGACCAGGACGAAGCCGAGCATGATGCTGATCGACAGCACGTCGGCGCGCCCGCTTCCGACCGCCTCGGCGATCCCCTGGAACCCGGTGGTGCCGGCGAGGCCGTAGAGGAAGGAGAGGCCGAAGAGCATGGAGCCGGACGCCGTGGCGCCGTAGAGGACGTACTTGAGGGACGCTTCGCTGGAACCGCGATCGCGCTTGTAGAAGCCTGCGAGGACGTAGCTGGGGATGGAGAGTGTCTCGATGGCGACGACGAGGCCGACGAGGTCGGTGACGCCGGCCATGAGGAAGACGCCGAGGGTGGTGACGAGGAGGAGGGAGAAGAACTCGCCCTCGCCCTGGGACTCGATGCGGCGGACCTTGGCGGCGAACATGGCGACGAGGAAGGCGCAGGCGCCCGCGATGAGCTTGAAGAACATGGAGAACGGATCGACGACGAAGGAGTCGGCGAACAGGAATACGCGGGAGCGCTGGCCGAGCTCGAGCTCGAAGGTGGTGAGGATGACCATGAGCAGCGTCGCCCCCAGCCCCGTCGCGGCGAGGCGCGCGACGAGCCCCTTGCGGTCCTTAGGGCCCCCGATGTCGAGCGCGATGACCGCGCCGAGGGTGACCGTGAGGAGGATCTCCGGGGTCAGGTAGGACAGGTTTTCGACGACGCCGAGTTGCAAGGGCTTACCCGCTTATTTCGAGACGGTGTGTTCGAAGTTGTACTGGTGCAGGAACGACTGGAGGTCCGCCACGGAGACGTTCATGAGGTCGAGGACGGGCTTGGGATAGCAGCCGAGGGCGACGATGAGGATCACCAGCGGGACGAGGCAGAAGATCTCGCGGCCGTTGATCTCGGTCACGTGGTGGTACTGCTCGGTGTAGATCTTGTTCTTCTCGCCGAGGAACATCCGCTGGAGCGCCCAGAGGTGGAACGCGGCGCCGATCAGGATGCCCAGCGTGGCGAAGACCGTGACCTTCTGGTAATCCCACGTCCCGTTTTGCCAGGCGCCGATGAAGCACATCGCCTCGGCGATGAACCCCGCCATGCCGGGAAGGCCGAGCGAGGCGAAGAACGCGAACGTCACGAACCCCGTGTAGACCGGGACCATCGTGGCCAGGCCGCCGAAGCGGCTGATCCAGCGGTGGTGGACGCGGTCGTAGATGACGCCGACGCAGAGGAACAGCATCGACGTGATGAGCCCGTGCGCCACCATCTGGAACATCGCGCCGTTGATCCCGGCCACCGTCATGGCGCCCATGCCCAGCAGGCAGTAGCCCATGTGGCTGACCGACGAGTACGCGACCATCTTCTTCAGGTCGTCCTGCGCCATCGCGCAGAGCGCCCCGTACACGATGTTGATCGCCCCCAGCACGCCGATGAACATCGCGCACTTGTTCGCCATGTCCGGCAACAGCGGGAACCCGATCCGCAGCAGCCCGTACGTGCCCATCTTCAGCAGGATGCCGGCCAGGATCACCGAGATCGCCGTCGGCGCCTCGACGTGCGCGTCCGGCAACCACGTGTGGAACGGGAAGACCGGCACCTTGATCGCGAACCCGATGAACAGCGCGATGAAGCACAGGAACCGCACGTTATCCAGCATCAGCACCCCGTGCCGCGCCTCCTGGCTCTTCAGCACCAGCAGGTCGAACGTGTGCTTCCCGGTCGCCGGGTCGGTGACGTTGAAGTAAAACACCAGCATCACGATCAGCATCAGCACGCTGCCGACCAGCGTGTACATGAAGAACTTGATCGCGGCGTACTCCCGGCGCGGGCCGCCCCAGATGCCGATCAGGAAGTACATCGGCAGGAGCATGACTTCCCAGAAGACGTAGAACAGGAAGAAGTCCACCGCGCAGAACACGCCCATCATTCCCGTCTCGAGCAGCAGGAACAGCGCGAAATACCCCTTCACGCCCTTCTGCACCTCCCAGCTCGCGAAGATGCAGATGAACGAGATCAGCGCGGTCAGCAGCACCATCGTGATCGAGATCCCGTCGACGGCCATGTAGTACTGGATGTTGAACATGGGGATCCAGTCGGCCTTCTCCACGAACTGCATCGCCGTCGTCGTCCGGTCGAAGCCCTTCCAGAGGAACCAGGCGAGGAAGAGCGGGATGCCGGCCGCGCAGGCGGCGACGGACTTGACGAGCTCGTTCTTTTCCTTGGGGAGGCACAGGATGACCAGTGCCCCCAGGAGGGGAACGAACGTCATGAGCGAGAGGATGTGGTTCACCTGCGGGACTCCCTATTTTCCGGGCTCGACCGTCGAGACGGGGCGGCTGCGGAAATGTTTCCAGTTCGAGACGAGATGGAACCCGCCGACGAGCAACAGCGCGCCGGCGAGCGACCAGGCGAGGTAGGTCTTGAGGCGGCCGGTCTGGAACCGCGAGATGGAGGCGCCGGCGGACTGGACGACGTCCGCGGTGCCGTTGACGGCGCCGTCGACGACCTTGTTGTCGAAGAGGCCGCAGGCCCACGACCACATGACGGTGGCGTGGCCCCAGGCGTTGACGAGGAAGTCGACGACCTTGAGGTCGAAGCGCGCGCAGCTCCGGGCGAGCCACAGGCAGGGTTCGACGAGGAAGGCGTCGATGAACTCGTCGACGTAGTACTTGTTGAGGAGGAGCTTGTGGGGGCCGGGGAGGGCGGCGGCGATCTTCGGGGCGGAGATGACCTTCTTCTGGTAGGTGAGGAAGGACAGGAAGATGCCGGTGCCGGCGATGAGGATGGAGATGATCGCGGCGACGGTGTGGGACTTGTGCTTGTCGTGTTCGAGGGGGTCGACGTAGGCGTGCCGGCCGGCGACGGCGGATTCCGCGGCGTGGCCGGAAGCGGGCGCGGCGGCGGCGTGGGCGTCATGCGCGGCCGCTTCCTCGCCGTGCTCCCCGGCGCCCTCGGCGGCGTGTCCGTGCGGCACGGGGTCGTGGTCGGGGACGCCGGCCAGCTTGAGGGCGGCCTTGGCGGCGGACGGCGGCGGACCGACGAGGTCCTTGAACGGCGCGTACTGGCTGGTGAGGGCGAGCGCGCCGAGGACGATGAGCGGCGCGGCCATGACCCACGGCGACTCGTGCGCGTGGTCGAACTTCTCCTGGATCGCGGGCTTGCCGGTGAAGGTCATGAAGATCAGGCGGAACATGTAGAACGCCGTGAGGCCGGCGCCGGCGAACGCGAAGACGACGATCGGCCAGAGCGCGGCGTGGTGCTGCGCGGCGAACAGCAGGTCGCCCAGGATGCCGTCCTTGGACGCGAACCCGCTCGTGAACGGCACCCCCGCGATCGCAAGCGTGGAGACCAGCATCGCCCCGAACGTGATCGGCAGCTTCTTCCACAGCCCGCCCATCTCCCGCATGTCCTGCGTGTGGACCGCGTGGATGACGCTTCCCGAGCCGAGGAACAGGCACGCCTTGAAGAACGCGTGGGTCCAGAGGTGGAAGAAGCCGTTGGTGTACGCGCTGGCGCCGAGGCCCATGATCATGTAGCCGAGCTGGGACACGGTCGAGTACGCGAGGACCTTCTTGATGTCGTTGGCGCAGAGGGCGATGGAAGCGGCGAAGATGGCGGTGAAGCCGCCGAACCAGGCGATGACGATGAGGGCGTCCGGCGTGAAGACCGGGAACATGCGCGTCACGAGGTAGACGCCGGCGGCGACCATGGTGGCCGCGTGGATCAGCGCGCTGACGGGCGTGGGGCCTTCCATCGCGTCCGGCAGCCAGATGTGCAGCGGGAACTGGGCCGACTTGCCGATGGCGCCGCAGAAGAGGAGGCAGCCGGCGATCGTGAGGAGCGTGGTCTGGTCGCCGAAGGCGCCGCCGGCGACGCCGGCGAAGATCCCCGCGTAGGTGCCGGTCCCGGTGAAGTAGAAAAGCGTGAGGATGCCGAGGAGCATCCCGATGTCGCCGACGCGGTTGGTGAGGAAGGCTTTCTTCTGCGCGTCTCCGGCGGACTTCTTCTCGAACCAGAACCCGATGAGCAGGTAGCTGGAGAGGCCGACCAGCTCCCAGAACATGTAGAGGGCGAAGACGTTGTGGCAGAGGACGAGGCCGAGCATGGAGAACGTGAAGATCGACAGGAAGGCGAAGAACCGCGAGTAGCGCGGGTCGTCGGCCATGTAGCCCATCGAGAAGATGTGGACGAGCGTCGACACGAGCGTGACGACGACGAGCATGATGACGGTGAGGTTGTCGATCAGGATGCCCATCGGGAGCTTGAACGCGGCGACGTCGGGGTGTCCTGGCGCCCCTCGGCTGAACAGCTCGATCCACGTCATTTCGTGAAGGCGCTGGAACTGCCAGTCGTAGATCCCGATCATCCGCCCGAACATCATGAGCGAGATCGCCAGCCCGATCGCGACCGCGCCCGTCGAGACCCAGTCGCCCCGCCGCGGCAGCTTCCGCCCGAAGAACGCCTGGACGAGCGCGGCGCAGAACGGAAGGAGCAGGATCGTCAGCGAGGGCCAGGGGGAATCGAAGAGGTCGTTCAGGTCGAACGCGGTCCCGCCGATCATCGTGTGGCCGGTCAGGCCGAGGTTGAAGCAGAACCCGCCGGCCGCGAGGGCGAGGACGAAGACCAGGAGGCCGACGGACATGCCCGCGGGCTGGAAGTGCGTTTCGTGCCCGCCTCCACCATGCCCGCCGGAGCCCCCGTGGGGCGAAGGCGGGTGGCCGCCGCCGTGTCCTCCGCCGCCATGAGCATGATCGTCATGGCCGTGCGCGCCGCCGCCGCCGTGTGCATGGTCGTCGTGACCATGCGCGCCGTGGCCGCCCGCCCCGTGGGGCGCTGCGCTCGAACCGTGATCGTCGTGACCGTGACTCATTTAGCCCTTCATCGTCGCGACCTCGTCGACGTCCACGTCGCCGAGGTTGCGATAGATCCCGAGGATGATGCCGAGCGCCACCGCGGCTTCCGCGGCGGCCAGGACGATGACAAACGCGGCGAAGACGTTCCCGCCGATCCACGGCGCGCCGTAGACGGCCTCGGCGGCCTTCCCCTGGAGCGGGAACTCGACCGACTGCGGCCCGAGCGTCGCGGCGCACTTCACGAACCGCGAGAACGCGACGAGGTTGATGTTGGCGCTGTTGAGGACGAGCTCGACGCCCATGAGGACGGAGACGGCGTTCCGGCGGGTGAGGATGGTGTAGACGCCCGCGGCGAAGAGGAACGCGCCGACGAGCAGGAACCACTCGAGGCTGGCGACGGGCATTACGCCTCCTTCCTCTCGCGCCGCGCGAGGTAAGCGGCGCCGATGAGCGCGCCGAGGAGGAGGACGGAGGACGCCTCGAACGGGAGCAGGTAGCGGCCGACGAACGCCTTGCCGATCTCGCCCGCGGTGGCCGTGGCCGGGCGGTCGACGACCTGCCACTGCGTCATGAGCGAGACGTAGGCCAGCGCGAGGAATACGAACCCGGAAATGACCGCGCCCACCACCGGGTTCGTCGACTCATTCGACAGGTTGATGTCCCGGATCTTGTTCGTGAGCATCACGCCGAACAGGATCAGCACCAGGATGCCGCCGACGTAGACCAGCAGCTGCGCCGCCGCGAGGAAGTCCGCGTCCAGGAACGCGTAGAGGCCCGCGACCCCGAAGAACGTCAGCAGCAGCGCGTAGGCGCTGTACACGATGTTCCGCGCCACCGCCACGATCAGCGCGCTGGCGCACGTCATCGCCACGAACGCGAGGAACACCCACGCCGCAGGGTCGCCCAGCCGGATCCCGAGGGCCGCAATCACCGGTGCACCTCCGCCACCGCCGGCGTCTCCGCCGGAAGCGTCATCTCCATCCGCACCATCTTCACGCCGCACATCAGCACGAACCACAGCAGTGCGATCGGCGTCAGCACTTTCCAGCACAGGTGCATCAGCTGGTCGACGCGATACCGCGGCAGCGTCCAGCGCATGTGGATCATCACCAGCACGAAGAAGTACGACTTCGCGAAGAACCAGAAGAACCCTTCACCGAACCTCAGCACCATCCCGAGGTTCCCCATGTTCCCGAAGATCCCCTCGGTGATCTGGACGGGGTAGGGGGGAAGCGGCCCGCCGAGGAACATCGTGGTGGCGATGGCGCCGACGGCGAACATGTTCGAGTACTCGGCCATGAAGAAGAACGACCAGCGGAAGCCGGAGTACTCGGTGTGGTAGCCGGACACGAGCTCGGATTCGCCTTCGGGGAGGTCGAACGGCGTGCGGTTGACCTCGGCGCAGCCGCCGATGAAGTAGATCACGAACGGGACGAGCATCAGCCCGCCGTACCGGAACGCGTACCAGCCGAGCAGTCCGGCCTTCTCCATGCCGTAGCCACTGCGCTGCGCGGCGACGATGTCGTTCATGTTCATCGTGCCGGCGAGCATCACCGTCGTCATCAGCGCCAGCGCGACGGGGATTTCGTAGCTGACGATCTGCGAGGCGCTGCGCATGCCGCCGAACAGCGCCCACTTGTTCGCGCTTCCCCAGCCCGCCATCAGGATCCCGGGGACGACGAGGGAGCTGATCCCGAGGATGTAGAAGATGCCGATGTTGAAGTTGACCGCGCGGAAATTGAACGAGACGGGGAGGACGGCGAAGGCGGCGAAGGAGCCTGCCATCACGACGTAGGGCGACGCGCGGAACAGGAACTTGTCGGCCTGCGCGGGGATGATGTCTTCCTTCGTGAAGAGCTTCAGCCCGTCCGCCGCGAACTGCAGGAGCCCGCCGGGGATCTTGGAGCCGATGAACTTGAACGGCTGGACGTCGGCGAGCTTCGCGATGCCGCGGGTGAGCGGGATCGCCTGGAGCACGCTGCGGAACCCGACGCGGTTGGGGCCCCAGCGGTACTGGGCGCGGCCGGCGAGGCGCCGCTCGATGTAGGTGCTGATGCCGGTCAGCGGCGCGACGAGCGTGTTCAGGATCCCGAACGCCACGATGAACACCAGCGACGAGTACAGAATCCAATCCGGCCAGTTCTTCGTGAACGGCAGGACGTCGTGCGCGAATTGGAGAAGCGGATGCACCTACGCCGCCTCCTTCTTCGAGTGCGGCCGCGCCACCTTCTCCGCAGGCGAGAGGTGCTTGCGGTAGGTCATGATCCACTCCAGGTCGCCCTTCCCCCAGATGTACGCCAGCCCGAACGCGAGGATGCCGACGAAGACGAGCATGTCGATGAAGAGTGCGGACCGGTAGAAGGGGTAAAGCTCGGTGAAGACGCGGGCCCAGGGGAAGAGGAGGACGACTTCCACGTCGAACACGATAAAGACGAGGGCCATGACGTAGAAGCGGATGTTGAACTTGATGAACGTGCCGCCCACGGGCTCTTCGCCGCACTCATAGGGCGAGAGCTTGGAGGCGCTCGGGCGGTTCGTGTTGAGGAATTTCGACACGATCCGCTGGGCCGTCATGCCGACGAAAATGAAGCCGACGGCCAGCATCATGTAGATGAGGACGCCGACGTAATCGTAACGCATGCTTTGGCTTCCGACGTGGGTGGCGACCGCTTAAGGGGCGGGATTCTATGGGGGTGCCCCGGGACCGTCAACAAAATGGGGCTGGAGCGGGCCGCGCCCGGATGCCGACGTTATTGAATTGGAGAATCAGGAGTCGAAACGTCCCGATGCTGCTCGCCGCCCATGAATTGGCCCGCCTGTCCGCGCTTGCCGCGGCGCGGCGGGCGGCCGCCCCGGGGGCGCCGGGCGGGTCGCGGCCGGGGGCGCGGAAGGGGGCGGGGAGCCAGTTCGAGGGGCACCGGGCGTACGTGTCGGGAGACGACCCGCGACAGATCGACTGGGCGGCGTACGCGCGGTCGGAGAACATCGTGATCCGCGAGTACCGGGAGGAAGTGGAAGGGGCGCTGACGGTGCTGCTCGACGTGTCGGCGTCGATGAAGCCGTGGGGGAAGCATCTCGTCGCGTGCCGGGCGGCGGCGGCGGCGTGCGTCGTGGCGCTCCTGCAGGGGGACCAGGCGAAGGTCGCGCCGTTCGCGAAGGGGCGTCCGCTGGAGCCGCGGGGGTTCGGGAACCCGCGGGAGATCCCGGATCTGGATCACCACATTGAGTCGCTCGACCCCGCCGGCCCCTCCAACGGCCTCGCCGCCGCGAAGTCCCTCCTGAACCGCCGCCGCGGCCGCATCCTCTTTGTCAGCGACCTCCTCGAGGACGAATCCGCCGGCCCCGCGCTCATCGCCCTCCGCGAGCGCGGCCACTCCGTCGCCGTCGCCCACGTCGCCGCCCCCGAGGAATCCCGCCCCCCCGAAGGCCTCCTCCGCCTTCGCGACGCCGAGTCCGGCGAAACCCGCGAAGTCCTCTTCGACGACGCCGCGGCCGCCGCGTGGATCAAGACCGTCGACGACTTCGCTTCCGGCTGGCGCGCCCTCTGCGCTTCCCACGGCATCGCCTACGTCCGGCTCCTCGCCGGGTCGCCGCTGGCCGAGTGGGCCGAGGCGGTCTGTTGAGCGCCGCCTACCCCTGGGCCCTCGCCGCGCTCGCGGCCCTTCCGGCGATCTGGTGGTGGCATCGCGCCCGCCAGCGGCCGCGCGACCTGGAGTGGCCGAGCCTGCTCCTGTGGAAGCGCCTCCCGGCGCCGGACCCGGCGGCGATCGCGCGGCACCGGCGGCGGGCGGACGCGGCGCTCTGGCTGGCGCTGGGCGGCGTGGTCGCGCTCGTCGTGGGCGCGGCGAAACTGTCGGCGACGACGCTCGGGCCGGCGCCGGTGCGGGTCGGCGTGGTGGTGGACGCGACGGCGTCGGCGCGCGGGGCGTTCCGCGAGATTCACGGGGACGCGACGGCGTTTCTGAAGGGATTGCCCGGTGACGCGATCGTCGATCTCGCGGTCGTGCCCGTCGGCGAATGGCGCGGCTTGACGAAGGACGACGCGCTTGGACGACTCTCGAAGGCCGAGCCTACCGACGCTCCCGGCGACGCGGCCGCGGCCGCCGCGCGGCTTGCGGGCGACGACATCATCGCCGCGTTCAGCGACCAGCCCGGACCGGACGCGATCGCGACCTGGAGGGTTCATCCCACCCGGGCTGACACGCATGCGGTGGAAGCCCTGACCGTGTCGGACGGGGAACTGTTCGCCGTCGTCCGGGGGGCTGTCAACGAGACGCTCAGGCTGACCGTGCACCCCGGACACGGCGCCACTTCCGATGCCGTAGAAATCCGGGTTCCCCCGGAAGGCCGAGCTCTTCTGCGCCGGCCGGCGGGCACCCCCAAGACCGCCTCCGTCCAGATCGAGGACGCCGATGGCTTCGAGTCCAACGACGCGCGGTTCTGGGCCGCCAACTCCGCCCCGGTTCCTGTCGGCCTCGCGGGCCGCGACTTCCCGGCCCTCCGCCGCGCCCTCGAGGGCGCCGGGCTCCAGCCCGAGTTTGGCGGGACCCCGGCGGTCTGGATCGGAAGCGTCCCCGACGCCGGGCCCGGGGGGCCGGCGGTGATCATCGATCCACCGAAGGGCATCCCGGGGCTGTTCGAAGTCGAGGGAGACGTTGCGTCGCCCTCACCGCGCATCCCCGACCTGAACGAATCGCACGTCAAAGTCGCCGCCGCCGCCGACTTGTCGCAGCTCCAGGTCGCCCGCGCCCGCAGGCTCCGGTTCGCGAAATCCCCGGTCACCCTCGTCGATCCCCTCATCTACCTTTGCGACCGCACCCTCGTCCTCGCCTTCGACCCCTCCGCCCCCAATTCCAACTGGCCCCGCCTCGTCTCCTTCCCCCTCTTCTGGGCCGACGCCGCCGCGCTCTTCCGCCCCGCCGCCGCCTGCACCCTCCCGACGGGTGCATCCCGTCCCGACCGATACGGCCCGACACCGTTCCTTTCCACCGGCCTCTTCTCCCACAACGAAATCACTGTCGCGGTCAATCTCGATGACCCGCGGGAATCCGCTTCCGCCGCAGCCCCCGCCGCGCCCGCTTCCCCGCGGCTTGACCTCCCATCGAAAAACGTGATACGTTCCACGCACACCGTGCCGCCGGCTGGGGGAGCGATCGCAGGACTCGTGCTCCTCTTGATGTCCTGGCTCGCCGCCCGGCCCCGCACCCGATGAACCTCCCCAACCACCCCGAGGAAACGGCCATCGTGCCGTTCAAACACCAGAAAACCATCCTGGTGGTGGACGACACCGTCAAGATCCTCAATATCATCAAGTTCTTCCTCGAGGAAGAGGGCTACGCCGTCAAGACCACCACGTCCCCCGAGCAGGGGATCGAGATGGCGAAGCGCGGCGGCGTGGACGTCATGATCCTGGACGTGATGATGCCGGGGCTGAACGGCTACCAGGTCTACGAGATCATGAAGCAGGACCCGAAGACCGCGAGCGTCCCGGTCATCATGCTCACCGCGCGCGCCGTGATCGAGAACACCCCGCGCCCGTTCTTCTACGGCGTCTACGGCGTCCTCGCGAAGCCGTTCCAGCGCTGGAAGCTCGTCCAGATGGTGAAGGACGTGATCGAGCTGACGGCCAAGGGCGTGGCGCAGCAGGAGGTCAGCGAAGCGCCGGATTCGGCGGAGCCGGGTGGGGCGAAGAACCAGGGCAAAGCGTGAAGGCCGCGAAGTTCGGCCGATCATAGAACTTGTTCCTGTACAGCGTCGGCGGGCTCTGCGCGAGTTTCCGTGACTCGGTACTGCCTCCCGCCGCCGCGAACGACTTCGCCTCGCTTCCGCTACCGGCTTGACCAATAGAAGAGGAATCCCGATGTCTTGGACGCGCCATCTTGAGAATCCGAAGTCGCTGACGAGCATGTTTGAGAGCGTCGAGGGTCTGGATGCGCTGGAATTCCACTCGGTTGAACTCGACCGAGAGGGTCCGATCATCAAACTCAGGGCGGATCTTCCTCGATTCCCGGACGTACCGCCTCCTCGCTGGGTGTCGGCGCAGGCCAACTGCGTGCAGGTAATTTTGACTTTCTGGGGAGTCTCAAATGTTCAGCTGAGCGGCTGGGCCACACGGGTGGACGGACGATTGTCCGTTGTTGAGGAGGACGGCGGACTATCGGTGAAAATCGAGGCGCCGCCTCTCGTCTCGACATTCCGGGCATCACAGATTCACCTGGACCAATTCACGCCCTACCTCAGATCGGATCGCCCTTGAGGAGACGAAAATCGCACAACTATCGGTGCGTGTCCTGAAAGCGCCGAACTCTGATGCGTGGTTGCCCTGCGAGAGTCTCCAAATGTGCGCCCACTTGCCCCAGTCAAAGCTCCGTGGCAAGGAGGCGTGTTTGGATCTCGAGTTCGCGCTCGTCGGACCATTCGAGGGGATGCAGGCCCAGACCTGCCACTGCCGTCAGGTAGCGGCTCCGGTTCCCGGCCTCAAGGACCTTGAATTCATCGCCCTTGATCGTGGCGACAGAGGCGTGGTGAAGAGCCCAGAGTCGCACGGAGGCCCGCCTCAAGTGGTCGCGTCTGTCGCACAGAAGAATGAGCTCGTCGTATGTCGTCTGCATCTTCGCGGCCGGCGGCCAGTAGAGGACAACATCCGTCACGCGGTCGCGAAGGAGGCGGTCGAATTTCTCGATGTAGTCCTCGCCGGGCCTGTCTGGGTCGTCCTCCATGAGGGTCACCTGATGCCCGTGCTCCCCCAGGATCTTCGCGAGGGCGCGGCGGACGTGCATCGGCGATGGATCGGCGACCGCGCGCCGGGCCGGGTCCCACATTCCTGGGCCGAGAAGGAACACGACGGCCATCGTCAGCGTCGCACGCTTTCAATTTCGGCAATGGTGTCAGCGCCCAGATCGTTGCGCCGCCGCCGCGCGTCCTCCACGAATACGTCGAAGGAATCCAGAAGCGCGGCGCCGCGGCGACCGATCGAGTACTGCACGAGGAGGCGGCCCGTCGCCGCCGGTTTGACCTGAGGAACGATCCAGAGTTCCTTCCGCAGGAACTTGAGAGCGCGATCGACCTGCGCGGGGTTAAGGTGGAGGCGCTTCTGGAGGTCGCTGAAACGGAGGGACTTGCTGCGAATCGCATGGAGGATACGCAGGTAGTCGGGGTGGGCGAGGAGTTCGAGGACCATGAGGGAATGATACTTACGGAATGTAAGCAATGCAACAAGATCCGCTACAACGCCCTTCATCGCGCCCGGAGGCATCGTTGGCGAGAATCCGCGGGATGTGTGTGACGCTTGCGCGGCTTCGGGCGGTCCGCGGCAGTCGTTGCAGAATCTGCAACTACTCGCGTTAACGCCGGTTCGCCCCCATCCTGTTGCGGCGAGCCTGTTCCCCCCGGGAAGGGCGATCGCCTGATGCCCTCTCTGGACTTCGCCTTGACTTCCGGCTCCCCCCCGCTACACTCCCCACCCTTCCGCCACACCCTACCTCCCTCCAGCGCCGTGCTTGAGGACAGGCGAATGTCCCAACCCAAGGAGCCGTGATGCCGCCGATCGCCCTGAAGGAAAAGCGCACGAAAGCCGTCGAGACGTACAGGACCCACGAGAAGGACACCGGGTCCCCCGAGGTGCAGATCGCGCTGCTCACCGAGCGCGTCAATCACCTGACGGTTCACCTCAAGACGCACCCCAAGGACTTCGGATCCCGTCGCGGGCTCCTCGTCATGGTCGGCCGCCGGGCGGCGCTTCTCAAGTACCTCGCCACCAACGCCCACGACCGCTACCAGGCGATCATCCAGAAACTCGGACTTCGCAAGTAACCGTTCGCCCCGCTTCGGCGGGGCGATTTTGTTTTAGCGGCCCGCAATTGCGGGTTGCGGAAGCGCCGCCGGGTCTGCGGCGAGGTCAGGAAGCGCGGGTCTGTGCTTCCCCTGCAACGGGGGAGCGAAGGTCCGGTGCTTCCGCCCCTGCCCCGGCGGCGCGCAAGGGATGGAGGACTACGTTGGCGACGCGCGTGCAGTGCATGCTGGGCGACAAGCCGTTGATCATCGAGACGGGGAAGCTGGCGAAACTGGCCAGCGGGGCGGCGTGGGTGCAGTACGGGGACACGGTGGTGTTCGCGGCCGCGGTCGTTGCGGCGCCGCGCCCGAACCCGTTCTCGGACGACGACGACTTTTTCCCGCTGACGGTGGACTACCGTGAGAGGACGCACGCCGCGGGCAAGTTCCCCGGCGGGTTCATCAAGCGCGAGAACCGCCCGTCCACGAAGGAAATCCTGACGGCGCGCCTCTGCGACCGCCCGATCCGGCCGCTGTTCCCGGAGGGGTTCAAGAACGAGATCCAGATCCAGGCGACCGTCTTCAGCGCCGACATGCAGAACGATCCCGACGTCCTCGCGGGCATCGCTTCGTCCGCCTGCCTGACGGTGAGCGAAGCGCCGTTCCTGGGGCCGATCGGCTGCGTGCGGGTGGGGCGGATCAACGGGCAGTTCGTGGTGAATCCGACGCACGACCAGCTGGACGAGAGCGATCTGGACCTGGTGATCTCGGGGACGGACGACGCGGTCACGATGTGCGAAGGCTCCGGGCTCGAGATTCCCGAGGACGTGATGGTTGCGGGGATCGAGTTCGGCCACAAGTGGATCAAGGACCTCTGCCGCATCCAGAAGGAGCTGAAGGCGGCGGTCGGCAAGCCGACGATGCCCTTCGAGGAGCGCTCGAAGCACCCGGACCTGTGGGCGAAGGTGCAGCAACTCGGCAAGGCGGCGCTGGAGAAGGCGCTGACGACGCCGGGCAAGAAGGACCGCGCCGACAAGGCGAAGGCGGTCAAGAAGGAGCTCGTCGAGAAGCTGGCGCCGGTGAACGACGAGGGCAAGCCGACGACGAACGTCGAGCCGAAGGACGTGAAGCGGCTGGTGAGCGAGCTCGAATACATCGTGACGCGCGAGCTGATCGTCCACAAGGGGATGCGCGCCGACGGCCGCGGCCCCCGGGACATCCGCCCGATCTCCTGCGAGGTCGGCGTCCTGCCCCGCGTGCACGGTTCGTCGATCTTCACCCGCGGCGAGACGCAGGCGCTGGTCAGCCTGACGCTCGGCACCGCCGACAACGAGCAGGTGATCGACGGAGCGGTCGAGGAGGAATACTCCAAGAAGTTCTACCTGCACTACAACTTCCCGAGCTTCTCGGTCAACGAGGCCAAGCCGATCCGCGGCCCCGGCCGGCGTGAAATCGGGCACGGCGACCTCGCCGAGCGCGCGATCCTCGGGATCATCCCGCCGCCGGAGGACTTCCCGTACACCTGCCGCATCGTCTCGGACATCCTCGAGTCGAACGGCTCCAGCTCCATGGCCTCCGTCTGCGGCGGCACCCTTGCCCTGCTCGACGCCGGCGTCAAGATCCAGGCCCCCGTGGCCGGCATCGCCATGGGCCTCATCGCCCAGGACGACAAGATCGAGGTCATCTCGGACATCCTCGGAAGCGAGGACAAGTTCGGGGACATGGACTTCAAGGTCTGCGGCACCGCGACGGGGATCACCGCTTTCCAGATGGACCTCAAGAACCTCGGGATTTCGGCCGAAATCATGAAGCGCGCCCTGGCGCAGGCCAGGGAAGGACGCCTGCACATCCTGGGCGAGATGGCCAAGTGCATCTCGGCCCCGCGCCCGGACTACAGCGCCATGGCCCCGCGCCTCTGGCGGATGCAGCTTCCCCAGGACAAGATCGGCGCCGTCATCGGCCCAGGCGGGAAGATCATCCGCGGGATCGAGGAGGAGACGTCCGCGAAGCTCGAGATCGACGACGATGGCGTGCTGACGATCAGCTCGAAGGACCTGACCTGCCTCGAGGCTGCAAAGAAGAAGGTCGAAGGGCTGATCGAGGACGTCGAGGTCGGCGCGGTCTACAAGGGCCAGGTCGTCCAGACGAGGGAGTTCGGCGCGATCGTGAAGCTGCCGGTCGCGGGCGGCATCGAAGGCATGTGCCACATCTCCGAGCTTGCCGAGGGCTACGTCAAGACGGTCGAGGACGTCATCAAGATCGGCGACGAGGCCGAGTTCAAGGTCATCAGCTCGGAAGACGGCCGCATCCGGCTCAGCCGGAAGGCGCTTCTTCCGCGCCCGGTCGGCCCCGACGGCCAGCCGCTTCCCGAACCGCCGCGTCCGGATCGTCCGCCGCGGCGCGAGGGCGGTGGCGGCGGGTTCCGCGGGGGTGGCGGGCGTGGGGGCGGCGGCGGTGGCAGGGGCGGTCCGCGCGGCGGCGGTGGTGGCGGCCGGCGGTAATTTTCGCCAATCCGTGAGCCGGGACGATCGTTGACATCAGAAGGCCGGGGAGACGCAAACGCGCTTCCCCGGCCTTTTCTGAAAACAAAGCCAACGATCACCCGCAACCACGGGTATTATTCGTGCCGATGGCGGGGCCGTCCCGGCGGGCGGACCCCCTTCGCGAGTGACCGTAGGACCCCGAAGAGCAATCCGGGGGGCACCTTGGGAGGACCGCGATGAAGACACACCTGCTGGCCGTAGTCGTGGCGGCGCTGGCCGCCTGTGGAGTCGTGCGCGCCGAGAACATCTGCGTCGACGCCACGAAGATCTACTTCGGCGACCGCGAGGGCGAAAAGCCCGCGACCGTCCGCGCCGCGGACTGCTTCGCCGCCATCCCGGAGTGGCAGGAAATCCAGCGCCGCAAGCTCACCCAGGACGACGCCGACTACTGGATCCTCATCTCCGCCGCCAATTCGCGCTTCCGCAGGGCCGTGGAGGAAGCGGCGAAGGCCGCGGGGAACGACGTGGTGGCGGAGCAGGGATCGCTGACGGTGCCGGCGGGGCAGGCGCCGCCGCCGGACATCACGAAGGCGGTGGTGGACAGGATCAAGGAATCGGCGGGGGACGCGAAATAGTGCGGGTCTTCCTCGCCTCGGCCGTCCTGTGCGCCGCTTCCGCCGCGTTCGCCGAGGAACCTCCGCCCGTGCCGCCCCCGACGCCGCCGCCGGCGGCGCCGACGTGGAGCTACCAGCGGGGGAGGATCGAGAAGGACGGGATCGTCACGATCTTCTACCAGGTGGGGCGGGGGCGCGGGACGCTGATCCAGCCGTTCCTGCAGAAGTTCCTGACGCCGAAGGGGGCGATCCAGGTTTCGCCGCCGCAGCCGCCGAACCAGCCGGACATGCACCTGATGATGATTTCGGACGTGAAGGAGAACATCGAGCTGATCGAGAAGGTGCTGAACATCCTGGACCGGCCGATGGAGCAGGTGCAGATCGAGGCGCAGATCATCGAGAAGTCGATCGAGAGCGACATGGAGATCGGCGCGGAATTCGGGGTGAAGCAGGAGCCGAAGCACTCGCGGGACGAGCTGTTCAAGGCCGGCGGCGCGACGTTCAACCCGGACACGTACCTGGCGTCGCTCAAGCCCGGGGCGGACCCGTTCCAGGGCGTCACGGCGAACCTGTTCAACGAGAACCTCCAGTGGGGCTTGATCGACTTCAAGCTCCGCATGATGCTGCGCAAGGGGAAGGCGACGATCCTGTCGAGCCCGTACGTGACGGTGAACAACGGGGAGACGGCGACGCTGGTGGCGGGCGACGAGGTGCCGTTCGTGGAATTCATCAACGTGGTGAACGGGATCCCGAACACGACGGTGAAGTTCAAGCAGGCGGCGGTGAAGCTGACGGTGACGCCGAGCGTGATCGGGTCGAACTTCATCGACCTCGACATCAAGCCCGAGGTGACGAGCGTGACGGGGACGGTGAATTTCCAGGGGACGCCGACGCCGATTTTCTCGACGCGCAATGCGGACACTCACCTGACGGTCCGCGACGGCCAGCAGATCGTGATCGGCGGCCTGGTGCGCACGGAGGACGTGGAGACGCGCCGCGGCGTCCCGATCCTCGCGGACATCCCGATCATCGGCTACCTGTTCGGAAGCGAGAACCTCGAGAAGAAGAAGACGGAGATCCTGTTCATCATGAGGCCCCGGATCCGGAAACCGGAGGCGGTCGAGGAGCTGATTGTGCCGGGGGGGAAGTGAGCGGCGGAAACGGCAACTACAAGACGGCGAATTTTCAAGTAAACGGCGAACTACAAACGGATAACTCCAAGAACGGCCGAGGAATCTGGGTCTGATCGCGGGCACATCCTGCAACTTATCTCCGCAGTCCAGCTTGTCGTTGTCCCTTTGAAGTTGCCGTTTTCTTGGAAATTCGTCGTTTTGTAGTTGTCGTTTCGCGCCGGCCTCGCCGGCGCTCTCCACATAACGCTTGCGCCTTTCACGCATGTAAATACTATTGACACTCTGGTCTGTCCGCTTGCCCCCTCAACAGGAGGTTCCGACTTGGCCCGACTCGCCATCGTCCAGGGACCCGGCAAAGGCTCGTACTTCGAAATCGAGCACGAAGCCACCATCGGCCGCTCCCGCACCTGCACGATCCAGGTCGACGACAAGAACGTCTCGCGCACGCACGCGAAATTCGAGAACCGCGACGGCGTCATGTACATGCGCGACGCCGGAAGCCGCAACGGCCTCCTCGTGAACGGCCAGACGTGCACCGAGAAGAAACTCGAGTCCGGCGACCGCCTCCAGCTCGGCTCCACCGTCTTCGTCTATGAGCCCGATTTCGAAATCTTCCCCGGCGAGGACTCCGGCGGCGTCATCCTCGTCGCCGGCGAGTCCGACGAGGGCCGCACGTCCGGCGAGGTCACCGCGATGCTCGACGTCGAGGCGATCATCCGCGAAACCGAAAAAGCCGCGGAAACCGCCCGCGTCCGCAAGGAAACCACTTCCGAATCCGCCGAGGCCTCCCGCCGCCTCCGCGCCATCTACGACATCACCCGCGCCACCACCACCGTCCTCGACGAGTCCGTCCTCCTCGGCCGCATCGTCGAGGTCGTCATCGAGCTCCTCAAGGCCGAACGCGGCGCCATCTTCCTCTGCGCCGAGGACGGAAGCGGCCTCCACCCCGGCGCCGTGCGGTATCGCGACCGGCGGGGAAGCGACATCACGGTGTCGAAGAGCGTGCTGGAGCAGGTGGTGAAGGACCGCCGCGCCGTGCTGACCGGCGACGCGTCGACCGACACGCGCTTCATGAGCAGCCGCTCGATCCGGCTCGATCGCGTCAAGTCGATCCTCTGCGCGCCGCTGATCTCGCGCGAGAAGCTGCTGGGCGTGCTGTACGTCGACACGCAGAACCAGATGAACTGCTTCACCGAGGAGGACCTCGCGCTCCTCGTGAACGTGAGCGGCCAGGGCGCGGTGGCGCTGGAAAACGCGCGGCAGTACGGCGCGGCGCGGGACGAGGCAAACGTGCTGCGCAAGCGGGTGCAGGAGGAGATGGCGATCGTGGGCGACTCGCCGGCGATCCGCGACGTGCTGCGGCGCGTGGAGAAGGTCGCCGACAGCGACGCGACGGCGCTCGTGACGGGAGAGACAGGGACGGGCAAGGAGATGGTCGCGCACGCGATCCATCTCGCATCGCGCCGCCGGGCCAGGCCGTTCATCCCGGTCGACTGCACGGCGATCAGCGAAAACCTGCTCGAGAGCGAACTCTTCGGGCACGAGAAGGGCGCGTTCACCGGCGCCGACCGCCTCAAGCCCGGCAAGTTCGAGCTCGCCGACCACGGCACCCTCTTCCTCGACGAAATCGGCGACATGGACTCGGGGACGCAGCAGAAGCTGCTGCGCGTGCTCGAGGAACGGACGTTTACGCGGGTGGGCGGCGTCAAGCTCATCAAGGTCGACGTGCGGATCATCGCGGCCACCAACCGCAACCTCGAGGAGATGGTGAGCCAGGGGAAGTTCCGCGAGGACCTCTACTACCGCCTCGCGGTCGTCCCGATCCACCTCCCGCCGCTCCGCGACCGCCGCATGGACATCGCGATCCTGGTGAACCACTTCCTGAAGCGGTTCCAGCGCTCGTCGCAGTCGCTGAAGATGTCGGACGAGGCGATGAAGGTGCTGATGAACTACGCGTGGCCGGGGAACGTGCGCGAGATCCGCAACGTGATCGAGCGGGCGACGGTGCTGTGCGAGAAGCAGGTGATCGACGTGGAGGACCTGCCGCCGAAGATCGTCGGGACGGGGATGGCGGCGGAGGTGACGAACTTCATCGACAAGGACCTGCCGCTGAGCGAGATCGTGGCCGAGGTGGAGCGGACCTGCATCCAGCGCGCGATCGCGAAGTCCAAGGGCAAGAAGATCGAGGCGGCGAGGATCCTGCAGATCTCGCGGCCGACGCTGGACAAGAAGTTGAAGGATTACGGGATCGAGGTCTAGCCGGGCCGTGGCAGACTTTTCCCCGACCCGTGGGGACCTTCGGCCCGGCTAGCCCGCCGAAGCTCCGGACGCGAAGCGCCGGAGCGAAGGCGGGGGGCAGGACCTGAATCGCGAACTTTTCCCACCCTTCTACCCGTTATCCCACCATGAACATGACTCCTCGCCGCGCCTTCACCCTAGCCGTCCTCGCCGCCGCCCTCGCGACGGCGATGCACTTCGTCCACCCGCGCACCCTCGTGATCGAGTCCGCGGCCGAGGAGCCCAAGGCGCCGCCGAAAGACGAGTTCCCCTTCTCGCCCCGCCCGAACCGCGCCCGGGAGATTCACTGGCAGAAGTGGTCCGCGGAGGTGTTCGCCGCTGCGAAGGCCGCCGGCAAGCCCGTGGTCGTGAGCCTGACGGCGACGTGGTGCCAGAAGTGCCACGAGATGGACGAAGGGGCGTTCAGCGACGAGAAGGTGATCGCTCTCCTGAACGAGAAGTTCGTGTGCATCCGGGTGGACACGGACCGGCATCCGGACGTGAAGGACCGGTACCTGTCGTCACGGGGCTGGCCGACGACGGCGTTCTGTTCGCCGGACGGGGAGGTGATCTCGAAGACGTGGTTCGTGGCGGCTCCCGAGTTCCTCGAGCTGGCGACGAAGGCCGCGGAGGCGTGGGCGAGGGACGGCAAGGGGGCGGAATATCAGCCGCCGGCGCCGGGGCCCGCGGTGGCGGCGGAGGCGGGCGAGGCGGAGACGATCCTCGCGGCGATCGACAAGACCTGGGCGGCGGACGGCAGCGCGTGGGCGGCTCCCGGCGACACGCGCTTCCCCAGCCCCGCGAGCATCGAGCTGTACGTGAGGAAAGCGTCGGACTCGCGCGAAAAGAAATGGCTGGAGCGGGCGGCGGCGGGGGCGGAGGCGACGCTGAAGATCGAGGACCCGGTGGAGTTCGGGTTTTACCGGGTGGCGATGAAGCCGGACTGGAGCGACCCGCACTTCGAGAAGCTGCTGGAGACGAACGCGGCGATGCTGTCGGCGCTGGTGCAGGTGTGGCGCGCGACGGGGGACGAGAAGTTCGGGAAGGCGGCGAGCCGGACGGTGGAGTACCTGGGGACGACGCTGGCGCAGCCGGCGGGCGGGTGGAGCGCGAGCCAGGACGCGGACCCGGACTACTTCAAGCTCGACCGGGGCGGCCGGGGCAAGCACGAGAAGCCGCGGGTCGACGGGACGTTCTACTCCGGCGCGAACGCGCAGGCGGCGTCGGCGCTGCTGGCCTACGCCGCGGCCTCGGGGGACGGCGATTCGCGCGCAGCGGCGGTCAAGGCGCTCGAGCGCGTCTTCGCGGACTGCTGGACCGCCGACGGGCTCGCGCACGGCGGCGACGCGGGGCGCGACTTCCTCCGCGACCTCGCGCTGGCCGGCGACGCCTGCCTCGACGCCCACCAGGCGACCGGCGAGTGGACGTGGATCAAGCGCGCGGAGGACGTCGCCGGCCGCATCGCGAAGCTCGCCGACGCCGACGGCGCCCTCTTCGACCGCCCCCCGGACCCCGCCGCCATCGGGCACCTTCGCTTCCCCCTCAAGAAATCCGCCGACAACGGGCGCGCCGCGGGATTCCTCGCGAAGCTGCACCACGTGACGGGGGCGGAAAAATGGAAGGGCCTCGCGGAGGGCGCGTTGAAGGCGACGGGCGGCGAGGCGCTGAAGTACCCGGCGTTCAGCGCGGAGTATGCGCTCGCGGTGCTCAAGCTCCGCAAGTACCCGCTCCATCTCGTCGTCGTCGGCCCGAAGGAAGAGCTCGGGAAGATGATCGCGGCGGCGGACCGGTTCTGGCACCCGTGGAAGTCGGTGACGGTGCTGGTGTCGACGGGGGCCGACGTGAAGTTCGCGGACCTCGAGTACCCGGCGTCGCTCGCGGCGTACGCGTGCGTCGCCGAGGCGTGCGGGCCGCCGGTGACCGACCCGGCGGAGTTCGACGAGATGACGCGGGCGTTCCTCGAGCGGAACAAGTAGGGGCGCGGGGGATGCTGAAGCGGATCGGGGTGCTGACGAGCGGCGGGGACGCGCCGGGGATGAACGCGGCGATCCGCGCCGTGACGCGCTCGGCGCTGCGAAGCGGGGTCGGCGTGACGGGCATCCGGCGCGGCTACGCGGGGCTGATCGCCGCGGACTTCGTCGACATGGACGCGCGTTTCGTGTCGAACACGATCCAGCGCGGCGGGACGATCCTGATGAGCAGCCGCTGCCCCGAGATGTACGAGCGGTCGGGGCGCCGCAAGGCCGCGCAAAATCTGAAGGCGGCCGGCGTCGACGGCCTCGTCACGATCGGCGGAAACGGAAGCATCCGCGGCGCGCTCGCGCTCTGGAAGGAAGAAAAGGTCCGCGTCGTCCACGTCCCCTCGACCGTCGACAACGACCTCCCCGGCACCGACGTCACCATCGGCTTCGACACCGCCGTCAACACCGCCATCGGCGCCATCGACAAGCTCCGCGACACCGCGACCTCCCACGGCCGCGTCTTCCTCGTCGAGGTCATGGGCCGCGAAAACGGCCACATCGCCGTCGACGCCGCCCTCGCCAGCGGCGCCGAGGCCGTTTTCGTACCGGAAGCGCAGGCTGAGATGAAGGTCTTGATGAAGCGCGTCCAGGGGTGGTGGCAGGAAGGGAAGCGCTCGCTGATCATCGTCGTCGCGGAGGGCGAGGAGGACGGCGGCGTGTTCGAGATCGCAAAGAAGCTGAAGGTGCTTCCCGGCATCGAGCTCCGCACCTGCACGCTGGGGCACATCCAGCGCGGCGGGTCGCCGACGGCGCAGGACCGGGTGCTGGCGTCGACGTACGGCGCGGCGGCGGTGGATGCCCTGCTCGCCGGAAAGGCCGGCGTGATGGTCTCGATCCGCGCGGGGAGGCTCGGCACGGTGCCGCTGACCGTCGGCCTGCGGAAACCGCGGCCGAGCGACAAGCATCGCTTCCAGTTGGTGAACCGCCTCGCGTGACGGCCCCGCGCGACTGCGACGTGCTGGTCTTCGGCGGCGGGATCGCCGGGATGTGGGCGCTGGATTCCCTGCGGCGCGCGGGGTTCGGGGCGCTGCTGGTCGAAAACGACGCGCTCGGGCGCGGCCAGACGGTGCCGTCGCAGGCGATCATCCACGGCGGCGGGAAGTACGCGCTGCGCGGCGTGGGCGACCTCGAGGCCGTCAAGGCGATCGCCGGGATGCCGGCTCGCTGGATCGCGTGCCTGGAGGGGCGCGGGGAGCCGGACCTGCGCGAAGGGCGGATCGTGTCGCGGCAGTGCCTGCTCTGGGTGCCGAAGTCGGGGTTCTTCGGCGACCTGGCGTCGAAGGGGCTGATGTCGATCGTGGTCGGCGCGGGGATGCTCGCGACCAAGCCGGTCGAGCTGCCCGAGGCCGAGTGGCCCGCGGCGCTTCGCGGGACGGCGCTCAAGGCGTGGTCGATGGCGGAGCCGGTGATCGACACGGTGTCGGTGCTGGAAGCGCTTGCAAAGAAAAACATCGGTCACGTCCGGCGCGCGGCGAAGGCGGAGTTCCGCGGGGCGGAGGTGGTGCTCGACGGCGAAGTCGTGCGGCCGGGCGCGATCGTGCTGGCGGCCGGCGCCGGGAACGAGGGGCTTCTCGCCGCGCTGGGGGACGCGCCCGGGCGGATGCAGCGGCGGCCGCTGACGATGGCGATGCTGCGAGGCGGGCTCCCCGACCTCTGGGCGCACTGCGTCGTCGGCGGCAAAACGCACCTCACGGTCACCACGGCGCGCGACCGCGCCGGGCGCGCCGTCTGGCAGGTCGGCGGCGAAATCGCCGAGCGCGGCGCCGGCGCCACCGACCTCGCGGCGTTCCGCGCCGAGGCGATCGCCGAGATCCGGAAGTTCTTCCCCAACCTCCCCGCGAAAGGCCTCGAGATCGCCACGTACCCCGCGGTCCGCGCCGAGGCCGCGACCGCCGGCGCCCGCCGCCCGAGCGGCGTCCACGTCGAGAAAGTCCGCGACAACCCGCTCACCCTCGTCGCCTGGCCCACCAAGCTCGCCCTCGCGCCGCTTCTCGCCGACGATCTCGTCGCCCAGCTCGGCAAGCCCCGGGGCCGCTTCGATCCAGCGCTCGCCAACGGCACCGTCCCCGCCGTCGCCCCGCCGCCCTGGGAGGAGGCCGCATGGTTCCCCGCCCCCTAGGCCGCACCGGCCTCTGCGTCGCTCCCGTCGGTCTCGGCACGGTGAAGATCGGCCGCAACGAGGGCGTGAAGTACCCGAAGGGGTTTTCGCTGCCGACGGACAAGGAGGTCGCGGCGTTGCTCGACCGTGCGCTGGAGCTGGGCGTCAACCTCATCGACACCGCGCCGGCCTACGGGACGAGCGAAGAGCGTCTGGGGGCGTTCGTGAAGGCGCACCGCGCGGAGATCGTGCTCGCGACGAAGTGCGGCGAGTTCTTCGAGAAGGGCGTGTCGCGCTGGGACTTCTCGAAGAAAGCCCTGGAGCGGCAGATTGCGGCGAGCCTGAAGAAGCTGAGGACCGACGCGGTGGACGTGTTGCTGCTGCACTCGGACGGGCGGGACGAAGACGTGCTGGCGCAGGGCGTGATGACGCTGATCGCGGCGAGAAAGCGCGGGCAGGCAAGGACCATCGGGATATCGGCGAAAACGACGGAGGGGATCGAAGAAGCGATGGGGGTTGTGGACGTCGTGATGGCGCCGTTCAACCGCGCGGACCGCAAGCTCGAAGGCGCTCTCAAGGCGGCGCGCAAGGCCGGAGTGGGCGTGCTCGCGATCAAGACGGTGGAGCAGGGAAGGGCGGTCGATCCGGCCGCGGCGGTGGCGTTCGTGGCGGGGCAGGCGTTCGTGGACGCGGCGGTGGTGGGGACGCTGAACCCGGCGCATCTGGAAGCGGCGGTGCGGGCGGTCGAAGCCATCGAACAAGCAGGCTAAACACGGAGGGACGAGGAGACTCGGAACGCGCCCGGCGGGACTTTCCATTCGCCAAGGCGGGCCGCTTCCGGTTTCATATCACGCCGATGATCAACCGACTGACGGAACTGCTGGGCGGGCTGGGGCGGCCGCGGATTCTCGTGGCGGGCGACCTGCTGCTGGACCGTTACCTCTGGGGCAAGGTGGAGCGGATTTCGCCCGAGGGACCGATCCCGATCCTGCACGTGCAGCGGGAGGAGGAGCGGCCGGGAGGCGCGGCGAACGTTGCGAAGAACCTGGTCGCGCTGGGGGCGATGGCGGCGTGCGCGGGGTCGGTCGGGGACGATCCGGCGGGGAAGACGCTGGTGGAGGTCATGAAGGCGGACGGGATCGACACGAGCGCCGTCGTCGTCGATGGGACGAAGCCCACGCCGATCAAGACGCGCTGCATCGGCGGCGCGCAGCAGATGCTCCGCGTGGACCGCGAGAAGACGGGCCCGCTGTCGAAGGACGCCGAGCGCGACCTCGCGCGGCGCGTGGAAAAGCAGGTCGCGAAATCCGACCTCGTCATCCTGAGCGACTACAACAAGGGCGGGCTCACGCCCGTCGTGCTGGAAGCGGTCGTCCGGGCGGCGAAGAAGCACCGGAAGCCGGTCATCGTCGGCCCCAAGGGGACGAATTTCTCGAAGTACCGCGGCTGCACCGCGGTCGCCCCGAACCTCAAGGAGCTGGCGATCGCGACCGGCATGCCCGTCGGGACCGACGCCGAGATCGCGCTCGCCGCGGTGTCGCTCCTGAAGGACCTCGCGTGCGAGTTCATCCTCGTCACCCGCGGCGCCCACGGCATGTCGCTCTTCAGGAACGGCCGCGCGCCGCTTCACGTCCACGCCCGTCCCCGTCAGGTCTACGACGTCGCCGGGGCGGGGGACACGTCCGTGGCCACGCTCGGCCTCGCGCTGGCCTGCGGCGCGGCGCCAGACGACGCGGTGAAGCTCGCAAACGTCGCCGGCGGGATCGCGGTCACGAAAGTCGGCGTCGCGACCGTGACGCGCAAGGAGATCATGGACGACCTCGCCGAGGAGCACGAGTTGCGTCCGGCGAAGGTGCGGACGGTTTCGGAGCTGCTCCCGCGGCTGAAAGAACACCGCGACCGGCAGGAAACGGTGGCGTTCACCAACGGCTGCTTCGACGTCCTCCACGTCGGTCACCTGCGCACGCTGCGGTTTGCGCGGGCCCAGGGCGACGTCCTGGTGGTCGCGATCAACAGCGACGCGAGCGTGCGGCGGCTGAAAGGCCCCGAGCGGCCGATCGTCGGGCAGAACGAGCGGGCGCAGGTGCTGGCGGCGCTTGAGGACGTGGACTACGTGGTGGTGTTCGAACAGGACACGCCGGTGGAGCTGATGAAGAAGCTGAAACCGGACGTGCTCGTGAAGGGCGGCGACTACACGTCGGACCAGGTCGTCGGCGCGGAGGTCGTGAAAAGCTGGGGCGGGCGCGTGGCGGTGGCGCCGCTGGCGAAGGGTGTGTCGACGACGGAGCTGGTGAAGAAGATCAGGAAGACGGGGAAGAAGTAAGGACGGATTGGCGGTGGGCTGGTGGCTGTATTCGTTTTCATTCTCTCTTATTCGCGTCCAAGTCGTTCGTTTTGCCTTTTGCGTCGGTGCCAGCCCTCTGGGCTCATCGATAGCGAGAGAGTTGACGAGCCAACGACGACCAGCAGGACAAGGACGAAAAGGAACGACTTGGACGCGAATAAAAGAGAATAAAAGCGAATACGTCTGACCCGTCCCATTCTTCGAGAGACTCCAACTCCCATGTCCAAACCCCCCCGCAAACCCGAGCTCGCCACGACGCTCTTCCTCACTCCCGGCATGCTCAAGGTCCGCAAGCTCGCCGAGTCCCACCTCAAG
Source organism: uncultured Planctomycetia bacterium (assembly GCA_964590435.1). Lineage (GTDB taxonomy): Bacteria > Planctomycetota > MHYJ01 > WSZJ01 > WSZJ01 > WSZJ01. The sequence continues at coordinate 293,451 of CAZPWT010000012.1, forward strand.
TCCTCAATCGCCGCGAAAACCGAGCTCCTGACCACGATGCTCGACGAGATCGCCCGCCTCGTCGCGACCGTCCGCGAAGCCTCCGAAAAGGGCGCGACGATCTTCTTCTGCGGCAACGGCGGCAGCGCCGCCGACGCCCAGCACTGGGCCACCGAGCTCGTCGTGCGCTACGTCAAGAACCGCCCCGCGATCGCCGCGGTCGCCCTGACGACCGACACTTCCGCCCTCACCGCCGCCGGGAACGACTTCGGCTTCGACAAGGTCTTCAGCCGGCAGGTCGAGGCGCTCGTGAAGCCGAAGGACGTCGTCGTCCTGATCTCCACCTCCGGCAACTCGAAGAACGTCCTCGCCGCCGCGAAGGCCGCTTCCGCCCTCGGCGCGAAGACGATCGGGTTCACGGGAGCGGACGGCGGCGAACTGGCCGACCTCGTGGACCTCTGCCTGCGCGTCCCGTCGAAGGAGACGGCGATCGTGCAGGAATGCCACGAGTCCGTCGGCCACATCCTCTGCGCCGCGTTCGAGCAGGCGTGAGCCTCAAGCCGCCCCGCCTCCGTCCCGGCGACACGATCGCCGTCGTCACGCCGTCGTCGACGCCGGACATGGCCGCGCTGCGCCGCGGCGTGAAGGAGATCGAGAAGCGCGGCTACCGCGTCGTCCTCGGCAAGAACGTCGGCAAGAAGTGCGATCACCTCGCCGGGCGCGATTTCGACCGCCTCAACGACCTCCACGACGCGTTCCGCAATCCGGCGGTGAAGGCGATTGTCTGCGCTCGCGGCGGCGCCGGCACGACGCGCCTGCTCGACCGCCTCGACTACGCGCTCATCCGCCGCAACCCGAAGATCTTCGTCGGCTACTCCGACCTCACCGCGCCGCAGCTCGCGATCCACGCGAAAACCGGCCTCGTCACGTTCTCCGGCCCCATGGTCGCCACCGACTTCGACGGCGGCCTCCCGAAGTTCACCGCAAAGCACTTCTGGCCGCTCGTCGAGCTCCCCGAACCCCCGCGCTTCCACCTGCGGAAACCGCTCGAATTCCTGGGCACGCGCACCGCGCAGGGCCCGCTCCTCGGCGGCACCCTCTCGATCCTCCAGACGCTCCTCGGCACGCCGTACACCCCGACGTTCGACGGCGTCCTCCTCGTCCTCGAGGACATCGACGAGGAAACCCGCCGCATCGACCGCATGCTCGCCCAGCTCCGCCTCGCCGGCATCTGGGAGCGCATCGCCGGTGTCGTCTTCACCACCTGGTCCGATTGCGGCCCGCGCGGATCGCTCCGCACCACGCTCCGGCATTACGCCAGGATGCTCAAGGGCCGCCCCGCGGTCTTCGGGCTGCCGTACGGGCATGTGGACGAAAAGGTCACGATCCCGCAGGGCGTCATGGCGCGGATTGATCCGCGGAAGGGCGTGCTGGAGATGCTGGAAGGGGCGGTGAAGTAGGCTGGCTCAGCGTCTTCCGTTGAGCTGGTCCTGTTCCGCGTCCAGCTTGCGGGTTTCCGTGACGTCCAATTTCCAGAGCCCGTCCTCCCGGACCATCGCAAACAGGCGCTTCTTGCGGTCCCCCTCGGCGACGAACACGACCGCGATACCGGTGCGGATCTCGGCTTTCTCGACTCGAAGCGACAGCATCTGCTCCTTGGACTTCTTGCGCGCGAAGCTCTTCTTGAGACGAAGCTGTGCGAGTTCCGCAGGCGAGAGCGTCAGGACTTCCTCCACCTGCACGGCAGGCGGATCGTCCGCTTCCAGCTTGATTGGCGCCCCGGCTGGATCGCCGTGGCCGCTGGCGAGCTCGATGTACATCTCGCGCGACGACCGGCTCAGGCCCTTCCAGAAGGTCGTGACGTCCTCCGCGGCGGCGGCGGCGGTGATGGCCTCGAATGCTGCCTGCGCATCCTTTTCTTCGGTTCCGGCCGCGCCGCCGCACCCGGCGCAGGCTAGTCCGGCCACGATGGCGACGGCCTTTCGCGCCCCACGCATTTCTTCCTCCCGATTCGGCGTGCCTCGCGCATCATACGCCCCCTTCCAACGCCCGCGCGCCGCCGCCGTACCTTATTGACCACTCACGGAGGTCCCATGACCCGAATTGCCGTCGCTGCCGCCGTCCTGCTCGCCGCCATCGCCTGCCGTGCCGAGGAAGCCGCTCCCGAGCGGACCGCCCAGCTGTTCGGCATCGAGGAATACCGCATGCCCAACGGGCTGCGCGTCGTGCTGTACCCGGACTCAACCGCGCCGAAGGTGACGGTGAACCTGACGGTGCTCGTCGGGAGCGTCCACGAGGGCGCCGGCGAGATGGGGATGGCTCACGTGTTCGAGCACGTGCTGTTCCACTCGGTCGAGGGATTCCCGGACATCGCGGGCACCCTGCGCGACATGGGCGCGAACTACAACGGCACGACGTGGTTCGACCGCACGAACTACTTCGAGACCGTCAACGCGACCGACGAAAACCTCGAGACGGCGATCCGCCTCGAGGCCGGGCGGCTGGGAAGCGCCGTGATCAACCCCGACGACCTCGCCCGCGAAGGGAAGATCGTCGAGAGCGAGTTCGACATCGGCTCCTCCAACCCGCAGCGCCTCGTCATGATGGGGATGTTCGGCGCGATGTACGACTTCCACGCCTACTCCCGCGAGCCGATCGGCACGATCGAGGACTTCAAGTCGCTCAAGGTCGAGAACATCCGCGCCTTCTACAAGAAGTACTACCGCCCGGACAACGCGGTGGTGTTCGTGACCGGGAAGTTCGATTCCGCGAAGACGCTCGCCCTCATCTCGAAGCACTTCGGCGCGCTCAAGGGCTCCGGCGAGGGCCGCCCCGGCTACACCACGCGCGAACCCGCTTCCATGGGCGAACGCCGCTACACGATCCGCAAGCCGGGCGAAGCGCACGTCATCCTCGTCGGCTACCGCGTCCCGGGCTCGTCCCACGCCGACGCCGCCACCGCCGACGTCTACGCCCAGATGCTCGCCTCCGGCGACTCGGGGCCGCTTCATGACGCGCTGGTGGGGAAGGGCCTTTCCGCGACCGTCGGGGCCGGGACGATGAGCCTGCGCTACGCGTCGCCGTTCTTCGTGATCGCTTCGGTGCCGAAGGACAAGGATCCGGAAGCCGCCGAGGCCGCGATCCTGGACCTGCTCGAGAAGAAGGCCGCTTCGCTCGACGAGGACGACCTCCAGCGCGCGCTGAGCGTGATGGAGAAGGACTTCGACGACCTGTTCAACAGCCCCGAGAACCTCGCGATGGCGCTGAGCGAGGCGGAGACGTGGGGGACGTGGAAGCTGCTCCTCGCGCGCCGCGAACAGACCAAGGCGATCACGCTCGACACGGTGAAGGCGTTCGCGGCGAAGTACATCCGCCGCGAGAACCGCGTCGTCGGCCGCTTCACGCCCGACGACGAGGCCGCCGCGGTGCACACCGAGGTCGAGCCGGAGATGAACGTCTACGACCCGCTTCTGGCGAAGCTGCCGGCGGCGGCGCGGAAGGTGAAGGAGTTCGAGTACACGGCCGCGAACGTGACGGCGGCGCTGAAGTGGATGGACGTGGGGCCGGCGAAGGTCGGGCTTCTGCGCAAGGAGTCGAAGGGCGAGAAGGTGTACCTGCAGTTCTCGGTGCCGCTGGCCGGGCGCAAGGAGGTCTTCCCGACGTCGGCTTCCGGCGAGGCACTGGCGGAGCTGATGACGGAGCGGACCAAGGAGCTGGCGAAGGACGAGCTGAAGAAGAAGCTGGCGGACATGAAGACGGAGATCGGCATCGGGATCTCGATCGAGGGCGCGAACATCTCGATCTCGACGACGAAGGAGTTCCTCGCCGAGGCGGTGAAGATCGCGACCGCGATGGTGCGGACGCCGCTGATCGAGGAGGAATCGCTCAAGGAGTACGTCCGCCGCACGAAGGACCAGATCAACGCGACGCGGGACGAGCCGCAGCTGATCTTCCAGCAGACGGTGCCGACGATGCTGATGCCCGAGGGCGATCCGCGCCGCGGCCGGACGCCGGACGAGACGATCGCCGAGCTGGACAAGCTGACGGTGGAAGGGCTGCTCGCGTTCCACAAGACGTTCCTCGGCGCCGACGGGATGACCGGCGGCGTGGTCGGCGACGTCGACGCGAAGGACCTCGAAGGCCTTCTCAAGCCGCTCGTGGACGGCTGGAAGGCCGCGAAGCCCGGCGTGCAGGAGACCAACGAGGGGATCGACGCGCTTCTCAAGACCGAAGCCCACGTCGAGACCCCGGGCAAGCCAAGCGCGTTCACGGTGCTGATCCAGCCGGTGCGCCTGTCGATCGGCTCGGCGGACTACTCGGCCGCGCAGGCCGCGGCGGCCGCGCTGTTCCAGGACCAGATGTCCTCGCGCATCCCGAAGAAGGTCCGCGGCGAGAAGGCGCTGTCCTACGCGACGGGCGGCGTGATCATCGCCGACCTGCGCGGCGACTTCGGCATGGTGCTCCTCTACACGATGACCAAGCCGGAGAACGCGGGGAAGGCGCTCGACCTGATCAAGGCCGAGCTGGTGGAAGCGCTGAAGTCCGGGATCACCGAGGAAGAGCTGGCGGCGTACAAGAAATCGCACGCGAACCAGGTGATCGCGAGCCGCGCCGACGACGCCCGCCTCGCCGGGTCGATCGTGACGCTCAAGGTCGCCGGGAAGGACTTCAGCCTCTGGACGACGCTCGACGACGCGACGGCGAAGCTCACGCTCGACGAGGTCAACGCCGCGCTGCGGAAGTACATCGATCCCTCGAAGATGGGGCTGGTCCAGGTCGGGGATTTCGAGGGGGCGAAGAAGAAGAAGGAAAAGAAAGAGAAGAAGAACAAGGAAGAGAAGGTCGAGCCGAAGTAACCGAAGCCGACGGGGGAGGGCGCCCGCGCGTCCTCCCCCGCTCCGTTCTGCTGACCGCCAGAGTCCTCGCTTTGGGCGAAGATTGCAGAGCCTCACTTCAGTTCTCGCGCGTCCTTGCCCTGAGCGAGCGAAGCGAGTCGAAGGGCTCTCCTGGTCGATTGGCTCCCGCAGGATGAAGCGGGCTATCTCCCCGCGGGCTTGATCCGCGCGATCTGCCCGAACGGCACCTCGGTCGGCTTCGTCCCGTCCTCCCACTTCACGACGCAGCCGCGGTCGGTCTTCGAGGCGACGCTGCCCGGGAACATCTCGGGCTTTCCTCCCCAGCAGGCGAGGACGCGGTCGCCGACGGCGATCTCGGCGGCCGTCGCGACCGGGACGAGGTCGGCGGCCGAGAGCGCGCCCGTGTCGCCGTCCGCGTAGCGCACGGCGTGGACGCCGGACTCGACCGAAGTCACCGTCGCGAGGAACCACTGTTTCTTCCAGCGCGCCGCGACGGCGTCGTCCTTCGCCAGCGCCTTCGGCGCCAGCGCCGCGAACGCGGGCGGCTTCGGCAGCTTGCCGGCCGGCGCCGGGCGGGCGCGGTCCGACGTCACCCACTCGTCGTCGTCCCCCTCTTCGCCCTCGTAGTGCACGTAGTAGAAATCGTCCTCCTCCTTCGTGACCGTCGCGAGGAACCACTGGTCCTTGCGCCACTCGACCTCGTACCGCTCCCCGACCTTCAGCTTTGTCCGCTCGATCGGCCGCAGCTTCTCCGGGCCGACCCACTCGTCCCACTTGGACTCCCACCCGAGATAGTGCACGCGGTACTTCCCGTCCTTCACCTCGAGAATCTGCGAGACGTACCACTTCTTGTCGCGGTCGCACGCCTGCAGGAACTCGCCGACCTGGTGCGGCCCCTCCGCCTTCGCCGGCGCCGGCCGGTCCGCCGCCACCGTCCTCAGCACGAACCCTTCCTCGAACGCCGCCCCGCGCTTCCCGCGGCAAAGCTGGTTCTCGCGGTACTTCATTTCGTCGTGCGCGAACGCCTCCGCTTCCCCGAACGTGATCGTCCCGTCGCGGTTGCAGTCCACCGCGCCGTCCCCCGCCAGCGCCGTGATCAGCGCCTCGGTGAACGTCCAGTGGCTGGTAGATGTGTTCGACGCCGCGGCGGAGGGGAGGCACGCCGCCCGCACCGCGGGCTTGCCCTCAAACTTGTCCACGACGCGCCCCAGCGCGCCGGAGTGGCAGCAGTCGCCGATGAGCAGCAGCCGGGAGCCCTTCCAGTCCTTGTCCAACACCGGGAACAACTCGTCCACGTCGAACGCGGTCGCGTAGTCCTTGAGGTTCACGTCGTAGCACGCGAGCCAGGTCTTGTCCTTGCGGCTGAGCCCGTGGCCCTGGAAGTAGAAGATGAACGTGCTTCCCGCACCGGCGCGGCCGGCCAGCGCGCGCAGTTCGGCGCGCATCGCGGCGAGCGTCGCCTGCTTGTCCTTGAGGAACACGATTTTCGCGGCCGGCACCCCGCATTTTTTGAGCTGATCGATGAACGCCTCGTCGCGCCGCTCGTCCTTGAACGCCGCGAGGGCGTCGCCGGGCCACTCGATGATGCTTGCGACGAAGACGTAGGTGTCGGCCGGGGACCAGGTTTCCGGCGCCTCGGCTGTGGCCGGGCGGGTGAAGAGGGAAGCGAGCAGGAGGGGGAGGGCAAAGCGGCGGGAGCCGGTCGGGAGCATGAGGACTCCTGGAGGCGGGGAAACAGCAACGACAACGTTGCAACGACAAGGAAACGGCAACTTCAAACGGCTAACTTCAATGGCGGGAGGCGAGGCTGCGCCACGTCACCTGGACTTCTTCCGCCGTGACCCCGCGATCGACAGCAGCAGCACCGACCCCATCACGGCGACCCCGAAGCTGCGAAGGCTCCAGTTGAAGTGCACTTCCCGCCCACCGATTACTTCCAGAAGCAGGCCGCCGACGATCGCGCCGACGATTCCGAGGAGCATGTTGAAGCAGCAGCCCTTGGGTTCGCGGTCGCCGACCAGGAGATTGGCGACGAAGCCGGCGAGAGCGCCGAACAGCATCCAGGAGAGCAGGCCCATGGGTGAGTTCCTGAGGGGGACCGCGGGATTTCAGACCGGCCCTCATCTTACCGGAGTGGCAGCCGCCCCGCCGGGGCGGAATCTCAATGACGGACTTCCTGGTGCGCCTTCACGAGCGCCGGGACGTCCGCCGGCTGCACGCGGTGGTATACGGCGCCGCCGGGGTACACCACGACGTTCGGCCCCTTCTCGCAGAATCCGAGGCAGGTCGTCTTCAGCACGGCCGTCCTGTCCGCGGCGCCGCCTGCCTGGACGGCAGCACGCAACGCCTGGAATACCAGCAGCGGGTTACCGCCGCCGCAATCGGGATTCTCCGCGGGCCCTTCTCCCTGGCAGACAAGGAAGACGCGGTCGTAGGGATTGATTCCGGGCTGCATGGAGGTCCTCCTTGTCGGCAGGTGGTCAACGATTCTGGCGCCGGCCGGTGGTAGTCTCCACAGAATGCTTGGTTTGGCCTGCCGCCCTTGCTTTTTCAACGGGCGCAGATTTCCTCAAGAAGGTCGGAGCCCGATCATGAGAGCCGTCAGCCTGAGACTTCCGGAATCGATCCACAAGCGGCTTCGGGAGGTCGCCGAACGCGAGCGGATTTCCATCAATCAGCTCATCGCGACTGCGGTGGCGGAAAAACTGTCGGCGTTGCTCGCATTCGACATCCTCGAGAAACGAGCTAAGCAGGGCGGGCGCCCCAACTACCTGCGCGTGCTCAAGCAGGTCCGCGCGACCAAACCGCTTGAGTCGGATCGAGTGGAGTGACCGATAGGAAGCTGGAGATCGCCCGCTGGTCGGTCCCGCGGCGGCCAACTGCAATGAAGTTGTCGTCCAATCGCTAACCGCAGGGCGTCCAACTGCCAAGTTCTCCGGGCTGGGAATGTACTTTGCGTCGAGAACGACGGCGATTCGTCGCCGCGCGTTGTGGGCTCCACTCGCAACCTGTTTTCAAAGCAAGGCCGCGAAGGCGCGCAGGCGAACGACAGTTTCCGGAAGTCGCTGCCGGGCGAGACAGTCCAGGAACTCGGCAACTGAAAACGGCGGATTCCTGAGCGCGGCGCGCTGGTCGCGCGCAGCGGCGACCACCTCACCCGGTGCAAGATCGATCAGGTGAGTCACAAAGACATCGGGATGCTGGGCTTCGATTCCGAACTTCGCGAGCTGCGCTTCCGGGAAGTCCGCGGCATTGAAAGTGACGATCACGGAAGCCCCGGACCGGATCGCCGCGGCCAGCACATGGCGGTCGTTCGCATCCGGAAGTTCCAGGCCGGCGATCAGCGATTCGTACCCGGTGACAAGGCAATCCCGGACGTGGGCATCCATCAGGTCCCGGGTCCGTTCCAGTTGTGCACGCTTCAGGTCCGGCCGGTCCCTCAGCACGCTGCCGATCCACTCTTCGTGAATATCCTTCGACCACCGCGCCCGGAACAGGTCCGTCAACGCGAGCCGCAGGAGCAGGTCGCGGAGTGGCGCGGGGTAGAGAACGCAGGAGTCATAGAGGGCGGTGAAGGTCGCGAACATCAGTACCCCAGCCCGAGGTCCTGGGCTTCCGAGGCAAGCTTGTCCAGCGCAGCCTTGCGGCTCTTGTCGATCGCGTTCTTTAACTTCATCAGGTCCTGGAAGAGCACGCGGCGGTGCGTTCCGACCTTGCGGAACGGCAGCTTGCGTTCCTCGAGCAGGGAAATGAGGAAGGGCCGCGACACGCCGAGCAGGTCCGCGGCCTGCTGCGTCGTGAGCTCGGCGTGAATGGGGATCAGCGTCACCGAGTTCCCCTCCGCCATCTCGGCCAGAAGCTCGACGAGGAGGCGGACGGCTGCGGCGGGCAAAACGACGGTTTCCTTGGAATCCGGGATCTGGATCCGGAGTGTGCTGGCCAGAAACGGAGCGAGACGGCGGCTGGAATCCTTGGCGAGGGTGGACTCGGCAGGAGTGGGGGAGACGGGGTCGTGGGACAGGAGTGTGCTGTTCATGACGAAATCATAGTCCACAAACGCAATAAATGCAACAGTCGAATCATGCGAATCGCCACGCTCGAAGCGATCAGCTTCTAGATTAGCCCTCCTTTCCGGGGCAACCCCATGTGGTGCGGCATGCGCGAGATACCAAGCTCTCCCCCTCATCGCTTGGGCATTCATCGAGGTCATTCGAGTCACGACCGAGGAGCTACTTCTTCGCGGGCGGCTCCGGCGACACGATGGGCTCCATCCACGGAGGCGACGGCGGTGCGTCTTCGGAGTTCAGTCGAGCCCTCCATTCCGTGTCGACAAGGCGCTTCGAGTCCGTGAACTCCCGATAGGGCAGCACGGCGCCGCGACAGAGGCACTCCGCGCCGTTCCAGGGGTACAGGACGTACAGCGTCCGGGGTCTCGTAACGCCGGCCTGGAAGTAGCGGGGTGCCTTGGGGTCGCGCAAGTCCGCGTAGACCGACGACACTCGCGGCGCATCGTCGTTGGGGTGCTCGTAGGAGTTGCCCTCGTACATCATCGCCGCCCCCAGCACGGGTCCGAAGCTGAGAAGCAGATTCCGCTCTTCGTCATCCCACGGCTTGCCGCGCAGCTCCTTATGGGACATCGCCTCGAGCCTCCGGCAGAGCCTCTCCAGCTTTCGCCAAGTCTGCGGAAGCGGAGGCGTGATGGCCGCAACGCACGACGCGAGGGACGCCGGCAGCGGATCGCTCCCCTCAAGGACCTTGATGTCCCGTTCCACAGCCTTCAGGACCTTCGGGAGTTCTTCCGGCTTGAGCTCGCCGCGATCTGGAATTCCCACAAACCCGTCGTCCGTCCGCAGGCCCGTGTACCAGTCCAGAATTGCGAAGCTTCGACCGCAATTCACCATCCACTCGACTCGCGTTGTGGCTCTCGGGCTGCCGCCGGCCCGAAGCGATGCGGCGAGGTCCTTCGTGAGCCACAGAAACTCCTGCCGCGAGAGGCCTTCATCGAAGGCTCCCTCCTTTTCCAGAAGGGTCGAACAGTCCTCGACCAGGCTGGCCAGCCGCGCGAAAAAGGTGGGATCGGGTTCGACGAAGCCTGCCGTCGTGCTCTTCTTCCCTCCCCACATCACATCCTCTCGCGCTTGTAGAACCCATGTGTGCCTCAACTGTGCCCAGCCTGCGAGAACCGTGTTCGTGCTCTTGCGCCTCCACGCCTCCGAACTTACGAACGGCGGCGCGTCCGGCTCAGGGTCGTCGAGAAGCGCTTCGAGGCAGCGCAGGTAGTCGCCGTTCATGCCGCCGACTTTCGAGAGGGACGGGCATCCGTCGAGCACGGCGGCCAGTTGCGCAGCCTCCTCCTCCGACCGACCCGCCAAGGCCGCTTCGCGTGCGAACTTTCCGCCCAGCGCCGCCGCGACGAACAGCCCCGACGGCTCCCTCGCCGGCACTTTCAGCGGGTCGCACCAGGCATCGAAGAGCCGCCCTTCCGGCAGCGACGCGGCCGGGAGGATCCGCAGTCCGGGTTCTGTCCCGTGCAGGCGCGCAGCCCCGAGGTCGACCGCCTGTCCAGTCGCCGGATTGGCGCGCTTCCAGCGCTCCGCACAGTCCGTGCGGTAGCCCTCCACTTCCTTTCTTGACCACGTCCGTCCTGCAGACCAGGGGGCTTGAACCGGCAGGTCCCCGCGATCGCCGATGAATGCGGTCCAGACCCCGGTGTAGTGCTCGTAGTCCCACTTGCCGGAGCGGTCGCCGAGAGCCTCGCCGAGCAGCGCCGCGGTCAGGATTTCGCGATCCTGCCCGATCCGCAGCGGAATCGACTGCAACCAGGCCGTCGCGCGGAAGTAGGCCTGGAGGCGCTGGTCGCGCGTGTAGAAGCCGCGCGGTTCGAAGCGGCTGTAGTCGATGAACGGGAATCCGTCGTCGGGAGGGCCCAGCCAGTCGGGCCGCAGGCGCTCCTTGGCGGCACCGATGCGCTCGACCTCGGCTTCGATCACACGTTGGACCTCGGCCGATGCCCCGGGCGTTTCCGCACCCAGCAGGCGCAGCGCGACGCCGAGCGTGATCTGCGCGCGGCGGCAGGCGTCCTGCAGTTCCTCCTCCGGGAGCTGGAAGAGCTTCTTCGCCCCCGGGATGCCGTCCCAGATCGGACGCAGCACTCCTGCCAGCTTCCCGGAACGCGACCTCTCGAGGCGGACGACGCTTTCCTCGAGGAGGACGTGGAAGGCGTTGAGCACGGCATCGGCCGTGACGAACGTGGGCACTCGCGAGCCCTCGTAGACCTGGAAGACCTGCAGGCGTTGAGGGCCGGCAATCAAGACCTTCTGTTCGGCGAGGCGCTCGACTTCGGCGTCCGTGAGCCCGGCGCGTTTCGCCGTTTCGCGCCAGTCCGGCGGATGAGGGGAGGCATCTTCGGCATCGACCGGGCGCAGCAGGAGGAGGCTCGAAGTCATGACGCCCAGCAGAAGACGTGGACAGAGAGACATTGGTGCGGCTCCGAAGCGGGCTTCAGGATTTCAACGAGGCGGGAACGCAAGGGTTCAGAAAACCCCGCCGTCAGCGAGCGTGGCGCGACCGGAGTCGACGCAGGAGCCTGTAGATCCGCATCATGCCGATCGACCGCAGGAGGAACTCGGTGATGTCGAGCGCGATGGAAAGGCACCCACGAGGTGGAACAAGGGTGACAGACCTGCCTTCCTCGATCAGGACCAGCTCCCCGGATTGAGGATCTTCGAGCAGTCCGCCTGCTGCCGAGCCGAGAACGCGCCATGTCTTCTCGAAGAACTTCCAGGTAGCCGTTGTGCAACGAGCGGACACGTTGAGGCGGTAGATCGTCTTCGCATGGATGACTGCTTCGGCGGCTTTCATCTGGCCGATCTTCTTCAAGTCAGCAACTGCGAGGGCGATGTCCTCAGGTTGTTCCTCAGCGCGGCCCACCGTCAGCCCGCATGACAGCAGTTCGCTGCGAGATGACAGGTACTCGAGAGTTGTCTGGTCCCGCTCGCGAAGGGCAGCCTGAATGGCAGAAACGCGATCCCTGGCGCGCGAAGCAAGAAGCCAATCGTCCTGCAATTCCCCGTCGGGCAGGATCCGATACTCGGAGTCACTAAAAACGACGAAGTACCCGACTCGCTCGAGCTGTAATCGCAGTTCCTCACGCGAAATGAATTTCTCGCGCGGGGAGTACAAGGTGAGGTCTGCGCTCATTCGTCGCCCCTGCCTGACTTACTTCCAGTTCTTCAGTTCTTCCAGACTTTTCTCCACCCGCGCGATCTGGTCATCGAACTCCTCAAGCCGCGCGCGCTCCTTCTCCACCAGTTCCGCCGGCGCGTTCGCGCAGAACTTCTCGTCCGAGAGTTTCTTGCGGATCGAAGCGGCCTGGTCGGCGGCCTTCTTCTTCGAGCTCTCGAGCCGCTCCTTTTCCTTCGCGGGGTCCACGATCCCGGCGAGCGGGATGAACAAATGCGACCCGGCGACGACCTGGGTGGCGGAGGACGGGGGAGCGGCGAGCGAAGCGCCGACGTCGAGCTTCGTGAGATTCGCCGAGTCCTGCACGAGCTGCGCGTGCTCGCCGAGGGCCTTGGCCGTCGCCGCGTCGGGCGCCGACAACGTGGCGGCGAGCGCCTGCTTGGGCGGGATGTTGTACTTGGCGCGGACTTCGCGGATGGCGCGGACGATTTCCATGAGCGTGCCCGCCGTCTTCTCCGCGTCGAGGTCCACGCGCGCCGCGTCGGCCTTGGGCCACGCCGCGGTCATGATGCTCTCCTCGCGCTGTGGATCGAAGGCCCTCAGCGACTGCCAGACCTCTTCCGTCACGAACGGCATGATCGGGTGCATGATCCTTGTGAGGCGGTCGAGGACGTGAAGGAGCGTCGCCCTCGCCGCGGCGCCGTCGGGACGCGCCATGCGGGGCTTCGCCAGCTCGATGTACCAGTCGCAGTACTCGAACCACGCGAACGAGTACATCTGCGCGGCGGCCTCGCCGAACTCATAGCGCTGAAGCGCCGCGTCCACCGTGCGGATCGTCGTGTTGAGGCGCGACAGGATCCAGCGGTCCTCGAACGCGAGCCCCGGGACCGCGTCGCCGTTGGCCAGCGCCGCGGCGCCGGCGAGCGCGCCGGCCTTGTCCGTGCCGTCGAGGGACATCAGGACGAAGCGCGCGGCGTTGAAGAACTTCGTCATGAAGCGCTGGCCTTCTTCGCCCTTCGTCTTGGAGATGTTCGTGCCGAAGCGCATGTCCTGCGACGTCGTGACGAGCCGGCTCATGGCGAAGCGCGTCGCGTCGGCGCCGTAAGCGTCGAGCAGCCCGAGCGGGTCGATCCCGGTCCCCTTCGACTTCGACATCCGCTTCCCGTCGTCCGTCAGGATCGTCGGGTGGATGATGACCGTGTGGTACGGCTCTTTCCCCATGAACTCGAGGCCGTTCATGATCATGCGCGCGACCCAGAGGTAGATGATGCCGCGGTCGGTCGCGAGCACCGACGTCGGGTAGAACTTCGCGAGGTCCGCGGTCTTCTCCGGCCAGCCCAGCGTCGCGAACGGCCACAGGCCGCTCGAGAACCAGGTGTCGAGGACGTCCTCTTCCTGCTTGATGGAAGCGCTTCCGCAGTGCGCGCAGTTTTTCGGGTCGGTGATCTCGACGGTGTAGCCGCTGCAGTCCATGCAGCGCCATGCGGGGATCTGGTGGCCCCACCAGAGCTGGCGGGAGACGCACCAGTCGCGGGTGTTGTCCACCCAGTCGAGGTAGATCTTGGTCCAGCGCTCGGGCATGAACTTGACGCGCCCGCTGCGCACGGCCTCGGCGGCCGGGACGGCGAGCGGTTTCATTTTCACGAACCACTGGTCGCTGAGGTACGGCTCGACGATGGTGTCGCAGCGGTCGCAGACGGCGAGCGGGACGACGTGGTCGGTCGTGCCGGCGAGGAATCCCTCGGCCTCGAGCGCCGCGACGACCTGCTTGCGCGCCTCGAACCGATCGAGCCCCGCGAAGCGCCCCGCGTTGGCGTTCATCACGCCGCGCTCGTCCATCACGCAGATCGCCTCGAGCCCGTTGCGCTGGCTGCACTCGTAGTCGTTCGCGTCGTGCGCCGGCGTCACCTTGACCGCCCCGGTCCCGAACTTCGGGTCCACGAACGTGTCCGCGGCGATCGGGATCTCGCGTTTCACCAGCGGCAGCAGGATCTTCTTCCCCACGATCGCCTTGTACCGCGCGTCGTCGGGATGCACCGCCACCGCCGTGTCGCCCAGCATCGTCTCCGGCCGCGTCGTCGCCACCGTCAGTTCGCCGCCGCCCACGACCGGGTACTTGATGTGGTACAGCTTCCCCTTGTCGTCCGGCTGGTCCCGCAACTCGATGTCCGACAGCGCCGTCGTGCAGCGCGGGCACCAGTTGATGATGCGCTTCCCCTTGTAGATCAGCCCCTTCTTGTACAGCTGCACGAACGCCACGCGGATCGCCTGGGAGTACGGCGCGTCCATGGTGAATCGGGTGCGCGTCCAGTCGCAGGAGCACCCCATGCGCTCGAGCTGCATGAGGATCGTGTTGCCGTACTGCTCCTTCCACGCCCAGACGCGTTCGAGGAATTTCTCGCGGCCGAGCGCGTGGCGGTTCGTCTTCTCCTTGCGCAGCTCCTTCTCGACCACGTTCTGCGTCGCGATCCCCGCGTGGTCCGTCCCCGGCAGCCACAGCGCCTCAAACCCGCACATCCGCTTCCAGCGAGTGAGGATGTCCTGCAGGGTGTTGTTGAGGCAGTGGCCCATGTGGAGGGAGCCGGTGACGTTCGGGGGGGGGATGACGATGACGAAGGGCTGCTTGGTGGAAGCCGGGTTGGCGGTGAAGCGGCCGGCTTTCTTCCAGCCGGCGTAGATTGCGGCCTCACGCTGCTTAGGTTCGAAGCGGGTAGGAATTTCCAGTGTCATCGCGTGTGTCGTCTCCCTTTCCCTTTCCCTTGCCCTTGCCCGCAGCGGACGTCGCAAAGTCCTCCCGCCGTCAGCATCAGCCGGTCCCAGGGAGGGCGCATGATATCTATGCGCTTTGCTCACCGAAAGGTTCGGGGAAGAACGGGCGGTCCGGGCGGACGGGGCGGCGGATGACCGGGGTGCCGATGGCGTCAGTCCTGGAGGACGGCAGGTGAGGAATGGTCTCGCGAGCGGATTCCGGGCCGAGGCGGCAGACGAGCCGCGTGAGCATGGCGACCAGTTCGAGAATGATGGCACGGGCGGCCGAGCGATCGTCCGGGGTCACGGCCTTGTGGCGCACGGCGACGTCCATGATCGCCGCGCACTCGGTCGCGGATCGGCGGGACATGCGGTAGAAGCGCGCCTTTTCGCGCGGCGAGAACTCGCCCGCGCCTTCGGCGATGTTGAGGGTTACGGATGCGGAAGCGCGGAGTAGTTGGTCAAGCAGGGTGTGCTTTCCAACCGGCCAGGCGTCGGAGACGGCGGCGACGAGGGAAGACAGGTCGAGGGAGCGGTGGTAGACGGTGAGCTTCTCGTGGTCCAGGACGGCAGATTTCGGCTGCGGCATGGCGGGGTCTCCTTCGGGGGCGGGCAAGGGCAAGGGAAAGGGCAAGGGAAAGGGCAAGGGAACTGACGAAGTTGCCCAGCGTGCCGAAGTGCCTTGCCGAATGCAATCCGTCGCCCCGGATTAGATGGCCCCGAAAATCTCGCGCAGCTTCTTCAGCGACTTCTTCCCCGCTTCCACCGGCTTCTTGTCGCACGTGTACAGCTCCAGCGTCAGCGGCCCCTCGTAGTGCGTCGCCTTCAGCGCCGCGGCGATCTTCGCCCACGGCATCGTCCCCTCGCCGATGGGGAGGTGGTGGTGGACGCGCCCCTTGATGTCCTCGACGTGGATGTTCCAGGTGCGGCCGGCGCAGAGGTCGATGGTCTTCTCGAGGTTCTCGCCGACGACCTGCGCGTGCCCGAGGTCCAGGTTCGCGCCCAGCGTCGGGATGCCGATGTCCTTGAAGGCGCGCAGCAGTGTTTTCACGTCGCCGATCAGGAACCCGGGCTCGTACTCGATCGCGAGGCGGATGCCGACCGACTCCGCGAGCTGCGCCAGCTCAGCCAGCGCTTCCATCGCCGGTTTCCACGCGCCCTTCCGCGCCGGCCCGGTGGTCACACTGGCGACGGTGGCGCCGATCGCCCAGGCGCCGCGGAGCGCGGCCTGCGTGTAGCGGATGCGGGCGCCGACGCGGCCCGCGTCCTTGTCGGCGAGGGACGGCCCCGGGCCGTCGCGGCAGATGCCGCCGTCGAGCCCCATGGCGGTGTTGATGTTGACGTTCGAGAGCCGGAGTTTCGTGCGGCGAAGGGCCGCGGCGGCGGCGGCGACGGCGACGGTGTCGTAGGGCCACACGTGCGGCCGGTCGAACAGGACCTCGGCGCCGTCGAACCCCAGCTCGGCGATTTTCGACAGCGCGGCCGGGGTGGAGAAGCGCAGGAAGGCATTCGTCGAGTACGCGAACCAGGGCATCAGTCCCGCGGCGCGGCGCGCCGCCCCTTAACCTTTACCGTTCCCGTAACCTTAACCCCCGGCGCACGGAAACGGCAGGTTAAGGTAAAGGGAAAGGTTAGGGCTAAGGGTTGGCCCGTTCTTATTTCGCGTCTTGTTCGGGAAGCGCGTGCTTCTCGAAGAACGCCCAGATCGTCTCGCTCGCGTTGATGTCCTTCGAGACCGCGCCGAGGATCTTCTCGCCCACCGCGGGCATCCCGGGCCACGTGTGCCCGCCGCCGATCACCTTGTAGAACACCACGGGCGCCGTGCCCGCGTACGTCCACTTCTCGACCGTCGTCCCATCGTCCGCCGCCTTGTCCTCGAGCTTCTCGACTTTCGCTTCCTTCTCGCAGCCGTCCTTCTCCGCCCACCACGCGACGCACTCCTCCGCGCTCATCGAGGAGTCGCGCTTCGAAATCGCGTCGATGCCGTCGTAGCCGACGATCGGGTCCTCCGTCCCGTGCCAGTAGCAGACCGGGACCGCCCGCGCCGGCTTCGCGCGGTTGCCCGCCAGCTTGAGGAACGTCCCCGCCACCGGCGCGATCGCCGCGATGCGGTCGGCAAACTCGACCGCGAGCGCATTCGAGAAATACGCGCCGTTCGAAATCCCGGTCAGGTAGACGCGCCGTGCGTCCGCCGTTCCCGCCTTCACCAGCGCATCGACCAGGTCGGAGATGAACTGGAAGTCCTTCCTGCCCCCTGCCGCGTTCCAGTAGCGCCAGACGCGGTTCTCGCCGTCGGGATACACGGCCACGAACCCCTTCTTGTCCGCCAGCGCGCTGAATCCCGTGAGCGTTTCCATCTGCTTGCCGGTCGAAGCGGCGCCGTGAAGCGCGATGACGAGCGGCCGCGCCGCCGGGTTGGTGTCGGCGGGCCTCGGCGGGATGTGCAGCCGGTACGTCCGCTCGTCCCCGCCGACCTGCAGCGTCAGGTCGCGCGTTCCCGGGGACTTCAGGTCCGGCTCCTCGGCGCGCGCCGCGAGCGCCAGCAACGCCGCGGCCAGGGTGACGATCGTCAGGTTTCTCATGAATCCTCCTTGCCTCCTTGAACCCCGCCGTCCCGGGCGGGTTTCGCGGAAATCCGCTCGACCCTGCCCGCCCGCAGGGCCAGAATGCCACCCCCTCTTCCCAGGAGACCCAGGCCATGCTCGGGTTGCGCAGCGTCGGCTACCACGTCCGCGACCTCGCGGGCGCCAGGGCCTGGTACACGAAAGTCCTCGGCCACAGACCGTACTTCGACCAGCCGTTCTACGTCGGCTTCGACGTCGGCGGCTTCGAGCTGGGGCTGCTGCCTCTCGAGAAGGGCCAGCCGCGGGGCGCCGGCGGGACGATCGCGTACTGGGGCGTGCCGAAGGCGAAAGCCGCGTGGTCGCGGCTGGTGCGCCTCGGCGCCAAGCCGCACCACAAGGTGACGGACGTCGGCGACGGCATCAAGGTTGGCGCGGTCCTCGACCCGTTCGGGAACATCCTCGGCGTGATCGAGAACCCGCACTTCAAGGTGAAGCGCGCCAGGAAGTGACCCGCGGGTCGCGTGCTAGGATGACCGCCATGCGCGTCCTTCTCCTCGTCCTCGCAACCGCCCTCGCGGTGTCGGCGCAGGACCCTGCGCCTGCGAAGCCCGCGGAAGTCCGCCTGGAGATAGCGAAGGCGAAGCGGCCGCTGTCCGGGCACGTGAAGGAGATCCTCTCGCGGCTTCCGGAGTTCAAATACAAGGAGCGCGCGCTGGAGATCGACGAGCTGGTGGATTCCCGGCGCGAAATTGAATGGGGAGCCGAAGGCGGGTGGCACGAGGTTGTGTCTTCGCTGGCGCGGGCGGCGTCGCTCGAGGTTGAGGACTCGTGGACGCAGTGGGTCAAGCTGGTTCCCGCGCCGTCCAAACTGCTCGCGCCGCGGATCGAAAAGGACCTTCTGACCGGGTTCCATCGGGAGACCGGGCCATCCGGCGAGCCCCTGATCCGCGCGGTGGTCGTGCTCCCGCCGTGGTACGACGCCGGCGGCTGGTGCACCGAGGACCTGACCGCCGTTCACGATCCCGCGGCGCCCGCCCCGGTCGAGAATCCCGAGAACATGATGGCGGGCTGGAAGATCCCCGCCTCCGCAACCAGCGTCCTCGCCGCGTGGGGGATCGAGGTTTACCTGAAGACGACCCTCGAGTCCGTCGCGCTGAAGCCCAAGGCCCGGTACAAGTCCCCGGGAGGAGGAGTCATTGAAATCGAGAGCGTGGAGAAGAAACCCGGGCGCCTCTCGAACGGGAAACAGGGCGAGTTGACCGTGGTGCACTGGACCTCGGACGACGTCCAGACGGCGGACGTCATTCTCGTGCTCGAGGATGGCACCGTCGCGCAGCAAAGCGGCGGAGAAGGCAACGGAGTGACCAACGGCGGGCGCACTTCCTGGCGTTACACCACGGAGTTCGACGTCCAGGGCGGGCAGCCCAAGGAACTCCGCCTCCGCGTCGTGCACGAAGCGGCCCAGGTCAGCGCCGAGCGGAGGCTTGAGCGCCGTGAGCTGGACGCGCCGCGCGTTCCCGACCTGATCGCGGGGCCGATTCACTGGACGAAGCCGCCGGCCGAAAGCGCCGAGGTCGTGCTGGGCGCGGTGCGCGCCGACGGATGGGGCGCCCGGACGGCACGGATGGATCTCCATTACTCGGAAGACACCGGCCGGCTCGAGGGCACACAGGACAACACCGGCTGGGACCGCCCGATCCTCCTCACGCGAGAGCCCGGCGACGACCTCCGGTACCGCGTCTTTGGCCTCGACGCCGGGGACTGGATCGTCTGGATGAAGTCCGGCAACTGGATCGACCTGCGCCGGATCAGCGCTCCCGGCCGGGCGACCGACGGCGACATCGTCATCGCCCCGAATCACGCCGCGAGCCTCGTGGTCGATCCCCGCGGGGAGGGCGATGCCACCGTGGTCCCGCTCGACGAAAAGAACCGCCCCTTCGACCCGGACGGCGCGCTCTGCATCTCCCTCGAGCGCCAGGACGATGGCACCTGGGCCGCCTCGGGCCTCAAACCCGGTGACTACCTGCTCAAGTGCGGCCACGACGAGCGCGGGATCAAGCTCGCCGAGGGAAGCAACCGGGTCAACCTGCGCTAGCGCCCGTCCGCGCTACCCCCGGACCGTCTCCTCGAACACCCCCGTCTTCCGGTTCTTGCGCACGTTCTGCCACCCGAAGCACTTCCCGTTCATGGCGACATAGACGCCGTGGGGAAGTGTCTGCGCGAAGGCGAGCGCGGCGCCGAGATTGAACAGCCCGTCCGAGCTTCCGAACTTCCAGGGGATCATGGCGCCGGTGAGGACGACGGTCTTGTTTCGGATCTGCGGACCGAGGGCGCGCGCGGTGAGCTCCATGGTGTCGGTGCCGTGGGTGATGAGGATGCGGTCCTCGTGGGCCCGGCGGCATTCCCTGAGGATGCGCGCGCGGTCGGAGTCTTTCATGTCGAGGCTGTCGATCATCATCAGCGTCCGGACCTTGACCGGTAGCTTGCAGCGCCCGAGCGCCAGCATCTCGTTCAGGTGCGTGTCCTTGAAGAACAGCGTCCCGGCGAGCTCGTTGTACTCCTTGTCGAACGTTCCCCCGGTGATGAGGACGCGGATGGACATGGGCGGTTCCTTGGAAGGTGAATTGGAAGGGGCGGCATCGTAGGCGCGCTGTTGCCGGGGGATCAACAGTCGAAATGAGCGCAGCGGTAAACCCCTGGGAAAGGAATGCGCGGGACAGGCGTATAGTGGACCCGTGATCAAGGTTGTCTGTGTCTGCGGGCACGTCCAGAACCTCGCCGATCGGATGGGAGGGAAGTTCTGCCGATGCCCCAAGTGCGGCGGGACGGTCGCGGTTCCCGACGCGCCGCCGCCCGACGACGGCGACACGCCCGCGCCGGACCACTCCCCGCTCAACCTGGACTCGCGCTTCGTCAAGACGCGGCCGCCCCCGCCGCCTGCTCCCGGCGCCCTTCCCGGCGGCCGTCCGGCGCCTCCGGCGAAAATCGCCTGCCCCTCCTGCCACGCGGAATACGGCGCCGATGCGATCTTCTGCCAGAAGTGCGCCATCCTGCTGGCGACGGGTGAGCCGGTCGCCGGGCTCGTGCCGGGCGGCGTGAGCGGGCCGCGCGCCGCGCGAAGACACGGGTTCGACTGGCGGAAGTGGCTCGTGATCGCGCTCGTGGTCACGGCGCTGGCCGTGGTGGCCGCGATGGTCTTCCGCTCGCAGTAGGCCCTCTTCGTCCGGTTCAGGCGCAGGCGCCGGGGATCGCCGTATACTGCCGCGATGCCTGCGACCCTCCAGTGCGGCGCGTGCGGCTCGCGCTACCGTCTCCCGAGCTGGCCGCTGCAGCCCGTGCGCTGCAAGTGCGGCCTCGGCGCGCGGCTGCCGCCGGCGGAGGACATGCTCGTCACGCTGCCGCCCCTCCCGCCGCGGCCGATCCCCGCGGCGCCGCCCGGATCGGCGTGGGAGAAGGCGCTGCAGGACGGGAAGCCCGACACGCCGGCGGCGTTCGCGATCCGCTACGACGCGGAACGGCTCGCGCTTCCACCGGCGTTCGACCGGCTGCTGTCGCTGGATTTCGTGCACGAGATCGAGCCGCACGAGTACCAGGTCGCGACGGCGCTGAAGGTGCTGCGGGAGCTCGGCGGGCGGGCGCTGCTGGCGGACGAGGTCGGGCTCGGGAAGACGATCGAAGCGGGGTTCATCATCAAGGAGATGATCGTCCGCGGGCTGGCCCGGCGCGTGCTGGTCCTCGCGCCGGCTTCGCTCGTCTCCCAGTGGCGCGACGAGATGGAGACCAAGTTCGACCTGGAGTTCCACATCCCCGAGGACCCCTCCGAGTGGTCCCGCCGCCTCGTCGTCGCCTCCATCGACTCCGCGAAGGGCGCCCGGAACCAGCAGGCGCTTCTCAAGATGCAGCACGAGCTGGTGATCGTGGACGAGGCGCACAACCTGAAGAACCACCGGACGCAGAACTGGAAGCTCGTGAACGCGCTGCGGAAGAAGTTCCTGCTGCTGCTGTCGGCGACGCCGATCCAGAACGACCTGATCGAGCTGTACAACATGATCACGCTGCTGCGTCCGGGGCAGCTCTTCACGCTCGGGCAGTTCAAGGACGCTTTCACGGACTCGAAGGACCGTCGGAAGTGCAAGGACCCGGAGCGGCTGAAGCAGCTCCTGAAGGCGGTGATGGTGAGGAACCGCCGGACGGAGGTGGGGATCCAGTTCGTGCCGCGGCGGGCGGCGACGGTGAACGTGGACCTGGAGCCGGAGGAGCGGCGGGTGTACGACCTGGTGACGCGCTTCGTGCGTTCGCCGGAGTTTGCGCAGGTCTACGAGGACAATTCGCGGCTGGTGGCGATGGCGATCCTGAAACAGGTCGGGTCGAGCCCGCAGTCGCTGGCGTTCACGGTGGAGGAGAAGCTGTCGCCGCGGGCGAAGGAAGGGCCGGCGGCGAAGGCGATCGCGGAGCTGGGGGCGGCGTGCGCGGCGGTGAAGAAGGTCGCGAAGGCGGAGCGGCTGTGCGACGTGCTGCGGCAGGACGCGGAGAAGTGCATCGTGTTCACGCAGTACCGGCGGACGCAGAACATGCTGGAGGAGCGGCTCAAGCGCGACAACGTGTCGTGCGCGGTGTTCCACGGGGAGATGTCGCGCCCGGAGAAGGACGCGGCGGTCGCGGCGTTCCGTGGCGACGCGCGCGTCCTGATCGCGACCGAGTCCGCCGGGCAGGGCGTGAACCTCCAGCACTGCCGCCGCATCGTGAACTACGACCTCCCCTGGAACCCGATGCGCGTCGAGCAGCGCATCGGCCGCGTCCACCGCCTCGGGCAGACGAAGGAAGTCCAGGTCGTGAACATGATCGCCAAGGACACGCTCGAGGTCGCGCTCCTCGACCTCCTCGACCGCAAGATCGAGCTGTTCCGCCTCATCGTGGGCGAACTCGACATGATCCTGGGCCGCACGCGCGTCGAGGACGACCTCCTCGACATCTACCTCGGCTCGAAGGACGACGCCGAATTCACGAAGCGCGTGGACAAGTACGGCGACGACCTCAAGGGGCTGCGGAAGGAGTACGAGGACGCCAAGGCGCTCGACGCGCGGGTGCTCGACGGCGTCGGCGGCGGCGGAAAGGCGCCGGTCCCGGCGAGTGCGGTTCCCGCAGCGCCGCAGAAACAGTAAAGTGCATTAACTGATGTCCGCGCCCCTTCCCAAAGACCCGACGTTCTGGCTCCCCGCGCCGGACAACCCGCCGCCGATCGAGGAGCGCGCGAAGAACCTCGTGTGGCATTTCGGGCGGATCGCGCTCGTCGTGGTCGTGCTGGGGACCCCGGTGCTGTTCGCGGCGCTGTCGCGGGGCGGCGCGAACCGGGCGGCGGACGGGCTCGCCGAAATCGGCGTCGCGTTCCAGCGCTTCCGGGGGGCCGCCGGCGGCTGGCCCGCGGACCTGCGGCAACTGGGAGCGGGCCCGACGTCGTGCCCGGGGTGCGGCCGTGCCTGGGACGGGTGGTGGGGCTACGAGGCGTGGCGGCCGGAGGGCGGCGTCGAGGTGCGCTGGAAGGACGTGCCGCCGTCGAACGCCCCGGGCGACATGCCCGCCGTCTGGTGCGCCGCCTGCCGCGCCGTGCTGCGCGCCGACGGGACGGTGGAGACGGGGGGAAGCGCCCCGGGGAGCGCCCCGCCGCGCGTCCGGGCGATGGTTCCGCGCCGTTAAGCCGGTCCGGAGCGGGTAACCTGTGCCCATGTTCAACGAACCCTTCGCGTCCCTCTGGCGCACCCGCTACGGCGACGCGGCGCCGCCCCCCGAGATCCCCGCCCTGACCCCGTTCCTCCGCCACCGCTCCGTGCGCGACTTCGCGCCCGAGCCGATTCCCGAGGACACCGTCCGCGTCCTCTTCGCCGCCGCCCAGTCCGCCGCCACCTCCTCCAATCTCCAGATCTGGAGCGCCGTGTCCGTCCAGGACTCCGCGCGCCGGGACGCCGCCGCGAAACTCTGCGGCGACCAGAAGCAGGTCCGCGACGCCGCGTGGTTCTTTGCGTTCGTCGTCGATCACTTCCGCCTCGACCGCGCCGCCCGCGCCGCCGGCGAACACCCCGCCGGCCTCGACTACGCGGAGTTCTTCGCCATGGGCTGCATCGACGCGGCCCTCGCCGCGGAGCGTTTCACGTGCGCCGCGGAGGCCGCCGGCCTCGGGTGCTGCTACATCGGCGGGCTGAGGAACGACGTCGAGGGAGTGAAGACGCTCCTCGGGCTGCCCGGGCGCTGCTTTCCCGTCTTCGGCCTCTGCCTCGGCCGCGTCGCGGCGTCGTGCAAGGCCGAAGCGAAGCCGCGCCTGTCGCAGCCCGCGGTCTGGTTCCGCGAGCGGTACGACGCCGCGGCCGACACGGCCGAGTACGATCGGCGCATGGCGGCGTTCTACGCCTCGCAGGGCCAGAATGCCGACGTCCCGTGGTCGGCGCGGAGCGGGAAGCGCGTGGACGGGAAGTCGATGACGGGGCGGGAGGTGCTGAAGGGCTGGATGGAGCGCGAGGGGTTCAGCCGGAGGTAGCGGGCATGGCCAACGTCGGGGGAGTGAGCGCGCCGTCGCCGGCGCCGCCGGCTGAGAAGGGATTCAGCGGGGCGGCGTTCCTCGGGCTGGTGGTGGCGGGAGCGGTGTTGCTGGGGCTCGCGCTGTGGGCGGCCAAGAAGCAATGGAGCACGGGCTCCCGGCGATCGGAATGCGAAGCGCGGCTCCGGTACATCGGGCAGACCGCGAGTTTCTATCACTCGAAGTACAAGGCGTGGCCCGCGGAGACCGGGCCGGAGTTCTGGCAGGTCGTGCTGAAGGCCGACGGGCCGCCGCTGGGGCGGGCGTATGACTTCACGCACTGCCCCGTGACGGGGAAGGCGTACCGCGGGCCGGGCAAGGCGCCGACCGACGCGGACCCGTGGGCGTGGCTCGGGTGCTGCGAGCCCGGCACGCACGGCGAGGACACGCTCGCGATCAACGGCGCCGGGAATTTCGAAGTCGCGCCGAGGGACGACGCGCGCTTCCTGGGGACGCGTCCGTAGCTCTACATGTGTCCCACGGGGCGGACGGTGACCGATTCGTCCAACTTTGCCCAGGCGTCCGGTATTGCGCTGAACACCCCAGCGATTCCGTGGCAGCGCAAATTCAACTCGAACGAGCCACGCGCAATCCCATCCTTTCGTATCTTTTCGTATCCGCGCCAGGCTCGTAGCCGTTTGTCAGAGCTCTCAGCGGATCCCTTTGAGCTTCTTCGTGCACGGAAGAACAAGCCGGGATAACGGCGGGATCTTCCGGGGATACGGCCACGAGCCTGGCACGGATAAGGAAAGACACGAAAAGATGCGTGGCCGGCAACGGGAGCGGGCAATGACGGTCATGCACCCCAGGCGTTTCTGCTTTCCGTCATCAGGATCACGAACTTCGGCATCGGGGTCTCCTTTTCACCGGAGTCTACGGGATGGGGTCCTCCCCGGAGCCCGCCCTATAATGCCCGCGTGCCCACCGATGCCGAATTCGTCCGCGACGCGTTCAAGTCCCTCGGCGCCGAACTCCGCGAGTCCGCCCCGGGGATCCTCACCGTCACTCTTCCCCCCGAGGCCGCGCCGCATTTCGGCGACCGGGCGATCCTCGAGCTGACGTTCGACCGCGAAGTCTACAAGGCCTCGGACCGCGACCTCGAGCTCGTCGTCCCCGGCGCGCCGCTGTTCAAGGCGCTCCTCGAGGCCCTTGGCGCCAGCGGCGCAGCGAGCGCGGTGGAGTTTGCGGAAGCGCCGGACGCGGAGAAGGCGCGGGCGGCGGCGAAGGGATCGCTGGCCGTGCGCGGCGGGACGCTGACGGCGGGGGCGCCGGCGGTCGAGCCGTTCGCGGGGACCGCGGTGCTGTTCCGCCTGCGCGTCGAGGGGCCGGAGCGCGAGGACGCGATGGTCGCCGCGTTCGTCGGCCGCGACGGCGCCGCGTTCGAAATCCCCGCCGAGGCCCTTCCCCGGATGGCCGCCGCCGGCAAGCCTGCGGCGCTCGCGCCGGTCGCGCCGGGGGACCGGGCGCGGCTGAGGGAATCCGCCGAGGGCGTGGCACAGCGCGAGGGCGACCGCCGGGCGCGGCTGGCGGAGAAGCGCGGGGCGCCGAAGCTCGAGAAGGAATCGCAGCAGGTCCGCACGTACTTCGAGGCGCTGGCGGGCGAGCTCAAGGAACAGAAATCCGAGTCGCGCGGCGAGGACGCGAAGAAAGAGGCGGCGTCGCGGCTGCGCAACCTCGAGCGCGAACGCGAGCTCCGGCTCCTGGAGGTCGCCGACCGCTTCCGCGCCTCCGCCCACGTCGACGCCGTCGCGGCGCTGGGGGTGTCGGGAAGCGCGGCGCGCGTGAAGCTGGAATTCGCCGCGGGGCCGCGGAAGCTCGCCCGCGAGGTGCTCTGGTTCCCGCCGACCGGCAACGTGAACGCGCCGGTCTGCGACCTCTGCGGCGGCGCGCTCGGGGAGGCGGCGATCTGCGGCGAGCCCCAGCACGACGCGCTTCTGTGCGCCAACTGCCGCCGCTACTGCCAGGCGTGCGGGGCAGGGCTCTGCGCCGAGCACACCAAGGCCTGTGCCTGCGGGGCGATCGCCTGCCCGGCGCACGGCGCGGCGTGCGAGGCCTGCGCGCAGTTCTGCTGCGGGAACCACCTCTCGAAATGCGTGCGATGCTGCCGCTCGTTCTGCCGCCAGCACGCGTTCGAGTGCGGCGTCTGCCGGGCGATCAGCTGCACGGACCACGCGAAGCGGTGCGGCTCGTGCGACATCGAGCTGTGCGGGGAGCACCAGCGGATCTGCGACGCGACGGGAAAGGCGGGGTGCCCGAAGCACCTGGTGAAGTGCCCCGAGTGCGGGGACGAGGTGCTGGACACCGCGATCGCGAACGCGCGCTGCTCGACGTGCCGCTCGATGGCCGACGCGCCCCCCGGCGACCCGGCCGTGGCCGCGGCGCTGGCGTTCGCGCCCGAGGCCAGCGGCTCGACCTGGCGGAAGGCGGAGTCGAAGACGCGGATCAGGCTGGAGGGGAAGACGTTCTGGAACCGGTACCGGGTGGTGTTGGGGAAAGACCTGAAGCCGGTCGGGGCCTGGGGTGGGTCGAAGTTGTTCGGGCTGAAGAAGCTGAGGTCAGCGGCCAGCGGCCAGTGACCAGCGAAGTTCAAGGACCCAAGCCGTAACACCGAGACGTTCCGACCTCCATCAATTTGGGCACCTCACCGCTGGCCGCTGGCAACTGGCCGCTCGCCGCTGGCAACTGCCCTTCCCTCCGTTCCCGCCGCATGTCAGACTCACCCGCCCATGCTTCTCCGCTGCCGCAAGTGCAACAACACCTACGACGTCTCCGGGAAACAGCCCGGGGAGACGTTCAAGTCGCAGTGCGGCGACATCCTGGTGGTGCCGCAGCGCGGCGAACATGCCCCCGCGCTCATCGCCGGGTACATCGAGCGGTACGGCAAGGACTCGGGCGTCACGCTCCAGAAAAACGGCGAGACCTGGTTCGCGAAATTCGGGTCGGCGCAGGTCACCATCCAGATGCTCCCGGGCGAGGAAATCCGCATGAGCTCGCCCTTCCTCAACCTCCCGAAAAAGGGGACGCAGCTCGCCCTCCGGCGCGTGCTCGAGCTCAACCTCTCCTCGACGGGCGGCGCCCGGTTCGCGCTCGACGGCGGACAGCTCTTCGTGGTGTGGAGCCGCGGGATCGAGGGGCTGGACTACGAGGAGTTCGTGGAAGGGCTGCGGTGCGTTTCGCGGACGAGCGACGATTTCGACGAAGTCCTTCGCAAGGAATGGGGGATGGCGGCGGCGGAGCAGGCGCAGGACACCGAGGAGTACGTGCTCCCCGCGGAACTGCTCGAGGAGGAAAAGTGATGACGCGCAATTCGATGGTGGCGGGCCTGGCCGTGGCGCTGGCTTTCGCGGCGGCGGGATGCAGCACCGGCCCCGACAACGGGGACGGCGGCGAATCGCCGAAGAACGGCGAGGTCGTCCTCAAGAAATACCCGGTCGCCGGCGACTGGGACCCCGTCGGCACTCCCGTCCGTTACCCGGCAGGCGCCGCGGAACTCGACATCTACGCGGGCGAGAACATCAGCGCCCAGCTCCGCGCCAACCTCCTCGATTCGCTCCTCGTGAAACAGTACGCGAAACACGACTGGGACAAGGCGGTCGACGAAAAGGGCAACTCCCGCCCCGACGTCCGGCGCGTCCGCGTCGAGCTCTACATCCACCAGGAACCGATCGGCGCCGGCAAAACCTTCCAGCAGTGGCACCGCGGCAAGTCGATCAACGACATGGGCGAGCGCGCCTTCGCCGAGCAGGACGCCATCGTCTTCCTCCGCGGGACGATCGTCGTCCGCCTCGTTCCCCTTCGCTGGGCCTCCGGGACCGCGGCCGACACGACCCTCAAGATCGGCAAGGCGATTGACGCGTGGCTGCAGGGCAAATGACGGCGGAACGCGACTCGGAAATCGCGGCGCTCGAGCGCAAGCTCGAAGCGGCGCGGGCGCAGGGCCCGGCCGCCGAGGGGCGCGCCTGGTCGGAACTCGCCCGGGCGCACGCCGCCTGGGACGAACCCGCCAAGGCGAATGAAGCCCTCGCCCAGGCCGAAGCCCGTCTCCACTCCGCAGGCCAGGCAACCGACGAGGCGGGGAAGCGCGAGTGGCTGCGGCTGCGCGGGGCGATCGCCAACGCGCGCGGCCGGCTGGAAGCCCACGCCGACGCGATCGGCAAGGCCGCGGACGCGTTCGAGGAGGCTGCGCGGTTCGGCTCGGAATCGGGGGACCGCGAGCTTCGCGCGGAGGCCCTTCTCGCCCTCGCCGCCGCGAACGCCCGGCTCGGCAAGGTGCTGGACGGCGCGTTGCAGGCGGAGGAGGCGGAGGACCTGTTCGTGGAGTCGGGGGCGGGGACCGGCGACGTCGCGGCGCGCGCGGTGGCGGACCGGCTCGCGGCGATGATCATGGGGAGCGACGACCTGAGCGCGGCGGCGGACGAGGACCTCGAGGCTGAGCGCAAGGAAGGCAAGGACCCGCGCCGGCTCGGCTGGCGCCTCCGCATGAACGCCTCGTGCTTCCTCGCCGGCGACGACGACGAGGGGTTCGAGGACGCGTATGCGCTGCTGGAGGACGCGGGCGAGGCGTTCCGGAAAGCGGAGTCGCGTTCGGGGGAAGCGCGGGCGATCCGGTCGCAGGGGGCGTGCCTCGCGGCGCTCGGCGAGACGTCGGAAGCGGCGAAGGCGTACCTCGAGGCCGCGGCGATCTATGCGGAGCTGGGGGCGAAGCTGCCGCAGGCCCGCGCGATGCTCGAGGCGGGGCACGCGTGCCGCGCGGCAGAGGAGACGGCCCGGGCGAAGGACTGCTACGCGGAGGCGGCGAAGATCTTTCGCGAGCAGGAGGCCGTGTTCGAGGAGGGGTTCGTGACGGAGGCGCTGGCGGACCTGAGCCACGAATGCGAGGAGACGCAGGAGGCTCGCGCCCTCTACGAAAAGGCGCTCGCGCTCTACGCCGGCGCCGGCGGCGACCTCGACGACCAGCGCGCGGGCTGCCTGCTCTCGCTCGGGACCGCCTGCCGCGAAGCCGGCGACCGCGACGAAGCCGAAAAGCGCCTCGGCGAGGCGCGCGCGCTCTACGACAAGGCCGGCGAATCCGAAATGGTCGGCGAGTGCGACCGCGAACTGCGCAAGGTCGGCAAGCGCAAGAAGTAGCCGCTACGACAGCCGGACCGGGACCCTTCCAGCCGCAGGCAGGTCCCCGAACAGCGCCATCGCCGCCCCGCGCTGCGCCGCGGGCGAATCGCTCCACGCGCAGAGGAAACTCGACGCCGGGATCTGGTTCGCGAAGTACGGGTTTCCGAAGCTGACCGCCGTCGCGCGCTTTCCCGGCGCCACGCGGCCGCAGAACCGCTCCAGCTCCTCGTGCAGCCCCACGCGGCCTTTCCACGCCCGGACCCGCGCGTACGCCGCGATGACGAGCCCGTCGCCTTTCGGGATTTCGGGAAGCGGCTGCCCCGGCTTCGCGGAGGCGAACTCGACGGGGGCGTGCTCGCGCAGCGCGGCGAGGAACGGGTCGGGCCCCGCGGCGAAATCGTCGTCCCGCAGGATCAGCACGGCCAGCTTGCGGCCCTTCTCGAACAGCGCCCCGTCGCCCTTGCGCGCCCACGCCAGCGCGTCGTGCGCGAGCTTCTCGGTGGCCCGGCCGTGGTACTCGTGGGCGGGGATCTGCGCGATCGACTCCGAGGGGACCGAGCGCTCATCGAACAGCCGGCGCTTGTCCTTCATCGCCAGGACGCGCTCCAGCGCCTCGTTCACGCGCGACTCGGGGATCTTCCCCGACTCGACCGCTTCGATGCAGTCCGCCAGCGCGCGCATCGGGTCCTCGGGGTAAAGCAGGACGTCCGCCCCGGCCGCGAGCGCCAGCGCCGCGGGGGACCCGAACGTCGACAGCGCGCCCATCATCAGCGCGTCCGTCACGATCAGCCCCTTGAAGCCGATTTCCTCGCGCAGCACGCGCATCGTCGCCGGCGACAGCGAGGCCGGCAGCTTCGGGTCGAGAGCGGGAAGCGTGATGTGCCCGACCATCACGGAGTCGACGCCGGCCTTCGCGGCCGCGAAGAACGGCGGCAGCGCTTCGCGGTTCAGCCGCTCGCGGTCGTGGTCCACCGTCGGCAGCACGACGTGCGAGTCGAGCGGCGTCGCGCCGTGGCCGGGGAAGTGCTTGGCACAGGCCGAAACGCCCGCGGACTGCAGGCCCTTCGCAAAGGCGCAGCCGAGTTTCGACACCAGCTCGGGCGAGTCTGAAAACGCGCGCGTGTTGATGATCGGGTTGCGCGGCTCCGTGTTCACGTCCATCACCGGGGCATAAACCCAGTGGATCCCGAACGTCTTCGCTTCGAGCCCGGTGACCTTCCCCGCGAAATGCGCGTGTTTCTCCGATCCCGTCGCCCCGATCGCCATTGGCGGCGGCACGTCGGTGGCGCCCTCGATCTGCTGTCCCGCGCCGCGCTCGAGGTCGGCGGAGACGAGGAGCGGGAGCTTGGAGAAGCGCTGCAGCGTGTTGACCTGCATCGGCGTCTCGAAGATCGACCCGCCGAACAGGATCAGTCCGCCGAATTCGCCGTCGTCGAGGAGCTGGCGGACGGTTTCGAAGTCGGCGCCTTCGCGGGGGCGTGAGGGGGAGCCGGAGGCCGCGATGAAGATCAGCTGGGCGATCTTCTGGCGGAGGGAAAGTCCCTTGAACTGCCCAGGCTTCATGCATCAAGGTTAGCCGCTGACTCAATTCGGGTGCAGAGAAAATGCCGGGAAGCCCGAGATGCGAGAACTTGGCCGGGAGTCGAACCTCAATGCTGGCCGACCTCATAGCGTTGCCGAATTTCGTCAACCTCGACTTCGGAAAGGTTTGGAAAAGATTCAAGAATCGACACGAGCTCCACAATTAGCTTCTTGCATCGAACCAACTGCGGGCGATTTTCGATCTCGGCTTCTCTCGCTGACAGGTCTGAAGCGCTGATCACTCGGATTCCATCGGCATCATCAAGCGTCGCCTCCACCGCATCCGTGAGAACCATAGCCGCACGAACACTGTGGATTGGCAGGTCCTCGAGAGCGATTGCGACCGCGTAGTGAACAAGCACTACCGCGTCCAACGCCGCCCGGTCGTCACAGTCTCCGTCCTCTCCCAGGTAGATCTGCTGCAGGCCCACCATGATTTGCCTCAGCGCGGAGGGTTCGACAGTGTGTCCCTTTGAGAATTTCCACGCCGCTTCGATACCCGCTCCAAACCAGCCATCGGAGGAACAGCTTCTTTTTCTCGCGTAGGTCCTGAATCCGCGAATCTCTCGCGAAGCCAGAGCGACCACAAAACAAACGCGGTGTCGATGGGACATATTGCTCAGTCTCCCTCGCAGATCGCGTAGGAAAGGGCGAGATTCAATGAAACTGGAGACGAACGCGCTCGCGTGCTCCTCCGGGCGTTCACTTTTGCGCATGCTGGCATTCTATCGCATCGTCATGTGTCGCCTCCCCGATGAGATTCCGCTCTAATTGGCATTGTGAACCGCCTCTCCCTCGCCGGCCAGCTCGTCAACCCGCTCACCCGCACCATCACTCCCTCCGTCGTCTCCGTGAAGGACGGCCTGGTCTCCACCGTCGAGCCTTACCCGCAGGCGCCGAAACACTTCATCATGCCCGGCTTCGTCGACGCCCACGTCCACGTCGAAAGCTCGATGCTCGTGCCGTCGGAATTCGCGCGGCTCGCGGTGCGGTTCGGGACGGTCGCGACCGTCAGCGACCCGCACGAAATCGCCAACGTCCTTGGCGCCGACGGCGTCCGCTACATGATCGACAACGGCCGCACCGTGCCGTTCAAGTTCAACTTCGGCGCGCCGTCCTGCGTCCCCGCCACGACGTTCGAGACCGCGGGCGCGGCGATCGACTCGAAGGGCGTCCGGGCGCTGCTCGAGCTCCCCGAGATCCGCTACCTCTCCGAGATGATGAACTGGCCGGGCGTGCTGTTCGGCGACGCGGAGGTCGCCGCGAAAATCGCCGCGGCGCGGGCGCTCGGCAAGCCGGTGGACGGCCACGCGCCGGGCCTCATGGGCGAGCAGGCCGCGAAGTACGCCGCCGCCGGGATCTCGACCGACCACGAGTGCTTCACGCTCGAAGAAGGCCTCGGCAAGGTCCGCCTCGGCATGAAAATCCTCATCCGCGAGGGAAGCGCCGCGCGCAACTTCGAGGCGCTCTGGCCGCTCCTTAAGGATCACCCCGACCAGTGCATGCTCTGCAGCGACGACAAACACCCCGACGACCTCGTCGCCGGTCACATCGACCGCCTCGTCGCGCGCTCCGTCGCCAAGGGCGTGCCGCTCTGGAACGTTCTTCTTGCCGCCTGCATCAACCCCGTCCGCCACTACCGCCTCCCGGTCGGCCTGCTGCAGGTCGGCGACCCCGCCGACTTCATCGAAGTCGCCGACCTCAAGGACTTCCGCGTCCTCCGCACCTGGATCGACGGCCGCTGCGTCGCCGACAACGGCCTCACTCTCTTTGACACGAAGCCCGCCGCGATCGTGAACGCTTTCCGCTGCAGCCCGAAGAAGCCCGCCGATTTCCGCGTGGAAGCGAAACCCGGCAAAGTCCGCGCCATCGTCGCCATCGACGGCGAGATCATCACGAAGGAAGAACACCTCGCCCCGAAGACCGACGCCGGCGCCGCCGTCGCCGACCCGTCGCGCGACCTGCTCAAGATCTCCGTGGTCAATCGCTACGCCGACGCCCCGCCCGCAGTCGCCTTCGTGAAGGGCTTCGGCCTGAAGGCCGGCGCGCTCGCCTCCACCGTCGCCCACGACTCGCACAACATCGTCGCCGTCGGCGCCGACGACGCTTCGCTCGCCCGCGCCGTCAACGCGCTCGTCGAGGCCAAGGGCGGCGTCGCGTTCGCCGATGCGTCCGGCGTCCGCGTCCTGCCGCTGCCGATCGCCGGCCTCATGAGCCCGGACTCGGGCGAAACCGTCGCCACGAAGTACCAGGAGATCGACCGCGCGACGAAGGCGGCGGGCGTCACGCTGCGGGCGCCCTTCATGACGATGTCGTTCCTCGCCCTTCTCGTGATTCCGCAGCTCAAACTGAGCGACAAGGGGCTCTTCGACGGGGCTGCGTTCAAGTTCGTCGAGGGCTGGGTGTAGCGACGACGTCGGAGGTTACCGACCGGGTGGGAGGGAGAGGCTCCCGAGGATCGCCGCCTTCCCGCCTGTTGCGATATTCGCCGGCACCCGCTTCACGAACGCCCACGCCAGCAGCGCGAACGCGGCCGCCTCGCGGGCGTCCCAGGGGACGCCGTGGTCGTCGGTGGGGCGGAGGGGGACGCCGAAGAGCGACTCGAGGCCTTCGATGAGGAAGCGGTTCCGCCAGCCGCCGCCGCCGACGAGGATTTCGGCGGGGCGGCCGCAGGCGAGGGTCTGGGAGGCGAGGGTGATGGCGGTGAGGCGGGTGAGGGTGGCGAGGATGTCGGCGGGGTTGCCGCGGGTGGGGACCCAGTCGTCGGAGAAGAGTTCGCGGCCGGTGGATTTCGGCGGGGGGGCCTCGAACCAGGGGTGGGCGAGCCATTTTTCGAGGAGGGGGAAGATCACCTTGCCGCGGCGGGCGGTCGCGCCGTCGCGGTCGTAGGGTTTTTTCAGGAACCGGCGCGCGGCGGCGTCGAGCAGGCAGTTTCCCGGCCCGGTGTCGAACGCGGTCACGCGGCCGTCGCGGCCGAGCCAGGTGACGTTCGCGATCCCGCCGATGTTCAACACGGCGACCTCGTGCTTCTTCGACCCGAAGAACATCCGGTCCGCGAACGGCACGAGGGGCGCGCCCTGCCCGCCCGCCGCGATGTCGGCGGGACGGAAGTCGGCGACGACCGGTTTCCCCGTGATCGCCGCGATCACCGACGGCTCGCCGATCTGCAGCGACGCCTTCCCGGGGACGTGCCACACCGTCTGCCCGTGCGACCCGATCACGTCCGCTTTCCTCGCCAGCCCGCGCGCCGCCTTCCCGAACGCCTCCCCGATCGCCACGTTCGCTTCGCACAGCTCCGCCGCGTTCGCACCCGGAAGCCCCAGCAGCCGCTTCCGAAACGCCGCCGGCCACGCGACGCTGCCGTGCTCCACCACCCGCGGCCGCCCCGCGCCCGTTTCCACCAGCGCCATGGAGAGGCCGTCGCAGGACGTGCCGGACATGAGGCCGAGGAAGCGCATCAGGTGTTCAGCGCCTGGGCGAGCAGACCGCCGGCGGCCTTCAGGCGCCGCCGCGCGTCGGCCACGCTGCAGCGGAGGCGCGCCATGACGATCGCTTCCTTGGCACTGTCCGTGGCGCGGAGGAGTTCGTCGGCGACGCCGGGGGTGACCTCGCCCAGCTCCTCCACGAGCCGCCGCGCCCGGTCGCGCAGCTTGGCGTTGGTGGCGACGACGTCCACCATGCGGTTGCGCCAGGTTTTACCGGCTTGGGCCATGGCGGTGGTGGTGATGGCGTTGAGGGCGATCTTGGTGGCGGTGCCGGCGTTCATGCGGGTGGAGCCGGCGAGGGGCTCGGCGCCGGTGGGGAGGGCGACGGTGACGTGGGCGCGGAGGGGGGAGCGGGGGTTGCAGGTGACGAGGATGGTGGAAGCGCCCTGTTTCCGGGCGGCTCGGAGGCCGCCATCGACGTAGGGGGTGACGCCGCTGGCGGTGACGCCGAGGGCGACGTCGCCTTTGCGGAGGCCGCGGACCGCGCGGGCTCCGGCGCGGGCATCGTCTTCCGCGCCTTCGACCGCCTGCAGGAGCGCCTTCCGGCCGCCTGCGATCTCGGCCTCAGCCCTGACCCGGAACGTCGGCCACAGTTCAGTGGCTTCCAGGACGGCCAGCCGCCCGCTGGTCCCCGCTCCGAAGAAGAACAGCCGCTTCCCCGACCGCAGCGCCGCCGCGCACAGCCGTGCCGCGCGGTCGACCGCCGGGGCCGCTTCCGCCACCGTCATCGCCGCCCGCGCGGCCGACAGCGCCAGCGCCTTGACCGCCCGCGTGCCGCCGTCGAGGGGCGGAAACGCGCGCAGGACGGCCTCGGTGGGGAGTTTCGAGAAGCGCATGGGTGCCGGTGGGTTTATCGGCACCAGCGCCCTGCTGGGTCCAATTTAGGCGCTGCGGACCGGCTTCGGGTCCTCGTTCAGGATCGCCAGGAGCTGCTCTTTCATCTTCTCGAGCACGAAGACGATCGCCATCACGCGGTGGTCGCGCCAGCCCGGCGCGTGCCTCATGCACCATTCCCGCGCGATTTCCTGCCGGTTGATCTCGCCTGCGCCCCGCTCGCCCCGGTACCAGATTTCCTGCTCGATTTCTTTAAGCTGGTCCTTGATCTCGCCTTGCGGCGCAATCGAGCGGACCTGCAGGATGTACATCCGGATCGCCAGGTCGTCCGACAGCCGCGCACCCTTCAGTTTCTTCAGGTGCGAATCCCGGTACTCCAGGATGTCCGCGCGATGATTCCGCACGAACTCGACGAGGTCCCGCGAGATCGGGGCGAGCCGACCCGCGTCCCATTCCTTCTTCAGTTCGTCCAGCTCAGCCATGGGTGTGATTCAGCAGGTGAGAAGAGGAATCATACCGTAACCGCGGCCGTCGACCAAGCTTCGGCGGACCTGTCCGTCTGTATCGGTTTTGTTAGGGGCCGAACTTGAGACCCGAGGGCTAACTCCGGGCGCTCTCCGGCGTGACGGCGGGTAGGGCCGGCGCGGGGGCCAGCTGGTCCTCCCGGTGCACGGGGAGCGTCACCGTGAACGTCGTCCCCACGTTCTTCTGGCTGGTGACGTCGATGCGCCCGCCGTGGTTCTGCACGATGTTGTAGACGACCGACAGCCCCAGCCCCGTCCCCTCGGCGCCCTTCGTCGTGTAGAACAGGTCGAACGCCTGCGCCAGCTCCGACTCGGTCATCCCGCACCCGTTGTCCGTGATGCACGCCGCCACTTCGCCCTCCCCCTGCTGGTAGTGCACCCGGATCTGCCCCTTCTCCCCCTCGGTCGCGTCGATCGCGTTCAGGATCAGGTTCAGGAACACCTGCACCAGCTCGCTGGGGTCGCAGAAGACGTTCGGGAGGCGGTCCGGCGCCTCGTGCACCAGCTTCACGCGCTTCTTGTCCAGCTTGTACTGCGCCAGCCCGATGGCGCGGTCGAGGATTTCCCTGAGGGAAGCGGCCTGGGGGTTGACCTTGCGGGGGGAGAACTGGAGGACTTTTTTCACCGTGTCCTGGATGCGCAGGAGGGACTCGATGATGAGGTCGAGGTACTGCTCGCGCTTCGGGGCGGCGAGCCCTTCGCGCTTGAGGGCGCGGGCGGCGTTGAGCATGCCGCCGAGGGGGTTGTTGATTTCGTGGGCGATGCCGGCGGCGAGGGTGCCGGTGGCGGAGAGGCGCTGGGCGACGATGAGGCGGCGCTCGGCGCCCTTGACCTTGTTGGTGGCCTCGGCGACGCGGGCCTCGAGGGTTTCGTGGTATTCGCGGAGGCGCTGCTGCATGAAGTTGAACGTGCGGAGGAGGTCGCCGATTTCGTCCTGGGTGCCGGGGTCGGGGACGGGGGCGGTGTAGTCCCCGAGGGAGAGGCGCTCCGAGGCGCGGGCGAGCGTCTCGAGGGGCTTCACGACGAGGCGCTCGAGCACGATCGTCATCGTGAGCGTCAGGAGCCCCGTCCCGAGCACCATGAGCAGCAGGACCTTCCGGAACGAGTCCCAGACGTCGTACCCCGCGGCGACCTCGTGCTCGATCCGTGCCCGGAGCACCAGGAACTGGCGAGGCGCGGCCTGCGGCAGCTCGCGGGTTCCCTCCGGCGCGTATTCGATCCGCGTGACGAACACCTTGTCCTCGAGGGTCGACTGGTCGTGCGCCGCCGCCCGCATGAACTGCCGGTCCTTCAGCGCGGTTTCCTTCGGGATGTCCGGCGGCTGCGCGCCGCCCTTCCGGAGCTGCTCCCCGGCCGCGTTGAACAGGTGCCATTCGCGGAAGATCTGGATGCGGTTGAGCCGCTCCTCGAGGCGCGCGACCTGCTCTTCCCGCGTCTCCAGCGTCGAAAGGCCGCTCACGAGGTCCTGGGTCATGATCTGGACCAGCTGGGCGACGTTCGCCTGGTGCGCATCGGTGCGGCGGATGTCCTCGAGGAGGAGATTCACCGTCAGGAGGGCGAAGACGAAGCCCATCGTGAGGAGGACCCAGGCGAAGACCTTTGTGCGGAGTTTCATGGGGCGGGGACATGATACGGGAAAACGGCAGGGGAAGGGGGGACGGCGGGCAGGGGCAAGGGCGGGCTGGGGCGAGGGCGGGGGCTGGGGCGCACGGCCGGGACGGGGACCGGGGAGGACCGGGTTCGGGAGAGGGCGCGTTGGTCTCCGGATCGTGCATCGAGGCACCCCTGCCCCCGCCCGCAACCCCGACCCAATCCCGTCCTTGCGCCCCAGCCCCCGCCCTCGCCCCAGCCCACCCCAACCCCCTCCCGCCTCCACCCCTTCCCCTGCCGCTTTCAAAAAAAAAGCCCCCTCCGCGAGGAGGGGGCCGTTTTATCTCCCTGGCCTACTTCATGCTGTTGATCAAGCTCACCAGCGGAAGGAACAGCGCCACGACGATGAACCCGATGGTGAGACCCATGCCGATGATCATCATGGGTTCCATGATCGACATCAGCGCGCCCACCGCCGCGTCGACCTCGTCGTCGTAGTTGTCGGCGACCTTGATGAGCATCTTGTCCAGTTCTCCCGTCTCTTCGCCGACGTCGATCATGTTGATGACGATGTCGTCGAACACCTTCGTCTGGGCCAGAGGCGAAGCGATCGATTCGCCTTCGCGGATCGAATCGTGCACGATCTGCACCGCGTTCGCGATGACTTCGTTGCCGACGGCGTTCTTCACGATCGACAACGCTTCAAGGATGGGCACGCCGGACGAGATCAGGGTTCCCAGCGTGCGGCAGAAGCGGCTGATGACCGACTTCTTGATGATTTCGCCGAACAGCGGCATGTGCAGCTTGGCCTTGTCCAGCGCGATGCGGCCGCCCTTGTTCTTCACCGTCATGCGGTAGGCCACGTAGATCGAGAAGGGCACCGCGGGAAGCAGCCACCAGAAGGCGACCAGGAAGTCCGACATCTTGAGGAGCAGCATCGTCGGGATCGGCAGCTCGGCGCCGAGGTCCTCGAACACCACCTTGAACTGCGGAATGACCCAGATCAAGATGCCCGACACGATCAACACGGCGATGCTGATGACCGATGCCGGGTAGATGCTGGCGCCGATGACCTTGCGCTTCAACGCCTGCGCCTTTTCCATGTACACCGCAAGACGCTGCAGGATGGTGTCGAGCACGCCGCCCGCCTCGCCCGCCTTCACCATGTTCACGTACAGCCGGTCGAACGCCTTCGGGTGCTTGGACATCGCCTCCGACAGGCTCGACCCGGCCTCGACGTCCTCGGCCACCTGCGCCACGATCCCCTTCAGCGCGCACGGCTTCATCTGCTCCGTCAGGATCTTCAGCGACCGCACGATCGGGAGACCGGCGTCCTGGAGAATCGAGAGCTGCACCGTGAACTGCGTCAGCTGCTTCTGCGAGACGCCGCCCCCGAGCCGCAGCCCCTTCTTCTGCGTCGCCGCCACCGCTCCCTTCGCCGCGTCCGCCTGCTTCTGCTGGACGTTGGTGGGGAACAGCCCCTGGGCGTGGACCTTGGTCATGGCGTCCTGCTGGGAAGTCGCCTCGACCTCGGCCTTGATCTTCTTGCCCTTGTTGTCGACCGCTTCGTACGTAAAGATCGGCATGGCGCGGACCTCCTGAGGATTAGTTGAACAGCGTCTCGCGGACGACTTCGTCGATTGTAGTCACACCATCGTAAATGGCCAGCAGCCCGGATTCACGCAGAACCCGCAGCCCCTGTTCACGCGCCGTGCGCCGGATCTCGTCCGTCGATGCGTGGGTCATGATGAGGTTCTTGATGCGCTCCGTCAGCAGCATGATCTCGAAGATCGCCTGGCGGCCCTTGTAGCCCGTGTTGTTGCAGTGGTTGCAGCCGGTGCCGTACATGAAGCGCTTGCCCTCGACGTCGGCGGGGCGGAGGCCGAGCTGGAGGAGCATTTCCTCCGTGGGCTCGAACTCGGTCTTGCACTTCACGCAGACGCGGCGGACGAGACGCTGGGCGACGATGGCCTCGAGGCAGGCGCTGATGAGGAAGCTTTCGATCCCGAGGTCGAGGAGACGGGTGATGGCCGAGGGGGCGTCGTTCGTGTGCAGGGTGCTGAACACGAGGTGGCCCGTGAGCGCGGCTTCGACGGCGATCTGCGCCGTTTCCAGGTCTCGGATTTCTCCGACCAGGATGTAGTCCGGGTCCTGACGCAGGATGGCGCGCAGGCAGGCTCCGTACGTCACGCCGACTTCTTCGTTGATCTGGCACTGCACGATCCCGTCGAGGTCGTATTCCACCGGGTCCTCGGTCGTGATCGTCTTCCACTTCACGTCGTTGATGAAGTTCAGGCACGAGTACAGCGTCGTCGTCTTGCCGGACCCGGTCGGGCCCGTACAGATGAGAATCCCGTTCGGCAGGTCGAGGAGCAGCTTCATCAGCTTGAAGTCCTCTTCCCGCAGCCCGATGTTGTCGATGTCGAGCGACACGACCGACCGGTCGAGGACGCGCATGACGACCGATTCGCCGAACATCGTGGGCAGGGTCGAGACGCGCAGGTCGACGGGCTTTCCGCCGATCGCGAGCATGATGCGGCCGTCCTGCGGGAGGCGCGTCTCGGAAATGTCGAGGTTGCTCATGACCTTGATGCGGCTGATGAGCGCGATGGCCAGGTGGAGCGGCGGCGGCATCATTTCGTAGAGCACGCCGTCGATCCGGTACCGGACCTTGAATTCCGACTCGAACGGCTCGAAATGGATGTCCGACGCCTGGTCCTTGATGGCCTGCAGCAGGATCAGGTTCAGCAGCTTGACGACGGGCGCGGCGTTCGCCGCCTGCGCCATGTTCGACAGGTCCGCGACCGCCGGGCCTTCCTTGATGACCTCCGCGTCCCCCGTGCTGTCCTCGGCCATCTTCGCCAGCAGGTCTTCGACCGTCGCCGTCTGGCCCTGGTAGTAGTGGTTGATCGCGCGCGTCACCGCGTCCTCGTTCGACACGGCGCCCTGCACGTCGCAGTTCAGCATGAACCGCAGGTCGTCCAGCACGCTGACGTTCAGCGGGTCGGCCATCGCGACCGTCAGCATGTTGTTCTCGAACTTCACCGGGATGATCTTGTAGACCTTCGCCATCGTCGGCGACACCTTCTCGAGCGTCGTCCGCTCGAGCTTCATGTCGTCGAGGTTGACGACCTCCATCCCGACCTGCGCGCCCAGCGCCAGCAGCATTTCCTCTTCGCTCACGTAGCCGAGCTCGACCAGGATGCTGCCGAGGGCGCCGCCTTTTTCACGCTGGAGGGCGAGGGCTTCCTGGATCTGCCCCTCGGTGACGAGCTCCATTTCCTTGAGCAGCTGTCCGAGGGGTTTCTGCGGTCCGTTCAGGGCCATCCGGGGTGTCTCCGTCGCGGGGTGCCGTGGGGTGTGAAGGGTGCCCGAATCCGCAGAGGGCGAACAGGTTTTTTACGCCTCTTGCGGGGGTCGAGTCAAGGGCATTCGCGGAAGCGAGGGGGGCGGCGGTGCTGCGGCGGCGATCGCGCCCGGGGTGGGTGAGGGAGGACCTTCAGTCTGAGGGCGCGATCGCACGCCTCCGCGCCGCCGCCCCCCTCGCTTCCGCGAATGCCGGAACGGATGAAAAGCGGGGAAGGGGGCTCGGGGAGTCCCCCTTCCGTTGACGGCGGCGGGGACTCGCGGCTAGAAAGGGGCCGATGAGCGAGTCGCTTCCCGATAATCACGAACTTACCGCGGCACTGAAGGGGCTGGCGGAGGAGTTCTTTCCCGGGCAGCGGGTGGCGTTCCGCGTGGAGTGGAGCCGGCGGATGTCGCGGAGCGCGGGGCTGTGCTACTACCGGCGCGGGGTGATCCGGCTGAGCTGGAAGTACCACCGTGTGTTCCCGCAGGAGATCCTGAACACGCTCAAGCACGAACTGATCCACGCGGTCGGCGTCCTCGGGCACGGCAGGCGCTTCCTCAATGAAGCGCGACGGCTGGGGTGCGACGTGAAGGCGAAGCCGATGCCGGGGCGGCCGTACAAGTGGGTGTATGCCTGCCCGGCGTGCGGGGTGGAGGTTAAGACGCGGAAGCGTGTGGACTATTCGTGTGGGCGGTGTTCGCGGAAGTGGAATCCGCGGTATCGGCTGGTGCTGCGGGGGCCCGCGGCGCGCGGGGTGGCGAGCGTGTAAGCGGGGCTGAGCAATGTACAGCCAGATTAACGCGGGCGATTGAGCGTGAAGAGCTCTCGTCCGGGGAACAGAGTCGCGACCGAACGTCGTTCTCGCCAGCAAGTTGTGCGCGATCGGTCAATTTGAAATGACGGCCGACGAGCGGCTCGGGCGATCGACGACGACACCGGGCGGCTTGGGAACAATGATTGCAATCTGAGTCAGCATTCCAGCTTCAGGGGAGGGGTCAATGGCCAGAGGACGGGCTGCCCTTGCAGCCATTTGTGCCGCTTTGGCACTCGTCGCCCACGCGGCGACGCTCGTTCGGCTGTCCGATGCCGAGCTGGTGACGCACGGAGAGCAAGTCGTGCTCGGCACGGTCTCTCGCGTGTCGACTTCCTGGGAGGATCCGGACGGCGACGGAGTCTCCCAGATCTACACGACCGTCGAGCTCAAGGTCGAGCAGTCGCTGGCCGGAAACGCCCGCCCCGGCGAAACCGTGACGTTCCGCCAGCTCGGCGGCCGGATCGGGAACATCGAATACAAGATCCCGGGGCTCCCGCGATTCACCGAGGGCGCTTCCACCCTCCTGTTCCTCGAGGGAAGCCTGACGAATCCGAATTTCTCGCCGGTGGTCGGGCTGGCGCAGGGGACCTGGAACGTGCGCCGCGAGAACGACGGCACGCGCTACGCCCGCCGCGACTTTTCCGACTCCTCCTTCGTGCAGACCGACAAGGACCGTCCGGTGGAGGAGGCGAGGCCGAGCGAGGCGGAAGAGCCGCTGGAGGATGTGATCGCGCGCTTCAGCAAGGAGATCGAAAGGCAGGCATCCCTGAAAAAACACAACGGGTCCCGCCAGGGACAGGAGGGCAAGTAATGAAGCGATTCCTGACGTTGGGTGCGTTGCTGGGTGCGGCGACGGTGGCGGGGAGTTAC
The DNA here is from genome assembly GCA_964590435.1 of uncultured Planctomycetia bacterium. Taxonomy (GTDB): domain Bacteria; phylum Planctomycetota; class MHYJ01; order WSZJ01; family WSZJ01; genus WSZJ01. The sequence continues at coordinate 335,504 of CAZPWT010000012.1, forward strand.
ACGCTGACGTATTCGCCGCCGTCGAAGTGGGGACCGTTCCCGATGCCCGGTCCGTCGGGGGAGGTGGTGTGGCTGATGAACGATGCGGGGACGCCGGACTATGCGGGAGGGCCCGCGACGGGGGACGGGGAAGTGACGTTGATGAAGGCCGACCTGCTGGACTGGGAGGACTCGACGGCGGGGAACCTGGACCTGGAGTACGGCGGCTCGACGCCGGCGGACGCGACGTACGGGGACGGGATCAACGCGGTGTACTGGGACGAAGGGTGGACCACGCCCGCAGGAGTCGCGGGGCTGGGCGGCTCGGTGGTGGGGAGCTCGGGCTCGATGATCGAGGGGAACGTGCGGCTGAACGGCACGATGTCCTGGTCGAGCTCCTCGCTGATCGAAGGGATCATGCTGCACGAGATGGGGCATTCGCTGGGGCTCGGGCACACCTCGGTGTCGGGCGCGGTGATGGCGCCCGTATTCACCGGGACGCTCGATCCGCAGCCGGACGACATCGCGGGGATGGTGAGCATGTACGGGACGGGCTCCGGGTCTGACGGCGTGGACATGGCCGGAGGCGGCGGTGGTGGTGGTGGCGGGGGTGGCGGAGGCGGCGGCGGTGGTGGTGGCGGCGGCGGAATTGTCGGCCCCAACCCCTACAACGACGGCGGCGGCAAGGCCAATGGCCACAGCGGCAGCCGCTGCGGCCTCACCGGCCTCGAGTTCCCGGCGCTCTTCGGGATCTGGACCATGCTCAAGCGCCGCGCCCGGCGGAACCGGCAGTAGCGGATCGATCCTCAACCCAGGGCCGGGCCAAAAGCCCGGCCCTTTCTCTTTCCTGCCCCGGAAAACAAAAACGGCCCGCGCTTCACGCGCAGGCCGTTCCTCTTCCAAGCGGGCGACCGGGCTCGAACCGGCGACAACGACGTTGGCAACGTCGTGCTCTACCAACTGAGCTACGCCCGCGAACGTGGGGGATTATAGGCAGGGGTGGGGCGGAGTCAACCCTATCGGCGAAATGCGCTGCGTGGGGGTGCTGAAGAGGATCCCCGCCGGATACAATTGCCCGGCCGACGCCGATCGGCCCGGAGACCTCATATGCGACTCGCGATAGCCTGCCTGGCGATTCCCCTCTGCATGGGGCGCGCTTCCGCTCAGTACGTTAGCGAGGAGATCCGGGTCGTGGAGATCCTAGAACGGACGCAGTCAGGTGATCCGTTGGCCGCGGAAGCGGCTTGGAAGGACTTCGATCGATGGGCCTCCGGGCAGACGGATCCCGTCGCAACTCTCGGGACGGTTCGCCGCCAGCTCAAGGGAATACCGCTGCCCGCTTTTGACGATGCGATGGCGAGACTGAAGCAGGGCTCCCAGCCAGGACGGATGGGAGCGATTCAGCGGGATCTGTCCCAAATTCTGGAGCGATTGGGGTCCGGTGAGGAAATCCTCGCGCGAGATGCGATGGAGGATTTCGAGGTGTGGCTCATCGAGGCCCGCGGCGAGGCTGAGGCGCTCCTGGAGGCGGGGCGTGGCGAGGCGCCGGGGCGGGGATATGCGCGGGCGAAGGAGCGGCTGGCGCAGGCGAAGCGGGCCCGCGAGGCGGAAGAGTCGGTCGAGGGCGGGGATGCGCTGAAGCTGAGGCTGATGATGGCGGATATCGGGAGTCATGAAGGGGAGCGTGCGGGCAAGGGGCGCGAGGCCCTGGCTGGGTGGGGGTGGGAGGCGCCGGAGCTGGTGCGCGGGCTGCTGGAGCCTTGGTGCGGGCATGTGGACGGGGCGGTGGCGGCCGCCGCGCGGGCGGCGTGGAGGGACCTGGAGCTCGTCGCCAAATGGCGCCCCGTGCTTGGCGTATTCGATACTCTGGCGATTCCCTCCGTGCGCAACGCATTCCGCGTCGTCCTTGTCCGCGACCAGTTGCCCGATTTTCCGGGGGACGCGGACGGGGCGCTGCAACAGGCGTGGCAGCTGGAATCCTCCCGGCGCATGTCGGCGGTGCTCCTGGACGACGGCACGGTTCGCCGTGGACTGATCGATTTCACCGTGGTGGCTTTCGAGCCATTTGCTGCAGCGAAGGACAGGCCCGCGACCCTCGGCGACTTTTGGCGTGCAGCGCTCGGCGTCCGGTGGTTGCTCGAGCGCAGCCGCCACCCGGAGGCACTCGAAACCCTGCGCCGCCTGGATTCGCTTGGAGCCGCCTCCTTCGCGGACGACAAACCCGACGATCTCGCCCGCCGGCTGCTCCGGTTCGGCGCCGACCTCCTTCTGCAGCAGGTCGCCGGCCGCGTTTCCGACCGCGTCGGCGCCGACGTCTGGCCCCGCCTCGCCGCCCTTCCCTTCGACGACTGCCGCCGGCGCGCGGCCGGCGAGCTCGAACGGCTGCGGCGAATCGCAGCAGGGGAGCGCGAGTGGAATCCTGCTGAAACGAATGAAATCGCGGGCTGGCCCGGTTCCAAACAGGTCGATTACTGGCTGTGGAACTTGCTCCGCGGCGAGTCCGAGCGGCTCGCCAACGGCCAGCTAGGCTCATTCATCCTGGCCATCGACAGTGCGGACGCCGGATCCGGCGAGCCGCTCGCAGGGCTGGCCAGCGTCCCGTGGGACGCGGTACCAACGCTCATCGAGGCCCTTGCCGACTCCACGCCCACAGGCCAGTGGATCGGAGACCGCCGCCTGCTCGTGTCGGACGCCGTGCGCTTCCCACTCCGTCGACTCCTCAACGGAGTCGTGCCTCTCTCCTGGGATCCGAGACGGGATTCTTGGGAGGACCCCGGTGACGCGTTCCAAGACCTCCAGGCCCGCGCCCGTGAACGCTTCGCGCTTCTCGACGGTCTGAACGAAAGCGAACGTCGCTGGGAATCCTGGCGACTTGCCGGTTGCCCGCCGGAGGATTTCGTCCTAGAGGCAGATCCCGCACTCTGCATCGACAAGGCTTGGTCGCGCATTTCTACCGTAGAAGGCCGTCGGCGAGATCTGCAGCTGCTCACGCTGCGCAAGAAGCTGGCCAAGGCGCCGCGGGAGAAGCTCGAAGCGCTTATCCATTCCACGCAGGGCGGTCTCCGGGAGCTCGTGCAAGATGCGCTGGACGAGCAGGGCAAATAGCGAGGCGATTCGACCGCAGTTGCGGCAGGCCGAGGAGCTAGAATCACGGACGTCGCCATGCGCCGCCTCCTTCCTGCGCTTGCCCTGTTTGCGTCCGTCGCCTTCGCAGAGGACCCGACTCGTCCTCCCGAGCTGGAGGACATTCTAGGGCGGCTGATTTCGAAGGACGCGTTCACCGCCTACCAGGCCCGCCAGGATCTGCGAACCTGGGCCGCCGGAGTCGGCGACGGGTCGCTCGAGATGATCCGCGAAGCCCGGCTGGGCGCGCAGGGTCCGCTGGCGGACGCGTTGGACGAGGCCCTGCAGGTCCTGGGAAAGACCCCGCCTCCCGAGACGCCCGAGCGCAAGGCCGCGGCGCTCGCGGACATCCTGGACCGGATGGGCCTCGACGACCGCGACGTGGTGCGCGCCGCGACGGAGGACTTCGACGACTGGGCGTCGCGCAACGTGGCGGAAGCGCGGGCGCAGGTCGTAGCAAGCGCGAACGACGCGTCCCCGATGCGAAAGGACGGCATCCGGAAAGCTCTCGACCGGCTGGACCTGGTGGACCGCGTCAAGCTCCTGGAGGGCGACCCGAAGACCCCGGAGGAGAAGTGGCTTGTCGGGCTGGCGGCCGAGCTCAAGCGATCCGACGACTTGCAGGTCTTCCGAGCGCTGCGCGAATTGGAGAGGTGGGCGGTGGCCGACCTGAAACGCGCCACCGGTGTGCTGCGCCCCTGGACGGCGCATCCTGATGCGCGCGTCGCGAAGCCGATGCGGAAACTGGTGGGGCAGCTCGAGGCAATCACCGGCAAAGGAGCCCCGCTCCTGGCGGCGCTCGATGCGCTGGCGATCCCGAAACTCAAGTGGCGGAAGAGGATCTCCGTCTGCGCGACATCGGCCTCTCCCCTGCCAAGGCTCCCCGGATCGAGCGACGCGGCGGATCCGCGCGCCTGGTGGCAGTCCTCCAGCCCGGGAGTCTGGGTCGCGCTCTTCGACGACGGCTGCGAGCGCCAGGGGAAGTGGGTGGGGGCGCCGACGAGCTTCTCTGACGAGCTGGCGGCGATTGCGCAGGACACCGTCCCGGAGGGCGACGCCGGCGCGCATGCGGTCTGGAAGGCGCTTCTGGCAGCGCGCTGGTCGCTGGAGGACGGCCTGTTTGCCGACGCGAACCGGTGCCTCGATGCCGCGCTGGCCGGCGCTGAGCGGTTGTGGTCCCGGGAAAACGCGGAGCAATGGGGGCAGCGGGTCCTGGAGATCGGAGCGGGGTACCTGTTGAAGTACGCCCTCGAGGAGATCCCGGACGAGGATCTCGACCGGGCGCGCTGGGAGCGGCTGGCCTCGGTGCCCGTGGAGGCGGTGCGCCAGCGCGGCGAGGAGGGGCTCCGCCGCCTGAAGTTCCTCGAGGAGTACCGCGGGCGCTGGTCCGGCGTGGCAGAGAGGGAAGTCGTGCGGATGTCCACGGGAGAGCAGGCGGACTACTGGCTGTGGCGGCTGGTCCGGGACAGCCGGACGCGCACACCCTGCATCCCGGATCTCGTCGAGTCGCTCGACGCGCCCTCGCCGTTCGCGCTCAACCCCGAGGAACGGCTCGCCGCCCTGGGCTGCGGCGCCGTCCCGCAACTGGTCGCCCGCCTCGGGGACCGCTCCTCCTGCAGCGTCCGGTTCGGCAACAACGCCGGCACCCTTTCCGACGTGTGCCGGCTCCTCCTGTGGCGCATCCTCGGCGACCCCGCAAAGCCCTCGATCGACCCCGCGACCGGCGCTCTCTCCCCCCTCGTCGATCCTCGCGCCTTCCAGGTCGACCTCCTCGCCCGGTGGGAGTCCATCGCGCGCCTCGAAGAACCCGACCAGTGGTTCGAACTGCTCAAGGACCACAGCCCCCGCGCCGAATCCTGGCTCCTCGTCCACCGTCCCGCGCTCGTCCTGCCCTTCCTCCTGGAAGCGCTTCCCGCGGGGGGCCGAAGCCGCGCGATGGGGATGCGGCGGCTGGAAAGCCGTCTGCAGGCGGCACCGGTCGACGTCCTGGAAGAGCTGCGGCAGGAAACGGACGGCGAGCAGCGGGACCTCGCCGAGCGCGCGCTGGGGGCGAGGCGCGCCGCGAAATGAGCGCCGAATAAACAACGGGCTACGCGCGTCCTCTTACCAGGAATCCGGACCGCCATTGCGCGGCACGGTCTCCGTCGCTATAGTTCCCGCCCCTTCAGCCCCCCTATTGCACCAGGACACCCCCCAGCCGTGGACATCCGAAACATCGCCATCATCGCGCACGTCGACCATGGAAAGACCACCCTCGTCGACGGGCTCCTGCGCCAGAGCGGCGCGTTCCGCGCCAACCAGACCATCGCCACGTGCGTGATGGATTCGAACGACCAGGAAAAGGAGCGCGGGATCACCATCCTCGCGAAGAACACCAGCGTCCGCTGGGGCGACGCCAAGATCAACATCATCGACACGCCCGGCCACGCGGACTTCGGCGGCGAGGTCGAACGCGTCCTGCGCATGGCCGAGGGCGTCCTGCTCCTCGTCGACGCCTACGAAGGCCCGATGCCCCAGACGCGGTTCGTGCTGCGCAAGGCCATGGCCAACGGGCTCAAGCCGATCGTCGTCGTCAACAAGATCGACCGGCCCGAAGCACGCCCCGCCGAGGTCCTCAACGAAATTTACGACCTCTTCATCGACCTCGACGCCACCGAGGAACAGCTCGAGTTCCCGGTCATCTACGCCAGCGGCCGCGAAGGATTCGCGCGGCTCGAGGTCAACGACGGGAACATGGACCTGAAGCCGCTCTTCGAAGCCATCATGAAGCACATCCCGGGGCCGAAGGGCGACCCCGCGGCGCCGCTTCAGCTCCAGTGCGCCAACATCGACTACAACGACTACGTGGGCCGCATCGCCATCGGGCGCGTCGAGAGCGGGAGCATCAAGGTCGGGCAGCAGGTGGTGCTCCTGAAGCGCCTCGGGGGAACGGCGACGGGGAAGGTCGACCAGCTCTTCACGTTCGAGAACCTGAAGCGGACGCCGGCGGACGCGGCGCCGAACGGGGAGATCGTGGCGATCGCGGGTCTGCCGGACGTGGACATCGGCGACACGATCTGCGACCCGCAGAACCCGAAGGCCCTTCCGCCGATCGTGATCGACGAGCCGACGCTGGCGATGATGTTCAGCGTGAACACGAGCCCGCTGACGGGGAAGGAAGGGAAGTTCCTGACGGTGCGGCACATCAAGGACCGGCTGTACAAGGAGCTGAAGTCGAACGTGGCGTTGAGGGTGGAAGAGACGGAGGACCCGCGCATTTTCAAGGTGAGCGGGCGCGGGCTGCTGCACCTCTCGGTGATGATCGAGACGATGCGGCGCGAGGGGTTCGAGATGGAGGTCGGGAAGCCTGAGGTCATTTTCAAGACGGTGGACGGGGAGAAGCACGAGCCGATCGAGCTGATGACGGTGGACGTGCCGGAGGGATTTGCGGGGAAGGTGATGGAGCTGGTGGGGCAGCGGCGCGGGGTGGTGAAGTTCATGGACACGCGGCGCGGGCACATGCACTACGAGTTCCTGATCCCGGCGCGCGGGCTGATCGGGCTGCGCAGCAAGCTGCTGACGGCGACGCGCGGCGAGGCGGTGATGTACCACAACTACTCGGGCTACGAGCCGTACAAGGGCGAGATCCAGCAGCGCAAGGCGGGGGTGCTCGTGTCGATGTCGACGGGTCCCGCGACGAACTACTCGATCAACTCGCTCAAGGACCGCGGCGACTTCTTCGTGAAGAACGCCGACGATGTCTACGAGGGGATGGTCGTGGGCGAGCACTGCAAGGACCGCGACATCATCGTCAACGTGACCCGCGCCAAGGCGCTGACGAACTTCCGCGTCTCCAGCGCCGAGGCCACGATCTCGATCGCGCCGCCGAGGGAATTCACGCTCGAGGAAGCGCTCGAGTACCTGAACGAAGACGAGCTGCTCGAGATCACGCCGACGAAGCTGCGGCTGCGGAAACGGCTGCTGAAGATGCACGAGAGGAAGAGGGCGGGGCGGGAGGAGTTGGTGGAGGGTTAAGGAAAACGCCAAGGAACCAACTCCCAACTTCCAAGGAAACGCCAAACGGAAAAACGCCAAGTTCCAAATGAGAGCCGCATCGGCCCCTGGAACTTGGCGTTTTTCCGTTTGGCGTTTCCTTGGAACTTGAGACGTTGGAAGTTGGGTCTTTCCCCCCCCCCGTTTCCAAGACTGGAGTCCCCCATGCTCCGCCGCCCTGACCCGCCCACGCCCGGGTTTTTCGACGCGCTCCTCAGCACCAACGACAGCGTCCAGGCCGCGCGCATCCAGGCGTTGTCCAATGCGTTCGCACACCAGTCTCACCGTCTCGCCGAGAATTCCTCGAAGCAGAAACTGGAGCAGGCGCGGATCGAGTCCGAGCTGGGATTCCTGTCGCTCATCGTCGCCGCGACGCTTCGCACCCTCGCCGACAAGGGGCTCGTGACGACCGCCGAGGTCCTGGCGAAGCTCGAAGCCGTGGACGCGGCGGACGGGGTGAAGGACGGGAAAATCTCCGTCGATATCCTCCGCGCGATCCTCGGCGCGCCGCGGGCGCCGGCGCCGATCCCTCAGCCGCAGGTCGTCCCGAAGCCGATGCTGAGGCGAAACCGGTAGGAGCCGGGACCAGGAGATAGAGCAGCGGAGGCCTGCGCCGGGCGGAGTCGGCCGCTTCACGAAGGGCGCTTCATACACCCGCTCGGCCGACGCAGCCTGGCGCAGGTCTCCGCGGCTCTATCTCAATCGCAGCAGCCGATGATCCACTTGCACTTCGGGCAGATCCATTTCGTCTTGATCAGGTTCATGCCGGTTCCGCACTGGACGCAGATCGAGTGATCGAGTTCGCACTCGGATTTCGAGGGAGCGGCGTCGGGCTCCGCGGACGTCACCGTGAACGGCACCTTCGGCGGGCGTGGCGGGGGACAGCTCATACGCGCTCCTTCTCGGGTTCGCCGCGGTAGGTGACCGAGCAGCCCTGGCACTCCCAGACCTGGATTTCGGCGAGAAGCGGCACGGATTTGAGCTGCTTCCAGACCCAGAGCGCGACGCGTTCGGCGCTGGGGTTGGCGACGACGCGGTTGAGGTCGGCGTGGTCGAGCTTGCGGAGGACCTTCTTCGTGACGACTTCGCCGAGTTTCACGAAGTCGTAGACCATGCCGTCGGGCTGGACCGGGCCCTCGAGCGTGACGTTCAGGCGCCAGGTGTGGCCGTGGACGGGTTCGGGGCCGGAAGGGAGTTTCGTGAGGTGGTGGGCGGCTTCGAAGGTGAATTCGCGGGTGAGGAGCATGGGGGTATTGTAGAGGCGCGTTGCGCCGGGGGCTGAAGCGAAAAAGTCTTTATCCGCGGCCGTTTCCGCGTCATCCCCTTTTATCCGCGTAGGCTGTTTTTATTTCACGGAGAGAAGGCAAGTCGTGGGACGAACAGAATACGCGGATAAAGGCGGATGGCGCGGAAACGGCCGCGGATAACGGCGTGAGGTGAGGCGACCTTGTTCCTTGACATGGGCATGGGCCGCTTCTACGCTACCCCGTTCTTCGCCGGAGGGTCTTGCGGCTGTCGCAAGTCCTTGGGGCGCAACGGGTTGTGTCATCGCGGTTCGCGACGCACGCCGCTTCAGATCACCAGGAGACCCATGAAGTCCGAAATCGAAAACCTCGGCCCCTGCAAGATCAAGATCAAGGTCGAGATCCCGACCGACGAAATCCGCGACAAGGTCGAGGAAAAGTACAAGGAAGTCCGCCAGTCCGTCGCCCTCCCCGGCTTCCGCAAGGGCCATGTCCCCCGGCCGATCCTCGAGAAGCGCTTCGGGAAATCCGTCGAGGCCGACGCGAAGGTCGACCTGATCGAGAAGTCGATCGCGAAGACGCTGGACGAGAAGAAGATCCACGCGGTGGGCGACCCGGACTTCGACGCGGAGAAGATCGAGTTCGCGCTCGACAAGCCGTTGAACTTCGAGCTCACGGTCGAGACGAAGCCGGATATCAAGCCGAAGGACTACCTGGGCGTCGAGGTGACGAAGAAGAAGTCCGAGGTGACGGACGAGGATATCGCCAAGGGGCTTGACCGCCTCGCCGAGGCGCGGGCGGAGTGGATGCCCGCGGACGCGGCGGCCGAGAACGACATGGTCATCGCGGACCTGACGCTCAAGGACAGCGGCGTCGAGATCATGTCCGAGGCGAACATGCGCGTCGTCGTGTCCAAGGATCTCGAGGTCGCGCACCACCCGGCGCCCGAGGTTTTCAAGGCGCTGCTCGGCGCCAAGTCCGGCGACACGCGCGCCGCCGACGTCGCCATGCCCGCCGATCACAAGGACGAGAAGCTCAAAGGGAAGAAACTGACCTTCTCTGCCGTTGTTAAGGAAGTGAAGCACCTGAACAAGCCGGCGATCAACGAGGAATGGGCGAAGGCGATGGACTACGAGTCCCTCGACGCGGTCAAGGCGGACCTCAAGCGCCGCCTCGCGTCCGAGAAGGAAACGGCCACCCTCCGCGACGTCGAATCCAAGATCATCGAGGACCTCCTCAAGAAACACGAAATCCCGCTCCCCGAGGCGCTTCTCCGCAAATTCGCCGAGCGGGCCGAAGAGCGTGCAAAACTGGACCTCCAGTTGCGCGGCGTTTCTGCCGAAGAAGCCGAGAAGATCGTGGAGAAGGAGCGCGACAGTTCCCGCGAGGAACTGGAGCGGACCCTCCGCGCCAACTTCCTCCTCGAGGCCATCGGCCAGAAGGAGCGGATCTTCGTGACGGAGGACGAGGTCGAGGCCCGGATCGACCAGATGGCGATGGCGTACCGCCGTAACCCGGGTGAGGTGCGGGGCGAGCTGGAGGAGCGCGGCCAGATGAGCGAGCTCCGCAGCACGCTTCGCGAGGAGAAGATCCGCAGGTTCCTGAGGGAGAAGGCGAAAATCACGGAGGCCAACTAAATGGGTCCGCTTGGAATGCTCACGCCGGTCGTCATCGAGAAGACGGGGCGCGGCGAACGCGCCTACGACATCTGGAGCCGGCTGCTCAAGGACAGGATCGTGTTCGTGGGGACGCCGATCGACGACTACGTCTCCAGCCTGATCATCGCGCAGCTGCTGTTCCTGCAGATGGAAAACAAGAACCAGGACATCCACATGTACATCAACAGCCCGGGCGGGTCGGTCACCGCGGGGCTCGCGATCTACGACACGATGCAGTTCGTGCAGTGCGACGTCGCGACCTACTGCATCGGGCAGGCGGCGTCGATGGGCTCGGTGCTGCTGGCCGCGGGCACGAAAGGGAAGCGCCACGCGTTGCCGAACAGCCGCGTCATGATCCACCAGCCGTGGGGCGGCGCGCAGGGCCAGGCGACGGATATCATGATCCAGGCCGAGGAGATCCTGAAGCTGAAGAAGCGGCTGAACGAGATCCTGGCGAAGCACAGCGGGCAGCCGGTGGAGAAGGTGCAGAAGGACGGCGACCGCGACTTCTTCATGAGCGCCGCGGAGGCGAAGGCGTACGGGCTCGTGGACGAGGTGGTCGAGACGATGAAGACGCCGGAGAGAGCGCCGGAGAAGAAGTAAACCTTCGACTCGCTCCGCTCGCTCAGGGCGGAGCGGGTCGGTTGTTCTCAACGTGGCTGGCATCCTGTTTTCGCAGGCTCGCAGTCCGGGAGGCTCGATGGCTCGTTACGGTCGTACACGCGGGGAAGGCCGGGTCTGCACGTTCTGCGACAAGCCCGAGCGGGTGGTGCGCCACCTGATCAGCGGGCCTCCCGGGATCTACATCTGCGACGCGTGCGTCGAGCTGTGCAACCAGATCATCCGGCTGGACAAGAACAAGAGCGGCGCCGCGGGCGCGGCGGGAACGGCCGAGGCCACGCCGTCGGCGATCGCCAAGCCGCCGACCGCGGCCAGCGTCGCGCAGTCGATCAAGACGCTTCCTACCCCCGCCGAGGTTAAGGCCAAGCTCGACGAGTACGTCGTCGGCCAGGACAAGACCAAGAAGTCCCTCGCCGTCGCCGTGAACCTTCACTACAAGCGCATCCTCAACCCGATCCCGGCCAACGAGGTCGAGCTCGAGAAGTCGAACATCCTGCTGATCGGGCCGACGGGAAGCGGCAAGACGCTGCTCGCGCGGACGCTGGCCAAGATCCTGAACGTGCCGTTCGCGATCGGCGATGCCACGACGCTGACCGAGGCCGGGTACGTCGGCGAGGACGTGGAGAACCTGCTCCTCAAGCTCATCCACAACGCGAACTACAACCTCGACCGCGCCGAGCGCGGGATCATCTTCATCGACGAAATCGACAAGATCGGCCGCACGCAGAACAACCCGTCGATCACCCGCGACGTCAGCGGCGAAGGCGTGCAGCAGGGCCTGCTCAAGATGCTCGAGGGCACGATCTCGAACGTCCCGCCCCAGGGCGGCCGCAAGCACCCCGAGCAGGAATACATCCAGATCAACACCCGTCACATCCTGTTCGTGGGGGGCGGCTCCTTTGAAGCGCTCCCGGGCATCATCGCCCGCCGCATCGGCAAGAAGCAGATCGGCTTCAAGACCGACGCCGACGAGATCGACGAGAAGAACATCGGCGACCTCCTCGAGAAGGTCGAGCCCGAGGACCTCATCGAGTTCGGCATGATCCCCGAGTTCGTGGGCCGCTTCCCGGTCATCTGCGTCTGCCGCCCGCTCTCCCTCGAGCAGCTCGTCAAGGTCCTCACCGAGCCGAAGAACGCCATCGTCCGCCAGTACCAGGAGTTCTTCCGCATGGAGAACTCGACGCTCGTCTTCACCGACGAAGCCCTGAAGGAAATCGCGCGCCGCGGCCTCGAGAAGCAGACCGGCGCCCGCGCGCTCCGCTCGACGATCGAGCAGATGATGCTCGACGTGCTCTTCGACCTCCCAGCGCAGAAGGAAGCCACGGAATTCACGATCACCGGCGAGATGGCGAAGGGGAAGGAGCCGATCGTGGCGAAGGTGAAGGCGAAGGGCGAAGGGAAGGCGGAGAAGGGCGAGAAGGAGAAGAAGAAGGAAAGCGCGTAGGAGGGCAGTGGTGAGTGGTAAGTAGTGAGTGATGAGATTAACGGCCACCTTCGGGTGGCCGGTTTCGTTATTGGGGCTTGTCCCACTTCTCCACGAGGTAGACACCTGGGGCGAGAAACACCCGATAACGCTGCCACCCGCCATTGACGGTGCGACCCCAGCGTTCGATCAGCCAACCGCCGAGACAGGGTGCCATGCGACCCGTCATGCGGGTGGCTGGTTTCTGAACGAATTCCTTCGGAGAGATAGCCGGGTCAACTTCGTGAGCTGCGAAGCCATCCCGCGGCTCGCACTCGTCCTCAAGCTCGCAGGAGTCGACGAGTCGGATGAAGTCGCGCGCCTGGGAGGCACTCTCCCGGCCGCCAAACAGCTCCGCGAGCTCCCTGGCTTTCCGAATCGTCCTGGTTTCCGTCGCCTGGTTTCTCGGCGTGCGGAAGGCATAGATGCGACCCTGCCCGACGGCTTGCGCCAGGTTCCAGTCGCCAAACCCCTGAGGTCGACCCATTGCGTTGGACGGAGCTGGGCTCGCTTGTGGACGCTTAGGGGGCCTCGCCGACCGGTCGGGAGACGCGGCGACGACGACGAGGGGCAACAGGAGCAGGACGGCGAGCAACCTCATGGTTTTCCAGCGTACATCACTTGGCCCCGCGGATAGCAGGCGAAATGGAGGCTGCGTCAGGGCAGGCGGGACTTCATCATCGCCGCGGCAACCTTCGGGCCGCCGGTCTCATTTCCGGCCAGTGAATTCGGCGGCGTACGAGTGCGATTTCAGGGTCACCTTGTACGCTTGCCCGCGGATCTTCGCCTTGCCGAATTGTGCTTCCGAGACCCGTTCCGCCTCGAAGCCGCCCTCGACGGCGCGGATCCACTTCAGCCTGCGGGTTTCATTGCGAATCGGGTTCCCCGCATCCGTTTTTCCATGGGCGTCCGCGACGGGTTCCGGGAGGCAATACCACTCCACGATGCGGTAGAACTCTTCGACGTCTGACTCGGAGCGCCACGATGCGACAAGGGCCGCGAGGTCGGCGGCGGAGTCGATGCAGCGGTATTCCGATCCGTGCCTCGCGAAGACCGAGACTCTGACCGAATCCGTGCTGATCCCCCTGGAAATCGCGTACAACTTCCAGGGGCCGAGGTCGAGAGCGGCATCGAGGGCGTTGTCCGGCGGGAGCGGAGGTTCGGGAGCAGGCGCGGTGGCGGGGACCGGGGCGGGAGAAGACGTAGGGCGGCCGGGATCGCGGCCGCACGAGATCGCGGAGAGGGCGAATGCGATCAGGAGGGTGCCGTGTTTCACATCGCGATGATACGCCGCGAACCCTTCACCCGAACGGGCGTTCAAGGTGGATCCACATTCAGGGGGGCGCATGGACCACGTCGAAGCCGGCCGGTACTGGGACGCAAACGCCGAGGCGTGGACCACGATGGCGCGGGCGGGGTTCGACATCTACCGCGACGCGTTCAACACGCCGGGGTTCCTGGCGATGCTGCCGGACGTGAAGAGTCTGTCGGGGCTCGACATCGGCTGCGGCGAGGGGGGGAACACGCGGGAGGTGGCGCGGCGCGGGGCGCGGATGGCGGCGGTGGACATTTCGCCAACGTTCGTGCGGCTGGCGCGCGAAGAAGAGGCCAGGGCGCGGCTCGGCATCGCGTTCGGCGTGGCGAGCGCCGTGGAGCTGCCGTTCGCGGACGCGACCTTCGACTTCGCGACGTCGTTCATGTGCCTCATGGACCTCCCCGAGACCGCCCGCGCGCTCGCCGAGGCGTTCCGCGTCCTGCGCCCCGGCGGTTTCCTCCAGTTCTCCATCACCCACCCCTGCTTCGACACGCCCCACCGCCGCAACGTCCGCGGCACCGACGGCCGCACGTACGCCATCGAAGTCGGCGACTACTTCAAGCCCCTCGAGGGCTCCCTCGCCCAGTGGACCTTCTCGTCAGCTCCGCCCGAGGTTCGGAAGCAGTTCCGCCCCTTCAAGGTCCCGCGCTTCAACCGCACCCTCAGCGACTGGCTCAACCTCGTCGTGGAAGCGGGCTTCGCGATCGAGCGCCTCGGCGAGCCGCGCCCCGACGACGCGGCGGTGGCGAAGTGGCCCTCGGTGCAGGACGCGCAGGTGGTGGCGTATTTCCTGCATGTCCGTGGGAGAAAGGCGGCTCGGTAATTAGGAGAGCTTGCTTCTCCCGCAAGACTGCTCGCGCTACCGTCTGACCATGGGGGTCGAATACTGCCATTACGTTCTTCCCGCCCCGGGCACATGGAGACCTCAAGCGTCTCACCTCGCGGGGCTGATCCGGCGCATGAAGCGCGAGGCGTGGGTGCCCGAACATGTCCCGGAGCTCGTCCGTCCCTGCGGAGACGAGTCGCCCATCGCACCCCTCGAACCGTGGAACATTGAAGAGTGGCTGAAGGACGACATGGCGGTGCGTTGGTTCCTCGACAAGAAGGAGAGTCCCGCGGCCGCATACCCACTGGAGCCACAGCCTTCGTTGACCGATCCGCCCTACTGGACGATCGAGATTCGAAGCAGCCCGGACTTCATCCACCGAACCTCTGAGATCATCGAGCCGCTGTCATCGACGCAGTGCTCGTGTGGCGAAGAACTGGAGTACGAGCGCGCAACAGGCCGCGACATCTTCTACTCGGCGAGAATCAGAAGGTCCTGCCCGAAATGCGGCCGCGCGTTCATCCCCGAGGATCGAGGCTGCGCGTACAACGACGCATGGACAGGTCGGCCAACGAAATTGCCTGGAGGATGCGTCCACAGCTTCGCGCTCCTCGTCGACTGCGGGAAGTGTCATCCCCACAAGCCGTGGAATCCCCGCCTCCGCCCCGCGCTGCTCGCCTGCCTCACCGAAGAACTGAAGTGTGGATTCAGGGAAGTCGGCGACTATTGCTGAATCGAATCGTGTCACGGGAGATTGCAGTCATGCCACGTCGCCTCGCCGCCGCAGTTGCTCTCCTCGCCCTGACTCTTCCCGCCCACGCCCTCACCGGCTGGGGCGGCGACGTCAACACCGGCGACGGCGGGCCGCTCGTCGAGAGCGTCCGCGCGGAACTCGCGGCGATCGTGAAGGCGCCGGAGGCGGAGCGCGGAAAGCTGATCGCGGCGTTCCTGGCGAAAACGGGGGTGGAGAAGATCGAGGCGGTGAAGCGCTTCCGGAACCCGGAGCTGAAGGCGCTATTCCGCGAACTTCTCAGGAACGCGGACTGGAAGATGAAGCACCGGGCGCTGCACGTGCTCGAGCACTACGGCGACGCGACGGCCATCCCGGAGGCGTGGGCGCTTCTCGAGGACAAGGAAGCGCGGCTGCGGGAGAAGGCGGCGATCTTCCTGGTCAAGACGTGGGACGCGGCGGCGGGGAAGGGCGTGGGCGGCGGGAAGCCGGCGGACGCGCTGAAGGCGCTGCAGGACGCGGAAGGCGACGAGCACGTGCGCGCCTGCCTCGCGGCGCTTCAGCTGCGCATCGCGGGCAAGCTCGCGCCCGACAAGGTCTCGACGGAGTTCGTGCGCAAGCTCGACGACGGGCTGATGCTGACGCCGTTCCTCGACGGCATGGACAAGGTCAAGGCCGCGGCGCCGGACTACGTCGCGAAGCCGAACGCGCGGCAGGGCGGGGCCAGCGCTTCGACGCTCCCTGCCGCCGCGCGCTGGGTCTGGCCGCTGGGCGGTTGGGGGAACGAGGTCGTGAACGGCTCGCTGCAACCCTTCGCGAACCTCCGCCAGAACGGGACGGTCCACCACACGGGGCAGGACGTCGGCTGCTGCTTCGACGGCGCGGGGTACTACGCGATCGCGGACGGGATCGTGAAGCTGGTGCACACGGGGAGCGACATGGGGACGCTGCTCGTGGTGGAGCACAACGCCGGCGACGCGCCGGAGTGCGCCGTGTACATGCACGGCGGCGACACGGTCTTCGTGAAGGCGGGCGACAAGGTCGCGTGCGGCCAGCTCATCGCGACGATGGGGCTCTCGTACTCGATCGAGAACGGCGGCCATTTCGCCCACCTCCATTTCGGCCTCTACCCCGGCGCGTTCTCGCTGACGCACAACTACGGTTACAAGCCGGTCAGCGCCGGGCTCGCGGACTGGCACGACCCGTCGAAGTGGCTCGCCGAGCGCATCGCGGCGACGAAGCCGCTCGTGGACGGCGTGGCGGGCGAGGACTACGGCAAGGCCTGGGCCGGCGCGAAGGACAAGAACCCGGAGCTGGCGAAGCGGATCGAGGACGCCGTCGGCGAGGCGCAGAAGCGCGCCGAGGCGCGGCGCGACGCGGGCTACCCGGCCGACGCGCTGGCGCGCCTCAAGAAATGGGCGGCGGCGTTCAAGGGCGTGCCCGGCTCGGAAAAACTCGGCGAGGCCGCGAAGGCCTGGGAGGCCGACGCGGCGTTCAAGAAGGCCCTTGCAGGCGAAAAGGACATCGCGGCGCTCGAGAGCCAGCTCGCGGTCAAGAAGCCGGCGGCGGAGGAGGTCGCGAAGGCGTGGGAAGGGCTTCGGAAGAAGTACGAGGGGACGTGCCTGGAGGGGCGGTTGAAGGACAGGGCGGCGGGGAAATGAGTGTCGGTCGAGTGGCCCTGGCAACGAAAAGCGGGAATCTCGCATTCCCGACTTGGGGGACGTGCGGGGCCTCGTGGAGTGAGAACCAGGAGTGTGTCCCGACTTCTCACTTGGCGCGAGCAGCCCGAGACCCGGCGCGAGGAGCCGTCGCGTTCCGGGATTTCTGACCTGCGATGAAAACGCCGAGGGCTTCGCGGACCAGGTCGGCGAGCGACCGGCGCTGATCGAAGGCAATCTTGCGCAGTGCGTCGTGCTGCGCCGACTCGATGGAGGCGAAGAGGGTGACGGGGGTGCGGATCTTTCGTTCGCGGTTCATGGTGTGCTCCTTGTTGGTCTTGGGGCGCGAATGGTTCAACTGACGATTTCCCGGGTGACGAGGATCTGTTCGATGGGGCGCACGACTTTCATGTAGATCGCCTTTTGGTCGAAACGTTTCAGCAGGACTCGTCGGGCGTAGGCCTTGAGTCTTGCCAGGACTGCCGGAGTGTCCGGGACATCGATCTCCGGTAGTTGACAACGATTTTGAGACACCTGGATACGGCATTTAGTGAAGTGCGACAGCCTCCACGACATCGGCCTCTCTGAGAGACGAATCGACCGCGGGCGACCAGCCCGCGGGAGCCGCCTCACCCTCGGAAATGAGG